>CALFNN010000071.1 GCA_937902925.1 uncultured Opitutaceae bacterium
GGAGCAGGTTGACGATCTCGTTCGCCGGCACGCGGCTGTCGGAGCACCCGATCCACAGATACTCGGGCGACTGCTGGCGCGAGAGCTTCAGAAAGAATTCCGGGTCGCGGGTGCGGATCGCCTCGGCCCAGGCGCGGTTTTGGAGGAAGAGATGTTCGAGCTGTCCCATGGCAGGGACAATGGTTCGGGACTCCCGGCGCTTGTCGACGGCAATTCCACGGCCGCGACCGGCCGGCCGGGCATGATCCGGCGGCGCAGTTATCGATAAAATCAAAGGCCGCGTCGCCACGACGCAGCCTTCGTTCCGCGATGTTCGCATTCCCGGTCGCCGCACGCTGCGACGGCCTCGCTGCTTATCTCCTGATGAAAACCATCCTGTCATTCATCCTGTTCGTGGTGCCGGCCGCCGGCGCCGCGGCGCAGGCGCCGAAACCCGCGGTCGCCCCGACCGCGGTTTCAGCGGGGATCGGTGCGCCGCTATCGGCGACCATCCTGGAAAAAATCGCCCGCATGACGCCACTGTTCGATGGCACGACGCTCGACGGTTGGATTCAGGCGCCGTCCGCACCGGTAACGTTTGCCAGCAGCGAGATCGTCCAACCGCGGGCCCTGATCGAGCAACTCACGGAAAAGTCCGACGCCGTTTCGGCTTATGTGGCCGCTCACCTTGACGCGCCGGCGAAGGCGATGCTGGCCGACTACTCCGCCGACGCCGAGAAGACGAAGACGCTGGCCTCGGCGCTGGCAAGGAGTCTCAACGCACTGGTGGCGGGGCCACCGGTGTTCGAGGAGGCTCGCTTTCGAAACGTCGACTTGCGGCCCGCGACCGAAACGCTGCGGCGACGAAATCCGACGGGGCAGGATTTGATGCGGCTCAACCGCATGCTGCTCGAGGACGCTTATCCCGGGATTTTGCGCACGAGCCCGACGAGCAGCTGGATCGTGAAGGACGGCGCGATGGCGAGCACCGGTGCGGGACGCGGCGTGATTTATACGGCCCGCGACTATTCGCACTACCGCTTGATCTTCAGTCTGCGGCACCTCGCCACGGCGCCGGGTCAGGGCGATCATCAGCCTTGCGTCTTGATCTTCTGCGCGCGCCCGCCGGATGACGGGAATGGCCCCGACGCCCTCGGTGGCATCCAGTTCCAGGCGCCGAATGGCGGACATTGGGATTATCGGCCGGGCATCAACAAGGCCGGCACCGGTTTCACGAACCCAGCGAAACCGCGCTTCGCCAATCGCGAGTGGTGTCAGGTGGAGATCCTTGTGAACGCGAACGACGGGACGGCCCGGATGGCGGTGGCACAGAAGGTCGGCACGCGGACCGTGGAGAATCTCGCCTTCCGGGACGCGGCCGCCGGCAAGCCCGGTCCCATCGCGTGGCAGATGCACAACGCCGGACTTTTCGACGAGTTCAAGGATGTCCGCGTCGAGATCGATCCGCCGGAAGACCGATTGATCACGACGGAGTGACGCGACTCTTCATCGCCCGGTGGCGGTGCGCGCTCCGCATGGATTGCGCACGGCATAAGCGGTGCGTGTCCGGGCGGTCCCCGGCGGGCGCCTTATACTCGCGCGCGCCGGAGCAACGGGCTTCCTCTGCGCGTTGCGCCCCGCATGCTCGGGGCGCGCGTCAGGCTCCGGCGACCCGACGTTCCCGTGCTCTGGTGAGACCGCGGGGCGTGCGGATCGGCATCTCGGCCGCGATTTCGCGGCGGAGGCCCGGAACCGGGCGCGCATTTTTTCATGCAATATCCGATCATCATTCAGGGCGGCATGGGTGTCGCCGTTTCCAACTGGCGGCTGGCGCGCGCGGTTTCGCGGCTGGGGGAGTTGGGCGTCGTTTCCGGCACGGCGCTCGCGATGATCCTGGCGCGGCGGCTGCAGGCGGGCGACGCCGGAGGCGAGATGCGCCGGGCGCTCGCGCATTTTCCGCTGCCCGGTGTCGCCGAGCGGGTGATCGCGGACCATTATTTGCCCGGCGGAAAGGAGCCCGGAGCGCCATTCGCGCTCGGCCCGATGCCCGTGCTGAATGCCGGGCCGGCGCTGACCGAGCTGACGATCGCGGCGAACTTCGTCGAGGTTTTCCTCGCGAAGACCGGTCATGACGGAATTGTCGGGATCAATCTCCTCGAGAAAATCCAGTTTCCAACGCTGCCGTCGCTTTACGGAGCGATGCTGGCTGGCGTGGACTATGTGTTGATGGGCGCCGGCGTCCCGCGGGCGATTCCGGGGGCGATCGACGGACTGGCGGCCGGCGGGGCGGTGGAGATGAAAGTCGATGTCGAGGGAGCGCTGCCGGGCGACAACTTCGTGTCCCGCTTCGATCCGCGGACGCTGTGGAACGGAACCGCCCCGCCGCTGAAACGTCCGCAGTTTCTCGCGATCGTCTCGTCCGCGACCCTCGCGTTGACGCTGGCCAAAAAGTCCAATGGGCGGGTGGACGGATTCATCGTCGAAGGCGAAGTCGCCGGCGGGCACAACGCGCCGCCGCGCGGCCCGCTCCAGCTTTCGCCGGACGGCGAGCCGGTCTACGGGCCGCGTGATGTGCCCGATCTCCAGAAGATCGGGGAACTCGGGCGGCCATTCTGGCTGGCGGGATCCCGCGCGCGCCCGGAAAAATTGGCGGAAGCGCTGGAACTTGGCGCCACGGGCATCCAAGCCGGGACGGTGTTTGCGTTTTGCGAGGAGTCGGGGATCGAGCCCGGGATCAAGCGACGGACGATCGCAGCAGCGCGCGCGGGCACGGCGCGGGTGTTCACCGATCCGTTTGCCTCGCCGACCGGATTCCCGTTCAAGGTTGCGGCGGTGCCGGGGAGCTTGTCCGACGCGGAGATCTACGCCTCCCGCGGGAGAATCTGCGATCTCGGCTATCTGCGTCAGGCCTACCGCAAAGTGGACGGAAGCGTCGGCTACCGCTGTGGCAGCGAGCCGGTCGATGACTATGTGCGCAAAGGTGGCAACGCGGCCGACACCGTCGGACGCAAATGTCTGTGCAACGGGCTCGCGGCCACCGCGGGCCTCGGCCAGTCGCGCAGCGGAGTGCCGGAGCCGGCACTGGTCACCGCGGGCGACGAAGTCGCGGCGCTCGCCCGGGTCATTCCGGCGGGAGCCGACCATTACGCGGCGGCGGACGTCATCCGCTATCTGCGGGGCGGGGTGGAGCGGATGGCGGTCGGCGCCTGACGATCGGGGCTGCCGCGCCTCCGGGCGGCGGACACACGCGGTTTCAAACCTACCAATCGCGCCAGAGGCTGGCCGGGCCTTCGCCGCCGGCATAGCGCGCCGGATCGAGGCCGGCGGTGCGGGCGACGACGTTGCAGAGCTCGACGACCTCCTCCGCCTCGGACGTCTCGATGAAATTGCCGCCGACGGCCAGGTTGAACTCGTTCAGCGCCACGACGGCCTCGCGAAAGGCCGCGAGCTTGGCGGCCTCGGGCGCACTTTCTCCCAGGGTGGTGAGCCGCTCCAGCAGCCGGTCGAACATCGCCTCCGCTGCAGCGCAGTTCTCCTCGCTGTATTGCTCCATGTCTTCGCGCAGGGCCCACAGTCCAAACGGAAAGTATTCCTTGGTCGCGACGAGTCGCCGGGCGTAACGGGGCATGGTGAAGAGATGGCTGAGGGTCGGAATTATTTTCCGGCAGACGGCGGTTGTCGAGCGCGCGGCGTCGGGGACGATCAGGGACGGTCTGCTTGCGATAATCCTCCACCCGGAGCGCTCGCGCCGGCGGTGGTGCGGGGATTAGTTAAGCACGCGGACGTAGGTGTCGCCGAAGAGAATCACCGACGAATCCTTGATCTTGATCAGGCTCTGCCGGCTGGTGAGCAGCGCCGGCGCACCGCCGGATTCCGCGGCCTGCGCCGTAAAGGTCCGGATCTCGACGGTCGAGCGGGCCCGGCCGAACTTGATCCAGGTCACCGCGCCCTTGGGTCCGATTTGCAGCCGGCGGTCGCCGGGGGCCGAGCCGGTCTCGTAGTTGCCGGCGACGCGTGCGAGCAGCCGGTCCGCGGGCTCGGGGTCGAGCAACCGGAACTCCGGCAGAAAGTTGCCCGGCGGCTTCCGGGCCTGGGACACGGTGAAATAGTTGACGCCGACGACCACGAGCACGAGCAGGGCGAGGAGGCCGAGGCGTTTTCCACCGGTCAGCGGTTGCCGGCCCGCGCTGGCAGCCGACCAAACCTCGTCGGCGTCGCCGCCGACGGTGTCACCCCGGATGAACGCGAGCATCTGATCCACGCTCGAAATGTTGGCGGCGGATTTCGCCGCGACCCAGCTGACGAACCGCAGGTGGCCCTCCTTGAGCATGACGACGAATTTTCCCGCGGGTGCGGTGATGCGCAGTTCCGGGGCGAGGGGATAGGACACCTGCGGCGCCAGCGCTTCCGCGGCCAGCAACAGGGCACGGAGATCCTTCTCGGAAACTTTCGCGAGGTGGAGCGGCGCAAAGCCGGCCCCGGCCCGGGTTGCGCCGGGCGCCAATTGCGTCAGGTCGACCTCGTAGCTGATGGCGTCCGGAGCGCTCATTGCTGGATGATGAAGAGCGGGTCGTTATTCACGCCGACCCGGAAATTTCCGGTCGAGAGGTTGCCGTCGTCCATCAACTTGTCGATTTCGAGCAGCATGTCCTGGTCGACCGGCAGCGGCGCGATGGAGGTCTCGCTGATGGAGAGCGCGGCGCGATAGCGGACGCCGACATGTTGCTGGTTGTTGTCCCAGTTGTATTGACCGCCGATGGGCGTGACACGCTGCCACGCTGTCGAGGCGAGCTGCCCGGCCAGCTCGGGCGGAATCTCTCCGGCGGCGGTCTCGGCGGGCCAGTCGCCCTTCTCGTGTGCGTAGGCCTCGAACGTCGACGCAAAGGTGCGCATATCGCTCACGATAATGGTCGCCCTTGCCTGGCGCTTGACCTGCTCGACCTTCGGCACGCACACGGCCATGACGATGCTGCCGATCGACATGCTGAACATGAGCTGGACGAGCGTGAACCCATCATGGCGCCGGCCGGCGCGGACCGCCGGCCGGGCGCAGGACGTGAAGCCGGGGCGCGACGCGGTGGCGTGCAGGGGATTCGAGATGCGGACGAGTGGAGGCATGAGCAGGCGGATGGGCCTCGGTAGAGGCCGGTTGAAGTGAAGTGGAAGCCTGAGGCCGCCGTGCGGGGAGGACCGCCGCGCAGTCAGGAAACGGCGAGAAAATTTGCCGGGGTGCCGAAGTCAAGCCGGTGGTTCGCGCAACGCGGGTCGCGCCTTTGCCCCGCGAGTCACCCCGGCACCGCGAACCGTTTCCCGCGCCGCACGGGGCGGTGAAACCGAGGGCGGGATTCGCGGTCAGTCGGCGCCCCGGTCCAGCCCCCTCAAAAAAAACGAACGATAACTGCCGATGAAAACCAAACTAGATCGCGGGATGGGAACGATGCTGGCCGTCGGGCTGGGCCTGGTTGCGATGACGCGTGCCGAGGAACATGGAATCACGGCGCGGGCCATTCCGGCCTACGAGGAGTTCGACCTGGTCTCGGATGTCACCAATGCCGCCGATCACCTCGACGTGCGACTGGTGAACCCGTGGGGCAGCGTCGTCCAGCGCAACGCCGTGTGGGTGGCAGCGAACGGCACCGGGTTGTTGCTCGCGTTCAATGCCGCCGGGGCGCCCGTGGGCACGGCGATCCACGTGCCCGGAGCGGGTGGGGCGGGCAGCGTCGGTGCGCCGACGGGCCTGGTGTTGAATCGCAGCCAGAAATTCGTGGTGAGCAGCGGCGGCCGGAGCGCCCCGGCGACTTTTTTAGTTGCCACCGAAGACGGCACGATCGCGGCATGGAGCGAAGCCCTGGCGGGCGAGAACGCCGTCACGGTGGCCGACAACTCCGCTGCGGGTGCCGTCTACAAGGGCCTCGCCGTGGCGGAAACCAGGGCAGGCGAACCGCAGGTCTACGCGGCGGACTTCCACGGTGGGAAAATCGATGTGTTCGGGGCGGACTTCAAGCCGGGGGCGTCGTTCACCGACAAAACCGTGCCGGCCGGCTACGGGCCGTTCAACATCCAGCTCATCCGGGGCCGGCTGTTCGTGACGTTTGCCAAGCAGGCGGCGCCGGACCTCAAGGACGATGAGCCCGGGCTGGGCAATGGCTATGTCGACATTTTCGACCGGGACGGAACCCTGGTCCGCCGGTTGATTTCCGGAGGCGAGCTCGATTCGCCCTGGGGGCTCGCCCTGGAAGCGGGCGGACCCGGCGCGAGACCGCCCGCGCTCCTCGTGGGGAATTTTGGCGATGGCAAGATCAACGCCTTCGATCTCACCAGCGGCGCGTTCCTCGGCCAATTGAAGCGGCCGAATGGCGACGATCTCATCATCGACCGGTTGTGGGGTCTCGTCGTGGCGCGCGGTGAAGCCGGTGGAGAGGAGGCCGACGAGGGGGCGGGCGTGGCCGCCCCGGATCACGACCCGGGCGACCGCGACGCGGCGCGGCTGTTTTTTGCGGCGGGAATTCACGACGAGGCGCACGGCTTGTTCGGCTTTGTCCGGCCGATCGCGACGTTGCATCCGAAGGCCGGCGATCACTGACCCGCATTCACCCGACGCGACCAGGAGCGAAGCGCGGCGCTACTTTTTCAAGACCGCGGCGACGAACTCGTTGGTGTAGGTCGTGGCGATGTCGACCTTCGCATAGTCGGGAAAAAGGGCGGCGATGGCCGCAGCCTCCAGGCGGGCGGCGTCGGCCGGCATCAGTCCGTCGGCCGCAAACATCTTCACGCCTTGCGCGAGGACGCGCGGTTCACTGCCCTCGGCCGCGGCGATTTCCGGAACGAGCGCCGCGATCTCCGCCGGCGAATGCGTGCCGATGAACTGCAGCGTCCGGACAAACACGGCCACGAGCCGGCGGGTGAGATCCGGATGGGTGTGGGCATAAACGGTGGACATGTAGAGCACGGTCGAGGGGAAAACCGTTCCGAGGCCCTGCCGCGTGCCGGCCACCGAGTAGAGATCGGCGAACCCGGTCGCGACACCTTGGGTCTCGTAGAACCCGGCGTCCGGTTCGGGTGCGATTATGAAATCAGCTTCGCCGTTTCGCAGCGACCCGGCATTCGCGGCCTGGTCGCCCGGCGCGATCGCGGTGTAGTCGGAGATTTTTAGTCCCTGGTGAAGCATGAGCCAGTTGGCGACGGTGGATTTTGCGGAGTGGGGACCGCCCGTGATGATCCGTCGGTTCTTCAGGCCGGCCAGGTCTGCAATCGAACCCTGGAGGCGGCGCGCAATGAGCAGCTCGTAGCCGGGAGTGACGGCCATCGTGACGACCGCCTCGCACGCCCGGCCCTCCGACTGGGCGACGATGGTGTGGTGGTAGTAAGCCACCATTCCGGCGACGCGGCCATCGGCCAGCATCCCGTCCACCTTGGCGCTGGCGGAGGTTTCCATCAAGGTGACCGTGAGGCCCTCATCCTTGAAGTAACCGAGATGCTCCGCGAGGAGAACAGGCAGGTTGCGCACGACCTTGATGCCGTCGACCGCGAGAACGATCCTGGTGTTGGCGGCGGGCTCGGCCCGCGCGAGTGAGCCAACAGCGGCGAGCACGAACGCGACGCGCCAGGCGACACGGCTGAGAGGGCAGAAGGGGCGGTTGAGATGCATGGGGAAATGGGACGGAGCGGCGCAGCGCAGCGTGTCCCGGGGCAAACGCCGGTTGCGCGCACCGAGATTCGCCGCTGCCGGTTAACGGGGCCTGAATTCAAACTAAAATTTCCTTCAGTTCCGGTGGCGCGGCGTTCCGGTCTGTCCGGCGTCAGGGGGCTTTAGAGGCGGGCGCGGACGCCCAAACGTCGGGGGATGTCCATCGATCTGTTCGTTTTTCGCCGTGTGCTCTGCCTTGGATTGTTCCCTGGGTTCCTGCTCACGCCGCTGGCGGCAAAGGATTATTACGTTGCGCCGAATGGCAGTGATGCCGCGGCGGGAACCGAGGCGGCACCGTTCGCCACCGTGCAAGGCGGGCAGCAGGCCGCGGCGCCCGGCGACACCGTCTTCATTCGCGGCGGCACCTACCGGATGGCCGAGGCGCAGATCGCCGGGCACGTCGGGCCCTATGCATGCGTGACGCTGCTCGACAAAAGCGGCGCGACCGGGAAACCCATCAACTACTGGGCCTACCCGGGCGAGCATCCCGTGTTCGACCTTTCGCAGGTCAAGCCCCGCGGCCAGCGCGTGACCGCCTTCCGGGTGAACGGCTCCTCGCTGCATCTCAGGGGTCTCGAGGGCGTCGGCGTGCAGGTGACGATCGCCACGCACACGCAGTCGATCTGCTTCGACAACGAGGGCAGCGACAACGTCTATGAGCAGCTTAGCATGCACGACGGCATGGCGATCGGTCTCTGGATCGGCGCCGGCTCGAATAATCTCGTCCTGAATTGCGACGCCTACCGCAACCACGATTCCGTCTCCGAGGGCGGACGCGGCGGCAATGTCGACGGGTTCGGTTTCCATGGGCACACGGGCAGCGTGCACAACGTGTTTCGCGGCTGCCGCGCGTGGTTCAACAGCGACGACGGTTTCGATTTCATCAACTCCGACGAGGCGGCGCGTGCCGAGCATTGCTGGGCGTTTTACAACGGTTACTCGACGGACTTCGCCTCGCTCGGCGATGGCAACGGTTTCAAGTCCGGCGGCGAGGCGGGACGACGGGTGAACCAGTTGCCGGACCCGATTCCGCGCCACGTCGTGATCGACTGCGTCGCCGTGCACAACAAGGCGAACGGCTTCTACGCCAATCATCATCCGGGCGGGATCGAGTGGCTCAACAACACCGCCTACCGGAATCACATCAATTTCAACCTGCGCGGCCGCGACCCGAAGGACAACCGCACGATCATCCCCGGCCGCGGGCACCGCTTGAAGAACAACCTTGGCTTCGCCGGTGGCGAGGAGGTCGCCGAAATCGACGCCGCGGCGTGCGATGCGGGCGACAACTACTTCAACCTGCCCGTCACGATCACTGCGGAGGATTTTCTCGGGCTCGACGAGGCCGACCTCGTGAAGCCGCGGAAGCCGGGTGGCAGCCTGCCCGATGTGCCGTTCCTGCACCTCGCGCCCGGCAGTGGCGCGATCGAGCGGGGCGTCGATGTCGGCCTGCCGTTCAGAGGCAAGGCACCGGACCTGGGTGCGTTCGAGTCGGGCGGTTGAACCCGGTCAGGGGTGATAATCCGGGTTGAGCTTGAACGTCTCGATCAAATCCGACTGGCCGTCGACAGCACGAGTGAGTCCGCCGATCACGTAAATGGTGTCGTCGAGCACCGCGGCGGCGGCGTGCCAGCGACCGGTGAAATCCGTGGCGAGGTCGAGGGTGGTGCGGCTGCTCAGGTCGTAGGCCACGACCGAACCGGGCTTGGCGTCGTCGCCGAAGAGGAAGAGATATTTACCGAGGAAAACGGTCGCGTGCTCGCTGATCGGCCGGGCCAGCCGCGGGAGCGTCCGCCACGTGTTCTCCTTCGGGCTCAGGAGATCGACGGAGGCGTCGGAGCGGTGGGCGCGAAAACCGCCGGGCACGAGAATGAAATCGCCGACCGCGACGGCGCTGCACTCGCGCGGCAGTGGCATCGGCGGTCCCTTCGACCAGGTGTTGGCGGCGAGATCGTAGATATCGGTATCGGACCACTGGCCGACCTGGTTGGATTTTTGCCGGGTCCCGCCGAACAGGTAGACCAGCGGGCCGAAACGGGCCGCGCCCATGTGCGCGCCGGGATACGTCATCGGTGCGCCGAGCGTGAACGTGCCCTTGGCGCAATCGAAGATCTCGACCTGCTCGACGAACGGAAAGTCGAACGGCCCGATGCTTTCACCGCCGAAGATGAAAAGCCGGCCCTGAAATTCGATCACGTTGTGATAGCGCCGCGGCAGCAGCTGGTCGGAGATGCGCACGAGCTGGTGCGAGCGGGCGTCGAAGCGCTCGATATCGGTGACGGGCCCGTGCCCGTCGCCGCCGACGATATAAATGAAGTGATCGCGCGCGACTGCCGCGGCACCCTGGCGCGCGGTGTGCAGGTGGTATTCGCCGGTTTTGAGCAGCAGGCGCGAGGCTGGCGGCGCGGGCTCGCTTGCCGCCAATGCGGCGGCGCTCGTGAGCGCAAAGGTCAGGGCGGTGAGACGACGAAGGCGGGCTGGCGGCACAAAAGCACAAGACACCCGGATGCGCCCGGAGCCGAGTCGAAAATCCGAAATGACAGTGGCCCCACGACCGTGGTGCAGCCTCCGGCGAACCAAAACATCAGGATTGGGACGACCGCATTCATCCTTCCTTGCCCAAGGTCAAAGATAAGCCACGCGCCGGCTGGCGCGAGCCGTGCGCAGGCACGGACCGTGACAGCCGCCGGCGTTGGCTAGCGACTGGTTCGGCTCTTCTTTCACGTCAGGGCCGGCTAAGAAGCGGGGTCAAACCCGAAGACGCGCAGTTCCTGGGCGCAGCGGCAGGCCTTCGCGATGCGGGCGGCCCACGCGATGGCCTCATTGCGCGAGGGCAGTTCGAGCACGGTGAAGCCGCCGTTGAGTGGCGGCGCCCAAGGGTAGCCGCCTGCGACGACCACGCCATCGGCCGAGACAAGCACTGGCGGCACGGCTTCATCGATCCCGCCGCCGAAGACATAAACGCCGGCGGCTTTCGCTTCACTCGTGCGCCAGCACGAGGCGTGACGGCTGTGGAGGTTGGCTGGCGACTGGTTGGGCATTTTAGTGCGTCACTGTCCGTAGCCAGTGGAGAACCAGCGGACCGGCGATGACAAACCAGCAAAGACCGCACATCAGTGCAGCGCCTCCGACAGCGACACTCGCGTAGTCCTTGGCTTGGCGTGACAGCGGGTGTCGCTCCAGCGATATCCGATTCACACAGGCTTCGACCGCGGAATTCACATACTCAATCACCGCGACAAACATCAGCGACAGCAGAAGCAACAGGTGCTCGATCCGACTAACCGGTAAAAGGACGGCAATCGGAGCCAGAAGCAGAACCGCGATCGAAACCTGCCGGATCGCCGAGTCGTTGCTGAGGCCGTAGCGAATGCCGGACGCTTGATGCCCGGCCGCTCGCACCAAGCGGCGTAGGCCACTACTACGCCAAGGGTCTTCGTCGTGTTGCGTCGCCATATTTTATGAAGCGAGTCCTTTTTCGCCCAGACATTATAGCTGCGTGCGAAGCGCAGCGTTAGAAAAAGAAGGTGCTTGTCCCCGGAAGCGCGGGTTGCTCCCGGAGAGGGAGCCGAGCCGCATGGGTGTGGTCGCGAAACCAACAACCAAAAACGGAGACAAGCACATGAAGACGAAAAATAAATATGTGGGTTTGGATGTCCACAAAGATACGACGGTGATCGCGGTGGCCGACGGCGGCCGGGGCGGGGAAGTTCGGCTCTACGGGGAGATTGCCAGCGACCTGGGGGCGCTGGAAAAAGTCCTGCGCAAACTCGGTGGCGAGGGGATCGCGTTGCGCGTGGTCTACGAGGCCGGGCCGACGGGCTTCGTGGTCTACCGGCGGCTGCAGCAGCTCAAGCT
>CALFNN010000072.1 GCA_937902925.1 uncultured Opitutaceae bacterium
TCCGTGGGCGGCTGGGGAAACGCGGCGGCCGCCTCGGCGACGGTCGGCACGGTGATCTCCCGCCATGGTTGGGCGGCGTGGAGCGTCAGCGTTAGGCAAACGAGAATTACAGAGTTTGAGAGCGTTTTCATCGAGGGGTAGTCAGGATGGATCCGACTGAATGACGGTTCGATGGCAACAACGTTGTCCTGCAAGGTGAAATCGCCGCGACACTAGACGGGGCAAGCAACCGCCTCGTTTGGTGCTGACTGAGGAGACGACTTGGACGGTCCTGCGAGCGATTCCGCCGGCAAAGACCAGCGGGCCAATTTCATTCTGAGGCGCGGCTTTCTCGCGTCGGTAGAGAGCAGGGGTTGTTGCGATATTCTGCCAGTCACTCCGGTGCCATCACTCATTTTTGAAGGGCTCCTTTCGGACTCCGCTCAAGATTCTCATTCTACCCCCTCAGTCAGAGCCGGACACTTCTACTTGGCTGGCGCCCCAGCCTGGGCGGCGCTTGGAACCGATTCCCCTGCGTCGCGACGCACGATTGGCTCGCCCTGCGCAACCTTAAGTTCCAGACCGGAAAGGTCTGGGTCTTGCGTGTTCGAGAGGACGAGGCCGCGTTGCGCGGTCAGCTTACAGTTCTCAATCTTGAGGTCCAGAATGGGACTGCCCTTCAGGCCCTGGATGACGCCGCCTGCCTGCGCGGTGCCGGAAAAGTTGATCAGGCGGACATTGCGAACGATCGTCAGCGCCTTGGCCGGCGGGGCCAGCGGTGGCACCATTCTCCACTCCAATTCGAAACTGAACGCCCGGTTAACATCGGTGACCCGGATATCGCGATAGACGATGTCCTCGATCACGCCGCCGCGGCTCGGTTGCGACTTGATCCGTGCGGCCGAGCCGGTGCCGGTGAACGTGCACCGCTCGACCAGCACGTGGCGGATCGATCCGCTGACTTCCGAGCCCACGGCCACGCCGCCACCCGAGCCGAAGGTGCAGTCGCTGATGGTGATGTTCTCCGACGGCCGGTTCACTCGCAGTCCGTCCGCGTCCTTGCCGGCCTTGATCGTGATGTTGTCGTCGGTGCAGGCGATGTCGCAGCCGGAGATGCGCACGTCCTGGCAGGAACACACGTCGATGCCATCCGAGCTGGGAATGTAGGCGTCGATGTGGACGTTGAGGTTTTCCGCGACGACCTTGCGGCAATAGATGAAGACGAAGCCCCAGCGCGCCTGGTTCTTAAGGTGCACCCCGGAGACGCGGACGTTCGTGCAATCCTGAAACACGATGGCGCGCGGCGGCGACAAGCGGCCGGCACCGCCCGGAAGGGAAATTCCCGCTGCGTTGATCGGAGGCAGGTGGGCCGGGTCGCGGGCGAAATTGATCGCTGCCGTCGTCGGCAACGGCGTCGCGTAGACGTCCGCCACTTGTGGCAGCGACTCAGGTGCAGGTGCCAGGGGCGGCGGCGGGCGGACAGCTGGCGCTGCTCCGCCGGCTCCGCCACTGGCGCCCGGGCCCCGCCGGGCACCTGGTCCCGGCCAGGCGAGGCCGGACCCGTCGATGGTTCCCTCGCCGCTCACCACCACGTCCTTCATCCCGATAAAATTCAAAAAGGCCGAGGTCCAATAGCGCTCGATGCCCTCCCAACTGGTATAGAGGGGCGGGAAGTCTGCCATCACGGTGGTGCTCTTAAGCACCGCTTCCTTTTCCAGTTCGAGATTCACCCCGGGCTTGAAAAAGAGCGCGCCGCTCAGGAACGTCCCCTTCGGGACGACGATCACACCGCCACCGATCGCCGCGCAGGCGTCGATCGTGCTTTGAATGGCCTTGGTGTTGACCGCGGCACCGTCACCGACCGCGCCGTGTTCCGTGATCACGTAGCGCGCGGCAGCGCGACTGCTCGCGACGCAGCACAAAAAGGAAGAAGCCGCCAGGAGGAGCAGAGCGACGAGGGGAACGCGTTGGGGCGGGGTGTGCATAGTGAATTTATGTGACGGGGAATGGCCGGCCGCCCCGTCGGACTGGTTGGGAAATCCCGCAACAGTCCGGCTTGGAGCCGTTTTGGCCTGACGCTTAAGTCCGGAAAGCGTTGTTCGCAATTGCGGTCGTCCCATAAAAATTACGACTCGGCTTTCGTCCGCATTTTGAAGGGGCCGCCACGAGTGAAATTGAGTTGGCTCAGGTAGTTCTCTTCACCACGGCGCCAATCCGCCCTTGGGCTGCCTGCGCCTGATTGAAAACCGGATTTTATTCAAGAGGGGGACGCATCGTTCGGCTCCTCGTGATCTCAGACGAGACAGCGTGCCCGGCGCTCAGCGCGGAGCGGTCAGGCCGGCGGGCGGGCGATGATCACCATGTAGCGATTGGGCATCGTGCCGTTGTTGACGAGTCCGTGCAAGCGCTGCGGTTCGAAGGTCGCACTCTCGCCGACACGGAGCACGATTTTCTCGTCCTCGATTTCGAGGGTGGCCTCGCCCGCCATCACGTAGATTGCCTCCGTCCCGTCGTGCTGGTGCGCGGGGTGAGAACGCTGGCCGGGACCGACTTCGGAGATGTGAAAGTAAAGCGGCTCGCCGTGCAGCGAGTCGTCGATGAGACAGCGGTTAAGACCTTTTCTAACGTGAGAGGTGAAACTCATAATTTTCCAAGTTGCTGGGCAGATTTGCTGATTTCCGGCCGACGCGCAACCTGAGCCTCCCCAGCCGGGTGCGCCCTCGATCTCATTTCATGTATTTGATGACGGCTTCCGTCCGCGAACGGACGTGGAGTTTTTCGTAGATGTGTTTCAGGTGGCTGTTCACGGTCTCGACACCGACGGTGAGTCGGTCCGCGATTTCCTTAGAAAGATGACCCTTGGCCAGCAATTCGAGCACCTCCACTTCGCGCGGAGTAAGCTGCTCGACGTCCGAAGACTGGGTCGGTGTCCGCCGGAACGAATGGATCACCTTGCGCGCGACCTCGCCAGTCATGGGTGCGCCCCCCCGCATGATTTCGCGAATCGCCTGAAGCATCGCCTCAGGTGGGGTCCGCTTGAGCAGGTAGCCGCTGGCCCCCGCCTCCAGCGCCCGAAAGATCTGTTCGCTGTCCTCGTAGATCGTGAACATCATGATTTGCGTCCGCGGCAGCAAGTGCTTGAGGCGCGCAGTGCATTCGATGCCGGAACCATCGGGCAGCTGGATGTCCATGATGATGACATCCGGCGCGAGGGCGGGAATTTTTCGCAACGCGGTCTGCACGTTGCGGCAGACCCCTACGCACGAGCAGCCCGGATCCTCCCGGATGATTTCCTCGAGTTCTTCGCAGATACCCGCGTTGTCCTCGACGATTGCGACGGTGATAGCCATGGGAGTGAAACGAGGGCAGCGTGCCGGGCTAGGCAAGAGCGGCCGGCGCGGACGCGCATTCGGGAACACTGAGGGTGAGCTCCGCGCCCCGGCCGGGGACGCTGTCGATGACGAGCGTGCCGCCAATTTCTGCGGCGCGGGTCCGCATATTGGCGAGGCCGTTGCGTTCGGTTTGTTCGGGCGACGAGGGGTCGAAGCCCGCGCCATTGTCCCGGATTCGCACTGTGTAAACGCCGGCGGCGAAGGCGAGCGTGAGTTCCACGCTCGTGGCACCGGAATGCTTGAGCACGTTGTTGAGCGCCTCCTTCACCACCGCCAGCACGTGATGCTGCACCTCGGGCGCGAGCGGCTGTGGCGGTATGCCCTCCACGCCCTCAACCGAGCATACGATGGGGGTGTCGCGGAAAAACCGCTGGGCAAATTGCCCCACGAATGCCGCGAGCCGGTTCCAGGTGTTGTTCTTCGGGCTCACCGTCCAGACAATGCTTTCCAGTTCGCCCGCCAGACCGCGCGTGCGCCAAGCCAGTTGGCGCAGCGCGTCCTTGAACTGGGATGGGGCGGCGTGGCGGTTCAACCGGTCGGCCAGCATGCCGATCTGCGTGACGCGGCCGCCGAGTTCGTCATGGAGATCGCGGGCGATCCGGGAGCGCTCCTGCTCGAGTGCATGCTCCCGTTCCAGCTGTTGCAGGCGTGCCTTGAGTCGGCGGTGCGACCAGTAGCGCGCGAGCCATCCCACCAGACCCGTGAACGCGAGCACGGACCCGCCGCGAAACCACCACGTTTGCCACCAGGCCGCCGCGACCACGAGCGCAAGCGTCGCACCTTTTTCGTTCCACCGCCCGTCCTGATTGGCGGCGATCACTTGCAGCGAATAATTCCCCGGGGGCAACTGCGCATAGCTCGCCGAGCGTTCGGCGTCGGTCTCGATCCAGTCCGGATCGAACCCGATCAATCGGTGCCGCAGGCGCACCTTTTCCGGCGCCGAGTAGTTTAGCGCCACGACGCGAAATTCCACCCGGTGACCCCCCGGGGGCACGTGCAACGGCGCCATGGCGGAGACCGGGCGGTCGTCCACGAGCGCCTCGTCGATGTAGACGGACGGCGGCGGCCCCTCGGGCCGCGACGCTTCGGGGTCGAAGCCCACCACGGCGCGATGCGTGACAAACCACAGCCGCCCGTCCCGGGCTTTCCATGCGGTGGGCTGCCCTCCGGTCGCGGCAGAAAATCCCTGCAGGCCTTCGTCCCTGCCGAACGTCCTGGCGACCACGCGCTGAATCCGGCCCCCCGCCAGCGCCTTCAAGTCATCGATCGCCACGGAGAAAAATCCCCGCCGGCTGCACAGCCAGAGCCGCCCGCGATTGTCTTCCAACATCTGCGTGATGAGGTCGTCCGGCAGTCCGTCGTCCCGCGTGAAACGTCGGAGCAGGCCGCCCTTTTTTAAAATGAGCCCGTGCTCGGTGGCGATCCACAACGCGCCGCTCGCGTCGAAATGCAGCGCGTGGATGTGCCCCGCCTGGGTCGCTTCGCGGGCCGCGCGCTGCCCCAGCCGGCCGTCGCGATACTCCAGCACCTCGCCGTCGTAAGCTCCAATCCACACCGCCCCATCCGCCGCTTCGGTGATGGCGACAACTTGTTTTGCGTTGAATCCCTCGGCCGCCGATAGCGGGTGGTAAATGCCCAGATGGAAATAGCCCAGATGGAAGCCCCCCACGGGTTCGCCGCCCCAGCCAACCCACATGTCGCCGCCGCGGGTGCAATAGAGGGCCCGCACCGGTTGAATCGAAGCATCCAGCAGTCGGATCGGCGCGGCGCGGTCGGCCGGAAGTTGGTAGAGGCCGGTGAGCGAGCCGATCCAGATATTGTCGTCACGGTCCGGGCAGATATTGCTCGCGTTAATCGGCGTCGGTGTTTCCGACAAAGGAAAAACGCGGGTTTGGCCCGCGAGCACCCGCACGAGACCGTTCCGGCGATCGGCGCACCAGATTGCTCCCGCGGCATCCTCGCAGACCGAGGTGCTGTTGTCATCCGGGAGGCCGCTGGCGGAATTGAGCAGGGTGAAATTTTTCGGCCGCAGTCGCTCGATGCCACCGCCATCCATCGACAGCCAGAGGTTGGACTCCACATCCTCAGTGATGAATCTCACCTGATAGTGGTCGGTGGGCACCGGAACAGGCTTCCCGTCCACCAGACGGAACAGCCCTTGCCGACTGGTGCTGAGCCACAGGACCCCCGCGCGGTCTTCCATCATGTGCTGGACGGTGGCGGTGCCGGGCAACCACGCCGACTGGTCGCACACGACCGTCAGCCGGTCGTTCTCCCATTTCAACAATCGCTCGGTCGTTGCAACCCAGATCCCACCCGAGCGCGCCGCGGCGATGATGATGGACGACTGGGTGTCCACCGGCACAGGAATCAATCTCCCCTCGCGATACCAGCCGAGAAAATCCCCGCAAGCGATCCAGGTGCGTCCGTCGCCATCGATGGCAAAACCCGGCCGGCCATCGGTGTGCCGCACGATGTAACCTTCCGCCGCACCGAGCGTGACCAGCCGCCCTTCCTGCCAGCGCATCAGCGTCGCTCTGGGGCCGCAGAGCCAGAGGGTGCCGTTGGGTTCGACGAACAGATTGCGCAGCGTCTTGCCCGCGAGCACGGCGGTCGCCGGATGATAGCTGAAGACGTTGTCCCGCAGGCGGACGACTCCGCCGCTGGCCGGCAGCATCAATAGCGTCGAGGGGTTCTCCATCGTAAGATCGCGGATATTCAAGCTCGCTTCGGCTGAAGCCATGGAGATGGGAAATTCCTTGAACTCCACCCCATCGAATCGCGCCAAGCCCCCGGCGGTTGCGACCCAGAGAAAGCCGCGGCCATCCTGCGCAATCCGGTTAACCACATTGTGCGGCAGCCCATCTTCGACGAACCAGCTCTTGGCCGAATAGTTCGTCTGGCGGGGAGGAGCTTCAGTCGACTGCGCACCGGTCGCGACGGGCAGCATCATCGTCACGAGCACCAGCCATCCGAAGCTTGCCGCCTTCGGTGATACCGCCATCGCAAGGCGTCGGGCGGGAACCACTGAATCGAAAGCAACGAGGTCGGCAAACATGAGGGCGCTCATGATTGGGCAATCAGAATCGCTGCCGCGATGCGACCCTTTCCACGCGAAATACCCATAACTGGGGATGTGACGGCCGCCTCAATCAGATAGATTAGCATTCGAAAACACGGCCCCTGAATGGGCCCAGCCCACCGAGCACCTACCCCCAACGAACCGCCCATGGTTCAATTCAGGCACGCGCGCCTTCCGGCCGCTTTGGCCCGGCCCGGCGCCCATCACATTTTTCGGTTCCGTCTCAGCAAACCCTAACTACCAGAATGAAAACCAAAAGGTTACCACCCACCCTGCGGTGCCTATGCATCGCCCTCCTCGGCGCCGCGCCGTTTATTCCGACGACGCACGGACAAACCGCACCGGCCGCCACCCCTGACGCCGCCACCCTCGCCAAGTATGATAAAAACAAAAATGGTCGTCTCGACGCGGACGAACTCGCGACGCTCCGGGCCGACGAGGAGAAAGTCGCCAAAGCGGCCGTCGTATCCGCCGGCGTGGAGACGGCCAATGGCGTCGTCGAGATGTCTCCCTTTGAGGTGAGCACGGCCCAAGACCGCGGTTATCTGGCCACCAACTCGATGTCCGGCACGCGCTTGAACTCGAAGATCGAGGATCTCGCCGCCTCCATCACCGTCGTCACCAAGCAGCAGCTCCTCGACACAGCCGCGGTCGATATCAACGATGTTTTCGCCTACGAGGCGAACACCGAGGGCATGCGTCAATACACGGAGTATTCACTGGAGGGCGGCTACAACGAGTCGACGACCCTCAATCCCCAATCGTCCAACCGCATCCGGGGCCTGGGTTCCGCCAACATGGCGGTCAGCAACTTCACGGCCAGCAGCACGATCCCGGTCGATTCCTACAATGTCGATGCGATTGAAATCAGCCGCGGTCCCAACGCCAACATCTTCGGTCTGGGCGGCGGTTCGGGCACGGTGAATCTCATCACGGCGCAAGCCAACCTGACGCGCGAGACCACGCAACTGGTGCTGCGCGGCGACAGCTACGGTGGCTGGCGTTCCAGCTTCGACCTCAACCGGCCGCTCATCAAAAACAAACTGGCGGTGCGGGTCGCCGGCGTGCATGAGGAAAAGGGTTTCATGCGCAAGCCGTCGCAGGACGATACCAACCGCCTGACCGCCGCCTTCACGGCGCGCCCGTTCAAAAACACGACGATTCGGGGCACCTTTGAATCGTATCGCGACGTCTTCAGCCGGGCCAACACGACGATGCCGCGCGACACCTATTCCGAGTGGCGCAACAACGGCATGCCCGTGTGGAATCCGTTGTTCGGCGGGGGTGCGGCACCGATCGGTGGCTGGCGCTATTTGAACGGCACCACTTACACCGCGGTTTCGGCGGCCAACGAGGCCAAGGATGATGTCACGGGTTATCCGAAAGGGCTTCGTCCGAATCTCAACACCTTCTACGCCCGCCCCACCGCCTACATCGAGAACGGCGTCATCACGCTTTACGAAGAGAACCGCAGCAGCACCACCAACGCCCCCGGGTTTAACGGGGCCACGCGTTACGCCGAGTCGGATGGCATCCGCAGCGGAGCGTTCGGCCAGCCGGCGCGCATTCTCTACCAACCGGTCGCGATCACCGATCCGGCGGAATACGACTACACCTCAATCAACTTCCTGTCGCCCAATTACGGCAAAGATGGATCCAACACCTACCGGATCGAGCTCGAGCAGTTCATCCTGAACAGCCAGCGCAACCAGCTGGCGGTGCAACTGGGCTTCTACCGCGAGAAGGTGGACCGGTTCGATCACGCCTTTGTTTCGCGCTCTGGCGGCGTGGCGCCGACCATTTCGATCGACGTCAATGAGTTCAAATTCAGCGGCGCGCCCAACCCTTATTTCCTGCGGCCATACATGACCGGTAGCGAACCCACCATCAGCTATCGGAGCGAACTCAACGACAACGAGCGTGCCACCCTGGCCTACCAGCTCGACCTCACCGGCGAAAAGAGCCTCCTCCGCTGGC
>CALFNN010000073.1 GCA_937902925.1 uncultured Opitutaceae bacterium
CCGCAGGCCTTTTTCCTGCGGCGTCTTCGTCGGCGCCACCACGATGCAGTCGAGCGCGAGCTGCTGCAGCCGCCGATAGACGACGAAGCCCGTCGGCCCCGCCTCGTAGACCACGTGCAAGGTGATGCCGGCGCCGCCGAGTTTGCGCAGGACTTTTTCCGGCGCGCCCAAGTCCGACGAAATCTCGCCGTAGAGCCGGACTTCCCCGTCGCGGCCGCCATCGGCCACCGCGATCACGGTCGTATCTTTATGGACATCCAAACCCACATATTTATTTAACGTCTTCATGTGCTTGTCTCCGTTTTTGGTTGTTGGTTTCGCGACCACACCCATGCGGCTCGGCTCCCTCTCCGGGAGCAACCCGCGTTTGCGGGGACAAGCACCTTCTAATTTTTCGGCTGCGCTCGGCACGCAGCTATAATGTCTCGGCAAAGAAGATGACGCATATTGAATCTCCAATCGCGGTGATAGTGTTGCTGGCACTTCTCGGACTCGGAGCGTATTTGATCTATCCGATCTTCTTTCTGTTTACCGATCGCCCGGCTCTCGAAGACTTCGGCGCTCGCCGCGGTTGGATTTTGAAGCGGACATGGTGCCTGCCGATTCCGGGAAGCCGGAGCACGAACGGGCGGACCTATTATCGGGCTACGTTTCTCACGGCGGAAGGTCGGAAAGAAAAGATTTGGTTTGAGGCCACGAATAACGAGCCCATCGAATCCACCGGCCCGTTCGGAAAGCCGTGAACGCGCTCATTCGAGGCGACGGCGCGCCGGGTCCGCATTTTTTACGACGTTTTCCCGGGAACCGTTTTGTCGGACAAACACCGACAAAGGGCGGGCAATAAGTCCGACAACCGATTCGGACCCGCGCCGATAATTAAAAAACGCCGCTTCCGGCACGCTGGGCGGCGCTATGAGAAAATTCATCAGTGCTGCCTTGGTTCTGCTTGTCACCACCCTCGGGGCCGTCACCGGCCGCGCCGTCGAAGACACTTGGGATTACAGTGTGCGGATCAGTTCCGCCGTCCAAGCCTCCCCCGCCACCATCACCCTCACCTGGCCGCAGGACACCAACGGCGTCCCGACCAGCTACACCGTCTACCGCAAGGCGCCCGGCGCCACCGCCTGGGGCTCCGGCGCCGCCCTGCCCGGCAGCGCCACGAGCTACGCCGACACGGGCGTCGCCGTCGGCACCGCCTACGAATATCGCGTCGTCAAGGTCGCCGGCTCCTACACCGGCTACGGCTACATCCAGACGGGCATCGACGTCCCGCTCGTGGACAGCCGCGGCAAGGTCGTGCTCGTCGTCGACAACACCTACGCCGCGCAACTCGCCCCCGAACTCACCCGCCTCCAGCAGGATCTCGCCGGCGACGGCTGGACGGTGCTGCGCCACGATGTCGGCCGCACCGACTCCGTCGCGAGCGTGAAGAATCTCATCAAGGCCGACTATGCCGCCGACCCGGCAAACGTGAAATCCGTCTTCCTCTTCGGTCACGTGCCCGTGCCCTACTCCGGCCAGCTCAATCCCGACGGCCATCCCGACCACGTCGGCGCGTGGCCGGCCGATGTCTACTATGGCGACATGGACGGCAACTGGACCGACAGCACCGTCAACTACACGCAGACCGTCAACACCGACCCTGCCGACGCCGCGCGTCTCACGAACGTCCCCGGTGACGGCAAGTTCGACCAGACGACGATTCCGTCCGCCGTCGAGCTGCAAGTCGGCCGCGTCGACCTAGCGAATCTCCCCGGCCGCCTGACCTGGGGCGGGCCCGCGACGTTCCCCGACGAGCAGGCGCTGCTCCGCCAATACCTGAACAAGGATCATAATTTCCGTCACCGCTTGATCAACGTCCAGCGCCGCGCGATCGTCGGCGACTACTTCGGCGTGCGCGGCGGTGAGGCATTTTCCTCGAGCGCCCACGGCGCGTTCGCGGCGTTCTTCGGCGCGAACGGCACGACCAATCTCAACGTCCTCGACAACGACACGCAGGGTGTCTGGGTGCCGGCGCTTGCCGCAGGCGACTACCTGTTTGCCTACGGTTGCGGCGCGGGCAGCTACTCGACGATCAGCGGCCTCGGCAACGCCGCCAACTACAACGGCACCACCACGCCCGAGATCGTCGGCAGCGACATCCACGCCGTCTTTACGCTGCTCTTCGGCAGCTGGCTCGGCGACTGGGACCACGAGGACGACATCCTCCGCTCCGTCCTCGCCACGCCCACCGACGGCCTCGCCGCCGCCTGGTCCGGCCGGCCGCACTGGTTCGTCCACCCGATGGGTCTCGGCGAAACCATCGGCTACACCGCTCGCCTCACGCA
Organism: uncultured Opitutaceae bacterium; assembly: GCA_937902925.1. Classification (GTDB taxonomy): domain Bacteria; phylum Verrucomicrobiota; class Verrucomicrobiia; order Opitutales; family Opitutaceae; genus CALFNN01. Next base: position 2,328 of record CALFNN010000073.1, read on the forward strand.
GAACAACACCGGCCTTTATCAAAACCAGATCGACAGCTCCGCGAACTATATTCACATCGCGCTGATGGGCGACCCGACGCTGCGGCTGCACCCGGTCGCGCCCGTGGCCGGACTCGGCGGTTCGCTCAGCGGCACGACCGCGGGCCTCGCATGGACGCCCTCGCCCGACACCGTCGTCGGCTATAACGTCTACCGCGCGACCTCGGCCAACGGTCCGTTCACCAAGCTGACCGGCTCGCCCATCGCGGGCACGACGTTCTCGGATGCCTCCGCCCCGGCCGGCGCCACCTACATGGTTCGTGCCGTGAAGCTCGAGAGCACCACGAGCGGCAGCTACTACAACGCCAGTCAGGGCGTGTTCTGGACCGTGGGCGGCGCGTCCGTCCCGACGGTGGACACCACCGCACCCGCCGTGCAGCTCACGACGCCACTTTCCGACGGCACACTCTCCGGCTCCGGCGTCACCGTGTCCGCGAACGCCTCCGACGATGTCGGCGTCGTCGGCGTGCAGTTCAAACTCGATGGCGTCAACCTCGGCGCCGAGGACCTGATCCCGCCGTTCAGCACGACGTGGGACACCACCTTCGCGGCGAACGGCCCGCACACGCTCACCGCCGTCGCCCGCGATCTCGCCGGCAACCAGGCGACCGCGGCCACGATTTCCGTCACCGTCAACAACGCGTCCGCCAGCTCCGTCGCGTGGATCGACGACTCCCTCCCCGCCGGCGCGGGCCCCGGCGCGAACGGCGGCGACGGGTGGAACTGGGTCGGCGCGAATCCCGCGCCCTTCTCCGGCACCGTCGCGCACCAGTCCAATCTCGCGACCGGCCTCCACGAACATTTCTTCAACTGGGCGGGCGTGCCGCTCAATGTCGCCGCTGGCGACGTGCTCTTCACCTACGTCTATCTCGATCCCGCGAACCCGCCGGGCGAGATCATGCTGAGCTGGGGTGCGACGGACTGGGAGCACCGCGCCTACTGGGGCAGCAACGAGATCACGTATGGCGCCTACGGCACGCCCGCCCGTTACTACATGGGCCCGCTTCCCGCGACCGGCCAATGGGTGCGCCTCGAAGTTCCGGCCAGCGCCGTCGCGCTCGAGGGCGCGGCCGTCCAGGGCATGTGCTTCAGCGCCTACAACGGCCGCGTCACGTGGGACTACACCGGCAAGTCCTCCCAGGCCACGCCGCCCCCACCTGCACTTCCGACGGTGACCGTCGCGGCCACCGACGCGACGGCGACCGTCGGTGACAACACCGACACGGCCGTGCTCACCTTCACCCGCACGGGCGACACGAGCACCGCCCTCAACGTCAACTTCACCCTCGGCGGCACCGCCGTGAAGTGGACCGATTACCGCACCACCGACGGCGACATGCCCGTCGCCCTGACGATTCCCGCCGGGTCCGGCACCGCCACGATGACCATTGCCGCCGTGGCGAATTCAACGAACGCGAACCCCGAGACCGCCACGGTCACGCTCGCAACCGACGCGGCTTACTCCGTCGGCACGCAAAACAGTGCATTGCTCACGCTCGCCAGCAGCGCCACCCCGCCGCCCCCTCCGCCCCCGCCCGCGCCCACGCCGACCACGGACATCGCATGGGTTGACGATGCCCTGCCAGCCGGCGCGGGCGGAGGCGCCGACGGCGGCGACGCCTGGACGTGGGTGAGCAGCGGCCCCGCGCCGTTCTCCGGCACGCTCGCGCACCAATCGGCCATCGCGGCCGGCCTCCATGAACATTATTTCAACTGGGCCGCCACGCCGCTCACCATCGCGACCGGCGACAAGCTCTACGCCTACGTCTACCTCGACCCGGCAAATCCGCCGAGCGAGATCATGCTCGCGTGGGGCACGACGGACTGGGAGCACCGCGCCTACTGGGGTGCCAACAACATCGCCTACGGCACGGACAACACGCCCGGCCGCTACAACATGGGCGCGCTGCCCGCTGCCGGCCAGTGGGTCCGACTCGATGTTTCCGCCAGCGCTGTCGCGCTCGAAGGCGCCTCGATCCAGGCCATGTGTTTCAGCGTATTCGACGGTCGCGCCACGTGGGATAACGCTGGCAAGTCCGTCGCCTCCGCCACGTCCGGCTCCTCGTCGCCGACCCCAACGCCCACCGGCGCCGACGACACGGTCTGGGTCGACGACGCCCTGCCCGCCGGCGCCGGCCCGAGCGCCGACGGCGGCGACGCGTGGACGTGGGTCGCCAGCAGCCCCGCGCCCTACTCCGGCACGGTCGCCCATCAATCGGCCATCGCGGCCGGCCTCCATGAACATTATTTCAACTGGGCCAGCTCGCCGCTCGCCGTCGGCACCGGCGACGTGTTGTTCACCTACGTTTATCTCGATCCCGCGAACCTGCCGAGCGAGCTCATGCTGAGTTGGGGCACGACGGACTGGGAGCACCGCGCCTACTGGGGCGCCAACAACATCGCCTATGGCACGGACAACACGCCCGGCCGTTACTACATGGGCGCGCTGCCCGCCGCCGGCCAGTGGGTCCGCCTCGAGGTCCCGGCCAACGCCGTCGCGCTCGAAGGCGCGAGCGTCCAGGGCATGTGCTTCAGCGTGTTCGACGGCCGCGCGACGTGGGACAAGTCCGGCAAGGGCGCCGCCGCGCCGGTCTTCCCGGGCGTGAGCGTCACCGCCACCGACGGCACCGCCACCATCGGCACGAGCGACAACGCCGTCCTCACCTTCACCCGCACCGGGGCCACGACCGCCGACCTCACCGTGAACTTCACGCTGGGCGGCACGGCGGTGAAGTGGGACGACTATCGCACCGCCTCGGGCGACATGCCCGTCACCATCACGATTCCCGCCGGCGCATCGTCCGCCACCATGACCATCGCCGCGATGGCGAACGAGACGAACGCGAACCCGGAGACCGCGACGTTCACGCTCGCCGCCGATCCGGCCTACACCACCGACACGGCGAACACCGCGTCCATCACGCTCGCCAGCAACGCCACCGCCGGCACCGGAGGCAGCACGGGAACCGGCACCGGCATGGGCACGGGTTCCAGCACCGGAACTGGAACCGAAACCGGGGCCGACACCGGCTCCGGCGGCACGGTCACGGTCCCGCTCGGTGTCGCCGAAAACGCGGCGATGACACTCCCGAACACCGGCGACAACGGCCTCACGCTCCTCACGCCCACGATGCTCGAGGTCGAGCGCATCAATACCAAGCAGCCCGACCCGGCGCCCGTCGACAGCTGGAACTTCGTCGACGCCAACGGCAACTTCGCCGCCCCCGCGCTCAGCGAGTTCGCGGTCACCGTCAATGGCCAGCCCGCGACCGTGGCCTCCGTCGGCTTCAAGCGCCGCGTGCGTTACGCGCCGCTCGTGACCCGCGACCTGCGCATCGACAACTGCCTCTATCTCCAGCTCGCGACCCCGGTTCCCGACGGCGCGACCGTCGCAGTGACCAATCCGAGCGGCGCCCTCTGGCCCGCGGCCATGAAGTTCGCCACCGCCGCCGATCCGCTGCGCCACAGCCCGGCGATCCACGTCAACGAGGAAGGCTACGTCCCGTCGTTCCCGAAAAAGGCGATGGTCGGCTACTACCTCGGCAGCAAGGGAGAGATGGACGTGCCGGCCTCGTCGGCCTTCACGCTCGTCAACGCCGCCACCGGCGTGAGCGTCTACCAGGGCACGCTCACCGCGCGGCCCGACACCGGCTACACCTATTCGCCCACGCCCTACCAGAAAGTGCTGATGGCCGACTTCAGCAATTTCACGACGCCGGGCGAATACGAACTCGTCGTGCCGGGCCTCGGGGCCTCGTTCCCCTTCCTCATCGACGACGGCATCGCGATGGGCTTCCTGCGCACCTACGAGCTCGGGCTCTATCACCAGCGCTGCGGCACGACCAACGAGATGCCGTATACCCGCTTCGTCCACGACGCGTGCCATACCGCACCGGCCGAGGTGCCCTCGCCGCAGTCGTCCTATCAATTCACCTGGACGACGATCGCGACGAAGAACGCCGACACCGGCACGACCGACCCCGCCGGCGCCGGCCCGCAACTCAAGGATGAGGCCTCGCAGCTCTATCCGTTCGTAAACAAGGGCGCCGTCGACGTCGCCGGCGGCCACCACGACGCGGGCGACTACAGCAAATACACGATCAACAGCGCCCAGCTCACGCACGAGCTCATGTTCACGGCCGACTCGATCGCCGGCGCGTCCGATCTCGACAACCTCGGCATTCCCGAGAGCGGCGACGGCATCGGCGACATCATGCAGGAGGCGAAGCAGGAGGCCGACTATCTCGCGAAGCTGCAGGACGCCGACGGCGGTTTCTACTTCATCGTCTACCCGAAGAACCGCGAATATGAGAACAACGTGACGCCCGACCACGGCGACACGCAGGTCGTCTGGCCGAAGAACACCTCGGCCACCGCCGCGGCCACCGCCGCGCTCGCGCAATGCGCCTCGTCGCCGAAATTCAAGACCGCATATCCCGCGGTCGCCGCGAACTACCTCGCGAAGGCGAAGCTCGGCTGGCAGTTCCTCATGAACGCCATCGCCAAATACGGCAAGGACGGCGCCTACCAGAAGATCACGTTCTACGGCGACAACTGGACCCACAACGACGAGATCGCCTGGGCCGCGTGCGAGCTCTACCTCGCCACCGGCGACTCGCAGTATTCCAAGGCGCTCGCCGATTGGTTCCCGAATCCCGCCGACCCGAACACCTTCAAGTGGGGCTGGTGGCGCTGCTCGGAATCCTGGGGCAACGCCATCCGCAGCTATGCGTTCGCCGTCCGCTCCGGCCGCCTGACCTCCGGCCAGGTCGACGCGAATTACCTCGCCGCGTGCGAGACGCAGATCAAGGCCGCCGGCGACGACGCGCTCGCGTGGTCGAACCAGAACGCCTACGGCAGCTCGTTTCCCACGGAGACGAAGCATGTCATGAGCGCCGGCTGGTATTTCTCGCTCGACCAGGCGTCCGACATGGCCGCCGCCTACCAGCTCGATCCGCGCCCGGAATATCTCGACGCGCTCGTCGCCAACATGAACTACGAGGGCGGCACCAACCCGGTGAACGTCGCCTACCTCACGGGCATCGGCCTCAAGCGCCAGCACGAGATCGTGAACCAATACGCGCTCAACGACCGCCGCGTGCTTCCGCCCGACGGCATCCCGCTCGGCAACGTCCAGTCGAATTTCGACTTCCTCTCGAACTACGGCGCACAGGGCAACGAGCTCGCCAAGCTCAGCTTCCCCTCCGACAGCGGCACGAATTCGCCCTATCCGTTCTACGACCGCTGGGCCGACACGTGGAACGTCACGACCGAGTTCATCTCCGTGAACCAGGCCCGCAGCGTCATGGCGCTCGCGTGCCTCGCCAGCCAGACCGCCGCGAAATCCACGCCGTGGAAATCCTCCACCGCCGCGCAGATCGTCGTGCCGTCCGCCGTCGCGCAGGTCGGCGTGCCCGTCACGCTGAGCCTCGTCGCTCCCGGCCTCGATCTCGGCAGCGCCCGCATCACGTGGGAGGCCCGCGACCAGCAGCCGGACTTCGGCGCGACCTACACCGTCTCGCCGAAAAACAACGGCGTGCAGTGGGTCGAGGCGGAGATCGAGTGGCCGGACGGCCGCCGCGCGTTTGCCACGAATACCTTCAGCGCCAACGCCCCGGTCATCACGTGGGTCGACGACGCCCTGCCCGCCGGCGCCAGCACGCAGGCTGACGGCGGCGACTCGTGGAACTGGGTTTCGGGCGGCCCCGCGCCCTATGCCGGCACGCTGGCGCACCAGTCCGCCATCGCCGCGGGCCTGCACGAGCACGGCTTCAACGACACGACCACGCCGCTCGTGATCGACGCCGGCGACACGTTGTTCGCCTACGTTTATCTCGATCCGGCGAATCCGCCGAGCGAGATCATGCTGCACTGGAACGACGGCACCTGGGAGCACCGCGCTTACTGGGGCGCCAACACCATCAGCTACGGCACGTTCGGCACCGTGAGCCGCTCCTACATCGGCGCGCTCCCCGCCGCCGGCCAGTGGGTCCGCCTCGAGGTGCCGGCCAGTGTCGTCGGACTCGAGGGCAGCACCGTCAAGGGCATGTGCTTCTCCTGCTTCGACGGCCGCGCCACGTGGGACGCCGCGGGCAAGACTTCGCCGGCCAACTGACGGAACGGCAAAAACAAAAACCCATTCCGACGCGGAAGCACTGCCGCGCCGGATCATAGCGAGCGCCGGGTGACATGGGTCGCCCGGCGCTTTGTTTTTGGCTGCTCCGACGCGCGGCGCATCGCATGGGGCGTGTTCCTCCCCGCGCCCCGGTCGCACAGCCCATGGCGGATTCCCCTGTCATCTGAAAAAATATGAACAAAGCCCGGCGCGTCACGAACCGGTTACGATGCCTCATGTCCATGCGCGCCGGTGCCGCGCATGAGAAATTCCGCCTGTTTTTTCGCCTTCCTTCCCTCACTCGCGCACCGGGCGGCACTCATCGGCCTCGTTCTCGCGCTGGGCGGCCCCGCGGTCGCCCAGACGATCAACACGCCGCCGCAAAGCCAGTCGATCGCGCCCGGCGCGACCGCCACCGTCAGTGTCGCCGCCACCGGTCCCGCGTCGCTCGGCTACCAGTGGCAGCGAAACGGCACCGTGCTCACCGGCGCCAGCAGCTCCGCGCTGAGCCTCGCGAATTTTCAGCCGGCAAATTCCGGCGTCTACACCGCGGTCGTCACCAGCGGCGCGACGAGCGTCGACGCCTCCGCCGTCCTCGGCGTGGCCGCCACCGCCAAGGTCACCGGCTCCGGCACCGAGGTCGGCCCGAATATCCACCATCCGAATGGCAACATCTACGACCAGGTGCTGCTCCAGGGTCCGGCCGCGACCGTCACCGCCGATCCCGGCCAGGTCACGCGCATCTCCTATCTCGATCTGAACGACGACATCGTGCAGGTCGAGTTTTCCGGCGCCGGCACGCTCTCGCTCGTCCTCGACAGCGCCACGGGACCCGCGCCGGCCACGAAATACAACCAGCCGGCCGTGTCCTACATGAAGGGCCAGGCCAGTATCGTCATCGCCGGCGCCGACGAAACGACCAATGTCTCCGTCTTCACGGTCGGCCGCCTCACCGCCGTCGACCCGTCCGTCCTGCAAAACAGCGCCGTTTACGACGGCGTGGCCGATCTCGCCTATCTCGCGATCCTCAGCCCCAGCGGAAAATTCGGCGGCGTCCGCGCCGCCAACGCCAGCTTCAACGCCACGCATGGCCCCACCGGCCTCTACGCGCCGGGCGTGAATTTCACCGGCCCGGTCTACCTCGGCAACGTCGACGCCTTTGACACCGCCACGCCCGTTCTCCTCCTCGGTTCCGCGAACGAGGTCCGGATCGCCGGCGGCGATCTGCTCCAGTCCAACGCCGAACCGATCGTGGTGAGCGGCGTCTCCTCGCTCGTCTTTGCCGCCGGCACCACCTCGGGCGCGGTGCCGCTCCCCGCCCAGGCGAACCAGGCCCGCTTCGAGCAGAACGGCACCGACGTCACGAACCAACTCGTTCCGCCCAACGCCCCGCCGACCGTCATCCCGGCCTCGCTCTACCTCGCCTCGCTCCGGCCGGAAACCTCGGCGGCAAGTTCCACCGCCTCCGGCACCGCCACGATCGCGTTCGACGGCACCGGCACCATCGGACATGTCACGGTCAGCTACGCCAACCTGAGCTCCGACACGACCAACGCCTATCTGCGCCTCGGCGCACCCGGCACTGACGGCGCCTATCTGGTCGCGATCCCACCCGGCCAGCCCGGCACGGTCGATTGGAACGTCTTCGCCACGGCGGCCTATTCGGTCGCCGACATCGTCAACGCGCTCAAGAACGGCCTCGTTTACGTCAGCATCCCGACCGCCAATTTTCCCTCGGGCGAGCTCCGCGGCGCGTTCGTCGCCGCCACCGGCTCGCAGACGTTCACCGCGCCACCCGCCCCGCCCGCGCTCGCCGATCCGCCGCTCACCGCCGGCGACGCCTCGCGGTTTCTCACCCAGGCCACCTTCGGCCCCACCCTCGCCGACGTCGATGCCCTGACCGGCAAACACCTCGCCGACCTCGACCAGTGGATCGCCGCACAGATGGCCGCGCCCGCCACGTCGCTCCTCGACGCCACGCGCGCCGAATATGCGACCGACAAGCAGCTCAACCCCGCGGCGGTGCGCGACCCCGACCTCGCGAGCTACGCCGACCGGCGCATGGCGTGGTGGGATGTCGTCCTCCATGCCCCCGACCAGCTCCGCCAGCGCGTCGCCTTCGCGCTGAGCGAGCTCTTCGTCATCTCCGACGAAAACATGATCGTCTACGATTACGCGGAAGGCACGGCGAACTACTACGATCTGCTCGTCCACGGCGCGTTCGGAAATTTCCGCAACCTCCTCGGGCAGATTGCGCTGAACCCGATGATGGGGGCGTATCTCTCCCATCTCAAAAACAGCAAGGCCGCGGACGGCGCGCTCCCCGACGAAAATTTCGCGCGCGAGGTCATGCAGCTCTTCACCATCGGGCTCGATCAACTCAATCCCGACGGCTCGCTCCGCCTCGACGCGACCGGCCAGCCCATCCCCACTTACAACCAGACCACGGTCACCGAGATGGCGCGGGTGTTCACGGGTTTCGGGTTTTATCAAACCACGCCCGACGCCAGTTTCCGCGGCGGCGGCGCCCGCGAGGACAACTACCTGAACCCGATGGAACTTTTCCCCGAGTTCCACGACGACGGCGCCAAGACCATCGTCGACGGCGTGCAGCTTCCCGCGGGCGCGGGCGGCGACGCGGATGTGCGCGGCACGCTCGACACGCTGTTCAATCACGCAAACACCGGCCCGTTCGTCGCCCGCCGTCTGATCCAGGCGCTCGTCACCAGCAACCCGAGCCCCGCCTACGTTTATCGCGTCGCGAAGATTTTCGCCGACAACGGCTCGGGCGTGCGCGGCGACCTCGGCGCCGTCATCCGCGCGATCCTGCTGGATTACGAAGCCCGCTCGCCCGCCGTCGCGGCCAACCCCGGCTTCGGGCGCCTCAAGGAGCCGCTCGTCCGCGCGACGTCCCTGATGCGGGCGCTCGCGGTCGCCTCGAACACCGGCCGTTTCACCAACGTCATGGTCGCGCGCCCCGAGGAGGATCTCGAGGAGGAGACCCTGCACTCGCCGACCGTCTTCAACTTCTTCGAGCCCGACTACGTGCAGCCCGGTTCGCTCGCGGCCGCGGGCCTGCGGGCGCCGGAATTCGAAATCCTCACCTCGGCCACCGCCATCACCGTGCCCGACTATCTGTTCAAATTGATCTACGCCGACCGGCCCGCCGCGCCGGATTCGGACACGCTTTGCCTCGACTTCGGCGCCCTGCTGCCCAACGCCCAAAATCCCTCCGCCCTCCTCGATCAACTCAACGTGCTTTTTTGCGGCGGCGGCCTTTCGCCGTTCGCACGCGACCGCATCGCCGCCGCGATGCTCACCCTGCCTGCCGGCGTGACCGACCTCGACCGCGTCCGCAATGCCGTCTACCTCGTCGTCTCCACCGCCGTCGGCGCCGTGCAAAAGTAGCCCAGGTCAACGCGTCCATCCGCCCGCCGCCATGAACCCGTCACTCTCGTTTCCGCCCGATCCCACCCGCCGCCGGTTCCTGCGCGATTGCTGCGCCGCCGTCACCGCCACCGGCCTGCTGTCCGCCCTCGCGCAGCTCCGGCTGATCGGCGCGGTCGCGTCGCCGGCCGCGCCCGACTTCAAGGCGCTCGTGTGCCTCTTTCTCGGCGGGGGCAACGATGCCAACAACGTCCTCATTCCCTCCGACCCCGCCGGCTACCAGACCTACGCCGCGGGCCGCACCGTGCTCGCGCTTCCGTCCGGCGCGCTCCTCCCGATCGCCCCGCGCACCGGCGATGGACACAACTACGCCCTGCACCCGAGCCTCGCCGCCGACCAGAACGCCGCCGCCGGCGGCCTCAAGGCGCTCTTCGATTCCGGTCAGCTCGCCTTTCTCGCCAACGTCGGCACGCTCTGCGTGCCGACCACGCGCGACCAGTATCTCGCGCAATCCGTCCCGCTCCCGCCGCAGCTTTTCTCGCACAGCGACCAGCAGATCGAGTGGCAGAGCAGCGTGCCCGACCGGCAGTTCAGCACCGGCTGGGGCGGCCGGCTCGCCGACCTCGTGAACGCGTTCAACTCGAACAACCAGATTTCGATGGCGATCAGCCTCAACGGCCAGAACGCGTTTCAAGTCGGCCAGACCGTCACCCAATACGCGATCAGCTCCGCCGGGGCCTTTCCGCTCAACAGCGCCGATCGCGCGATCACCACTTCCATCACGGACGTCCGCACCGCCGCGATGAACGATCTCCTCGCTTCGCCGGGCAACAACCTGCTCGACGCCGCCTTCAGCGGGCTCACGGCGCGCGCCATCGGCGACTCCACCCTGCTCACATCCGCTCTCGCCGGCGGCCCGTCCTTCGCGACGAACTTTCCCTCGTCCGACCTCGGCAAGCAGATGCAGATCATCGCCCGTTTAATCGGCGCCGCGCCCGCGCTCGGCCTCCGCCGCCAGATTTTCTTCGCGCGCGTCGGCGGGTTCGACCTTCACGACAACCAGGTCGCGCCCGGCAACACCTCGACCGGCGCCCACGCCGCCCTGCTCGACGATGTCTCCCGTTCCGTGAAGGCTTTCTACGATGCCACCGCCGAGCTCGGCGTCGCGAACCAGGTGACCACGTTCACCGCCTCCGACTTCGGCCGCACGTTCAACACCAATGGCGACGGCTCCGACCACGGCTGGGGCTCGCACCACTTCATCGTCGGCGGCGCCGTCAAGGGCGGGGACATCTACGGCCGGATGCCCGACTTCTCGCTCAACGGCCCCGACGACGCCGGCCGCGGCCGCTGGATTCCCACGACGAGTGTCGACGAATACAGCGCGACGCTGGCCACCTGGTTCGGGGTCAGCGCCACCGACCTCCCCGTCGTCCTCCCGAACCTCGGCCGCTTTTCCCGGAGCAATCTCGGCTTTCTCTGATCCGCCGCACTCCGGCCTCACGCCAGCCGCGGCGTGCTCTCGATCACCCCGCGCGCGATCGCGTAGCGCGTGAGCCCGGCGACGTCGTGGATGTTGAGCTTGTTCATCACCTGCTGCCGGTGTTTTTCCACCGTCTTGATGCTGAGGCACAGCGACGCGGCGATCTGCTTGTTGACATGCCCCTCCGCCACGAGCTGGAGCACCTCGAGCTCGCGCGAAGTCAGTTGCACGCCCTGCTTCTTCATCGGTTTCCCGTTGAGAAAGACCTCACGGTAGTAGTCGAGCAGGCGCTTCGAAATCGCCGGGCTGAAGAAGGCGTTGCCCTTGTAGGCCTCGCGGATCGCCTTGATCAGGTCGTTGGCCGCCGTCTGCTTGATCAGGTAACCGGCGGCACCGGCCTCGGTCAGCTGGTGGACGTATTCGTCGTCGCTGTAGGACGAGAGGATCAGCACCTTCGTGGCAATCCGCTCGCTGATGATCTGCCGGGTCGCCTCGAGGCCGTTCAGTTCCGGCATCGCGATGTCCATGATGACGACGTCGGGGGTGAGTTGCATGGCCATCTGCACGGCCTGGCGGCCATTCTCGGCCTCGCCGACGACCTCGATATCCGGTTCCGCCAGCAGCAGGGAGCGCAGCCCCTGCCGGACGACGGTGTGGTCGTCCGCCAATAGAACGGTGATTTTTTTCATGGTAAGGTGCCCCGAAGGGGCGGAGTTGAGGAAGCCTGGGCCGGGTCCACGAGTCGTTTTCTTCCGGCCGTCCCGTGCCGGAACGGCAGCGGAATCTCCACACGGACCGTCGTGCCGCGCCCTGGTGCCGACTCGATTGAAAATTTGCCGTCAACGAGGCGGACCCGCTCCTGCATGCCGAGCAGCCCCAGGCGCTGGCTGCCCTTGCCCTCCAGGATTTCGCGGGTCGGAAACGACCGGCCGTTGTCCGCAATCTCCATGCAGACGCCGCGCGGCAGCCGCCGCAGGCCGATCGCCACGCGCGTCGCCTGCGCGTGCTTGAACACGTTCGTGAGGCTCTCCTGCGCGACGCGAAACAGCACGGTGCCCTGCTGGCCGTTGAGCCGGTCGAGTCCCGGCTGGCCGCGCAGCGCCACCTTGATGCCGGTCCGTTCGCTGAAGGCGGTCACGTAGGAGCGCAACGCCGGGTAGACGCCGAGGTCGTCGAGCATCGCCGGCCGCAGTTCGCGCGCAAACCGGTGCACGGCCTCCATCGTCTGCTCCAGCAACTGTTGCGCGGCGGCCACCCGCTTCTGGAACGCCGGGTTGCGCCCCGCCTCCTTCCGGAAGAGCGCGATGCTCACGTTGACCGCCGTCAGCGTCTGGCCGATCTCGTCGTGGAGCTCCCGGCTGATGTGCTTGCGCTCCTCCTCCTGCACCGACAGCACCTTGTTCGACAGCAGGCGGAGGTTCTCCTCCATCGCGCGCGCCTGCTGGAAGAGTTGAAAATAGTGCTCCTTGCTCTCGCGCAGCGCCTCCTCCCCGCGCTTTCGCGCGGTAATGTCGCGCACGAGTCCCGTGTAGAACATGCCCGCCTGCGTCCGCCACACGGACAGCGAGAGCTCGGAGGGAAACTCGACGCCGTCCTTGCGCCGGCCGTTCAACTCGATGCTGCGGCCGAGCAGCCGCGACCGGCCGCCGGCGGTCAGCCGCTGCAGCCGGCGCCGGTGCGCCCCGCGGTAGCGCACGGGCACGAGCTGGGTGAACGAGCGCCCCAGCAGTTCCTCCCGCTTGTAGCCGAAAATCCCCTCCGCCGCGCGGTTCACGAACACGATCCGCCCCGCACTGTCGGCCGTGATGATGCCGTCCTGCGCCGACTCGACCACCGAGCGGTATTTCGCCTCGGATTCCTGCAACCCGTCCTCGGCGCGCTTGCGCTCGGTGATGTCGCGCGTGACCACGATCGCGTGGGTGACCACGCCTTGGTGCTGGAACGGATAGTAGCTCACCGCGAAATACCGCAGACCCATCCGGCGGAACTTGAGCCAGGACTCATAGTGGACGTCCTCGCCCTCGAAGCACCGGTCGAGGTGCTGCTTGATGACTGTCGCGAACGCCTTCCGTCCCCAGAGATTGGCGATGGTCCGCCCGACGACCTGGTCGCGCGACCGGCCGTGGGCGCGACAGTAGGCGTCGTTCACCGCCTCGTAGCGATAGTTCCGGTCGATCAGGGTCAGCAGCTCGCGGGCGGTGTTCACGATGGCTTCGTAACGCTCCCACATCTCCTCCGCCCGCCGCCGCTCGGTGATATCCTGGCTCGCGCCGACGACGCGGATGGGCTGGCCGTCCTTGCCCACGACCACCTCCCCGCGGGAACTCACGACGCGGACCTTTCGATCCGGCCGGATCACGCGGCGATCGAAGGCAAACGAGCGCCGCTCTTGGATCGCGTCGGCGATCGTCCGGCGCACGCGCTCCCGGTCGTCCGGGTGCACGCGGGCCAGATAGTGCTCGAACGAGACATTGCCCTTGGTCGGCGCGAGTCCGTGAATCCGGAAGAGTTCGTCCGACCACGTCACCCGGTTGGTTTCGAGTTCCCACTCGAAGCTGCCGAGGTGGGCGAGCCGCTGGGCCTCCGCGAGCTGCTCCTGCGCGTGCCGGCGGCCGGCGATTTCCTGGCCGAGCGCCGTGTTCGTGGCGGCGAGTTCGTGGTTGCGTTGCTCCAGCGTCGCATTGAGCCGGTTCAGCCGGGCGCAGGTGTCCCGAAACGCCCGGTGCGCCGCCTCGAACGGCGAGAGCGCCTCCAGCAGGAAGGTTTCCATGGCCCGCGCCCGGGATCCGTTCGCCGCCGCCGGCGCGGCGGCGTCCGCCAGCCGCGCGAGCGCCTCCTGGTGGAGCCGCGCCACGTCGAGCACGCCGAGACCCTGGTTAAGCGCGATGCGGCCGAACTCGTAGGCGCGTTGCAAGCGCGCCTCGTCCCCGCGCGTCACGTAGTCGTGCAGGGCCCGTTGGTATTTTCCCACCAGTTTTTGCCACGCCTCACCCATCCGGTTTGCCAAGATATCGGATTGCCAGCACGAGTGCGTCGTCCGTGCCGCGAAAATGCCGGGTCATGATTTTTCCGACCAGCTGCGGCAGCGGGTCGCCCAGGTTGACCCCTTCGGTGAAGCCATCGCGCACGCCGTCGGTCGCGAAAATCATCACGTCGCCCGGAAACACGGGCAGCACGCTCGCGTGCAGCGCCGGCAACTGGAAACCGACGAGGCCGCCGCGCAACAGGACGCTCTCCCGCGACGGATTTGCCGCCGGGTTCGCGCGCAGGAGCACGGTCTCGACGTTGCCGACGCCCAGCATCGCGACCGTGTGCTCGACCATGTTGAACGAAACCAGGGTCATGACCGCCCCGCGGGTGGTGCGCAGCGCGCCGTCGCAGCGCCGCATCAGGCCGATGACCGACTCGTCGACATGCTGCTCCAGCACCTCGATCGCCCGCTTCGCCGCCACGCTCGCCTCGTCGCCGTGGCCCAGCCCGTCCACCACGGCCGCAAGCATGCCGTCGCGGCGCGGCCGCACGAGCTGCAAATCGCCGGATTGTTTCTGCCCTGGCACCGCCCGCGACGCGACGTCCCATTCGAGGCCCTGGCTGCGCTGGAACGGGGTCGGACTCATTTATAGGGCAGCCATTTTTTCATCGTCACCGTGGTTCCCCGTCCCAGCCGCGAGTCGATGTCAAACTCGTCCATCAGCCACTTCGCCCCCGGCAGCCCGACGCCCAGTCCCCGGCGGGTCGAGTAGCCGTATTGCATCGCCTGGGCCACATCCGGAATGCCCGGCCCCTCGTCCCGCGCGATGATCTGGATCCCGCGCCGGCCGGACCCGCTGTTGCTCGTCGCACTGCTCATGACGCTGCTCATGACGATCTCTCCCTTCTTGGCATGATCGACGATGTTGCGCGCCACCTCCGAGATTGCGGCGGCGATCAACGTCACCTCCGCGCCGTTGAAACCCAACTGGAGGGCGAGGGTCCGCCCTCGCTGGCGTGCGGTCACTATGTCGGCGGCGGAGTGGATCTCCGTTTGTGCCTCAGTTTCCATCGGCCGGGATTCGCTTGGTCTTCGTGTCGAGATAGGCGAGCCCCTCTTCCAGATCCAGGGCCGTGCCCACGCCCTCGAGGGTGAGGCCCAATTGCACCATGGCAAAAGCCACGTCGGGCTGGATGCCGACGATGACCGTCTCCGCGCCGCGGAGCTTGAGCATGTGGGCGATCGCCCGCAGCATCCGGGTCGCGAAGGAGTCGATGACATCGAGCACGGTCACGTCGATGATCACGCCGCGGGAGCGAAACTCGCCCACGCGGTCGCCGAGGCTGTCGCGCAACTGCAGCAGGTCGGCGTCGGACAACACCGATTGAATGCTGGCGATCAGGTAACCGCCTTGCTTCAGGATGGGAACCTGCATGGGCTAGAGCTTGGGCTCTTTCAGCGACAACGGTTCCTGGCTGATGATGACCTTGTAGCCCAGCAGGCGTTCGGCCTCCTCGATGCCACCCTGGAGATCGCCGACCGCGTTCATCTTGCTGAGATCGACGCCGATGGTGACGAGGATCTGCGCGATTTCGGCGGACAGGCCGGTGATGATGACGCTCGCGCCCATGAGGCGCGAGGCTTCGACCGTCTTCACCAGGTGATTCGCGACAATCTGGTCGATCGTCGGGACGCCGGTGATGTCGACGACGACGACCTTCGCGCGGTTGCCGCGGATGCCGCGGAGCAATTGTTCGGTCAACTGCCGAGCCCGCTGCGCGTCGATCACGCCGATGATGGGCAGGATCAGCAGGCGCTCGCGCACCTGGAGCACCGGCGTGGACAGCTCGCGGATCGCCTCCTGCTGCTGGCGGATGACGCGCTCGCGCTCCTGCACGAAGCTGACCGCCACCGTGTTCGCGATGCGGTTGGCCGCCGGCTCGTAGGCGTCGAGCACGCGGTTGAGCAGGTCGAAATCGGCCTGGTATTTCTTGAACAGCGAACGTGCGAGCACGTCGCGCAACAGCAGCACGATGCCGACGACCTCGTGCGTTTCGACGCCGCGGGGGATGATGCGCTCGGACAGGTTGCGCGCGTAGGCCTGCAGGGCCTCGACACTGCCGGTCTCGAGCACTTCCACGTAGTTGTCATACACCGAGGTCGCCTCGGAGAAGATTTCCTCCTTCGTCATCGCCGTCAGCAATTGTGCGTCCGTGATGCGGCGCGCCCATTCCTCGCGCAACTGCGTGCGGTTTTGGCGAAGGTGCGAGACTAGTTCCCGCAGCAATGGATCGCTGTAATCCGCGGTCGGTTTCGTGGGTTGCGTGATGTTCTGGATCTTGAATTCGGGCTTTTTTTTCATGGGCAGGCGGCGGAATGTGAAGTGATGCTGAATGCAGCGGTTACAGGATGCGCGGCGAGTGTAGTGATCCCTTCTAGTGACGGCACATGGGGTAGGCAACGAAGACCAAGGTAGGTATATACCCCATAGGCCCGGTCAGACTTGGGAAAATTCGAATTTCGACTGTGCAGTCGGCACCGTGCCGAGCACCGGGCGGTGCCCAGGCTCCGCGCTCGCGCTCTCCGCGCCGCTGGCAAACAAGGCCGGTTCGCGATCGGCATGCCGGAATCGCTGGAACAGGGAACGACCGAGCAGATCCCGTAACAGCAGGACCGTCCCGATGACGTCGACCGTGCGCACTCCGCGCGCATCCACGCGCGCCTGGAGATAGTCGCTGCATTCCCGCAGCGCCGAGCCGCCACCGCGCGCAAACGCCGCGAGGTAGCGATCCAGCGCCGCCGCCGCCTCGCTGAAAATCTCCTGGTGCGTCAGCGGCGACAACAGCTGGGCGTGAACGATTCGTCGACACCACTCCGCCTGCAGTTGCATTCGCGTCGAATGCAGGTGGGCCAGAAAATTTGCGCGCAACGGTGGCTGCGCCTCGTCGGATGCGCTGCCGGCCCGATGGGCGGCACCGCGGTTCGTCGACTCAAGCACGTGTTTCATGTTCGGACTGGATGCGGGTTGTTCTGGGTTGGGTTCCTGCTGGACCGACGGGGAAGTGCCGGACGCCTTCCTTCCTCCCTGTTTTATTAGGTTTCGAAAGAACCCCCAAGTAGGTTCTCACCCCATCCGCACGGACGTTGTGAATAACCTTTAATGGGCGCGTGAGACCCGACGCCGAACTCCGTGGCCGCGCATCCGTCGTCGTCGCCACGATCGGCGCGATTCTTTCCCATTCGTTCCTTTTCGCCGCGCCTCCCGTCGCACCGCGCTTCCCTTCGCTGGCGCTGCCTGTGCCCGGCGCGACCAGTCTGGCCGTGCTCTCGCCCACCGTGCTCGAAATCACGACGATCACGGCGCCCCCCGCGCCCGCCAACGCAGGCGAAATTCAACCGCCGGGCGATCTGCCCTCGCTCGTCCCGTCTGACTACGCCGTCACCGTTGATACGCGGGCTGTCTCCGTGCGCGCGGTGGGTTTCAAGCGGAGGCCCGTCTATGCGCCGCTCAAGTCCCGTGACCTCCGCGTCGGTAACTGCATCTATCTCCAACTCGCCGCCTCGATTCCCGATGGCGCGCGCGTCGCCGTCGCCACCGCCACCACAAAACTTTTCCCGCCGGGCCTTCAGGTCACCGCAGTCGCCGATCCGCTGCGGTCCGGTCCGGCCCTGCATGTCGACCAGGTCGGCTACGCGACTCCCGATTCGAAAACAGCCTTCGTCGGTTTCTATCTCGGCTCGCTCGGTGAACTCGCGTTGCCCGCCGCGCAGGATTTCACGTTGCTCGATGCCCGCTCCGGCCGGCCGGTGTTTCACGGCCGGTTGACGCCGCGCCCCGACCGCGGATTTCCGCAGCCGTGGTATCGGCAGGTGGCCGAGGCCGACTTCACCGCCTTCCGCACGCCGGGCGAATACCGGCTGGCCGTGCCCGGTCTCGGCGCCTCCGACCCGTTCTTCATCGCCGACGGCATCGCCGGCGCCTTCGCCCGCACCTTCGCCCTCGGCCTGTATCATCAGCGCTGTGGAACCGACAACGCCCTCCCCTTCACCCGGTTCGTCCACGACGCCTGCCACACCGCCCCCGCCGAGGTGCCGACCGCGGACTTCAAGCCGACGCAGCAATTCCTCGCCGCGGCGGCGGCCGAGAATCCCAACCCGCGCCAGACCGCCCCACCACTCACCAGCACCGACGCGAGCCTCTACCCGTTTGTCCGCCAGGGAAAAATCGACGTCTCCGGCGGCCACCACGACGCGGGCGACTACAGCAAATACACCATCAACAGCGCGGGGCTGATCCATCACCTGGTGTTCGCCGCCGATGTGTTTCCCGGCGCCGGCGATCTCGACAACCTGGGGCTGCCCGAAAGCGGCGACGGCCGCAGCGATCTCCTGCAGGAGGCGAAATGGGAGGCGGATTTCCTCGTGAAGATGCAGGACGACGACGGCGGTTTCTATTTTCTCGTCTACCCGCGCGACCGGAAATACGAGCACGACGTCCTGCCCGACCACGGCGACCCGCAGGTCGTCTGGCCGAAAAATACCGCGGCCACCGCCGCCGCGGTCGCCGCGCTCGCGCAGTGCGGATCGTCGCCGCGCTTCCGGCGCGAGTTTCCCGACGCCGCCGCCCGCTACCTCCAGGCCGCGCGCCGCGGCTGGGAATTCCTCCTCGCCGCGATCGCGCGCCACGATCGCGACGGCGCCTATCAAAAACTCACGCACTACGGGGACGAGTTCATGCACGACGACGAACTCGCCTGGGCCGCCTGCGAGCTTTTTGCCGCGACCGGCGACCCATCGTTTCACGACCGGATTCAGGCGTGGCTGCACCCCGCCGATCCGGCGACCCGCCGCTGGGGCTGGTGGCGGATGTGCGAGGGTTATGGCCGGGCCATCCGCTGCTACGCCTTCGCCGCGCGCTCCGGCCGGCTGGCCCGCGACCGGCTCGATCCGCTTCTGCTCACCCAGTGCGAGAACGAAATCGCCGCCTGCGCCGACGACTGGCTCCATGCCGCGCAACAGAGCGCCTACGGCACCAGTTTCCCGGAGCAGACCAAGCGCACCCTCAGCGCCGGCTGGTATTTTCCCACCGATCCGGCGTTCGACCTCGCGGTTGCCTGTCAGCTCGATTTTCCAAAATTCAACGACCCGCGCGCCGCTTATCGCGCGGCGATCTTCACGAACCTCAACTACGCCGCCGGCTGCAACCCGGTCAATGTATCCTACATCGCGGGCCTCGGCTGGCACCGGCCGCAGGAGATCGTGCATCAGTATGCGCAAAACGACCGTCGCGCCCTCCCGCCCTCCGGCATTCCGATCGGCGCGTTGCAGGACGGCTTCGGCTGGATGGATCTCTACGGGCGCGAACTCGGCGCGGAGTGCTATCCGCTCGATGGCGCCAAGGAGAATCCCTACCCGATCTACGATCGCTGGGGCGACAGCTTCAACCTGAAGACGGAATTCGTCATCGTGAACCAGGCGCGCGCGCTCGCGACGGCCGCCTGGCTCATGGCGCAATCGCCATTGCGCGACCAGCCCTGGCGGCCGGTTCCCGCCAAGATCGCCGGCGTGCCGGCCACGTTGACCGTGAACCAAACCGTGACAGCCCGACTGCAGGTCGCCGGCCTCGACTTCGCGCAGGCGCGCATCGTGTGGGAGGCGCGCGGCCAGCCACCGGCGTTCGCCCGCGAATTCACGTTCGCTGCGCACGAGTCCGGACCGCAATGGATCGAGGCCGAGGCCCAATGGCCCGACGGTCGCCGGGAGTTCGGCGCAATGGAATTCACCGCCGTCCCGCGGTAGCGCGGAAATTTCAGCACCTTCGCCGCGCCTCGACGGAGAACGGACGTCCTCGCCGTTCCCTTGTCTCCTGAACGCACGAGGACGTCCGTTCTCCGCTATCGCCGGGGCCTCGACCGCCCTCGCCGTCCCTCGCCGCGGCGGCCGGACGGCGGCCATTTTTTTGGGGCCTCGTCCTCAGCCATTATAGGTGTTCACCCACTGCAACCAATCGGCGGTTGAAGTTACTGTATCGTAACACGGCCGCAGAACCGGTCGCGCCCGAACGCCATTAAGACCAATCATGAGACTGCTTTTCGTCCACGAAAGATTTGGTGCTCTCGGGGGCGCCGAGGTGAATGTCCTGCTGACGGCCCGCGAACTTTCCGCCCGCGGCCACACGGTCGGCCTGCTGCACGGGCCGGCGACTGGCCGGGAGGAGGCGGCCTGGCGCGAGACCTTTCCCGCCCGATTTTCGCTCGCGGGTGCCTCCTCGGCCATCGACGCGCTCGACGGGGCGTTGCAACAGTTTCAGCCGGACGTGGCCTTCGTCCACAAGCTGGCGGATCTCGACGTCGTGGCCGCGCTGGCCGCGCAACCCGTGCCGGTCGCCCGCATGGTGCACGATCACGACCTGTGCTGCCTGCGCCGCTACAAATATCACCCGCTCAGCCGGCGGATCTGCACGCGGGCGCTCTCGCCGTATTGCGTGTTTCCGTGCGGGGCGACGCTCGCGCGCGATCCGGAGCGGCGGCTGACTTTTCGCTGGATCAGCTACGGTGCGAAGCGGCGCGAACTCGCCCTCAACCGCCGGTTTCAACGCGTCATCGTCGCCACGGACTACATGAAACAAGAGTTGATGCGCAACGGCTTTGCCGGCGATGCCATCGAGACCCACGCGCCGGTGCCCCGGCCCGCCGCCACGGCCTTTCAGTCCACGTTCGGTCCGCGCAACCTCATCGTCTACGCGGGCCAGGTGATCCGCGGCAAGGGCGTCGATGTTCTCCTCGAGGCGCTGGCGCGCGTCCGCGAGCCGTTTGAATGCGTCGTGCTCGGGGACGGCAACCACCGCGCGCACTGCGAAGACCTGAGCCACCGCCTCGGCCTCGCCGGCCGCGTCCGGTTCGCCGGCTTCGTGCCGCCGGAGGAAATCCCCGGATTCTATCGCGAAGCCACGCTCGCCGTGATGAGCTCGGTGTGGCCCGAGCCGTTTGGCGCCGTCGGCCTCGAGGCGATGCGCTGCGGGCTGCCGGTGGTGGCGTTCGACGCCGGCGGCATCCGCGAATGGCTCGTCGACGGCTGGAACGGTTTCCTCGTCCCGTGGATGGATCGCGCCGGCTACGCGGACCGCGTGGAGCGCCTGCTGCGCGACAAACCCCTCGCCCGGCAGCTCGGCGAACACGGGCGCACCTGGGCCGGCGAGCGCTTCGGCTTCGCGAACTACGTCACCGGCCTCGAGAATCTTTTCCGCCGCCTCGCGGGGCGCGGACCCACCATCCCATGAGGAAGCCCGGCGCCTATCAACTCGTCGCCGTCGTCGGCGGCAGCGGGGCCGGCAAAAGCTGGCTCGTCGGCCAGCTCCGCCGCCTGCTCGGCGAGAAGGCCGGGCATCTCGCGCTCGACGATTTCTACACCGACCTTTCGCATCTCGCCCCGAGCCGGCGCGAAGAGGTCAACCTCGACACTCCCGAGGCCATCGATTGGGAATGCCTCGGCCAGGTGCTGGCGGATCTCCGCGCCGGCACGCCCACCCTCGTCCCGCGTTTCGATCTCCTGACCCGGTGCCGGCTCGCCGAGCGCCTGCCGTGGTCGCCGCGCCCGCTCGTGCTGGTCGAAGGCCTCTGGCTGCTGCGCAGCCCCGCGCTGCGGCGGCTGTTCGACCTCAAGATCTTTCTCGACTCCCCCGCGCCGCTGCGCCTCCGCCGGCGCCTGCTGCGCGACGTCTCCGAGCGCGGGCGCACCGCCGCCGAGGTCAAGCACGCCTTCAAGTTCACCATCTCCCGGATGCACCGGCGCCACGTGGAGCCGCAACGGAAATGGGCCGATCTCGTGCTGACCCAGCCGCTGGTCGAGATCGAGGTGCGGGCGCTCGCCGACCGCTTCTGGGTTCTCCTGGAGACCGGCTCGCTGCTGCCGGCGTGGATGCGCGAAACCTTCCGCGCCGAATTGCTCGCCCTGCTTACCCAAGATGCCGCCCGCAACTGACCACGCCTGTCCGCCGCGCCTGCTCGCGCACTTCGATACCTTCGCCTCCCCCTGGGGCCGGCGCCGGCGGCAACTCTACCTCGGGTGGAAACGGCTGAGCTGGCGCTGGCTCGTGGGCGGCGCCCATCTGACGAAACGCGCGCTCGACCTCGCCGCCAGCTTCGCCGCCCTCGTGCTGCTCAGCCCCCTCTTCCTGCTCATTGCCTGCCTGATCAAGCTCGAGGATCGCGGCCCCGTGATTTTCCCGCAGATTCGCGTCGGCCGCTTCGGGCGCGAATTCCGGATGTTCAAGTTTCGCTCGATGCGGCCCGACGCCGAGCAACGGCTCCAGGAACTGCTCGCGAGGAACCGCCACCTCCACGGCGTCACGTTCAAGCTCAAGGACGACCCGCGGATCACGCGCGTCGGCCACTGGCTGCGGAAATACTCCTTCGACGAGCTGCCCCAGTTCTACAACGTGCTCGTCGGCGACATGTCGCTCGTCGGGCCGCGCCCGCCCGTGCCGCGCGAGGTCGCGCTCTACTCGCTCGCCGACCGCCGGCGCCTCGCGATCAAGCCCGGCATCACGTGCATCTGGCAGATCAGCGGTCGCGCCGAGATCGATTTTCCCGGGCAGGTGCAGCTCGACGTCCGCTACATCGAGAGCCGCAGCCTCTGGCAGGACCTCAAGATCCTCGGCCGGACGATTCCCGCGGTGCTCGCGGGCACGGGAGCCTATTGATGAAAACGCTGCTGATCTGTCCCGCCCGCCGCGCGGCCGTCGCCGCCCTCGCCGACTCCTCCCCGCTGGCGCTCGTCCCGGTGTTCGGCCGCTGCCTCCTCGAATACTGGATCGCCGAGCGGGTCGCGCGCGGCGCCCGGCACGTGCTCGTCCTCGCCTCGGACCGGCCCGACCAAGTGCGTGCGAAACTGGACGACGGCACGCGCTGGGGTGTGCGCATCGAGGTCCTGCCCGAGATTCGCGAACTGACCGCCGCCGAGGCCCGCGCCAAGTATCGCGCCTCGCCCGCCGCGGGCTGGCTGCCGGCACCGGCGGATGCGCTCCTCGTCGACCGCCTGCCGGGCCTCCCGGATCATCCGCTGTTAGAGGGCTACGCCGCCTGGTTCGCGGCGCTCCAGGCCTGGCAGCCGCACCCGTTCACGCCCGACCGGATCGGCCAGCGCGAAGTGCGCCCCGGCGTCTGGGTCGGCCTGCACTCCCGCATCGACCCCACCGCGCAGATCGAGGCGCCCTGCTGGATCGGGGAGAACGTCACCATCGGGCCGGACGCGGTGATCGGCCCCGAATCCATTCTCGACGACGGCGTGTTGGTCGACACTGGCGCCCGCGTCGCACGCAGCGTCGTCGGCCCGCAGACCTACGTCGGCGAATGGACGTCCGTCGAAAACTCCTTCGCGCACGGCGACGCCCTCACCAACTGGCGGACCGGGTCCGCGTTGCGGGTTCCCGACGCCTTTCTCCTGAGCTCGCTCGCACCGCGACCCCGCGGCACCGAGTCGGCCGGCTGGTCCGGCCGGACGCTGGCCCTGCTGGCGCTGGTGGTCACCGCCCCCGCGGCGGCGCTGGCCATCCTTGTCGCGGCGTGTCGCGAAAATCCGGTTCTGCCGGCGCGACTCGCCATCCGACCCGGCACCCCTTCGCCCGCCGCCGCGGTCGCCACATTCACCTTCCGGGAAATCGCCGGAGTCGCCGGCTGGCTCCGCCGCTGGCCGCAGCTCTGGAGCATCGTGCGCGGCGACCTCGCGTGGTTCGGCAACCGTCCGCTGTCCCCCGCCGCCGCCGCCGCGCTCGCCAACGACTTCGAGCGCCTCTGGCTCGCCGCCCCGGCCGGCTTTTTCTCCCTGGCCGACGCGCACGGCTGTGCCGAAAGCCCGTCGGAGGAGACGCACGCGCACGCCAGCTATTATGCGGTCCACGCGTGCCCCCGCCTGAATTGGTTCATCCTCACCCGCGCGCTGTTCCGCTCCGGGCCGATCCACCCGGGCCGGCCCCGGCGCTCCCTGCTCCGCCCCGCCGCCCTCTCCCATCTCGTGCAAAAACAACAAAGCTGAGCGAAAGCCGACGACCCATGAAAATCGAGCATGACGGAAACAATCTCCGCGTCAGTGACATCGCGGAACTGAATGCGCTGAACGCGACGACGTTTCGCGACGAAGTGCGGGCCGCGCTGCCGCTCGAGCCGGGCACGATCGAGATCGACCTCTCGCAAACCCAGTTCGTCGACAGCTCCGGCCTCGGCGCGCTGTTCTCGCTCTACCGGGCCGCCCATGGCGGCCACAACGGCGTCACGATGCGGCTCCTCAATCCGAAGCCGCCGATCCAGCAATTGTTCGAGCTGACCCAACTGCATCAGCTCTTCGAAATCTGCTGCCGCTGAACCATGGCCGGCCCCCCTTCCACTCCGGAACACGGCCTGACCAGCCGCATCACGTTTCGCTGCGACCTGGGTGAGGCGCGCGCCGCCGCGCGCGCCCTGCGCGACTTTCTCGTCACCCTCGGCCTGGACGAAACCGAGTTGTTCAACTGCGAGCTCTGCCTCACCGAGGCCTGCAACAACGCCGTCCAGCACGCCAGCCCCACGGGGGTCCACGCACCGGTCGTCGCCGCGGTGTCCGCGCACGGTGCGGAAATCGAACTCACCGTGACCGACCACACGCCGGGCTTCGCCCTCGCCACCCGCGCCGGCCCGCTGTCGCCCGATCACGACCACGGCCGCGGTCTGTTCATCATCCAGTCGCTCATGGACGAGGTCAGCTATTTCCGTGGCTCCCGCGAAAACACCCTGGTCATGCGGCTGGCCCGGCGCGCGCACCCGCTCCCGCCACCGCTCCCGGCATCCGCCGCTTCCGACGCCACCGGGCGCCAGCTGGCCGAATGCCGGCAGACCATCGGCGCCATGGCGCGCGAGCTTTGCTTCCGGTCGGAAAGTCTCGCGGCGATTTTCCGCTGCTGCTCCGAACTCGGCCGCACCACCGACCTCGCGGGCTTCAGCCAGCGCCTGCTGGGCGATCTGCTGCATCTCGCCGCGGCCGACTGGTTCGTTCTCCGCTTGAACTCGGCGGATGGCTCCCGGCTGGCGGTCTTCGCCACGTCGACGGCCAAGCTGGGCGGCGCGCCGCTGCCCCTCGCTCCGCGGGATGCGTCGCCCGGGTCCGCCGAGCTCGCCGCCGCCCAATCCGGTCGCGAGCTCGAGTTTGCCACCCGCCTGGCGTCGCCCGCGGTCGAGCCGCTGTGCGCCGCCGGCCCCGAGGCCACCGGCCGCGTCCATCCGCTGCTGTTTGACGAGATGCTCGTCGGCACGCTGGCCGTCGGCCACAGCACCGCCGGGTCGCCGTTCTCGGCGCTGCAGGTCGAGATGATCCGCACGATCGCCGAGTTTCTGGCGATCCATGTCGTGAGCGCCCGCCATCAGGACGAGCAGCTTCGTGCACAGCTCGTCGCGCACGAACTCGAGATCGCCCGCCGGATCCAACGGGCCCTGCTGCCGCGCGCGTTGCCGCAGCCGCCTCCCTTCAGCCTCGCCGCGAGCTGGGAGAGCGCGCGGCAGGTCGGGGGCGATTTCTACGATGCCCTTCCGCTCGGCGAACAGTCGCTGCTGCTGGTGGTGGCGGACGTCATGGGCAACGGCGTGCCGGCCGCGATGTTCGCCACGATCACGCGCAGCCTCCTTCGGGCGCTGGCCGGGCGCGGCCACGGCCCGGCGAATCTCCTGCGCCAGCTTAACGAACTGCTCTACGAGGAGCTCTCCGCCGTCGGGATGTTTGTCACCGTCCAGCTCGTGTTGGTTGACTTGGTCCGCCGGCAACTCGTCGCGGCCAGCGCCGGCCACTGTCCCATTCTCGTCGCCGGCGGCGCCGCCGCGGGCGTGCAGACGCTTTGCCCGACGGGCCTGCCCCTCGGCATCATGCCGGACAGCACCTATTGCCAGCAAACGCTCGCCCTCGCCGACCCGGGCACCCTGCTGCTCTACACCGACGGCCTCACCGAGGCGCAGAATCCCGCGGGCGAAATGTTCGGCCAGGAACGACTGGCCGAGTGGCTGCGCGACAATTTCCCCCTGCCCGGCGCCGACCAGCTGCGCGACCGGCTCTCGGCGGAGATCGGCCGGTTTCGCGACGGCGCCGCGCTGCACGACGACCAGGCTTTCCTCATCCTCGCCGGCGGGAGTGTTGCGTCCGCCGCACCCGCGCCGATTCCCGGCTCCCCGGATGCGGCCCCAATTCCTTCCGACGCCCACGCCACCGCCCTCCACGCCGGTTCCCCGGCTCTTGCGGCCACCGACTGATCCATGAAACCGATCCTCCCCCTGTTTGTATTCATCGACGCGTGCGGCTGGGAAATCATCCGCGACGAACCGTTCGCGCGCGCCGTCGCCCCGCACCGCCGGCGCCTGCGCTCCGTCTTCGGCTACAGCTCGGCCTGCATTCCCTCGATCCTCTCCGGCCGCTGGCCGGTGGAGCATCGCAACTGGTGCTACTTCGTCTACGACCCGCCGCGCTCCCCGTTCCGCGCCCTGCGTTCGCTGCGCTGGCTGCCATCCGCGCTCACGAGCCGGCGCCGCTTCCGGCGCTGGCTCTCCAAGTCGCTCAAGACGCACCTGAAATTCCGCGGCTACTTCGACCTCTACAACATCCCGTTCCGCCATATCTCGCTGTTCGATTTCACCGAAAAGAAAAATCCACTGCAGCCCGGCGGCCTCAATCGCGGCCCGAACATTTTCGATTACCTGCAGGACCGTGGCATCGCCTACCACGTCAGCGATCCCGTCCGCACCGAGTCGGCCAACCTCGACGCGCTCGTGCGGGACATCGCCGCGGAGCAAATCGACTTCGCGTTTCTCTACTGGCCCGAACTCGACGGCTTGATGCACCGGGTCGGCAACACCGCGCCGGACATCGGGCCCCAGCTCCGCCGCTATGAGCAGGGGCTCGACCGCCTCCTCGCCGCGGCGCACGCCCACTATGACGACGTGCATCTCTACGTGTTCAGCGACCACGGCATGGCCAATTGCGACCGGTTGCTCGACCTGCGCGCCACGATCGACGCGCTGGGCTGGCAGATGGGCGGGGATTATGCGGTCGTCTACGATTCCACCATGGCCCGCTTCTGGTTTTTCCAGGAGGAGGCCCGGCGCGAGATCACGGAGTGTCTCGAACGCGTGCCGCAAGGCCACGTGCTCACGGATACCGAACTCGCCGATCTCGGCGCGCTGTTTCCCGACCGCTACTTCGGCGAACTCATTTTCCTCGTGGAGGAAGGCACGCTGATCGTCCCCAGCCACATGGGCGAGCGGCCGATTCGCGCGATGCACGGCTATCACCCCGACGCCCCGCACAGCTACGCGTCGTTGCTGACGAACCAGCCGGACACGCCCTCCGACATCACCGCGATTCCCCACGTCTTCAAGCTCATGGTCCGCGAGGCCAACCTCGCGCATGCCCGCAATCACCCGGTAAACCCAGCCCCGGTCCTGGCCGCTTCATGAAGGTTCCCGCGACGGGTTCCGACGCCGGTGAGGCCTTCCAGCGCACGTCCTACTTCACGGCGCTCGACTGCCTCCGCGCCGTCTCGATTCTCCTGGTGCTGCTGCATCACGTGCCGCCGCTGCCCGCCGGCAGCCTCTGGCGCACGCTGCAGGAAAACGGCCGCTATGGCGTCGCGTTCTTCTTCGCGATCAGCGGATTTCTCATCTGCACGCTGTTCCTGCGCGAGGAGCGGCGGACCGGCCGGGTTCAGCTCGCGAAATTTTACGGCCGCCGGGCGGTGCGGCTGCTGCCGCTCTACTACGTCGTGCTGGCGCTGCAGGCCGCGCTGGTTTTCGGCGCGCATCAATATACTCCGGAAAACCAGGAACTTTTCCGCGCGAAGCTTCCCGCCTATCTCGCCTACTACGCCAACTGGCTGCCCACGGCGACGGCGGGCCCTTTCTTTTGCGCGTGGTCGCTCGCCGCCGAGGAGCAATTCTACCTCGTGTTCGGCCTGCTGTTCGTCCTCGTCCGCCGCCGCGCGCTCGTCGGCGTGGCGGCCGGCGCCCTCCTGCTGAAGGCCGCCGTCTACGCCGCGTTCGGCAACGTCGACACCCTCTCGCCCTGGTGGCGGGTGATCTTCAGTTATCAGGAGGCGATCCTCTGGGGCGTCCTGCTCGCGTTCGCGCTCGACGACTGCGCCGGTCGCCGCTCGCTCACCCGCTGGCTGGGCTCCCGCTGGTTGCTCGCGGGTGCGAGCCTGGCCGCCGCCGTCTGGCTCGTGATCCATCCGATGTCGGGCCAGAGTTCGTGGGACGCCCAACTGCTCTTCGTCCTCATGACCGCCGTCATCGCGGGCCTTGTGCTGCGCCCGGCGCCGCCGGGATTTGGCGGCGGGCTCCTCGTCCACGTCGGCCGCATCAGCTACGGCATCTATCTGCTCCACATGTTCGTCATCAGCGCGGTGAAGAAACTTCCCTCCGGCACGTCCCCGGTCGTCTGTCTCGCGGTCAGCACCGTCGTCGTCGTCCTGCTGGCCTCCGTCGTGCACCGGTGGTTCGAGCGCCCGATCATCGAGCGGTGCAAACAAAGGCTTTCGCCCGCCCTCAGTTCGCCGCCGCGACCGGCTCCGCCGGAGGCGTCGTCCGGATTTCCCCTGCCGGCAGTCGCACTCCCGCCAGGACATCGAACGAAATGACCAGAATATCCGGCTGGTCGGCCAGATAACCGGCCACCTGATGCAGGATGCCGATGAATCGCTCGTCCGGCACCCCACCGCGAAAATATTCCCACCAGTGTGTCACCAGGACGGTGAGTTGCTGCCGCGCGACCGCACGTTTCACGGCTTCGAGCATGCCCTCGCGCGGCCGCGTATAGGAAAGCAGGCAGCCCGGATGGCTCAGCAGCCAGCTCGATCCCACCCGCCAATGCGGTTGCCCGAGCATTTTTTTCCAGGCATAGCGCAACCACCAGCGACACGGCACGCGCCGCCATTCGAACCAGCCCGTGGAGACGACGTCGAACCGGCGCGCCACCTCGAGCAGGCCCGGCCGTGACAGCCGGTCGTAGGGCGCCACGAACGCCCGCGGCCGCTGCAGGCCCGCCTCGACGAAGCGCTGGGCCCCGGTTTCGATCCGCCGCACGATTCCGGCGCGATCCCGGCGGTCGAATTCGAAATAATCATGATGACACCCGTGCTGGGCGAAGTGGTAGCCGGGCTCGCCGCGAAGATAGCTCACCAACCCGGGATTGGCGGCGAGCGGCAGCGTGTCCCGCGCCGGCCCCGGCCGGTCCCGGATGAACTCCTCCCGCTGGCCGTCCGGCCGGCAGACATCCGAACGCGCCTCGGGAATCACGGCAAGATTCACCGGCAGGCCCCGCGCCAGAAACGGCCGATACAACCGCTCGAGACAATCGACCGGCGTAAAGGCGGACGTGTCGTCGTCACGCAGAATGATATACCGCATGTTTTTCCTCCCGCAGGATTTCGTAGAGCTGCTGCATCCGGCCGGCGATCACGTCCGCGTCGTAGTCGGCGACCACGGTCGCATGTCCCGCCGCGGCGGCCCGCCGGCGCGAGTCCTCGTTCGACAACAGCCGGTCGATCGCGGCGTGGAAGCCGCGGGGCCGTTCGAGGTCGAACAACCAGCCGTTTTTCTCGTGCTCGATCAGCCCGCTGGCGCCCGAGGTCCGGCTCGAAACCACCGGCGTGCCCGCCGCCCAGGCCTCGAGAATGACGAGCCCGAAAGTTTCCGAGAGCGAAGGCAGGACCGCGACGCGCGCTTCCTGCAGCAGTCCGATCAGCCGCGGGTCGGCCGGCGGCAACTTCCCCGTGAGCACGACCTGACCGCCCAGTCCCAGATGCTCGATCCGTGCCCGCAGTCGTTCGCCGTAAGCCTCGTCGGTGCAGGCACCGGCGAGCACGAGCAGGACGTTCGGATGCCGCTGGCTTAGCTCCGGCAGCTGCTCGACCAGCCAGCCCTGGTTCTTGACCGGGTCGATGCGTCCGACCGCCAGCAACACCGCGCGTCCCGCGATCGCCGGAAAGGCCGCCCGGGCCTCCTCCCGGCGGTCCGGTTCATAGCGAGCGGCGGGCACGCCATGCGGCTGGACGATGACGCGCCGGTCCGGATGCCGCTGCCGGAGCAGCGCCGCCTCGCGCCGGTTGCAGGTCAGGATCGCATCGGCATCCGTCAGCACCCGCCGCGAGCGCAGCAGCAAACCAAACGGCTTGCCCCACTCGACGCCGCCGGCCGGCGCATGCAGCGATTGCCGCACCCCGTCCGGCAGATCGTAGACGCCGCCATGCACGGTGACGACGAACGGAATTTTCCGCCGTCGGGCCAACGTCAACCCGATCCCGCCCACGCGACCCAGCGCATGCGTGTGAATCACCGAGAGCCCCGGCTCGCGCCACAGCGCGCGAATCAGGTCGAACGACATCAGGTTCCCGCCGACGGCGACCATTTGTCGTTTCTGCTCGGCGGTCACGCCCCAGACCGGCACCCAGGCGTTGAATCGCCGCACCGTGCAACCGGCTTCCATGAGCGGGTCGGGCACGGCGCGATTCTCCGGGATGGAGGGACAATATACCACCGAGCCAACCGCGCGCCGCCGGAGACCGGTGAACAACTGGTGGATGACGGTCTCGGTGCCGCCCCACTCGGCCGGGTTATATTTGCGCAGGAGATGGGCGATGCGCATCGGTCATTGCCCTCCGAGTCCAGCCACCTCGAGCTCCGCCGCGGCCTCGTCCGTTTCCGCCCAATCTGCGGGGGCCGCGACGTCCTCGTCGGCGGCGGTTTCGTGCCGCCGGTGATGACACAGGCTCGCGAGCGCACCGAGCATCAGGTTGAACGTGAAAAAAATCGCCGTCTGCCGGTAGGTCCACTCGGTGGTGCTCTGCATGAATATCCCGCACGTCCCGAAAAACAGCCCGACGCCGAGGCGAAACATCGGGTCGCTCCGGCGCCGCCGGAGAAATCCCGCTCCCATTTGAAACCACCGGAGCCACATGAGGCCGAACAGCACCAGCCCGGGCACGCCGAGTTCGCCCACCGTCAGCGCCGCGAGGCTGTGCGCCGGCGCCGCGTAGCGGATGCTCGGCAGGTCGGCTTTCTCCGGCTGCGTCTGGATCTCGTCGTAGTCCTCATACTCGAAACCCAGTCGCGGACCGTAAACCTTGCTGACCCAATACGACCAGTTGTTCAACCCCACCCCGAGGAAATGATCCTCCACGATGGCCGCGGCCCACCGCAGGTAGACGCCCCGGCCCTCGCTCTGGTCGTCGAGATATTCCTCCGCGAGCGTCGCCTCGCCGTAGCGATAGGCCAGCAGATCCCACGATTTCAGCACCAGCAGACCCGCCCCGAGCAGGACCGCGCAGGCCACCGCGATTTTCTTCACCGTGATCCGCCACGACACGCACCACGCCGCCGTGCCGAGCATCACCAGCGCGAAAATCGGAATGCCGGCGCGCGAGATCGTCAGCATGATCCCCACGGCGGCCACGCTCGCGCCCAGCCACGAAAATCGCCGCAACCAGCGCGGCAGGTCCGACGTCGCCGCGGCGACGAACACCGGGCTCACGAGGCACAGATACATCGAGAGACTGTTCGCGTGATCCAGCGTCCCGCCCACGCGGTAGATGCCGCCGAGGTAGCGTTGCTTGAGCCCGAACGCCCCTTGCAGGCAAACGGCGCAGCCCAGCGCGGCCACCAGGATCGCCACCTCGCGCCGCGTGCGGACGAACTGCGCCGCGGCGAGGAACACGACGATGCCCCGCAGCACCTTGGAGAGTTCCCAGACGCCGAAGAGCCGCGGCTGCGACCACGCCAGCGACGCCGCACAATAGAGAAAGTAGAGCAGCATCGCCCCGAGGCTCGCCGGCCAGTAGGCGCGCCGCCCGGGGTAGCGCGGTGCGAGCCAGGTCCCCACGAGCAGGCTGATCGCCAGCACGTCGAGCAGCGAGATCTCCACGCCGCGCGTCGTCCCGCGATACCAGTATTCGCCGAAGAAATTGACATCCATCCGCTCGGTGAGCACCGCCCCCGCCACCAGCAGGAAGAACACGGCGTCGCGCGCGCGCTGCGACACCGTCGTCAGGAGGGTGCTGGCGCCGCCCAGCACGAGCAGCGCCAGCAGCGCGACAATTTCCTTGGTCTCCATGCGACGGGCGGCGATCGGCGCGGCGGGTTACTTCACGCTGGGCTGCGGCGCGCCGACGACGGGTTGCCGGCGGACCTTGGGCCAGTATTGCGACATGCCGCGCCTTAAAAACCGGTGGGCGCGCCAGCAGGCGATCAACGTCACCCCGAATCCCGCGAGCGCCGCCGGCAGATGGGTGAGCTTGCGCCAGCCCGGCAGTTTCCAGAGCCGTCGAAAACGAAACGTCAGGATGCCCGGAAAGAGCCGCCAGAAGAAACGCGTCCGGTGGATGTGCGCGTCGATTTTTTTCGCCAGCCACTCCGGGTCGCGGTTTTCGTGCTCCCGCAGCGTGTCCGCCAGGTTCGTCCGTTCGTCGAACGACCGCGTCTTCAGATACTCCAGAAGCACGTGCACCGTCGTCTGGCCGATCATCTGGCGTTTCTGGTTGTTCAACACGTCGCGCGGCGAAACGTAGGCCTCGAAGACATGCGCCGCCTCCGGCGCCGTCGCGATGCGGTTCGGGTCCGGCGCGCTCGTGAGAAAATTCGTGCAGACGATCGCCTTCATGAACCCGTCGTCCGTGGCGCCGAGATCGCGTGGCAGCAGGAGATTTCGCGCCACGCCCGCCCGCAGGCAGTAGAGCTGCCCGCTGAAGCGGCCCTCGATCGTCGCGGTCATGGCCGACGTCGCGAGCGAGAGCCGGTCGCGCAGCGTGGGACGGGCCTTGAACTGGATATCCTTGCACTGCCGTCCCGCCGCGACGCCGGCGCGCGGGTTTCGCTCCAGCGTGGTCATGAGGCTGTGCAGCGTGTTCGGGTTGCGAAACACGATGTCGGCATCCATCAGGCAGAGGAATCGCGACTCCGGCGCCGAGAACTCGTGCACGAAGCGGTTCCACGCGTTGTTCCGCCCCGGCTCCGCGATGTCCCTCACCTGCGCGTCGAAGGTCTCCCGCCACGGGTGGCGCCGCCGGACCTCCCCGAAAAATTCCTCCGTCACCGGCACCGTGCGATCGGTGCAGCCGTTCGCCAGGCAGAGGATCTCGCACCGCTCGTGCCGCAGCGCCAGCCGCTCGAACACCGATTGCTGAAAAAGCGATTCGAGGGTCCGGCCGATCCCGTCGGCTTCGTTCCACGCCATGATGCCGATGGAAAGACTGACGGGCCGGTGTTCGGAAAGGTTCATGGCGCGGGGACGTTGGATTCGTGCCGGTGGGTGGCCCCCGTAGCATAGCGGCGCGGGGCTTTCCGCGGCAGTGGGTGAAAGCCTACGGCCCCGGGGGTCCGCACCCCATCCCGCCGATCGCTCGCCGGCGCTAGACTCCGGTTGCCCCGCGCCGCCGGCGGGAATTTCGCGCCATGCCCGAGCCATCCGTCAGCATCATCATGCGTTCCTACAACGAGGGCTGGGCGCTGCGCGAAACGCTGCCCGCCCTGCGCGCCCAAAGCCGCCGCGACTGGGAACTCATCGTGATCGACTCCGGCTCGAACGACGGTTCCGTCGAACTCATCCGCGCCGCGCGCCCGGCGCACTTCGTGCAAATCCTCCCGCACGAATACAACCCGGGCCGCGTGTTGAACCACGGCATGAACCTCGCCCGCGGCAACCTCGCGATTTTCCTCAACGCCGACGCCACGCCCCAGGGGCCGGACTGGTTGCAACCGCTCGTCGCCGCGCTGCACGCGCCGGAAACCGCGGCCGTGTTCAGCCGGCAGATCCCCCGGCCCGACTGCGCGGCGGTCTACGCGTGCGACTATGAGCGCTGCTTCGGTCCGCGGCGCGAGTCCGCACGGTGGGAGCATTTTTTCAGCCTCGCCAGCAGCGGGATTCGCAAGGACGTCTGGGCGCAGCGCGGCTTTCTCGTGACGATGCAGTATTCCGAGGACGACGAGTTCACCCGCTGGTGCCGGTCGGCGGGCTGGCGCGTCGCGTTCTGCCCGGACTCGATCGTGATGCACTCGCACAACTACACGCCGCGCCAGGCCTACAAGCGCAGCTTCGG
>CALFNN010000074.1 GCA_937902925.1 uncultured Opitutaceae bacterium
GCGGGGTTGTTCGCGACGGTCCGCGGGTTGTGGTAGTGCGACCAGAATTTCGTGTCGTAGTTGAATTTCGAGATGTTGTAGATCTCGTTCTCCGTCTCGACATTCCCGTGCTCGGTGCAACCGATGTAGATGCCCACGCGGTCCTTCGGCACGGCCTCCCAGGCCACGCCGCTGTCGGCCAGCGCCTCGCGGGCGCAGTAGATCGAGATCGAACCCGCCCGCGTGCCAACCCGCACCTCCTTCTTTTTTTGGTGCCGCAACGGATCGTAGTGGCAGACACCCGCGAGTTGCGAGCCCATGTAACGGATCTCGATTCGCTCGATGCCGGCGACCCCGCCCAGCAGGTTGCCGCGAAACTCGGCGAGGGAGTTGCCGTTCGGCGCGGTCAGGCCGACACCAGTGATGACGATGCGCGAGTGCTGCATGAGGGAGGAAACGGAAATCGCTAGCCAACCTCCCGCCGAAAGCAATACAACGCTCGCTTGCCCCGGGTTCGCCCGTGCCGGGCGCCGATCGGTCCGCGGCGCACTGCGGCGCGGCGGATGGGTCAGTCTTTCAATTCCTTTTTATTCATGAACGTTCTTGTCGTCGGGGGAGCCGGTTATATCGGCAGTCATTGCGTCCGTCAGCTCGTCGCCGCCGGTCACCGGCCGGTCGTGCTCGACAACTTCGTCTACGGCCACCGCGGCGCCCTTACGCCAGACGTGACCGTCCACGGCGGCGACCTCGGCGATGAAAGCGTCGTGAAGCGCATCCTCCGGTCCGAGAAAATCGACCTGGTGATGCATTTCGCCGCCTTCTGTTACGTCGGCGAATCGGTCACCGACCCGCTGAAATACTACATCAACAACAGCGCCGACACGCTCCATCTCCTTCGCGCCATGCTTGCCGCCGGGGTGAAGAAATTTGTTTTCTCATCCACCTGTGCGACTTTTGGGGTGCCCGCCACGCTGCCAATTCACGAAAACCTTCCGCAGGCACCGATCAATCCCTACGGGCAGACCAAGCTCGACATCGAAAACGCCCTGCGCGCTCTCGCGCCCGCCACGGGACTGAGCTTCGCCGCCTTCCGCTATTTCAACGCCGCCGGCGCCGCGGAGGACGGTTCCATCGGCGAGGATCACAATCCCGAAACCCACCTCATCCCCGTGGCCATCGACGTCGCCGTCGGCAAGCGCCCGCACCTTCAGCTTTTTGGCACCGACTACCCCACTCCGGACGGCACGTGCCTGCGCGACTATGTGCACGTCGACGACCTCAGCCGGGCGCACATCGCGGTTTTCGACCAGCTCGGCACGCCGGGCGCGGCGCTGTTCTACAATCTCGGCACCGGCACGCCGACCTCCAATCGTGCCGTTGTCCGTGCCGTCGAAAAAGTCACGGGCAAAAAGGTCAACGTGGTCGAGTCCCCCCGGCGGCCCGGCGACCCGCCGGCGCTTTATGCGGACTCGACGAAAGCCCGGCGCGAACTGGGTTGGAAGGTGAAGTTCCTCGACATCGAATCGATCGTCGCCACCGCGTGGAAATGGCATTCCACGCACCCGAAGGGCTACGCCGATCGTTCGGGTTGAGGCACAGGAAATCCTGGCCGCGGTCGACGCCCCCCGGTCCCGGAACCCGCGGTTCACGGCGGGAAAGATATTTTCCCCAAGGTCAAATCCGTAGTCGATACGGCGCGGAAAAGCCTCCAGTGTGTTCGTGCGGTTTTCCTGCGGACCGCATCGATTGCCCTCGTCACCCCACAGAAAACCCACCGCCTGCGAGCGCACTCGCGGTTTGCCCGCCAGCCGGTTTGTCCGCCGTGAACGGGACGGCTTCACCCTCGTGGAGATAATGATCGTGGTCGTCATCATCGGCTTGTTGGCCTCGCTGGCGATTCCCGCCTTCCAGAAGGTCCGGGTGGCGTCGCAGGACAAGGCGGTGATGAACAACGCGAGGCAGCTCGCCGCGGCGGCCGATCAATACATGCTGGAATACGGCGCCACCCAGGCGCAAAGAATTCAACTGATCGGCGCCACGAGCTACGTAAAATCGTTCGTGACGGTGGCCCATGAGAGTTACCCCGACTGGATCACCCAGGGCGTGACGCTCACGATCACGGGGGTTGCCGGCCAGCGCACAATGACCTATTCTCCGTAGCATCGGAACTTCCGGCCGGGACGTGCGACCCGATTCAGCCTGCACGCGGAACTATTTAGGTGAAATCGGCCCGGACAGCGCCAGACTTGGTGGGATGACGGATCGACCCGCATTCAGGATTCAGCTCGATGCCACGCGCAACCTGGTCCGGGTCTCGTATGTGGGGCGGGTGACCGCCGCGGACATGGCCGCGTGTGCGGCGGAGATTGCGGCGAGCCTGCCGGCGATGCGGCCCGGATTCATCGTGGTGACCGACTTGAGCGCACTGGAGTCGATGGAATTGGACTGCGTGGCGCATTTGACGCGGATCATGGACCTGAGCAAAGCCCACGGCATCGGCACGGTGGTGCGAGTAATTCCCGATCCCGCCAAGGATATCGGCTTCAATATTCTTTCGATCGTCCACTACCGGCGCGGCGTAAAAATCGTCACCTGCGAGACATCGGCCGAGGCCGAGCGGGCGCTCGCTTCGTGACGTTTTTCGCTCTCGGGGCTGGACACGCCGTCCCCCAAAGGCGGACGCCAATCAATACGCGGCTTTCATCCGGAGAAAAAATACCACGGCGTCGCGCACGGCGGCGCTGCCGCCCGGGTGCCGCACGTATTGCACGTCCGGAATCAAAGTCAGGTGTCCGTTGAGCGCGACCGTGTAGTTCGCCTCGATGACTTGTTCGTAATCGGGGGCCGGTTGGCCCGGATCGGCCACGCGGGCGTTGGCGGCGAGGCGCGGGCTGAACGCTGCGTGCGCCAACCCGAGCGCCGCGACATCGGCCGGTCGCCCGGGCAACAGGCCCGTGCCGGCAACGCCGGCATCGAGCACCCAGCCCAGCGTGTTGCGGTCGGAGGGCGCAAGGCCGGCACGGAGGAACGCGGCGGTGTAACCGGCCTCGCCCGCCTTTCCGGCCAGCGTGCACTCGCCAATCGCATAAACGCCATAGTTCGACGAATGGCTGCGCGGAACCGCGCCAGTGATCGCGAAGGGCCGGCCCGCCGCGTCATCGCGGACGTCCGCGAAGTCTGCCGTGTGGAGCCACACGCCCGCCCGAAACCGAGCCGGACTCGCAGCCGGGGCGCACGCCACCTCGCTGATCGCAAACCAGCCTTGCGCCCCGCCCAACCGATAGTGCCAGCCATGCGGGTTGACCGTCGGATTGCCGGCGGCTGAATCGAACGTGTCGCCATCGTAGACGCCAAGCCGCCAAATCGCCGCGTCGCCGACGTGCCGCTCAAGCCGAAGCCCGGGCGCGGCGACGAAGAACGCCGGGCCGGTATTGACGGTGTTTGCCGAGATGAAAGCCGGCCAGCCGAAGACACTGTTGAAGAAGCTGGCCCCGGCTTCGGTCCCGGCGAATTCCTCGTCGGCCAGCAGCGCGCCACCACGCAACGACCACCCGTCCGCCTGTGCCTCCAGCCACCAGGAATACAACCGGACGCTGTTGTATCCCTCCATATTGCTGGCCGCGAGAAAATCCCCGAGGAACCGCTCGGTCGGCCCCCGCCCTTCCAGCGCCAGCACGCCGGCGTAGGCTCGCCAGCGCAGTGCGCCGCCGCTCGCCGCGACCTGCTCCCAGTCGAGATGAGCCAGCCCTAGCGCGTGCAACGCGGTGCCGCGCCGTTCGCCGCCGGCCAAGCTGGCCGCCGCTTCGGCCGTGACTTCGACACCGCCACCCCAGCCGGCGTCCGCCGCGCGCGCGGGCGCACTCGGGAAAAGCCCGAGAATCGCCAGCCAGCCGGAGAGCCGCACGGATTTCATGCCGGGCGAGAATTTCGCCGCGCCGCGGCCCGTCAACGCTGCAAATGCCGTCCCGGCGGGCGGCGGCCGTTACTTCGTGACCTTGATGACGAGATAGAGGAACGGATTGCTCACTTCGGGCATCCAGTGCGGCACGCCCGCGGGGATGACGATGACATCGCCCTTGCCAAGATGGCGCGTCACCCCGCCCGTGATCGAATCGCCGCGAATCTCGCCCGGACCGCTCGGCTTGCCGCCCTCCATCGTGCCGCCGGTAATGATGGTCGCGGTGCCTTCGGTCACGTAGAAGATATCGGTGTCGTGCTCGTGGATTTCCACCTTCCCGGCCATCAGGCGTCGGCCCGCCTGGATCTTGTAACTCGAATTGATCAGGAGCGGCAGCCCCTTGGCAAAAGCGTCGTCGACCTTCGCGTGGTCATAGAGGACAACGTCGGTCGGTGGCGCATCGGCGGCGGCGACGCGGGCAACGAGTCCGAAGGCGAGCAGGGTGATGAATGCGATCGATTTCATGATTTGATTTTGGGTTGGCCGGGATCTTTGCCGGCGCGAACGGACATGCTAGGAGGCCATTCGCTGCGACGGCAATCCTTGCTTGGTTTGAAGACCTGACGGCTTATGCTGCGTCGATGCCCGCCAATCGCCGACTCTTTCGTTCGCGCCAGCCCGTCATCGCCATGATTCACGTTGGCGCTCTGCCTGGGACGCCGGCGGGCGGACGCAGCCTGCGCGAGATCGAGGCGGCGGCGGTTCGCGAAGCGAAACTTTACCGCGAGGCAGGAGTGCACGGCCTGATGCTTGAGAACATGCACGACTCGCCCTATCTCCGCGGCGGGGTCGGGCCGGAAATCGTCGCCGCAATGGCAGTCATCGCCCGCTCCGTGAAGGAAACGACACGGCTGCCGTGCGGGGTGCAAATCCTCGCGGCCGCCAACTCCGAGGCGATTGCCGTCGCGCTCGCCGCGGGCCTCGATTTCATCCGCGCGGAAGGCTTCGCGTTTGCGCACGTGGCGGACGAGGGCGTCATCCAGTCGTCGGCGGCCGCGCTGCTGCGCTACCGCCGGGCGATTGGCGCGCAGCACGTCCAGGTATGGGCCGACGTGAAGAAGAAACACAGCTCTCACGCCATCACGGCGGACGTTGGCATCGGCGCCACGGCGCACGCCGTCGAATTCATGCGCGGCGACGCCGTGATCGTGACGGGCTCCGTGACGGGCGAGGCGCCGCAGCTCGACGATATCCGCGCGGTGAAGCACGCCACACGCCTGCCCGTCTATCTTGGGTCCGGTGTGACCGCGGCCAACGTCGGTGAATTTCTTGGCGAGGCGGATGGCTTTGTTGTTGGGTCCGAGTTTAAAGCGGGCGGACAATGGTCCGGGGCCGTCGAGCCACGCCGCGTGAAACGCTTCATGGCGGTCGTCACGGGGCGGTAGTGGGCGTCAGGTCCGACGCATCTCCATCGCGCCGTGGCCATGCAATCAGCGCAGCAGATGCGCAAATCCCGACAAGCCGCGCGGAGTCAGAGGTGGCCGGCGCTGATAAAAATCAGGGCCTACCCTCATGTCACACCATCCCAAAGCTCCCTCCCACGACCAGTATCTCGACGACCGGAAAGGCATCGCCCTCGCGGGCGTGCTGCTCGCTGTCTTCGCTTTCGGAATCGCGCTGATCGTCTCCGGACTATCGCGCTGACCGGCCGGCCGAACTCAGTTGCCGCCGCCTGTCACAGGTGCGGCTTCGGCGGCTTGTTGGGCGCATCCCACGCGTTTGCCCCGGTCTTGTGCAGTTTCCGCCGGAACACCTTGTCGCCGCACGTGGCGTAGAGCGTATCGAAGTGGGCGCCGCCGAAAACGAGGTTGGAGACGCGCCGGTTTGGCGTCGGGACGATGCATTGCACCTTGCCGGTCTGGTCGCAGATTTGAATGCCGAGCCGTGTGGCGACGTAGAGCAGGCCGTCGCGGTCGCAGCGAAGCCCATCGGCGTTGCTCTGGTCGTCGCTGTCGGCGACGTTGAGCCAGTCGAAGCGCTGCTTGTTGGCGAGCGTGCCGTCCGGCTGCACCGAATAGGCGTAAATCCAGTGCGAGCGATAGTCGTCGACGTAGAGCAGCGACTGGTCGGGCGAAAGCGTAACGCCGTTCATGTATTTCACCGCGCCGGTGTCGACGACTTGCCTGGTGCCATCGGGCCTGATGAGCCAGAGCTTGCTGGCCTCGTTGCTCGAGTCGGGCGGCGGGTTGGTGAGGTAGATGTCGCCATTGTGTGCGACGACGATGTCATTGCCGGCGATGCCTTCCGCAAGGACGGTCAGCGTCCCGTCGGCTTCGTGACGCAGAACCCGCGGGTCCTTCATCGAGACCGAGAGCAACCGGCCCTGTGGGTCGAACGCCTCGCCGTTCGCTTTCTTCGAGTCGCCGTTGAACAGCGTCACCTGCCCGTCCAGACCGACCTTAAAGGTCTTGTTGTCGCTCATGTCGTTGAAAAACACCTCGCCCTGCGCATTGACCGCGGCGCCCTCGGTCGCCTTGTAACCCTGCCCGACAAGTTCCCAGGCCTCGCCGGGAATGAACAACGGCCCGATGCGCTCGAGCGGAAGCTGGCCCGCCTGCACCGGCCTCGGCCAATCTTTCCACAGCCAGCGAATGGCCTCGGGGAAAATCGCCGCCGCGTGGTTGCCGCTGTGCGTGCCGTGGCCCCAGACATGGTTCACTTCGTAGCCCGCGTAGACCAGCGCCCGTTCCATCAGCTGGTTCGCCATCCACCAATCGCCGGCGTAGATGTTCTGGTCGTTCTCACCGTCCTGCAGGAAGACGCGGATCGGCTTCGGCTCGACCTTGCGAATCAATCCCGGGTAGCGCATCCCCCCGCGCAAATCGGGATACGATCCGATGGCGCTGAAGACGCGGCTGAACGCCTCCGGCCTCTCCCACGCCGCCGTGAAGGCGGCAATCCCGCCGCTGCTCTGGCCTCCGATCGAGCGGTCGTTGCCGGACTGCGACAGATGGATCGGCCGGCCATCGCCCGTCGATTTCGATTCGACGGCGGGCAGGAGTTCGTCGAGCACGAAGCGCGCGTAGGCGTCGCCCAGGCCGTCGTATTCGTAGCTGCGGTTGTAATGGTCCTGCTGCGTCGCGGGGTCGCGTGCCTTGACGACGCCGGGCGTGACGAAGACGCCGACGATCACCGGCAGTTCGCCCCGCGCGATCAAGTTGTCGAAGACGACATTGGCGTTGTTCTGCAGGCCATCCTGATTCACGTGGACGCACGCGGGCTTCGCCGGATCGTATTGCCGCGGCACGTAGATGGTGACCTCGCGCGTCGTGCCGGGAAATATCTTCGAGGCGGTGAACTCGAACTTGATCAATTCTCCCTGTGGCACGCCCGGCTGGATCTTGGAGTCCGGGCCGGGCACATAGTCGTTCAACTCGGCGGCCGGAAGCCCCTTGGTCGCGAACGCGAAAACGATGGCGGCAAGCAGGTATTTCATGGAAAAAAATTCGTCGTCTCGCGCCTGACGCCACGAATCCGGACGCGTTGGGGCGATCGCGCGCCTAGTTCAGCTTGTCAGCTTTGGGCGCCGGTGCTTTCGCCGGGGGCGCCACGTATTTCGGCAGGACATTCGCCTCCGGCGCAACTCTCGCGAGGTTCGGCGTCAGATCCGCATCGACGCGGCCAAGGGCCCAGTTCAGTCCGCCGGTGAGCACGGCCTGGAAGACGGGACTCGTCCAAATGTCCTCGCGGTGGCCCATGCTCGTATAAAACACGCGGCCCTTGCCATAACGGTGAATCCACGTCGAGGGATAGGGCGCGCGCGCATACTCCGCGCCCTTCATCCCGGCCGTGTCCTGCACGAGCAGCACGTGGAGGTCCGGGGCAAAATCCTTCAACGAATACCACTCCTCCATCGGCGCGTAGTCCGCGGGCACCGCGCCGATGCCGGGAAATCCGGCGTCGGCGACAACGAGGTGCGAGCTTTGCTGCGCGCCGTGACGGATGAATTCGCCGCCCAGCATCCTGATATAGGGATCCGCCCGGTCTCCGTCGTCCAGGAAACGCTCCGGCACGTGGTCTTCGCGGCCGAACGAATGGAAGGTGTCGGTCGCGCTGTGCGTGCCGATGAACGCCTTGCCGCCGGCGACGGCGGCGAGCAGCGCCGTTTTTCCCGCCGCCGTCATCGGCGGCAATCCGTCGCCACGCGGGTCGCTCTTTTCCTGCGTCAGGTCGCCGGTCGTGTAGAAAAAATAAGCGTCGAACTGCGAAAGATATTCCGGCGTGAACAAGCTCCCGTCCTTCGAGAACGTGAAATCGATGTTGTTTTTGCCGCCGATCTCCCGGAGCACGGGAAAGGCATAGCCCTCGCGACCGTCTTTCATGCGCAGCTTGATGGCGTCGTGTTCGAAGCCGGACGACTTCGAGAAGAACAGGATCTTTTTGACGGCGGGCGTTTCGCCGGCGCCGTGCGCGAGGGGAAGGAGTGGCAATCCGAGCGCCGCGAGGATCAGGAGTGTCTTTGGGGTCATATGATAATTAGCGACAAAAACAGGCGGGGAAAACCAG
This sequence comes from uncultured Opitutaceae bacterium, assembly GCA_937902925.1. Lineage (GTDB taxonomy): Bacteria > Verrucomicrobiota > Verrucomicrobiia > Opitutales > Opitutaceae > CALFNN01. Next base: position 8,444 of record CALFNN010000074.1, read on the forward strand.
CCTCAATTTCGCCGTTGGTTGCGCCGGGGGCGCCGCCGGGCGACTTATTCCTTCAGCCGCTTTTGCAGCGCCGCCTTGGTCAGCCCGAGACGCTTCGCCGCCTTCGCCTCGTCGTTGCCGTCGGCGGCGAGCGCGCGTGCGATCAGCGCCTTCTCGATCTGCGGCAGCAGCGGGCCGTCGTCGGCGAGGCGCGCAAAAACAACGTCGAGCGCCGCCTCGAGCGTGAGCGCCGTCCCGCCCGGCGGCGTTTCCTGCGCCGCAGGCACGGCGTGCACGGCGGCCGGGGCGGTCGCCGTCTCGACCGCCAGCGGCGGGGCGCTCCCCTCGCCCGCGCCGAGCGCGACGTTGCCGCGGATCTCGACCGGCAGGTCCTTCACGAGAATGGCGTCGCCCTGCGCGATGACCGCGCTGCGGTAGATCACATTCTCCAGTTCCCGCACGTTGCCCGGCCAGGTGTGCCGCGTGAGCAGCGCCATCGCCTCGGCGGACACCTTGGCAACCCGCGCCTTCTTTTGCTTCACGAGATTCTGCAGGCAGAAGTCGACAATCTGCGGCACATCCTCGATGCGCTCCCGCAGCGGCGGCATGCGGATCCGGACGACATTCAGCCGGTAGTAAAGGTCCTCGCGGAAGGTTTTCGCCTTCACCATCTCCTCGAGGTCCTTGTTGGTCGCCGCCAGGATGCGGACATCGACCTTGATCGTTTCCGTGCCGCCCACGCGCTGGATTTCGCCCGCCTGCAGCACGCGAAGAATCTTCGTCTGGGTCGCGAGCGCCATGTCGCCGATCTCGTCGAGGAAGATCGTGCCGCCGTCGCAGAGCTCGAATTTTCCCAGGCGCTGGCCGGTCGCGCCGGTAAACGAACCCTTTTCATGTCCGAAGAGCTCGCTTTCGATCAAGTTGTCGGGAATGGCGGCGCAGTTGACGGCGATGAACGGTTTGGCGGCGCGATGGCTGTGCTTCCAGATCGAGCGGGCGACGAGCTCCTTGCCCGTGCCGCTCTCGCCGGTGATCATCACGGTCACGTCGCTCGCCGTCACCTGGCCGATGACCTTGAACACATCCTGCATCACCGGTGAACTGCCCACGATGCCCTCGCGGTAGTCGTCGGCGTTGATGGTCGGCTTGTAGTCGCCGACGGCACGGAGGTCGGCGTGGGCCTTCAGCGCATTCTCGGCCAGCGCGAGCACCTTCGCTGGATCGAAGGGCTTCATCACGTAGTCGAACGCGCCGTATTTCATCGCCTCGATCGCGGTCTGGGCGGTGCCAAAGGCCGTCATGAGCACGACGAGTTGCTTGGGGTTGATGGAGCGGATGTGCTGCAGCGCCTCGATGCCGCCCATGCCGCCCATGCGCACGTCGAGAAACACGAGGTCGGGCGGCGGCCCCTTCTTGACGTGTGCGATGCCCGCCTCGCCGCTCGCCGCCTCCAGCACCTGATACTGCCGCGACGACAGCACGCGCGACAGCGAGTAGCGGATTTCGGCGTCGTCGTCGATGACCAGGATGGTGGGAGGCTTGACGGAGGGTTCGGACATGGCAGGGAGCGTGGAATGAAAAGAGAACGCTGGCGATTTCCGCCGGCGCGCCTTTGTTAAACCTCATGCTTGGCTGGTCAATGAACCTTTTCCGCGTCCGCGGCATTCAGCTCGCGGTGCACTTCTCCTTTTTCCTTTTGCTCGCCTATCGGGCGGAGGACGGCTGGGACAACGGTGGCTGGCCCGGGCTGGTTTGGGGCGCAACCACGCTCATCGCCTTCTTCACGTGCGTGGTGCTGCACGAATTGGGGCATTCGTTCACGGCAATGCGCTTCGGCATCGGCGTCCGGCGCATTCTGCTGATGCCGATTGGCGGCATGGCGGAAATGGACGACATCCCGCGCCAGCCGGTCCGCGAGGGCCTCATCACGCTCGCCGGCCCCGCCGTGAACTTCGCGATCGCCGGCGTGCTTTGGGGCGGCCTGGCGCTGGCGCAGGTGCCGGATGAGGCCCTGGACGGCTACACGCTGCCCGCCTTCGTGGACCTATTGATGTTTTGGAATTTGCTGATGGGAATCTTCAATCTTCTCCCCGCGTTTCCCATGGATGGCGGCCGCATCCTCCGGGCGCTGCTGGCGCTCAAGATGCCCTACATGCGCGCCACGATTTGGGCGGTGCGGATCGGCAAGATTGTCGCCGGGGTCTGCGCGCTTCTCGCCCTGATCCTGCCACCGCTGCTTTACCGTTCCTCACCGGCGTTCCTGATCGTCGCCCTGTTCGCGTTCATCATTTTCGCCGGCGAGATGGAACTTCGCGCCATCCGCCGGCGCGAACTCGAGGACGCGCACTGGCGGGCGATCCTGGCCCGGACCTACCAGACGTTTCCACCCGTGGAGGAACCGCCGGTCCTGATACGATAAATCCGCGACCAAGCGGTCCTGCACCGGTCATCGACAACGGCCGGTGGAGCGTTCAGGCGCGCGGATGGAGCAGCTCGTGGACCGTGGTCAACAGCTTTTCCGGTTTGAACGGTTTGGGTAGAAACCCCGCGGCGAAATCCTGAGGCCGGGGCGAGGCGCGCTGGCCGTGCCCGTTGCCGTTGGTGCGCTCGACCCCGCCACTCATGACGAGGATCTTCACGTCGGGATTGATTCGCTTCATGGCCGCCGCGAGCAGGGCGCCGTCGAGGTTCGGCATGTTCAAATCGGTCACGACGAGCCGGATTTCTTCCGCCTGCCGCCCGAAGAGCATCACCGCCTCGGTGCCATCGGCCGCCAGCAGGGCGCGATAACCGTGACTCGTGAGCATCGTCGCCGTCATCTCGCGAATATACTGTTCGTCGTCGACCACGAGGATGAGTTCGCCGCTGCCACGCGGGAGCGCCTTCGAATGGGGATGCGCCGAATCCGTTTGGGACGCTTCCGCGGCGGGAAGATAAATCCGGAAGCGTGCGCCCTCGCCCACGACCGTGTGCAACGTCACGAATCCCTCGTGGTTCTTGACGATGCCGCGGACGGTCGAAAGCCCGAGGCCGGTGCCTTTGCCGGGCTCTTTCGTGGTGAAAAACGGCTCCCACATGCGCGCGAGCACCTCCGGCGCGATGCCGGTGCCGGTATCCGCCACCTCAACCACGAGAAACGCCCCGGCCCGCCCGCCGTCGATCCCCGCCGCCGCCGCTGCATCCAGCACGAGGTTTTCCGTTCGCAGCGTGAGCGTGCCCCCCTGCGGCATCGCGTCGCGGGCGTTGACGCAAAGGTTGAGCACGACTTGGTGGATCTGGGTCGGGTTCGCCTGGATCGGCCACAAGTCGCCGGATCTATGCTCCTCCAGACGGATGGCCTTGGGGAACGTGCTTTCGATCACGGCCGCGATGTCGCGCAGCAGGTGTTTCACCTGGATCAATCGGTGCCCGCCGCCGGCCCCGTGGGAAAACGCGAGAATCTGGCGGACCAGGGCGGCGCCGCGCTCGGCGCTTTGCTCCAGGATTTCGAGCAACCGGAGGGGACCGGCCCCGGTCACCGCCTCGCGGAGCAACGGCGCCGCCATGAGGATCGGGGCGAGCATGTTGTTCAAGTCGTGCGCGATGCCGGCGGAAAGCAGGCCGATGTTCTCCATCCGCTGGGCCCGGAGGAATTGTTCCTCGAGCCGCTTTTTCTCGGTCACGTCGCTAAGGATGCTCAAGCGTGCCTTCGGCCGGCCGGCCTCGTCGCGAATGAGGGTCTGGCGGGTTTCCACGATCAGTGCGCCACCCTGCCGGTCGCGGAATTGAATCTCCCCATGCCACTCGCCCTGCTCATCGGTCGTGGCATTGGCGGACTCCAACTGGGCGAGCATGCTCGGACCGAAGAGCTGGACCGCCGACTTTCCCAGCGCCTCGTCGCCCGTCCAGCCGAGCAGGCGGCCGGCGCCGCCATTCCAATACACGACGCGATTCGCGAGGTCCGTGATGATCAGCGCCTCGGTGGCGTGGTTGAGCATTTCCGCCTGCTCGCGGATCTGTCGCTCGGCTTGCAGGCGCTTCCGGCGTTCCTCGTTTTCCCGCAGCACCCGGTGGATGGCCGGGATCAGCCGCTTCATCCGATCCTTGATGACGTAGTCTTCCGCCCCGGCCTGCAGCGCCTCGATCGCCCGGTCCTCGCCGATGGTCCCCGAGAGAAACATGAACGGAATCTCCGGCGCACGCTGCTTGGCGAGCCGGAGCGCATCCATCCCGTTGAACGCCGTCAGCGTGAAGTCCGACAGGATCAAGTCATAGTCGCCGAGGTGCAGTTCGCCGGTGTAGGCGAACGGCGTCGACACCGCGCGGATATCGGCATCGGGCCACTCCGCGACCACGAGTTCGCGAACGAGCGCCGCGTCTCCGGGATTGTCCTCGAGATGAAGAATTCGCATAAGCTTTGGCGCCATGCGCGCCGCCCTGCCCGGGCGGTCGCCGCGGCGGGGTCACCAGAAAAAATACCGATCGTCTCCGCCGAGATACCCTTCCCCCGGCGGTTGCAGCGCGAACCGCCACACGGTGGCGTAGTCCGCCCAGGGGCCCGGGATATCGCGGTCACAGGCGACCACCGCCTGCGGCATGGCTGCGCTGGCGCGCTCGCGCAGCCGTTCGCGAAATGCCTCGTGCCCCTCCTCGGTCGCGAAGAACAGGCAGCGACGCTCGAAGAGGCTCGTGGGAGGTTCCTTCTCGCCCGCGGCGAAGGCGAGCCACCACGCGCGCAGCACCCATTCATGGCGCGCCAGCTCGATCATGGCGCGCTCGCAGGCGGCGCCCACGGACTCCTCGGCGGCGTGTCCATAGGCATACCCACCCCAGTCGGTGCGCGCGAACACGATGGTCGCGACACCCCCGAACGGCCCGTTGATCGCGACCGCCGAGACGCCCGGCCAGTCGGTCTCGACCACCTGGCCCTGGGCCCGGCCTTCCCACCACGCGATCAGGCAGAAACGCTCGACGGCCTCGAGCATGGCCTTGCGCCGCGCGTTCCGGCGCAGGACGCCGGGAAACGCCGCCATCCCGTTCGAGGACGGATCGACGTCGAAGCCGAACTCGGCCGCCCGCTCGGAGCGCACGGTCGCGTGAAACGCCCAGCGCTCCAAGGCCTCGGACACGGCCATATGCCGGGCAATGCTGGCGATCCGGTGCGTGCCGGTGCCGTCGGCGTCGCTATAGATGCTCATCTGACGCTTGCGCGTCAGGCCGGGCGAAAGCCGGGCATTGGCCTGGAACATCCGGCGACTGCGCACGGGAAACTCCCCGGTTTCGATCCGCTCGACCGGCCCGCCATGGGCCGCGAGGACATTCCGATAACGCAAGGCAGCGAGGCTGATCATGGCGGGACGGGTGGAGGGACGCGCGAGATCAATCCGTGTTGCACGGTGGCGTGCACCCGTCCGTTGGAGAGATCAACGCGTTCTTGGCGACGGCGGGAAGACTGGAATTCATAGGATCGAAGTGACTCGCCGCGCGTGCGAAACCGACTGCAAACAGGAGGCTCGAGAGCGCTCCGAAGACGAAACGTTTGACTGTAGTATTCATGGCGGCGCTGAGCTTTTACGTCGTCATGTTGCGGCGCTAGCGCTGCGACTACCGGAATTCCGGTAGATGCTCGGAAGTAAATTCGAGTCGCCTTTCCGGTCGAAGACGGCCGGAATTTGGCGAATGAGGGTGACTGCGTCCAAGCACCTCCGAGCCGGTTGGCTGGTGACCGCTCTGGCTGTGTCGTATGCGGCGGGGCTTGTTGCTCCGCGCGTGTGTGGAGCGAGCCTTGGATTCCCGATCGTTACATCTTACTCGTCGACGGATATCGGGACCGACGCGATGAGCTGGGTTACGGTCCAAGACTCCGATGGCGTGCTTTATTTCGGATGTAGTGCACTGGTGAGCTTTGATGGTGATCGGTGGGGTATCACGTCGATGGATGACGCCTATGCGTTACGCGGTCTCGACTTTGGCAGCGACGGTCGACTGTGGGCGGCGGCTAACGGAAATATCGGTTGGTTTGCCCGCCTGCCAGGATCTCACTGGGGATTTCACTCATTGCTGGCGCAGATTCCGCCACAGGACCGACAGTTAGGCGAAGCGTGGAATGTTTTCGCCGAGAGCACCGGTGCGGTTTTTGTTTTGCGAGACCAGATTCTTCGGTGGAAAGGCAAGGCTTTTCAGAGATGGCTAATGCCAGGGACGGGGCGTCTGGAGGCAATGCGGAGCGGAGGCACAATTTTTGTGCATCATCGACCGACCGGGCTCTACGTCATGACGCCAGACGGCCCGCGGAAAGTTATTCCGGCCGAGTCGCTCCCGGATTCATCCATCTATTGGTTGGAGCGAACATCTAACGGATGGCTCTTCGCCACTTCGAACGGCCTTTATAATCTCGTCGCCGGCCACCTCCAGCCATTTGCGCCGGTTGCTTCCGAGTTGGTGCGGCGCTTCGCTCTAACGTGTGCGCTTCGCTTGCCCGACGGGCGACTGGCCCTTGGCACGTTCCGGGGAGGGATCATTTTGGTCGGCTCTGACGGCGCCCTTGATCACGTGTTGGATGCCGCCGACGGGCTGCCAACGCCAGTGATCTATTCGCTCCGCGTGGACCGCGATGGCCAACTGTGGGCGACATCTGGTTCTCATATTTTTCGCATCGGAATCAGCGGCCCCTCCACCCTGTTCGATGGACGTTCCGGCCTGCCGTCGCAGCCGGTTCTGAAGATCGTGCGGCACGAAACTCGACTCGAGGTTGCAGTAGATGCCGGAGTCTTTGGACTGGAGCCAGACGATAAACATTTCGGAGCGATGGAAGCCCTACGCGAGCGATTTCCAGATATGCTTTCGACCACACAGGGCTTGTTGGTTGGAAGCAACCACGACGTAAAACTGGTTGACGATCACGTCGTCGACGTAATTTTTTCGGGTCAGGGCAGCGCTTTTGCACTGGGGGGCTCTCTTCGCTCGCCGGATAGCTTCCTTGCATCGGTTGGACAGAATATTGTCCTGCTGCATGCGCACGCCCAGCCTCGCGTCCTCGTGCAAAACCTGCCCGATCTTGCGCAGACGCTGGCGGAAGATCGTTCCGGCGCGTTGTGGCTTGGCACGACGACTCGGGGTATTCTGATGGCAAAACCTCAATCCGATTCGCCCGTCGAGGCGGTAGCCACCGGCCCCGCGGAAGGATTGCCCGGATCCGCTTTTCGAAGCTCCGTGCTGGGCGCGCCTGATGGCACGGTCCTGGCCTTCTCGACGCTCGGCGGCTGGATCAAGGGACGCGACGCAAAGCGATTCGAACCCATCGCTGCCTATCCCCAGCGGGGTAGTCCCGCGCTTTCGAACGTCGATGCCAACGGCGCAGCCTGGGCGGTGCTTCCCGCATCTGACGGTCGGCCGGCCTGCCTCGGCCGAATCGCCATCAAGGGCGACCACGCCGTTTGGGAACCTGAGTCCGTCGAAGGACTGTGGAACGTGGGCATGCCGAGGACGCTCTTCGCCGAAAATTCCGAATCCGGTGCCACCGTTCTTTGGATCGGCGGCACGAACGGCATTCTTCGCACCTCCGTGGCAGCCGGCGCCGTCGCGACCCCTCCCCGCGCACCGCTGCTGCACGCCTTCGCCCGTGCGGCTGGCAGCCGCACGCCGCAACCCATCAACGGCGCGCTTTCCTACTCCACCCGCTCGATATCGTTCGAATTCGCCGCACCGGAATTTTCCCGGCGCGCGGCTTTGCGCCTGGAGACGCGGATCGACGGCGTGGATGCCGACTGGGTGCCAGCCAACGCCACCTCGCGCCGCGAACTCACGGCGGTGCGCGACGGCAGCTATGTCTTCCGTGTCCGCGCCGTCGCCGAGACGGGCGCCGTCAGCGAGGCGTCGGTGTTTGCGTTCACGGTGACCCCGCCGTGGTGGCGGACGGCGCCGGCGATCCTTGGCGCGATCATTGCGCTTCTTCCCGTCCTGTATGGCGCCTACCGTCTCCGCATTCGCGCGTTCCGTCGCCGCAACGCCGACCTCGAGGCCAAGGTCCGGCAGCGCACCGAGGAACTGGCACGCGCGAGCGCGGCCAAAACACAGTTCGTGGCCAACATGAGCCACGACATCCGCAATCCGCTCAACGGCATTGTCGGCTTGACCCTCGCGCTCGAGGATTCGCCCCTCGATGCCCGGCAAAGCGAAATCGTCGCCACCTTGCGCGAGTGCACCGCCTATCTGTCGACGCTGGTGGACGACGTCCTCGACTTCGCCAGCATCGAGGCTGGGCGGATCGAACTGCGGCCCGCGCCGTTTGTGCCCGCGGAACTGTTGCGGTCCGTCGCCGCCGCGCTCCGCGCCCGCCTTCCCGTCAGCGGCGCAACGCTGGTGATCGAGCCCGGACCGGACCTGCCGTCAGCCGTCCTCGGCGATGCCGGCCGCATCCAACAGATCCTCGTCAACTACGTCACCAATGCCCTCAAATACGCCGGCGGCACCATTCGCCTGGGTGCGACCGTTCGCGTCGAGGATCGCGAGGAGGTGGAGTTTGCCGTGGCGGACGATGGCCCGGGTCTCACCGGGGCGGAGCGCGCGGTGTTGTTCACGAAGTTCACCCGGCTGGCCAAGGTCGGCGGCGAAAACGTCGAGGGCACCGGCTTGGGCTTGGCCTCGTGCCGCCTGCTGGCCGACGCGATGGGCGGCTCCGTGGGAGTCGACAGCTCTCCGGGCCACGGGGCGCGGTTTTACCTCCGGCTGCCGCTCGCGGTGGCACCGCCGCCAGCGGAGGTGCCCGCCAGTTCCCTGCCGCAAGCCAGCGTGCTGATCGTCGAGGACACCGATTATAACGCCGTGGCGGCGACCGCGGTTCTCGCCAAACTCGGCCTCGCCAGCGAACGCGCCCGCAACGGGCACGAGGCGCTGCGCCTTTTCGCCGACCGGCGCTTCAACATCGTCCTGCTCGACCGCAATCTCCCGGACATGGACGGGACCGAAGTGGCCCGGCGCATCCGGGAACTCGAGGGCGGCAGCCCGCAGTCGATTCTGCTCGCCGTCACGGCCTACTGCACCGCCGAGGATCGCACGCTGTGCCTGAATGCCGGCATGGATGCTTTTGTGGGCAAACCCCTCACGCCGGAAAAGCTGCGCAAGGTTTTGATCGACGCCGGCCGCAAGCTCCTCTCCGCGGCTTCCGTGCAGGTGCCGCCGGGACCCCAGGATGAGGCGATCGATCTTTCGCTGCTGGGCTATATTTCGGACGGGACCGCCCAGGGACTGACGGTTCAGATCGAGCGTTTCCTCGCCGCCCTGTCGGAGGCCAGGGCGCAGGTGGCGCGTGCCGTCGACAACCGCGACCTCGCGGCGCTGGCCGATGCGGCGCATCAAGTGCTCTCGCATGCCAAGCTGATCGGCCGCAAGCCGCTCGAGGCCGCCGCGCTTCACCTCGAAAAGACCGCCCGGGCGTCCGACGCGGCCGCCTTTGACGATCCGCTCCGGCGGGTGCGGTCCGAGGCCGATGCCCTCACGGCAGCGTTGCATTGCCGCCTGCGCGCGAAGCAGTCAGCGTGAACCCGTGGTCCTGCGCGTAGCGCGCGAGCTCGGTCGTGTTTTGCAGCCCGAGTTTGTGCAGGATGTTGAAGCGATGTTTCGCCACCGTCTCGTTGGAGATGTCGAGGGTCTCGGCGATCTCGCGGTCGGTGCGCGGTTCCCCGATCAACGCCAGCACCGCCTGCTCCCGCTCGGTGAGCAGCTTGTCGAACGAGTGCGGATCGCGATGGCGCGTCGCCTTCACCCGCTGAAACGCCTCGGAAAAATAGGCGCGGCCTTCGTGCACCGCCGTGATCGCGTTTTTCAAGATCGCGACGGTGTTCGTGTTTTTGTCGACGAACCCCTGCACGTGCGCCTTCTCGGCGCGAAAGACCGTATAGTTGTCGCAGTGCGAGGAGAGGACCAGGATGCGAATCCGCGGCGCCACCCGCCGGATCGCCTCGACGACGCCGAATCCATCCAGGTTCGGCAGGTGCAGGTCGAGCAGCACCAGGTCGGGCGTGGTCGCCAGCACGAGCTCCACCGCCCGGCGGCCGTCGGCCGCCTCGCCAACGATTTCATGGCCGAGGTCGTGCTTGCACACTTTGCGCAGCACCTCGCGAAACATGAGGTGGTCCTCGACGATGACGATTCTCACGGGCAACACGATGCGGCGGCAGCCGCGGCGCGCAAGCATCGTGCGTCGGGCTGCGCGGGCCTCACGACTCACCGCTCGTTGGCGCGGTCCGGGCGCCACCCGGCTGCGGGGGCGGCCTTATCTCCCGGACCAGGCTCGCACGGCCCACCCGCGGGGCGCCGGAAGTCAAGGATGGTGGTCTATCTTGAACAAAGCTCGACCCTTCTTTGACGAAAATCCTGCCGTTTAGGGTATCCCCACACCCTTCCCCACAGCGGGGAGGGCCTACGATGCCAAACTGGCCTTTCACAGCAACGATTTAAGCCCGGTTCACCCGTTCTCCCGCATCCCCGACTTCGGTCGGTTTTCGGTCGCTCGTCGCAGACTCCTCGCTCTCCGAAAACCTCCCTCATCCGGCGCTCACGCGCCGGTGCCTTCGGCTACGGGTTCACACACACGGACGGGTTTTCCCGATAAAGGACACACCGTGTCCTTTTGCCTGAAAGCCGGACGAGTTGAACCCGCCAAGCCGGGTTCGACGCTCGCAGACAGCCGGGCTTTTTCCTCCGCTCACCTCCGTTTCTCGGGCCTTGTCGCGCGACCACAAGACCGCGCGCCGGCGTCCCTCGGCTCTCCGGTTCGCTCCGTAAAAAGCCCGTCCGACTGCTCGCCGGGTTCTTCTTCGACAAGAAGCAAGCGGCGCAGTCGCAGACTCCGGTAACACAATCACCGGAGACTGCTTGGTGCGCCTACGGGTTGAGCCCGCTAAGGCGGGCTCCGGCCAAAGACTCGCGTCCCTCGCTCCGCTTTTTGGGCTGCGCTCGGGCGCGCGAGACTTTGGCCTTTTCGGAATGAGCGCGCGACCGGCCGCTCCAGCCTAAGGCTTCCGCGTCCCATCGCTTTGATCGCTCATCCGAGTTTAACGGGTGACGCCCTGCGTCACCTTGTGCGTGACGAATTAGAGCCTCACGGCTCTTACGGGTTTTGTCCGTGGCCGCCTCACGGCGGCGAAGGCGATCGGCGCACATCGACACCCCGATTGACCTCTGGCCGTGCGCACCCAAGCGTCCGTAGCATGTTGACCAACGCTGTCCCAATCGCTGCGCGGAAATCCTGCGGATGAGCCCGGCATCGCAACCTGCCAGTATTCCGATCATCGCCGGACTTTGCGAAAAAATTCACGATTGGGAACGGCGGCGCAACTAAGCCGAGTAGCATCGTTGCGTGCCTGACCAATCCGACGTTGAGCGAAAGAATGACCGAAAATCCACAGTTCACATGGGATCGCGACAAGGCGTATCGAGACCTGCATGCGCGATACGTCTGTATTTGGAAAGAGCGGTTTCTCGCCAAGGTTGAGATTTGGGAAGCCGAAGGCTCATCGGCGAAACAGGTGCAGGGAGATCGGCTGAGGGCCGAACTCGCGGCCGTTAAAGCCAAGATCGCCCGCCTGAACGACGGCTTCGCCGACGGTTCAATCGACCTCGCGGAGTTCAAGGAACTCAAGAACCCGCTCGTTCCAAAGAAGGTCGAACTGGAGGCTCAAATCACTGCTTTGGAGAAGACCAAATCAAATCGGCTCGAACCGCTCCGAAATTGGATTTTAGAGGCCAATCACGGGGAGAAACTGGTTTCAGGGGAAAATTTTGGAGAAATGAAGTCATTTCTCCAAAAGGTCGGCTCGAACCGCATTTTGCGCGCTCAAACCTTAACCGTTTCTTTCATAAAACCGTGGGATTCATTGGCCGAAACCCATCTCGCCGTGCGCAGCACGGCCGACGAATCGGCTCGAAATGAGAAATGGTGGACCCGACAAGAATCGAACTTGCGACCTCCTCAATGCCATTGAGGCGCTCTGCCAACTGAGCTACGAGCCCATTCACCTTTGCGAGAGGTGAGAAAAATCGAAGTTCCGCCCGCGAACGCAAGGACTTTTTAGCCGTTGTCCGTTTCCTTCATCCTGAAGTCCAGCGTGAGCGTCTCGCTTTGCCCGTCTGGCCGCGCGCCGATCGAGCCGACCGCGGCGACCGCGTCCAGCACCGCCCGGTCAAATTCCGCGCTGCCCGAGCGCTTTACGATCCGCGCCCCGGAGAGCGTCCCGTCCGCGGCAATGTGGAATTCCACGGTGGCAACGAGGGTATCGCTCAACCCGGGCGGACGGTTCAGCGCTTCCTCCAGCCGCCGCTTCAAAAGCGAAAAATATCGGTCGAGCGCGCTGCCCTCGTCGCTGACCAGCGCCTTGCCGCCGGCGCCGCCGACCTTGTTTTCGGTTGAGCCGCCGATCACGCCTTTGGCAATGCCCGCGGCGTCGATCTTGGTGAACTTTGGCGGAGTGGCCGCAGCCGCCTTGGCCTGTTTGGCGCGGTCGGCCTCCTCCTTCGCCAGCCGCTTTGCCTCCGCGGCGTGTTCCCGCGCGAGTTGCATCTTGGCGGTCGATTCCGCCCGGATCACCTGCCTTCGGATTTGATTCGAGAAATTCGGAGCCTTGGGCGCCACCGCGGCTGGCGTGACTGGCTTCGGGGAGGACGGTGCCGGTTGGATGGGAGCAACCTCCACGGGTGTCGGCTCCGCTTTCGGCGGCGTTGGCACCGGCACTGTCAGTTTTACCCGATCCGTCGTGCCGAGCATCGGGGCGACGGTCGCGCTGGAGTTGTTGCCCTCCCCGGCGACCAACTCGAGCACGCGCGGCATGTTCCGGGTTTGTCCAGTCGTGACAAAACTGAACAGCAGGATCAACGCGATGATCGTGCCGTGCAGCGTGACCGACAACAGGAAGGCGTTGGAGGTGCGCGCGGTCATGGCTTCGGGGCGACAGTCTGGTGGCGTGGACGCCGCGCGGCAATCCTAGCGTTCCGTTTGCGAGTCGATCGTGAACCGCACGAGTCCGGCGCGTTCCACCTCGTTGAAAAGCTGGGCGACTTTTTGGTAGGGCACATCGGCATCGCCGCGGATCCGGACGACCGGCTGCTTCGTCTCGGCCGCGTAGTCTTTCAGCCGCCGGCGCAATTCGGCCAGCGTCACGGAATTCGTCTCGTTTTCGACGTAATACCTGCCGCCGGCGTCGACGCCGATGGCCACGAACTTGTCGTCCTTGTCGGGTTTCTGCTGCGGGGTCCGCGCGACCGTCGGGAGGTTTACCGGCACCGTCTGTTCGTCCTGACTGTAGGACGCGCAAATCATGAAGATGATCAGCAGCGTGAAACCGAGGTCGATCAAGTTCGTGACGTTGAGCTCGGCGATCGGCTGCGCCGTGTGTTTGCGTCGAAAGATCCGTGCCATGGCCGCCTCCGCCTATTTGCTTTCCAACTCGATGCGGTCCGCGAGCGAACTCGCGTAGTTTTCCATTTCGGTGATCAGCCGCCGGCTGCTCGCGAGCAGCACGTTGTAGCCGAAGACCGAGGGAATCGCGACGATGAGGCCCGCGATGGTCGTGAGCATCGCGCCCGACACGCCGGGCGCCAGCGCCGGAATGCCGGCCGTCTGCTGCACCGCCACCGAGCTGAACGCGTCCATCACGCCCCACACCGTCCCGAGCAGCCCCATGAACGGCGCGCCCGACACGATCGAGGCGAGAAAAATCATGCTCGATTCGTAGCGCAGCGTCTGGCGGGCCAGGGCGCGCTGGATGGCGTTCTCCGCGTGCTCGAGCCGGGCCCGGGAGTTGTCGTCGCCCTTCTCTTTCCCGATCGCCGCGGCACGCCAGTAACTCTCGACTGCGTCCGCGAAAAGATCCGCATACGGAATCGAGCGCCGGTCGCGGAACGATTCCGGCAGGTCGAGCAGCGACCGCTGGTCGCGCAGGTGCGATTCGAACGAGTGGTTCAGGATCCGCAGGCGTTTCAGGTCAAAGTGCTTTCCCAGCATGATCGTCCAAGCGATCAGGCTGAACACGGCCAGCCCGCAGGTGATCGCCTGGCAGACCACGTCGGCGCCCAGGAAGATCTGGACGATATTGGCCATCGCGAACACCGGGGGAGCGAAAAAAAATGCGGACATGGGCGGGTGCGCAGAGAGTTGGCGGGTTTGCCGGGCACCTTCAACGGAAATTCCGAACGACTTGTTCACCATGACGGCGAAACATTGGTTTCGGGCGCGATTCTATTTGCCGCCCGCCGGCGGCGATTTTCTCCTCGGTCCCTGCCGCCGGCGCCCTCCACCATGTTTCGCGAACGCACGCTCCACGAACTCCGCGCCCGGCGCGACCGGATCGGCGCGCGTCCGGCGGTCGTCGGCCTCGATGGCTTCGTGGACACGATCGTGACGCCCGTCGGCGTGCGGCGCGGCCGGGGTGACGACTTCACGCCGATCGGCACGATTCCGGAGTTTGCCCGGCGCATCGCCGGTGCCGCGGGGAAAAGCGCCAATCTGGAACTTTATCCCCGCCTCGAGAAACTCGGCGGCAACGCCCCCATCATGGCAAATGCCCTCCTCGCCGCCGGGAATCGCGTCACGATGATCGGCGCGCTCGGCCACCCGCAGGTGCATCCCGTCTTTGCCGACATGGCGGCCCGGGCGCGGATCGTCTCGCTCTGCGCGGCGGCGCATACGACCGCGATCGAGTTCGAGGACGGCAAGCTCATGCTCGGGCAGATGCGCAGCCTTGACGAGATCACCTACGACCGCATCTGCGCCGTGATGGGTGAAGCCGCATTTCAGGCCGAACTGACCGCCGCGGGATTGGTCGCTTTGGTCAACTGGACCATGATCCCGAACATGACCGCGATTTTTTCCGAGCTGGTGGACCGGGTGCTGCCGCGGTTGCCGCCGGCGGCGGATCGCATCTTCTTTTTCGACCTCGCCGATCCCGAAAAGCGCACGGTTGACGACCTGCGCACGGCCTTGTCCACCATCGCGCGTTTCGAAAAATTCGGCCGGGTCACGCTCGGCCTCAACCTCAAGGAGGCGCAGCAAGTCGCCGTGGCCCTCGGGTGCGGCAACGCGGGCGACGGCGAACCCGCGCTGCGGGCGATGGCCGGGGCGATCCGGGAAAAACTCGCGGTCGCCACCGTCGTCGTCCACCCGCGCGAATCCGCGGCGTGCGCCACGGTCGACGGCACGTGCTGGGTGCCCGGCCCCTATACCTCGCATCCCCGGCTGACAACCGGCGCCGGTGACCATTTTAACGCCGGTTTCGCGTCCGGGCAGCTCCTTGGCCTCCCGTCCGAGGCCTGTCTCGCGGTCGGCGTCTGCACGAGCGGCCACTATGTCCGGACCGCGCAAAGCCCTACCCTCGCGGACGTTGAAACCTTCCTCGCCAACTGGCGCTGACTTCCCCATGCTTTTCCCATGCCTCTGAAAAAGAAATCCACCGGCAAACTCATTTCCTTCGAGGGCTCCGAGGGCTCCGGCAAGTCCACGCAAATCGCCCGGCTGGCGGCGCATTTCCAAAAAGCGCATCGCGAGGTCGTCAGCACCCGCGAGCCGGGCGGCACCGAGATCGGTGAGCAGATCCGCAATATCATCGTCCACAATTCCAAGGGCGACGAGATGTGCGCCGAGACCGAGCTCCTCCTGTTTGCGGCGGCCCGCGCCCAGGTCGTTCGCGAGGTCATTGCCCCCGCCCTCGTGCGCGGCGCCATCGTCCTCAGCGACCGGTTTCTCGACTCGTCGACCGTTTACCAGGGCATCGCGCGCAACCTTGCCGCCGACCCCGTCGCCCAGATCAATCGCTTCGCCGTCGGCAATGTCATGCCCGACCTGACCATTGTCATCGATGTGCCGACCAAGGTCAGTCTCGCGCGCTTGAAACGCCGCGCCTCCGACCTCCCCGATCGGATGGAGCGCGAGAACGTCGATTTCTACAACAAGGTGCGGGACGGCTATCTCGTGCTCGCGACAAGCATGCCCGGGCGCATTATCGTGGTCGACGGCACGAAGACCGAGGATGTCATCGAGAAAAAAATCTGGGCCGCCGTGCAGGCGCGTTTGAAGTAACCGGCCGGGGCATTGCCCGCGCCGCCGAGTTTCCGTCCGATCGCATGACCGCCGCCACCCCCTGGCCTCCCGCTCTCGCCGGCACCCCGGCTGTCGCGGTCATCGAGCAGGCCATCGCGCGTTCGCGGCTGTCGCACAGCCTGCTGCTGCACGGGGACGATCCCGACACCCTCCTTGCCGTCGCCCTGGCGATCGCGGACCGGTTGCTCAACGCCAAGGGCGCGTCCGCCCATTTTCCGCCGGAACAGCATCCGGACTGCTTCGCCCTCCGCCCCGCCGGGAAGATGCGGATCATCTCCGTCGATGCCACCCGCGAACTCATCGGCAAGGTCCAGGTCACGCCGGCGGTCGCCCCGCGGAAAGTTGCGATTCTCCACGAGGTCGACCGGATGAACACCGCCGCCGCCAACGTCTTTCTCAAGACGCTGGAGGAGCCCCCGGCCAACACCACGCTGCTTCTCCTCACGACCCGCCCCTATGCGTTGCTGCCGACGATCCGCAGCCGCGTGCTGCATTTTCGCTTTCCCTCCGCGGCCATCGCGCTCGCGGCCGACGGCTGGCCGGCGTGGCTCGAAGACTATCGCGCGTGGCTCGGCCGTCTCGCCGGGGGCGGCGCCGCCGACAAGCGCGCGATCGCCGACCATGTCTTCACGCTCTACGGGCTGGTCGCGCGCTTCGCAGCGGTGCTCGATTTTGCCACTGGTGAAGTCTGGAAACTGCAGAAGGAAAAACTTCCCGCCGACCTCGACGACGACGAGCAGGTCGCCATCGAGACGGGCATCGCCAACGGGCTTCGTGCGCGGCTCTTCGCCGAGATCGAGGGCGCGACGCGGGCCTTCGCCCTGCCCCGTCTGGTCGCCGGCGACGAATCCACGCGCCGTGCGTTGGTATCCGCGGTCGAAAAACTCGAGCACGCGGCCGGGCTTCTTCGCCTCAATCTCAACGAATCGGCCGCGCTCGAGGAGTTCCTGCTCTGCTCGCTGCGTCTCTGGACGAAACGCTAGGTCGCGAGCACGAGGCGCACGAACGCCTCCCGCGCCTCCATATGCGGATTGTGGGCTGCATCGCGGATCGTCGCGATCGTTGCCGCGGGAAAATGCGCGCGGATCGCCGGCTCGTCGGCGGGCAGCGCATAGCGCGATTTCCCGCCGAGGATAAAGAGCGTGGCCCCGGCAAAGCGGTCGTCCGGCTCGAGTGAATCCGCTTCCAGCGCCGCCAGCGCCGCCGTCAACACGGGCAGATTGACCAGCCAGCGCCAGCCTTCCCCGCCACCGCGCTCCAGGTTCGTCAGGAGGAATTTTCTCATCGCCCAGTCCGGGACCTGCGGCTCGATGAGTTTTTCCGCCTCGGACCGGGAATGCAACCTGGCCAGATCGAGGCCGTTCATGGCCGCAAACTCACCGCGCCGTTCCGGCCAGAAATAGTCCTTCGGCGCGATGTCCACCACGATCAGGCGCGCCACCCGCTCGGGATGGAGGCAGGCCAGCCGCATCGCGACCTTCCCGCCCAGGCTGTGGCCCAGCAGCGTCACCCGCGTCAGGCCATGGGCGTCGAGCCACGCCAGCACATCCGCCATCATCGCTGCGTAGGTCATTTCCGGCGCGTGCGGCGAGCCCCCGTGATTTCGCAGGTCGAGCGCGCACACATGATACCTTCCCGCCAAGTCCCGGCCGGCCGTCTGCCAGTTGCGCGACGATCCCAGGAACCCGTGCAGGATGACCAGCGGCGGATGGCCCGCCCCGCCGAGATCGCGATGGAAAAGCATCATCGGATTGGTCTCGCGCAAAGGCGCCGGGCCGCCAAGGCAAACCATCGCCGCCGGCGCGGTTTTTCCTTTGCGCCTTCGCGCCTTTGCACGAGCGTTTTCCGACCTGATGAGCGCCGAGCAGAAAATCACCCCGATGATGCAGCAGTATTTCGAGGTCAAACGCGGGCTCCCGCGTGACACCCTCCTGCTCTTCCGTCTCGGCGATTTCTTCGAACTCTTCTTCGACGACGCCATCGTCGCCTCGCGCCTTCTCGGCCTCACGCTCACGAAGCGCCAGGACCACCCGATGGCCGGCATCCCGGCGCAGGCGCTCGACAACTACGTCAACAAACTCCTGACCGCCGGGAAAAAAGTCGCCGTGTGCGACCAGGCCGAAACGGCCCAGGTGGGGCGGTTGGTGCGGCGCCAGCTCACCCGCATCCTCTCGCCCGGCACCACGCTCTCCGCGAGCCAGCTCGACGCGGCGCGCAACCACTACCTTTGCTCGATCGCCCTCGACAAGGCGGGTCTTCACGCCGCGTGGCTCGATCTCTCCACCGGCGAATTTCGCGTCGCGTCCGACACCGCCATCTCGAACCTCCTCCCCGTCCTCACCGCCCTCGAGCCCGCGGAACTGCTCGTGATCGAGGGCGAACGCGCCCGCTGGCAGGCCGCGCCCCACGAGCAGACCGACGTGCATGCACTGCACGCGTTCGCCGCCGGACGTCTCGTCACCGAGCTTTCCGGCTACCATTTCGAGACGGGCACCGGCGCGAAGACGGTCCTGGACACCCTTGGGGTATTGAACCTCCAGGGGTTCGGCCTCGCGCATTCGCACCCCGCGCTCGGCCCCGCCGGCGCGCTGGTCTATTACGCCACCGAGAATCTTTGCGCGAAGCCCGAGAATCTCCGCGGCCTGCAGGAGTATCGCAGCACGCAAACGCTGCTGCTCGATCCCGCCACTCTGCGCAATCTCGAGATCTTCGCATCCGCGCGTGGCACGCGCGAGGGCACCCTGCTCGCCGCGATCAATCGCACGACGACTGCCGCGGGCGCCCGCCTGCTCGAGCGCTGGCTCGCCGCACCGACCCTTGATCTCGCCGAGATCACCCGCCGCCAGGCCCTCGTCGGCGAACTGCTCACCCAGCCCTCGCGGCTGGCGGCACTGCGCGAGTCGCTCGGCCTCGTCCGCGACATTCCCCGGATTCTCGGCCGGCTGCAAAACCGCCTGCGGAATCCCCGCGAGCTTGGCGGGATCCGCGACACGCTGGCGCAAATGCCCGCGTTGCGCACTGAGATCGCCGGGTTCGGCGGCGCGCTGGCCGACGGCTATCAGGCGCGACTCGCCGAGCTCCCGGCACTGCGCGAGCTTCTGGCGGGCGGTCTGGCGGACGAGCTGCCCGCCGATCTCGCCGACGGGAATTACGTCCGCCCCGGCCACGACGCCGAACTCGACCGCCTGCGTTCCCTGACGAAGGACAACAAGACATGGCTCTCCGACCTCGAGCGCGCCGAGCAGGACCGCACGGGCATCCGCAGCCTGAAGGTCAGGTTCACGAATAATTTCGGCTACTACATCGAGGTCACCAAGGCCAACCTCCACCTCGTTCCCTCCGACTACATCCGCCGGCAGACGACCGTCGGGGGCGAGCGTTACGTGACCGAGGCCCTGAAGCAGAAGGAAAAGGAAATCTTTCACGCCGAGGAAAACGCCCTGACCCGCGAACAGGAGCTCTTTAACACGCTCGTGGCCGCCGTCCTCGATGAATCCATCGCCCTCGCCCAAACCGCCGACGCGCTCGCCGAGCTCGACGTCCTGGCGGGCTGGGCCGTGCTTGCCCGCGAGTGGGATTACTGCCGGCCCGTGCTCGACGAGGGCGAAACGCTCGAGATCGCCGAGGGCCGGCACCCCGTCGTCGAGCAGATGCTCCGCGGACCCGACGCCGCGCTGGCGCGCGGGGCGAGCGCCGCCTTTGTGCCCAACGATGCCGTGCTCGCCTGCGGCGATGCGCAGATTGCGCTTCTCACGGGCCCGAACATGGCCGGCAAATCGACCTACATCCGCCAGGTCGCGCTCATCACCCTGCTCGCCCAGGTCGGCTGCTGGGTGCCCGCGAAGTCCTGCCGCGTCGGCCTCGTCGACCGGATTTTTTCGCGCGTCGGCGCCAGCGACGACCTCGCCCGCGGCAACTCGACCTTCATGGTCGAGATGAACGAGACCGCCAACATCCTCAACAACGCGACCGACCGGTCGCTCATCATCCTCGACGAAATCGGCCGCGGCACCTCGACCTACGACGGCCTGGCGATCGCATGGGCGGTCGTCGAGCACCTTCACCGCGCCGCCGATCGCGGTCCGCGCACGCTCTTCGCCACGCACTACCAGGAGCTGACGCAGCTCGAAAAGCATCTGCCCCGGCTGCGCAATTTTTCCGTGGCGGTGAAGGAATGGAACGACGACATCGTCTTCGTCCGCCGCGTGGTCCCCGGCGCGGCGGATCGCAGCTATGGCATCCAGGTCGCGCGCCTGGCCGGCCTGCCGCTGAGCGTGATCGATCGCGCCAAAACCATCCTCGCCAAGCTCGAAAGCGACGACACCGACGTGTCGTTGCCCGCCCCGCAGGCGAGGCCGAAGAAAAAACTTACCGTCGCACCCGCCGACGATTCGCAGCTTAACTTGTTGTGACGCGACGGCCCGGCTCGCGCCGGCGGCGTCAATCGGCCCGCGCCGCCTTCACCCCGCGCCGAATTGCCCAAAGCTGTTTTGCCTGCGCGATCGTCGTCGCGAGCGCATCGGGCATCAGCGCCTGCTTCGGATCGTCGCCGATGCCTTGGCTCGGACTCACGTGGGCCTCGATGCACAAGCCGTCGGCGCCATAAGCGACCGCCGCGAGCGCGCAGGCCGGCACGTAGGCGGCCTTGCCGACGGAATGCGACGGGTCGACCACGACCGGCGCCCAGGTCTTCTCCTTCAACAGCGGCGTGATGCTCTCGTCGGGATGGTTGCGATAGCCGTCAAGCGCCGGCGCGGTGCCGCGCGGACAGAGGATGACGTTGGGATTGCCAAACGCCGCGATGTATTCGGCGGCGGAGATGAACTCGTTGAGCGCCCCCATGTGCAGGCTGCGTTTCAGCAGCACGATGGTGTCGCGCTCGGCGACCGCCCGGCCGATGGCGCGCAGCAGGGAGTAGTTGAGGGCGTTGCGCGCCCCGACCTGCAGCATCTGCACGCCGGCGGACAGCGCGAGGTCGAGCTGCTCCTCGTCCATCACCTCGGCGTCGACCGGCAGCCCGGTGCGACGGTGCGCCTCCATCAGGATCTCCAGCGATTTCGCATCGCCCTGGAACGTGTAGGGATTCGTCCGCGGTTTCCACACACCACCGCGGAGAACCTGGGCTCCCGCCTCCTTCACGGCCGCGGCGGTCTCGTAAAAATAATTCGGGTTCTTCGGGTCGATCGTGCACTGGCCGGCAATGACGAACAGTTCCTCCCCGAGCGTGACGCCGCCGAGCGTGATCCGGTGGCTCGCCAGGTCCGACCGCCGGTCCATCAGCTTGAACGGCGACTGGATCCGGTCGATGCGGTCCACATAGTCTAGGCCCTCGAGCCGGTTGATCATCAGCTCGTCGCGCTCGTCGCCCACGATCGCGTAGATGCTCCGGACGGCGCCGACGATCGGCTGAATCTTGCAGCCAAACTCCGTCACGATCGCGGTGACTTCGGCGAGCTGTTCGGGCGTGAGGCGGTTCGACTTCGGGAGGATCATGACGGCTCGGATTTAGCCGGAATGCCTCAAATGAACAGAACTAAAAACCGTTCCCAGCGAGCTCCCGCCGGGCGCCCGCGTCACCGCTGCAGCACGAGCTTCTCGAACTCCGGCGGGGCCGGAGCCCTGGCGGCGAACGAAAACCTTTGCCCGCGAAACTCGTAGTCGAATTTCGTCTCGAGCGAGTGGAGGAACAGCCGCTTCGTGCCCGCCGTCTTCGCCAGTTCGCGATTCGCCGGAAAGTTCCCGTAGGTCTGGTCGCCGACGATCGGCAGCTGCCGCTTGGCGCATTGCACGCGCAACTGGTGGCTGCGCCCCGTGCGCGGCTCGAGGCGGAGCAACGTCACGCGCGGCACGCCGCGCCCGGCGCGCAGGACGCTCATCTGGCTTTCCGCCGGCACATGCCCGGCGCTCGCGGTGGTCCGGACCCGTCCGCCCTGTTTGTCGACGGCGAGCAGGTCGCGCCAGAGCTCCACCGCCTGCCGCGGCGCCCCGAACACCACCGCCTGGTAAATCTTCCGCACCTGCTTGCGCTTGAACTGCGCGCGCATCGCGAGCGCCAGTTCCTCGCTGGCCGCCGCCAGGATCACGCCGGACGTTGCCGAATCCAACCGGTTGAGCAACCAGAGCCGCCGTGGAGCGCCGTCGCCACCGGTCCATTCGTAAACTTCACCGTCGAGGACATAACGGGCGTTCAGCAGCGAGCGCGGTTCCTCGCCCGCGCCGTTGGGATGCGACAGCGTTCCAGCCGGCTTGGCGAATGCCGCCAGCCCGTTGCCATCGTGAACCAGCAGCGCGACCCCGCGTCCGAGCGGCAGTTCCGCCCAGAAACTCTCCGGCGGCGCGCTCACTGATAGTAGAACGTGAACGTCATCTCCTGCTGCTTGCCGAGCATCGCGATCATGTCGTCGGTCCACGGTCCGTAGGGGGCGCGATCCGTGATGCCGCTGATGCAGGCGCGCGACGCGGAATCGCTCGCGGTGCTGTCGACGTTCACAATCCGGGCGATCTTGCCCTCGGAATCCATGATGAACTTCACCGTCACCGTGCTCCCGGAGGCAGGGTAGATCCGGCTGTCGATCAAGATGCGTTCCCACTGGGTCTGGACGGTGTCGATCATCCGCTGCAGATACGCCCCGTAGTTGCTCCACTTCGCATCGACCGCGATATTGCCGATGTTCGACGTGCCGAATTTGTTCTCCGCAAAAATCGCGGGCCGGGTGTTCTGCTGCTTGACGACCTGCGGCCGCGGCCGTGGGTGCTGGGGATCGATCGCAATCTGGTTGGCGGACGCACCCTCGACCTCCGGAACATCCTTCGCGCCCTCGATCTTCTCCGGAATCGGCTTCGGATTCGTCGGCAGCTTCACGACATTGCTCCCGAAACTGTCGGGATCGTCGCCCTGCTTTTTCTCGAACCCCGGCAGCGGATTCTGCTCCAGTTTCGGGGCCGCGATGCTCTGCTGCGCCTCGCGCGTCTCGGTCGGGGGCGGCACCGCCTCGATGTTCTCCAGCGGCTGATTGAGGTGCCCGTCGACGATTTGCGTCGAGTCGAAGTCCTTCTTGCCCTCCAGCGCCGGACGGTCGCTCTTGCCGTCGGGCGTCGGTTTTTCCTGCGCCACCTGCTGGTTGCGCGCGGCGAAGTTATTGGTCTGGTCCGGCGTGTTCTCGGGTGCGTCCGGGTTGGTCTCGACAAACTTGAACGGCGGCGGCTTCGGGGCCGGCTTGGTGAAGACATCGGGCGCCAGCTCGATGTTGAACAGCTTCGCCGCCGCCGGCGGGTGGCTCGCGCCGGGCGCCGGCTCAAAATGCAGGATGTAGGGCGCCACCAGCCAAAGCAGCAAATAGAACAGGATCACGCCGGCGAGCCCCACCAGGGTCGATCGCGATTCGGGATCCGACCATGCGCGAACCAGCATCCGGCGGGCGGATGGGTTGACGCTGGGAGCGGCGATGGTCTGGCTCATGGATGGGAGGGAGGCTGGAGAGAGTCATGCCAGCAGACCGCACCGCGTCAAAATTTGTTTCGTTGTTTCCAGCGGCAGCCCAACGATGTTGCTGAACGATCCGCGATACCCTGCCACGATCAGGTCACCGTGCTCCTGGATGGCGTAGCCCCCGGCCTTGTCCGGCGTGTGGACGCGGGCCAGGTAGGCGTCGATGCCTTGGTCGTCCAGCGGCTTGAACGTCACGTCGCTGGCCACGCCTTCGTCGAGCCGCAATCCGTCGCTTCCCCGCCGGGCCGCGACCCCGGTAAACACCGTGTGCGTGCGGCCGGAGAGCCGGCGCAACATCGACCGGGCCTCGGCGGCGTCGCGCGGCTTGTTGAGGGCGGCGCCGTCGATGAACACCGTGGTGTCCGCCCCCAGCACCACGGCGGCGGGGTAACGCGCCGCCACCCAGTCGGCCTTCAGGGCGGCGTTGTGCGCGACCATCACGCGGGGATCGGTCGATGCCTCCTCGTGCTCGGTCACGACCGCCACCACGACCTCGAACGGGACCCCGAGCCGCCCCAACAATTCACGGCGCCGCGGCGACGCGGACGCCAGAATCAGGCGCGCGGGCGCGCTCATTCGGTCTTCTCGGTGAGCACGTCGCGCACCTCGCCCCGCGCCCGGGCCAGTTCCACCCGGCTCAAGTTGTAGCGATATTGCGCCTCGATCGCGTTGTCGTTGGCCAGCGCCAGTTGATTTTGCGCGTCGATGACCTCCTGGTTGTCCGCCACGCCCTGCTGGTAACGCTGGCGGGCGAGCTGGAGCTGGTCCTCGGCGAGCCGCAGGTTCTGCCGGGCCACCTCGATCTGCTGATTGCGCGAATTCGCGTCCGCCTCGGCAAAGTCGATCTCCGCCTTGATCTGGTTCTCCAGCGCATGGAGCTTGATTTCCTGAACGCGGCGGCGCGACAGCGCGCTGCGGCGGTCGGCGTTGCTCCGCAGCCCGTCAAAAACCGGCACGGAGAGGGCGACGCCGGTGGACCACTCGTCCTCCTTGTTCGTGTCGAGGTAGGCGGCCGCCTTGCCGTAGCTGCCCGTCAGCGCGACCGACGGCGCCCGTTCGTAACGCGCGGCCTTTTCGTCGAGCACCGCCTGTTCGAGCGAGTGCTGCGCGCGGCGCCAGTCGGCCCGGCGGGCAAAATAGTTCGTCGTCACCAGTTCGCGCGAGGCGAGCACGGCTGCGCTCGACTTCGTGGTCTGGGGGGCGATGTTGGTCGGTTTCAACGCCAACGATTGCAGCGCGTCGTAGTCGAGCGCCAGCAGCAGGGATTGGACGCCCTGCTTGCTGGTGGTCTGGTTCTGCAACTGCGCGAGTCGTGCCTGCGCGAGTTGGGCCTCGGCGCGGGTGACGTCAATCCGGGTGACGGTTCCCGCCACCAGTTGGTTTTGGGCCAAGGTCAGGAGCTCCTGCGCCCGGGCGACGTTCGCCGCGAGGACGACATCGCGGGTCTGGTTGCGCAATTCGGTGAAGTAGAAGTCCGCTGCGTCCGCCAGGGCAAATTGCAGGGTCGACTCGGCATCGGCGTCCGCCGCGGCCGCGGCGCGCTTGGCCGAATTGTAGCTCGCCGATTGCTGCAGGTTGAGCAGCGTCATGCTGCCGTTCAACTGGCCGTCGAAGCGACTCGCGGTCGCGCTCTGCGCGGCCGTCGTGTTGGTCACCGAGACGCTTTGCGCACGCTGTTGCTGCGCCCGAAGCGAGACATTCGGCAGCAACGCCACCCGCTGCACGTCGGCGGCGGCATGCGCCTGGGTCGCCACCTCCCGTCCGGTGAGCACGCTGCTATTCATCTGCGCGGTGCGCTGGAAGACCGCGGCGAGGTCGAGTTGCTCGTCGCCACGCGCGGACACGCCGGCGGCGAGCAGCAATAAAGATAGAAGGGAAAGACGGACGGGCAGCTGGCGCATGGTAGGTGGTTCTAGCAGATTCAGTGCTGGACGCACGCGCAAGCCCGGCGTTGCGAGTTGTCAGGCCGCGAAAACGCCTTCACGTTCGCCGTTCTCATTTTTTCATGCGCCTCGGCCTTGCCCAGTTCAATCCCCTCGTCGGCGACCTTGCCGGCAACCGCCGCCAGATCCTCGAGGCCTACGCCGCCCTCGTCGCCCAGGGCGCGGAGCTCGTCGTTTTTCCCGAGCTGGCCGTCTGCGGCTATCCCCCGCGCGACCTCCTATTCAAGCGCCGGTTTGTCGCGGATGTCGTCGAATCCCTTTCCCAGATCGCCGCCGCCGTCGGGGCCGTGCCCGCGATCATCGGCACGGTCGAGCCCAACCCCACGGGTCGCGGGCGGCCGTTCTATAATTCCGCCGCTTTCTGCTACCGCGGAGCGGTCGGCGCCGTCGGACGCAAGTGCCTGCTGCCGACCTACGATGTTTTCGACGAGGACCGTTATTTCGAGCCGGCTAACTCGCCTGTCGTCGTCGAGCACGCCGGGCACCGGATCGGCATCACGATTTGCGAGGACATCTGGACCCACCCGATGATCAGCACGCGGCGCCTTTACAGCGGCAGGATGCCCATCGAGCAGCTCGCCGACCAGAAATGCGACCTCATGGTCAATCTCTCGGCCAGCCCGTGGCACAGCACCAAGGAAAACGTCCGCCAAAACCTGGTCGTGTCCGAAGCGGCCCGCGCCCTCGGGTGCCCCGTCGCCTACATCAACGCCGTCGGCGGCAACGACGAGCTCATCTTCGACGGCCGCTCGCTCGTCGCCAACGCCCGGGGCGAGGTCACGTCCGGCCTCGCCGCCTTCCGCGAGGACCTCGCGGTGGTCGACACCGCGGCCCGGTCGCCGCGCCTCGATCCCTCGTTCGCTACCGACGAGTTGCGGGACATGTTCGACGCCCTCGTCCTCGGTCTGCGCGACTACGCCCACAAGAGCGGTTTCAAACGCGCCCTGGTGGCTCTTTCCGGTGGCATCGATTCCGCCGTCGTGGGCGTGATCGCCGCCGCCGCGTTCGGGGCCGAGAATGTCGTCGGCGTTTCCCTCCCCTCCTCCATCTCGTCGCAGCATTCGCGCGACGACGCCCGCCTGCTCGCCCAAAACCTCGGCATCCGTTTCGAGACCATCGCCATCGCCGACGCCGTCGCGGCCTGCGAGACGGCGCTCGCCCCGATCTTCGCCGGCCGCCCGCGCGACGTGGCCGAGGAGAACATCCAGGCCCGCGTGCGCGGCGTCCTCATGATGGCGCTCTCGAACAAATTCAACTCGCTGCTCCTCACCACCGGCAACAAGAGCGAGACCGCGGTCGGCTATTGCACGCTCTACGGCGACATGGCCGGCGGCCTGGCGGTGATCTCCGACGTCTTCAAGACGCAGGTCTATGCCCTCTCCCGGTGGATCAACCGCGACCGCGAGATCATCCCGGCCAGCAGCATCAGCAAACCGCCCAGCGCCGAGCTGCGCCCGGGTCAGGTCGACCAGGACAGCCTCCCGCCCTACGATGTCCTCGATCTGATCCTGAAGGCCTATGTCGAGGAAGGTCTATCCCGTCGCGACCTGGTGGCCCAGGGTTTCAACGAAGCCGTCGTCAACGACGTCGTCCGCAAGGTCGACCTCAACGAATACAAGCGAAAGCAAGCCGCCCCCGGCCTGAAGATCACCCCGCTGGCCTTTGGCGTCGGACGGCGGATCCCGATCGTGCAGAAATATGTCAGCTGACGTTCGCGAAAGAAAATTTCCGCACCGATGACCTCTTCAGAAAGTCTCTTCGCCCGCGCCCGGGAATTGATCCCCGGCGGCGTCAATTCCCCCGTTCGCGCCTTCCGCTCCGTCGGTGGCGCGCCGTTCTTCGTCAAGGCTGCCCGTGGCGCAATGCTCGTCACCGCCGACGATCGCGAGTTGATCGACTTCGTCTGCACGTGGGGCCCGGCCATCCATGGCCACAACCATCCGCGCATCAAGGCCGCCATCGCGGCCGCGCTCGAGAACGGCACGTCGTTCGGCACGCCCAACCCCTCCGAGGTCGAGATGGCCGAGCTCATCGTGAAGTTCGTGCCCTCGATTCAAAAGGTCCGCATGTGCAACAGCGGCACCGAGGCCACGATGTCCGCCATCCGGCTCGCGCGCGGGTTCACCAAGCGCGACAAGCTCATCAAGTTCGCCGGCTGCTACCACGGCCACTCCGATGCGCTGCTCATCAAGGCCGGTTCCGGTGCGCTCACGCACGGCAACCCCGACAGCGCCGGCGTGCCCGCGTCCGTCGCGCAGGACACCGTCGTCCTGCCCTACAACGACCGGGCCGCGCTCGCCGCCGGCTTCGCCGCCAATCCCGGGCAGATCGCGTGCGTCATCCTCGAGCCGTATTGCGGCAACGTCGGCTTCATCATGCCCGACGCCGGTTACCTCGCGTTCGTCCGCGAGCTGTGCACGAAGCACGGCGCCATCCTCATCTTCGACGAGGTGATGACTGGTTTTCGCATCGCCAAGGGCGGCGTGCAGGAACGCGAAAAAATCGTCCCCGACCTCACCTGCCTCGGGAAAATTATTGGCGGCGGCCTCCCGGTCGGCGCGTTCGGGGGCCGGGCTGACATCATGGACTGCCTCGCCCCGCTCGGCCCCGTCTATCAGGCCGGCACGCTCAGCGGCAATCCGCTCGCCATGGCCGCGGGCATCGCGGGACTCAAGTTGCTCGAGGAACTCGCTCCCTACGCCCGCCTCGACGCCCTCGGCCGGCAGCTTCGCGACGCCGTCCTCGCCGCCTGCGGTGCCAAGGGCCTGCCCGTGCAGGTCCCCCAATGCGGCTCGATGTTCAGCATCTTTTTCACCGCCACCCCCGTTCGCGACTATGCCACGGCGCTCACGGGCGACGCCCGGCTCTTCGGCCGGTTCTTCCACGGCTGCCTCGACCGCGGAGTCTACTTTGCGCCGAGCGCCTACGAGGCCGGCTTCCTCAGCACGGCCCACGACGGCGCCGCGCTCGACCGCGCGTGCGAAGCCTGCACCGCGGCCATCCGCGATTTGTAGGATAAAATCCGACGAGATTTTCCGGAAAAATTCCCTTCGCCGCGTTTGCAAAGATTCGCCGGTTGCATGCTTCTTAGCGGCTCGTGCGCAGTTTTGATTTCTCGCAAATCTTCCAATTTTTAGAACACTTCGGCGATCTTAGGAAAATGTCCCGTCTGACCCTCGTTCTCGTCTCCTTCGCCGTCGTGGTGCGGATGTCCGCCGCCCAGCCGGCTGCTCCCGCGATTCTCCCGCTCGACGATCTCAAGGCCGGCCAGCAGGGCGAGGTCTGGACCGTGTTTCAGGGCACGAAGCCCGAGCCGTTTTCCGTCGAGGTGACCGGCGTCGTCCGCAACGCGCTCGGCCCGGGCAAGTCGCTCATCCTCTGCCAGCTCACCGACCCGCGGGTCCAGAACATGGGCGCCGTCGCCGGCATGAGCGGCAGCCCGCTCTACATCGACGGCAAGCTGGCCGGCGCACTCAGCTATCAGATTCAGCGGTTCGAGACGGTGCACTATGCCGGCTTCACGCCCGCCGCCGATCTCGCCGAAGTCCGTGACAAGCTGGTCGCTTCCCCCTCGGCCACTCCCCTCGCCGCCGTGGACGGCTCGCGTTACAACCAGCTTCGACCGGTCTTCACGCTCAGCGGGCTCAGCCCGTCGGTCGCGGAGCTTTTTGAGCCGCGCCTCGCCGCCCTCGGCCTTAGCGCGACCGCGCTTGGCGGCAGCCTCTCCTCGTCCGGCGCCGAATCCGCCGCCCTCAATTCCACGCCGTTGATTCCCGGTGGCGCGGTTTCCGTCGCCTTGTCGACCGGCGACGTCACGCTGGCCGGCACGGGAACTGTCTCCAGCATCGACGGCAATCACGTCACGGCTTTCGGCCATTCGATGCTCTCGCTCGGCGACATCGCGCTCCCGATGTGCTCGGCCGAGATCGTCGCGATTCTCCCGTCGACGATGCAGTCGATCAAGGTCGCGAATACCGGCCCCGTGATCGGCACCATCACCCAGGACCGGCTTTCCGCCGTCTCCGGCACGCTCGGCGCCGGCCCGGCCATGACGGATGTCGAGGTCGTCGTCGAGTCGCCGCACGGGCCGTCGCGCTCGCTGCATTTTTCCGTCGCGCGCCAGCAGCAACTCACGCCCGTCCTCGTCGCAGCCGGCGTCACGCAGGCGATCACCGGCGCCAACGACTCCGGCCTCGTCAACGGCTTTCGCCTCACCAGTGACGTCACTTTCCCCGCCGCCGCCAAGCTCGCGACCCAGGCGCTTTATTCCGGCCCGCAGGGTTTCGCCCAGGGATTGAACGAATTCGTGCAAGGCCTCGCCGCCAACCTTCAGAATCCCTACGAGAAAACGTTCCCCGATCATGTTTCGTTCACCGTGGAGCCGCTCGATGAAAATCCGGCCATCACGCTCGATCTCTTCCAGGTCTCGCGCGCCACCGTGCGCGCCGGGGAGACCGTGCAGGCGACGCTCGGCTGGCGGGACTTCCAGGGCGCCGAGCATCGCGAGACGGTCGACGTGCCGATCGACCACGACTGGGCGGGCAAGCAACTCGAGGTCGTCCTCGCGCCCGGCCGCGCCATGGACGAGCTCACCGGCCGCCCGCGGCTGATCGCCGCCTCCGAGTTGCGCAGCTTCGACGCCTATCTCACCGCCATCCGCGACAACCGCCCGAACGACGGCCTTTGCCTCGCCGTCGTCGAGAAGACCGATCTCTTCAGCGACCAGACCGTCGCCACGCCCGATGCCCCGGGTTCGATCGAGCGGATTGCCCGCGGCGCCGACGAGGCGCGGTTCCACACGCGCGATGCCGTGCTGCCGTTGTGGGAAAAACACCTGCTGGCCGGGAAACTCGCCACCGCGGTCGTCCGCCGGCCGTTGCGGGTGGTCGAATAATTTTCATGCGCCATCTTTTCGCCCCGGCCCTCGCCCTGCTCCTCCTCACCGCGACGCTCCGTGCCGATCCGCTCTCGAAGAAGACCGACATCGATTTCTATCGCGACGTGCCGAGCCGGAACCTGAAGGGTCTCGCCTCGCGCTCCGACGGCCGCTTGGTGGCCGGCCCCACCCTCGCGGAGATTGCCGCGCCCCCGCCGGCGGAGATTCTCTGGTGCCTCGAGCCCACGCCCGACGCGGCGAAGTGGCTGGTCGGGACCGGGCCGGACGGGAAAATCCTCGAGCTCACCTTCAATCCCGGCAACGCCACCTACGGCACACGCGAGCTCGCCACGCTCAGCGATCCCCAGGTCTTTGCGCTCAAGCGACTGCCCGACGGCTCGGTTCTCGCCGGCACCTCGCCGAAGGGTGCGCTCTACCTGGTCCGCGACGGCAAGCCCGTCGCGCAAGTCGCGCTGCCCGTCGATTCCATTTTCGACCTGCTTCTCGTCGACGCACACACGGCACTGGCCGCGACCGGCAACCCGGGCCGCATCTATCGGATCGATCTCGCCAAGTTTTCCTCCGCCGGGCTCAGCGCCGAAAAGATCGCCGATGCCAAGCTGCTCGCCGATCGCGGCGTCACGCTGTTTGGGGAGATTCGCGACCGCAACGTCCGTCGCATCGTCGCGTTATCCGACGGTCGCATCGCCGCGGGCTCCGCCCCGAAGGGGAACATCTACACCTTCGATTCCCCCGCAGGCGCCACGGCGTTGTCGCCGCATCCGCCTTTCATCCTCCAGGAAAATCGCGACGCCGAGGTCACCGATCTCCTGCCGCAGCCGGATGGCGACCTTTACGCCGCGCTCGTGTTTGGCAGCGGCAGCGGCGAGTCCCGCATCACGCCCGCACCCAAGAGTTCCAAGGACAAGGAGCCGGCCATCGACCTGCCACCGCCCTCGCAACCGGAGCGTTTCGGTGGCCGCAGCGCGCTCGTGTGGTTTCCCGCGAACGGGTTTCCCGAGACGGTGGCGTCGCACAGCAACGCCGCCTTCTACCGGCTCGCCCGCCAGGGGAACGTGATCGTGATCGCCGGCGGTGAAGCCGGCGAACTCTTCGGCTACGACGTCAAGGAACGTCTTTCGCTCACGTTCGCGGGCAGCATTTCCTCGCAACTCAACGGCCTCGTCCCCATCTCCGGTTCTCCCGGAAAATTCCTCGTCCTCCGCAACAACGCGCCGGGCCTCGCGCTGCTCGATTTCAACGCGGCCGGCCCGCGCGAGGCCGAGACGCGCCGCGTCGATCTTGCGGTTCCCAGCCAGATCGGCGCCGTCCGCTTCAACCGCCTGCGCAATGTCACGGACGCCCAGCTGACAGTGGAACTCAAGATCAGCAACGGCAGCGACGAGCTCGAGGGCTGGGGTCCATGGCTCCCGCTCCACTCGCTCGATGGCGGCTGGCAGGCGGACGGCCTGCGCGGTCGCAACGTCAAGCTCCGCTTCCGTCTCGCCAATGGAGCGGCCGCCGACCCCGAGATCGACAAGGCCTCGCTCTACTCGCTCCCACAAAACCGCCGGCCGTCGCTTCAGGATTTTCGCCTGCTCACGCCTGGCTACGGCATCATCCCGGCCGTCGACCAGCCGCCGCCGGCGGTGGTCACGCTGAGCCAGGTCATGCAGCCGGGCCCACGCGACGACGACAGCAAGCGCAAGGGCAACTTCCTCAGCAGCCAGGTCGTCCCCTCGCCGGGCACGCAGGTCGTGTTTTGGACGGTCGCCGACCCCGATGGGGACAACGTCGTCGCCACCTTCTCCCTCCGCCGCGACGGCGACCCGACGTGGACCGACCTCGCGGCCGACACGCGTGACAGCTACGTCCAGTTCGACACCGCACATATGCCGGACGGGGTTTACTTCACGCGCCTGATCGCCACCGAAACCGCGCCGCGCCCCCCGGCGGACCGCCTCTCGGCAACCTTCGAGACCGACGACCTGATCGTCGACCACACGCCTCCCGAAATGCTCGACGTGACCGCCCGCCGCAATGGCGACCGCGTGACGGTCGCTGCGCACGGTCGCGACGCGCTGTCGCTGCTCGACGGAATCGAGGTCGTCTTCAACAACGGCGTCCGCGAAACCGTGGAGCAACCCGATGACGGCGTCCGCGACGGCCGCGAGGAACGGTTCACGCTCGATCTGCCGCTGGCGAAGGTCTCGAACGCCACCTCCGCGGAAGTCACGCTTTACGACGCCGCCGGCAACGGCGTGTCCCGGCGCGTCACCTGGTAAGGCTCATCCGGTTTTTCCCAGCCTTCGCTCGCCCGTCGACGGAACTGTGCGAATCATTCGCTCCGCGGAATCTGCACGGCATCCAGCAATTCCTCCAGAGCGACGGGTTTTGTGAGGACCGAATCGACCCGCAGGGCGCGGTATTCGGCGGCGAGCCGCGCATCGACACTGCCGGAAATGACGACAATCCGACCCGCGAATCCCGCCCGCCGCAACCGCCCTGCCAGATCGAGCCCGGTCAGGTGTGGCATGTCGTGATCGGTGATCACGATGTCGTAGAAGTCGGGCCGCGCGGCGAGTTCCACCCAGGCTGTGCGCCCGTCGGCGGCGCCAACAACGGTGTGTCCCCGGCTGACCAGCGCCATTTCGACGACACGCCGGGCGGTCGGGTCGTCGTCGGCGCAGAGAATACGCAAGGGCGTCGTCGCAACGAGCCGCCCCGGCAACCTGGGCGCCGCCTCACTTCCGCGCGATCTCGTCTCGGGAGTCATGCCGGCTGGTGCGCCAACGCCACCGGCGTTTGGTTCGCTGCGGGATCGCGAAGTGCGGACATGGCTGGCAGTCGAGGCGGAAACTGGGAAATCAACGACGCGCGTGTCGGGCGGAGCATCGGGCACGCCTCGAAATCAGTCGGCCGCTGGCTCGACCGCGGGCAAGACGATGCGCACCGAGGTGCCGCGCCCCACCTGGCTTGTCAGCTTGACCTCGCCGCCCATCGCCTTGGTCAGGCGGAGGACCGTGGCGAGCCCGAGCCCGGTCCCGCGCTTTCCCAGCTTGGTGGTGAAAAAGGCCGTGAACAGCTTGCGCCGGACTTCGGCCGGGATTCCCGCGCCGTCGTCCAGCACCTCGAGCCAGCAGCCCGCTCCGCCGGCCGCCGGCGTCTCGCTCCGGCCGACGTGGAGCGTGATTTTTCCGACGGCCTCGCGCGTGGCATCCCGCGCGTTGAGGACCAGGTTGACCACGATCTGCTCGAGATGGGTGGAGTCGGCGCGCACGAACAACGGGACCCCGGATTCCGGGGCGAAGGAGATTCGTCGCGGGACGATTCGCACCAGCATGTCGAAGCTGCGCTGCACGGCTTCCGCGAGGTTCACCACCTCGGGCGCCGGCTCCGCGTGCCCGCTCAGGTGGCGGAATCGCTGGCAGATTTTTCCCGCCGTCTGCACGGCATGGATGACCGGCTGGATCGCGCGCACGGTGTTCGGGTTCGAGCGGTTCTGTTCCTGAAAGAGCGAGGCGTTCGCCAGGGCCACACCCAGGCAATTGTTCACCTCGTGGCCGATGGCCGCCGCGAGCATGCCCTGCGTCGCCAGCCGCTGCGCCCGGCGCAACTCACCCTCCACCGACACGAGTTGCTCGGCGCACGCCACCAGCATCCGCCGGCCTGCATCGCGCAACGGATCGCGGCGAAGCACGAGGCAGAACCGCGACCCCGGCGCGGGCAACACGGTTAGTTCCAGGCTGGAAGTCCGGGACCATCCGCCGGCTCCGGGTGGAGCCGGACGCTGCATCGCCGGCTCACCGGTGTCGGCGGCGCAGGCGACGAGCGACGCCAACTCCCCTCGCACCGCTTCCGGGAGACAGTCCGGGAAGCTGGCCCCGGCCCGGACCGCCGGTGCGCCGCCAAGCAGCCGGTCGGCGCCGCCCGACACGCTCTCGATAAAATAGCCTTCCTCGCCGCGCCGGCGTTTCGGCCGCACCCAGAGCGATGCGGTCTCCGGCGTGCCCGCACTCGCGAGGCCGCCGTCGGCCTTGCTCGTGCCCCCGTCCGACCCGCCGTCCACCCGGGGATAAAACCTGCCCGCCACGATCGCACCGAGACTGCGCCCCGCGCCATCTCGTAGCGGCTGTCCCAGGCATTCCACGCGCACATGTCGCGCCCGTTTGCCATGTAAAATGACGGTCGTCTGAAACGGGGTTTCGGAATCGAGCGCCCGGTTCAACACCTCCTGCCATTCCGACCATCCGCGCTCCGCCCCCGGCCGCGGCACGGTGTCGCGCCAGCGCGTGCCGTCATTCCATTTCCACCAGCGAAAAAATCGCACGTGCCAGGACAGCGTCGCGGTGACCAGCCGTCCCTCGACATCGACCATGAGGACAAAGCCGTGCGGCGTCGCGGAAAACCCGTCGCCGGACAACCGCTCCCACGGCGTCTGGCTGCCGGCCACGCGCGCGCGACGCCGGGTTTTCATTGGGAATCCGGGTTCGTGTGGGGTGCTGTTTCGCCGGTGAGGCCCACTTGCGCGGCATAAAGCGAAATCTGCGCGACGCCGCGCAGGCCGATTTTCCGCATGAGGTTGCTGCGATGATTGGCAACCGTGTAGCTGCTGATGCCAAGCAGCGCCCCGACTTCCTTGGCGGTGAATCCCTCCGCGAGATAACGCAGGACCGCTTTCTCGCGCGGGCTCAGCGGCACGGGCGGCTTGATCGTGGTCGTCCGCCGTTCGACGAGATTCTTGATCTGCTCGCTGACAAACGGGCTGAAATAAACCCGGCCCTCGCTGACGGCTTGCAGGGCGGTTCGAAATTCCGCGAGCGAGGTCATCTTCTCCACAACCCCGTGGACCCCCGCTGAAAGCACGCCCCGGAGGGTCGCCGACCAAATGTTGCCTGAAAAGACGAGCACCCGGACGAGCGGACAAACCCGTCGCACCGCTTCGAGCAGACCCAAACCGGAGTCGCTTTGGAGGACGAGATCCAGGATCACCACATCCGGGTGCTCCCGCCGGCAGACCTCAACCGCCTGCTCGACCGTCATCGCATGACCGACGACCGAAAACCCCGGCATCGATTCGACAATCGGCGTCATCATCTCGATGATCGCCGCGTGATCGTCGATAATCATGACCCGCGAGCGGATCCTAGGCTGGCTGGAGGCGAACGTCACCATTGTTGCAAATTCTCACGTCAGATGGTGATGCGCGTCTCAACGCGATTATCTATCAAATAAACGCCCAAACACGGGGAATGAGGCATGAACCCCCAGCGGCACCCTAGTGATTTTGTGGCTTGTGGGCGGGATGGGACACGATTGGGGATTTTTGCTGGGCGTGTCTGAAGGTTGTTGGGCAGGTTTTAACCGGGCGTTGCACCGCTAAGCGCGCCGACCGAACTTACCCCACTAATCGGCTCCGGGGCGAAACCCTTAACCGGAACAGGCCTGCCGGCGGCGAGCCGTCACGCCCGGGGATGCGCCTTGGCGTAGATCTCTTTCAACCGCGCCACACTCACGTGCGTGTAGACTTGCGTGGTCGCGAGCTGCGCGTGCCCCAGCAACTCCTGCACGAGTCGCAGATCGGCGCCCGCGTTGAGCAGGTGCGTCGCATAAGAATGCCGCAGCTTGTGTGGCGTCAGGTCCAGCGGCAGTCCCGCAAGAGCCAGATAGCGCTTCAGCATCAACTGCACGGCGCGGATCGTCATCGCGCCGCCGTCCGCATTCGTCACGACCGGGCTCGTCGGCGCCGGGCGCCGGGCAAATTCGTCGCGGAATTTCGCCGCCACGGCGAGCGCCACGCGTCCCAGCGGGCAGAGTCGCTCCTTGCGTCCCTTGCCGAGCACTCGTGCCACGCCCGATTCGAAATCGATCGCGCCATAGCGCAGCCCCACAAGTTCGCTCACGCGCAACCCGCCACCGTAGAGCAACTCCATCGCGAGCCGGTCGCGCCAGGCCGTGGGTGCATCCAGGCTCCCGTTCTCGAGCAGTCGCTGCGGCCCGCTCAACAAGAGTTTCACTTGCTCCTCGGTCAGGAATTTCGGGAGCCGTTTTTCGAGTTTCGGCAGCGGGACGCCCGCCAGCGGATTGCGCCGCAACTTGCCGTGACGCATCCAGTATTTGAAAAATGTCCGCAGTCCCGATGCGTGATTGTGCAGTGTGCGCCGGTCGAACCGCCGTTGCGCCTCGATGACGAAGTCGCGCATCTCACGCGAACCGAGCGCGTCGAGTCCCCGCCCCCACCACCCCGCGCCCTCCAGCCACCGGTAAAAGTCGTCGAACGCCTGCCGGTAGTTCCGGACCGTGTAGCCGGAATAGCGACGCTCCCTCTCGAGATAATCGCCGAACGGTGCCCACCACTCGCCGAGCACCGCGGGCGGAATTTCTGGAGACTCTGACATGGTGCGGCCCGGCCTCCGGACGGGAGTCACGCCCGGGCGAGCCCGGGGATGGATGCGGTTTTTTCCTCCACCTCCCGCATCACCTTGGTCGCGTGCAGCCGCAAGGCGCCCTCGGGATCGAGGCCCTTCGCCCGGCAGGCCGCCGAGATTTCGAACAGCATCCTCCCCAGCGATTCATCGGACAGGTGCCGGCCCAGCGCCGCCACCTGGACGGTGTCGACGATGCCGTCGGCCGGCAGTTTTTTCTTTTCGATCTGCTTCCAGACGGCCTCCGCAAACATCAGCGCCGGCAATCGCGGGGGCAGTTCCTTGAAAATTCCCGACGACACCGGGCCGTTTTTCTTTTCGGTCGCCTTGATTACGTCCCACTGCGCCAGCACCTGCTCCGAGGTGTCGAGCTTCCCTCCGCCGAAGACATGCGGATGCCGGCGGACCAGCTTCTCGTTTATTTCCCGCGCCACGTCGTCGAAATTGAATTGTCCTCGTTCCTCGGCGATGCGGGCGTGAAACACGATCTGGATGAGCACGTCGCCGAGTTCCTCGCGCATGTGCGGGTAGTCACCGCGGTCGATGGTGTCGACGAGCTCGCTGACCTCGTCGATCAGGCAGCGCACCAGCGTGGCGTGGGTCTGCTCCTGGTCCCACGGACAGCCGCCGGGCTCGCGGAGTCGCGCCATCGTTTGTCGAAGTTCGTCGATCGCACTCATGGGAAGAGGAGAAAGCACGAAACGCCCCAAACACACGAAAAATCCGGGCCGGAGCCGTGCCGGGTGATGCGTTTCCCGTATTGTCAAACCCCCGCTGCGCCCGAAACGTGGTGCCGATGTCCGACAAGCTCACCGAGATCATGGCCTGGAAGCGGCGCGAGATTGCGCCGCTGGTCCGCCCCGTTTCCACGGTGGAACTTTCCCGGCTCGATGCGTCGCTGCCGCGCCCGCCGTCCTTCGCGGGCGCCTTGCGCCGGGCCGATGGCCAGCTTGCCGTCATTGCCGAGATCAAGCGCCGCTCGCCGTCCGCTGGCGACATCAAGGCGGGCGCCTCCTCGCTCGAGCAGGCCCGTCGCTATCAGGCGGCCGGCGCGGACGCCCTCTCGGTCCTGACCGACGAGAAATTTTTCGGTGGCAACCTCGCCGACCTCCGGGGCGCGACCGCCCATTTCCGCGCGACCGTCCCCGCGCGCCCCTGCCTGCGGAAGGATTTTTTCATCCACCCCATCCAGGTCCTCCAGGCCCGGGAAGCCGGCGCCAGCGCAATTCTCATCATCGTGCGCGCGCTCACCGACGAGGAGATCGCCGGCCTCTTCTCGGCGGCGCAGGCCGCCGGGCTCGACGCCTTGTTTGAAATTCACCACGAGGCTGACTTGGAGGAGGCGCTCGGCCACGGCGCGAAGATCGTCGGCGTGAACAACCGCGATCTGGCGGTCTTCAAGACCGACCTCGGCCTCAGCGAACGCCTCATCCCGCAATTTCCGCGGGACGTCACCGCCGTCAGCGAGAGCGGCATTTTCACGGCCGCCGACGCGGCGCGCGCGCGCGCCGCGGGCGCGCATGCCGTGCTCGTCGGGGAGGCGCTGATGCGCGCGCCGGATCCCGCCGCACTGGTCACGGCCTTTCGTCATGTTTGAGCACCGCGCCCAGCCCCTGCTGCCGCGGCGCGAATTCCTGCGCCGCCTCGCCAAGAATGTGGGCTATGGTCTCGTGCTCATCCTGGCGTCGCTCGTTGTCGGCCTGCTGGGCTATCATTGTCTCGGATCGCTTTCCTGGACCGATTCGTTTCTCAACGCCGCGATGATCCTCTCCGGCATGGGCCCCGTGAACGAGCTGCATGGGCGGGCCGCGAAGCTTTTTGCCGGCTGTTACGCGATCTATTCGGGAATCGCGCTCATCTCCACCGCGGCGGTCATCTTCGCCCCGGTCCTCCATCGAATGCTGCATCGATTCCACCTCGCCTCGGACGACGAGGAATAGCCGTGCCACTTTCGCCGACCGCCACCCGCGAACTGCTCGCCTCGCTAGGGCACCAGCCGAAGCGCTTCCTCGGGCAGAATTTTCTCGTGGACGGCAATATCGTCCGCAAATCGCTCGAGCTCGCCGCCGTCCACGCGGGCGATGCCATCGTCGAGGTCGGCCCCGGCCTCGGCACGCTGACCCGCGCGCTGCTCGAAACCGGCGCCGAGGTGTGGGCCGTGGAAAAGGACCGCGTGCTGCACCACCATCTTGCGGTGACCCTGGCGGCGGAATTTGCGGACCGGTTTCATTTACTGGAGGGCGATGCCGTCGAGCATCCGCTCGCCGCTCTTCCCTCGGGGCGGGCGGCGGCCGGATTCAAGATCGTCGCCAACCTGCCCTACGCCATCGCGACTCCGTGGCTCGACGCGGTCCTCACCGGGCCGCTTCCGGAGCGGATGGTGCTGATGCTCCAACAGGAGGCCGCGCAGCGCTACGCCGCGCAACCGGGCACGAAATCGTTCGGCGCCATCTCCGTCTTCCTGCAGGCCGCCTACGAGGTCGCACCCGGCCACAAGGTCGCTCCAGCCTGCTTCCACCCGCGCCCGGACGTCGACTCCTACCTGATCAACCTGGTCCGCCGGCCGCAGCCGTTCGTTTTTTCCACTCCGGTCAAGGCCCTCGTGCGCGCCTGCTTTCAGCAACGCCGGAAGCAGATCGGCGCCATCCTGCGCGGCCGGGTGCCGGAACATGCCCCGGTCTGGCGGGAACTTCTCCGCGTCGAAGGGCTCTCAGAACAGAGCCGGCCCGAGGCCATTCCTCCAGGATGGTGGATGCGGTTCGCCGCCACTTTGCCAGCCTTGGCTTGAAAGCCTCTTCCGGGCCGTTCTACTCACGTTCCGCCATGTTACGCCCCACGCTTGCCGTCGCCTTTGCCTTGCTCTGCGTCACCACGCGCGCCCAGAACCCGGAATCCTCGCTCGCGGGCGAGGTCCAGGGGCGCACCTATATCTCGCCGACGGGCGCCTTCAAGGTCACCATTCCGGTGCTGCCGGAGCTCGGCGGCAGCGTCACGGACACGCCCAACGTCGTCACCTTTCAGGACGAATTCAACACCCACGTCAGCATCGCCGCGTTCGCGCAGGACGCCACGCAGCACTGGGAAATGACGACGCGCGGCCTCAAGGACTATCTGATTTATTTCTTCACCAATTTCGTGCTGTCGGATTTCAAGCAAGCCTTCAAGGGCACCCAGATCGAGAGCGCGAAGTTCGTCCCCGGCCTTTACGACGGCTCCCTGATCACGAGCATCCTGCTGCCGGGCGGTTCGATGTTCGCCGACAAGGCGCCGAGGTTTTCCGAGGACAGTCCCCCGCCGGTGGCGAAGCGGGGAAATCTCCTGTTCGTGAAGAACGGACACATCTTCGTCCTCAGCGTGGAACTGGCGGAAAAGGTGCTTGAGGGCACCGCCTACAAGAAAACCGTGGCGGAGGAGGATGAGATTCTCCGCCAGCGTCTGACCGACGTCGCCGGTAAAATCCAGTTTACCAGGCCGCCCGCCACGACGCCGGCATTGACGCCGCCGCCGGGCATCGCCGCCCCGAAGAAGTGAGGCGGGGCGCCGGCTGGGCGCTTGCCACCCGCCGCGCCGCCAGCCCACGATGCGCGCCATGACGCTGCGCGATGCCCGTGAGTCCGACCTGCCGGCGATCGTGGCGATTTACAACGCCACGATCCCCAGCCGCATGGTCACGGCCGATCTGCAGCCCGTGACCGTGGCGGACCGCCTCCCGTGGTTTCTTTCGCATCCGGCGGATCGCCGGCCGATCTGGGTGCTCGCCGACGAGACGGCCGGCGTCTGCGCATGGTTGAGTTTCGATACGTTTTACGCGCGCGCCGCCTACGACGGCACGGCCATGATCGCCCTCTACGTCTCCCCGGATCACCGCCGGCGCGGTCTTGGCCGGGAACTGCTGGTCGCCGCCCTTTCCCGCGCGCCGGCCCTGGGGGTGCACACGCTGCTCGGCTACATTTTCGGGCACAACGAGCCGAGCCTGCGACTGTTCGCCGCGCACGGATTCGAGCGCTGGGCCCATCTGCCGCGGGTCGCCGTGCTCGACGGCGTGGCGCGGGACTTGATCATCGTCGGCCGCCGCGTCACCCCCTAGTCCCGGTGCTCGCGATGAAACTCCCGTCCGCTTTCCCGCTTGCGCTCGCCGCCGCGGGCCTCGCCACTGCCACCGGCCTCCGCGCCGAGAACCCTCCCTCCATGAACCAGACCTACGGCCTCGTCATCCACGGTGGCGCGGGCGTCATCCTCCGCCAGGAAATGTCCGCCGAACTCGAGGCGCGCTACCGCGACGCCCTCACCCAGGCGCGCGACGCCGGCTACGCCGTGCTCGCGCGCGGTGATTCCTCGCTCGACGCCGTCGTCGCCGCGATCACGTTCATGGAGGACTCCCCGCTCTTCAATGCCGGCCGGGGCGCCGTGCTCAACGCCGACGGCATCTGCGAACTCGACGCCTCGATCATGGACGGTCGCACCCAGGCCGCCGGCGCCGTGGCCGGCGTGCATCACATTAAGAATCCGATCCGCCTCGCGCGGGCCGTGATGGAAAAATCCGAGCATGTGATGTTCACGGGCGACGGCGCGGAAACCTTCGCCCGGACACTCGGCTTCGAGTTTGTGCCCAACGAATATTTCCAGACGGAACTGCGCCGCCGCCAGCTCGAGAAGGCGCAACAGCTCGAAGCCGGCAAGAAATCCGCCGCGGCCCTCCACGAGCGGGTCACCTTCGCCACCGTCGACGACAACTACCTCATCGACCAGATCAAGCACGGCACCGTCGGCTGCGTCGCCCTCGACCAGCACGGCAATCTTGCCGCCGGCACCTCGACCGGCGGGATGACCAACAAGAAATTTGGCCGGGTCGGCGATTCGCCCATCATCGGCGCCGGCACCTACGCCAGTAACGCGACCTGCGCCGTGAGCGCGACCGGCTGGGGCGAGTTCTTCATCCGGTTGTCCGTGGCGCACGACATCGCGGCGCAGATGGAATACCGTCAAACACCCCTCGCCGCCGCTGCCGACGCAACCATCGCGAAGGTCGGTAAACTTGGCGGCGACGGCGGCGTCATCGGGATCGATCGCGCCGGCCATGTCGCCATGTCGTTCAATTCCCCCGGAATGTATCGGGGATACCGGCTGTCGACGGGGGCGGGCGCCGTCGAGATTTTTGGGCCCGCGCAGTAAGCCGCGCTCGCAAAACTCGAGTCCAGCCTGGCGTCGCGGGGGTCAAAAACGGACTTGTCGCCGTTTTTTTGTGGCCTACTTAACGAAACGACGCCATTCGTCACGGCGACCGTGATGACGTTCCCCCACAAGTTCGTTTGTCACGCGGCCGATGCATCGGAGGCGGAAACGGACCACCCTCGCCGCCCGCTCATGCGTTTCGTCGCGTCCTTCACAACGCGGTCATGATTCCGGCTCACCGTGAACCCCCGCCCCCGGCGGCAACGAGGGTGGCGGGGCTGGCTGCGATGTTGCTGGTGGCCGTGGTCTACTTCGGCGCGGCCCGGCTCGGACTGCTGCTGGCCAGCGTGCACGAAAGCGTGTCGCCCGTCTGGCCCGCCACGGGCGTCGCGATCGGCGCTCTCCTTCTGGGCGGGTTCCGCCTGTGGCCGGGGATTGCGGTGGGCGCGTTCGCCGCGAACGCGTTGACCCAGGTCTCGCTCGTGGTCGCCGCGGGGATCGGCACCGGCAACACCCTCGAGGCGGTCGCGGGGGCCTGGATCGTGGTGCAATGCACCGCCCGGTTTCGCCGTCTTGACCTGGAGCATCTCGCGCAACCGGTCGCGATCCTGCTGGCCTCCGCGGCCGCGCCCGTGGTCAGCGCGAGCTGCGGCGTCGCCGCGCTGCTGCTGGCGGGCGCGGTTTCCGGCTCATTGGCCGGGACGCTCTGGGGAACCTGGTGGGTTGGCGACGCACTCGGCGCTCTCATCGTCACGCCACTGCTGCTGGCCGGGCGCGACATGGTGCGGCAGCGCCCGAGCTGGACGACCCGCGACGTCCTCCGCGCCGCCGCCGTCACGGCCGCCGTCACGGGCGTGTGTCTGCTCGTTTTCTTTTATCCGACGGGCACGGGGTATCTCTTCGTCATCTTCCCCGTCCTGCTGATCGCGGTGGCGTGGTTCAGTTCGCTCGGCGTGATGCTCGCCGCCTTCTTGATTTCGGGCCTGAGCATCGGCGCGGCCTTTTTCGGCTCCGGACCATTCACAGGCGGCTCGCTCAACGAGGATTTGCTGCACCTGCAGTTGTTCCTCACCTCGGTGGCAACGGCCGCGCTGCTCCTACCGGTCTTTCGCGCGACCGGACGGTTGCTGGCGTCGAGCGTGCTGCTTCTCATCGGCTGGGCGCTGAGCGGATGGCTGTTCTCCTCGCTGCATGAGGACCGGCTGAAGGCGGATGCGGCGCATTTCGACGTGCTCGTGAGCGAGACCACCGATCGCATCCAGCAGCGCCTGACCACCTACGAGGATTCGCTGCGCGGAGGCGCGGGCTTGTTCGTGGCGGCCAAGTCGGTCGGCCGTGCCGAATGGCGCGCCTACGTCGACGCCCTGCAACTGCAGGAGCGCTATCCGGGAATTCAGGGGCTGGGGGTCGTCTTTCCGGTGCCGGCCGCCGACGCACCGGCTTTTGTCGCGGCCACCCGTGCCGGCGGCGCGCCGGACTTCGCGATCAAGAGTCTGCCCGGCGGCAGCGCGCCGTCCAGCACGGCGGGCGGATCGGTGCACTACGTCATCACCTATATCGAGCCGATCGCCTCCAACCGCCCTGCCCTGGGGCTCGACAACGCCACGGAAATAAACCGGCGCACCGCCGCCGAGGAGTCGCGCGATACCGGCCAGCCGCGCATCACCCGGCGGATCACGCTGGTGCAGGACGCCAGCGGGCGCCCCGGCTTCCTCCTCTTTGTGCCGCTTTACCGCCAGGGTGCGCCCTTGGCAACAGTCGCCCAGCGCCGCGCGGCACTGGTCGGTTGGGTCGATGCCGTGTTCATCACGGAGTCTTTTCTCAGCGGGGTGCTGGGCACTCACCCCGGGGAAATCGCCCTGCATGTCTACGACGGTTACTCGACTGCCGGGGAGAACCTGCTCTACGCTTCCGCGGGCGCCGAGCCCA
This sequence comes from uncultured Opitutaceae bacterium, assembly GCA_937902925.1. Lineage (GTDB taxonomy): Bacteria > Verrucomicrobiota > Verrucomicrobiia > Opitutales > Opitutaceae > CALFNN01. The sequence goes on from CALFNN010000074.1 coordinate 52,326, forward strand.
ACGCGACCGCCTTTGAGCGCGTCACTCATGTGGGGCTCGGCGGCCAGATCCTGACGATTGGGTGGTCCCGCGGCCTCGATTTTGTCGCCACCGGCGGCTCGGTGGCCGTGTGGGCGGCGACCAGTTCCGCGCTCGTTTCATTGCTGATGGTCGGTCTCGTCGTCGGCCTGCAGTCGGCCAGCCGGCGCGCGCAGGCGGTGGCGGCGCGGCGCTCGGAGGAACTCGTCGCGAGCGAGGAGCGTTTCCGCCTGCTGATCGAGAACGTGCAGGATTATGCGATCTTCGTGCTCGACCCCGACGGGCGGATCGCCTCGTGGAATGCCGGCGCCGAACGCTCGCAGGGCTACACGGCGAACGAGATTGTCGGCCAGCATTTCTCCGCTTTCTACCCGCCGCAGGACATCGTCAGCGACAAGCCCGCCCGCGACCTCGCGGCGGCGGCGGCCCAGGGCCGGATGGAGGACGAGGGCTGGCGGGTCCGGAAGGACGGCACGCGGTTTCTCGCCAACGTCATCATCACCGTGCTGCGCGACCCGAACGGCGCGCCGCTCGGCTTCGTGAATATCGCGCGGGACATCAGCGAGCGAAAGCGGCTCGAGGAAAACCTCGCCCAGGTGCGCGACCAGGCGCTGCAGGCCTCGCGCCTCAAGTCGGAATTTCTCGCGACTGTGAGCCACGAGATTCGCACGCCGATGAACGGCATCATCGGCATGACCGGTCTCATGATGCAGACCACGCTGACTGCCGAGCAGCGCACGATGGGCCGCGTGATCGAGAACAGCGCCGAGAGCCTCCTCAGCATCATCAACGACATCCTGGACTTCTCCAAGATCGAGGCCGGCAAGCTGCGCCTCGATCCGGCCGTTTTCGAGCTCCGTCAACTGGTCGAGGAGACACTGGCCCTCCTCGCGCCGCGTGCCCACGAGAAACGCCTCGAGCTCACCTGCGATCTCGACCCCGAACTCAACACTCCGTTGAACGGCGACGCCGGGCGCATCCGGCAGGTGCTGATGAATCTCGTCGGCAACGCCATCAAGTTCACCGAGCGGGGCGAAGTCACGGTCAGCGCCCGGCGCGTGCGCGGACAGGCCGGACGCACGGCATTCCGCGTAACGGTGACCGACACCGGCGTCGGGATCCCCGAGGAAGCGCGCGGGCGGCTGTTCGAACCGTTCACCCAGGCCGACGGAACGGCGACGCGACGGTTCGGCGGCACCGGCCTGGGCCTCGCGATCAGCCGGCAGCTCGTCGGCCTGATGGGCGGAAGCCTCGGCTGTGAAAGCACGTTTGGCCAGGGCGCGACTTTCTGGTTCGAGCTCGACCTGCCCACGGGCGAGGAAAAGTCCGACGGCGAGCCGCTCGTGACGCTGCCACCGGGGCTGCGCGTGCTGGTCGTCGACGACAATGCCACGAACCGCCGGATCGTGCTCGGGCAGCTCGCCCATTTTGATTTGCAGGCGGAAGCGGTGGCCGACGGTCCGGCGGCTCTCGCCCGGCTGCGCGCCCAGGCGGTGGCCGGCCTGCCCTGCCAATTGGTCTTGCTCGACTGGCACATGCCCGAGATGACCGGCCTGCAACTCGCCGTCGAGATTCGCTCGGATGCCGCCATCGCCCGCGTGCCGCTCGTCATGTTGTCGTCCGCGGGCACGCTTGACGATCCGACGACCGCCGCCGCGGTTGGATTTGCCGCCTTTCTGGTCAAGCCGGTGCGCGAGGCGCAGCTCCACCGCTGCCTCGCCCGCGTGCTGGGCGGCCCGGGCGCCCTCGCTGCCGCATCGGTGGCGCGCGTCACCGCCGGCACCACCCCGCCGGCGCCCGGCGGGCTGCGCCTGCTCGTAGTGGAGGACAATCTCGCCAACCAGATGGTGGCGCGGATGCTGTTCGAGAAACTAGGCCACACCGTCGAGGTCGCCGGCGACGGTGCCGCGGCACTCGAACGGCTGTCCCGCCAGACTTTCGACGCGGTCATCATGGACTGCCAGATGCCGGTGATGGACGGTTATGAGGCGACCCGCCGCATCCGCTCGGGCAAGGAACCGGGCATCAACTCCCGGATTCCAATCGTTGCACTCACGGCCCATGCGCTCGCCGAGGACCGTCAGAAATGCCTCAACGCCGGCATGGACGACTACATGACGAAGCCCGTCCGCCTGAACGCCGTGCACGAGGCGTTCCTTCGGTGCGGGCTGCTCAAGTCGAAGCCGGGCGCTCCTGGAATTCGCCCGCGTCCCGCGCGCGGAAGCCAGAATCCTCCCGTGCCCGTGGTCGCCGACGACCGCCGGGCCCCGGAGGTCGTCGCCCAGCCGCGCTCGGCCGCGAGCAGAACGGTCAGCAGCGCGCTGCATCCGATTCTCGTCGTCGACGACGACCCCAACGATATCTTTCTCCTGCGCGAGCGCTTCGACTCCGCGCACGTTGCCAATCCGATCGTGGCTTTCACCAATGGCGCGGAGGCCGTGCAGTTCATCACCCGGACGTGCCTCACGGCCGAAACCATGCAACATCCCCGGCCGCGCCTGATGTTTCTCGATATCAACATGCCCGGGATGAGCGGCTACGACGTGCTGGGATGGATCCGCCGGCAGGACCGGCTCCGCACCATCAAGGTTGTCATGGTTTCGTCGCTGTCCGATCCGCGTGAGGCGGAACGCACGCACGAACTCGGGGCGGACCGATACCTCGTGAAATATCCGGTGGCGGAGGTCCTCGCGCGAATCGTGGCCGAGGTCTCGACCGGTCCCGGCACGGCGTGAGCCTTCAGCGATTTTCCGGCGGGCCGAGGTAGCTCGGTTGCAACCCGCCGGTGTCGATCACGATCTTGTCGACGACGACCCCGGGATCGACGGCGTAGAGATGCAGCGTGTGCGCCCCGGCCGATGTCACCGCCAGCCTGGCCGAACCCATCACCGTCGCGTTGAGCACGCCCTGCGCCCAATCGGCCGAACCGTCGCGGACATTCACGACCACTTCTTGCGGCCGTTGCTCGTCCAGCCCGAGCGCGAAACGCAATCCCCTCCCCGCGGCGATCGGCTGCGTGGGAATCAAATTGATCGTCACCGGGAATTCTCCCGGCGCGGCAAAATCAATGGCATAGTCGAGTCGCGGCGCCGCGGTCGCCAGCTCCGTGCTTGCGACGCCCGGCGTCGTCGTCGGAAACATCGCCACGGAATCGCCCGTGCGACCCAATCCCCGGATCACCTGCCAGCGGGCGCCGCCGCGCTCGACGCTCGCATCGAAGTGCTCCGCCTCGACGGAGATCACCCCGCCCGCCGGCTTCACGGCGGGCGACGACGGGAAAGGGGGAAACCGGGGCAACGCCCACGGGGCCACCCGCATCGACCGCCACTGGTTGTCGGCGGGTTCGAGATAGACGATGCCGTGCCATTTTCCGCCGGCGATGTCGTCGTTAAAACGCCGCGTCTCCGTCTTGAGCTGGGCATCGGCCGCCTCCGCCGCCGTCGCCAGCCGGGCCGCATCCGGCTCACCGCCCGCCGCATGGCGCGTGGAAAGTTCGCCGTCGAAATAACGGCGGTTTGCCAGCATGGAGCCGCGCACCGGATAAAGCACCAACTCGAAAAATGCGTCGCGCTGCGCCGGCGCCAGGCGGTCGTAGACCGCGCGCGCCTGCGCGTCCAATGCCCCGAATGCCGTGAGGCGCTGCGCGATCTCAATCTCGGTAAACGGACTCGGGCGCGGCGGCTGGTTCGGCAACCACCACTGCAAATGCTCGGGCTTGCGCTGGTAGTTCAGCGCGTAGTAGCGCCCCATGATCCGCGCGATGTCCTCGGCCTGCGCGGCACCGAATTCCCGGGCCGCCCATCCGACCAGATAGTCCGGCAGGTTGTCCGGCTGCCAGCGTTTGATGTCCCACGCCATCTGCAGGAAAAATTCCGTCCCGATTTCGCCGGGCTTCAAGTCGCCGACATTTGCGATCCAGATCTTGCGGGCGCCATGGTCGTAGGCCTTGGACATTTCCTCCCATACGAGGGCCGGCGGGGTTGTGTAGAGCCACAGGTAGGCCATTGGCGCGCCGAGATACGACAGATGGTAGTAGACACCGAATCCGCCCGGGCGCGCGGCCTCGGCGCCGCTGGCGTAGTTCCGCACGTAGCCGAAGTTGTCGTCCGGCCACACGATGGTCACGTCGTCGGGGACCTTCAGCCCCTGCCGGTAGAGGTCGAGCACTTCCTTGTAGGCGCAAAACATCTGGGGCACGCGCTCCACCTGCGGGTTCACATATTTCGCGAGCAAGGCACGTTGATCGGAGAAAATCTGCTCCAGTGTGCGAATCCGCTCCGGATCGGTCTTCGGGCCCTGCATGTTCGAGTCGTGGATGCCCCGCATGCCGAGGGTGTAGATGTTTTCGTATTTCCCGTTCTCGGCGACCCGCTCCTCCCAGTATTTCAGCACGCCCGCTCGATTCGTGACATAGTTGTAGTCCTCGTGCGGGGCCGTCCACTCGCCGACGTTGTTGCGCAACATCGGCTCGGCATGCGACGAGCCCATGACGATCGCGTAGTCGTCGGCCACGAGCTTGTTCTCGGGGTAGTGATTGAACGGCTTGGTGCAGGCGTGCATCGCCGGCCAGAGCGTGTTGGCCTTCAGGCGGAGCAGCAGTTCGCAGATTTTTGCGTAGGTCTTCGGCCCGATGTCGCCCACCTCCGGTTCGAAGGTCTTGGCCGCCCACGGTTGCAGGCCCCAGTCCTCGTCGTTGAGAAAAATCCCGCGATACTGCACCGAGGGCGGGCCGAACCGCCGCGTGCCGGCGGCCACGAAGAGCGTATCGCGGTGCGCGGGCACCACATCCGCCCACCAATGCCACGGCGACACGCCGATCGCCTGGGACAGCTCATAGACGCCGAACGCCGTCCCCCGCCGGTCGCTGCCGACGACCACGAGGCCGCGATCCACGCCCGGTTGCGGATTCGCCACGGTCGCGATGACGAAACTTTCCCATTGGCCGCGCAGATCGTGCACGTCGAGTTTTCCGGCGCGCACGAGGGCATCGATGGCCGGGCTGTGCTCAAGCGTGCCGACCAGGACCGTGGCGCCCGCCCCGGGTGTGCCCGCGCTCCCGAGTGCCGGCTTCCGCCCGGTGACTCGCTCCACGTCCGCGACCAAGTCTGCGGCGGCGAGTTGCACGACCTTGAAATCGCCGGCAGCAACGACGACCGACGCAACCTGGTCCCGGCTCACGAGTGGAAAATCGCCGGGCCCGGCCGTGTCACTGACCCAGGGCACGGCATCCGCTCCGAGGAGATTTCCGGCCATGACGACGAGTCCGAAGGCGAGGCGGCAAATACGGGGCATGGCTGTTTTTTTGTCAGGCCTTCGGCTGGATTCCAAACAAAACAAAAGCTCTCCCACCGGCCGGCGGGAGAGCTGGCAAACTTTCCGATCGCGGCCGTGGCCGCCTAGAGATCAAACGTGGTGCTCAGAACCCACTTCCGCGGATTGATGATGCGCCAGTTGTAGGGCGTGCCGTCCGGATTGACCGCGACCGCCTGCAGCCGGCCGCCCTCGAACGCGTTTTGCAGGTTCAACTGGATGCGCGCCCTCACCTTGTCGTGGAACAGCCGGAGGCTGTAGGACGCCCAGAAGTCGCAGGACGCGCGCGCCGGATCGTAGACGGGCTTGCTCACGTCGAGCGACCGGACGATGCCATCGGCATCCGGTGCCGCGCCGAGGTAGCCGATGGCGCTGCGGGAGTCCCATCGGACCGAGCCGCCGACCCCGACATCCCGCAGCGGGCCCTGGGTGAACTGATACGTCGAGAGCACGCGCCACGTGTATTCCTTGATCTGCGGATTGGATTTTCCGAGCAGCGCCTGGTCGACCTTGATGGGCGCCTCGACCGCCGAGCTGTAGAAATTCTGCGCGGACTGCGAGCCGAGCGCGGTGCTCGTCCACCACGGATTCCCCTGGTCGTCCTTGACGCTGAGCCAGTAGGGCATGCGAAGGGCGATGTAGTCGGTCAGGTTGCCCTCGAGCGACGTGTTGATCGATTTCGTCTGGGCGCCGCTGAACTTGATGCGCCAGGTGCTGAACGGATTGTAGGTCAGCTCGAGCTCGGCGCCCTTGGCGTCCAGGTTGTTCGTGCCGCGGAGCGCCGCGCCAGAGTTCGTGGCGAGAACCGCGTTCTGGAACCCAACCGGAAACTGGGTGATCGTCGCGGCGACGGCCGCAATTTGATCCGGGGTCGCGGTCGGCCCGAGGCGGGCCGAGGCGACGGAGTTCGCGAAGTTTTGCAGGCTGAAATGGTCGGAGCCGGTGCCGTTCTCGATCCGGGCGATGCGGCTGCCGATCGTCGAGTCGCTGTTCCGGTCGTTGATGTAGGCGTTGTCGTAGATCTTCGCGGAAAACACGAGTTTGCCGCCGAAGAGATTGACGAAGAACCCGGCGTCGTGGCCATGCGCGTAAGTATTCGGCAGCACGTTGCCAAACAGGTCCACCGCCGGCGGCTGTGGAGTGAAGCTCGAGGCGCGATCATAGGAGAGGCCAAGCCAGGTGAGCGGTTTCACGACAAGGCTGGCGGTGCGTGTCATGCCCGTCGCCGCCGTCCATGGCCCCCAGTTCTTGTCGTTGTCGAACGTGAAGAAACCGGTCGTCGGGTCGACCACGGCGCCAGCGGAATTGCGCGTGCGGTTGAAGTCCTTGCGGATCCCGCCGGTGAACACGATCCGGTCGTTCAGGAAGAAATTCTGCGTGGTCAGGCCGCGCGCGGTGTCCTCCTGCTTGGTCTGGCCGGAGATGTAGGGCGCCGTGCCGAACACCGCCGGCTCGTCGACCCACTGGCCGGTTGCGCCGTTGAACCAGTTGAGGTCGTAGGTTCCCGCGACGCCGGATTTCGGCGGCGCATAGCCCTGCTGGTAGCCGATGGCGTTCGGTCCGCCGACGTAGTAGCGATACGTGGGGCGCCCCACCGCCGGGCCGTTGGTGTAGTTCAACGCGCCCGCCGTGTTCCAAACGTGATTGGGATCGATGACCGCCTCACGGTAGCGGAACGTGCCGGTCGTGATATGGCGGCTTTCGTAGTAGGCGCCAAACTGGTGATGACCGAGCCAGCGCTTCCAGTCGGAATCGTTGTCGAAGTGAAGCTCGTAGGAGAGATTGCCCTGCAGGCTGTCGCTGAACTCGGGACTGCGGAAAATCGTGGGCTCGATGTTCTGGATGTAGGGGCGCAGGAAATAAGGATTCGGACGGCCATCCAGCAGATACTGGTTCACGTCGATCTGCAGCGTGGGCGGATTCGAGATGTTCCGGTTGTAGGTGTCGTAGTCCTCGAGATGCCAGCCGACCCGGGCGTAGAGATTGTCGACGACCTTTTGCACGACCTCCGCCGTGTAGATGAACGCGCGGTCCTTGTTCCAGTTGGTGGAAACCGCGTTCTCCTTCGTCCAATCGTAGAGTGACTTGTCGGTGAGGCCGGGAACCTGGTAGAGGATGCCGCCGTTGACCGTCCCGCGCATGATCCCCGAGCCGCTGCCAACAAGGCGGACGTTGCTCGTGGTGGTGCCGTTGGGATTGTTGGTGGTGCCGAGGCGGTTGACCTCCCAGAGCTGCACCTGGCCGTTGTCGATGAACATGCTCGGCCGCGTGTAGGTCGTGGAGTTCGAATACAGACCCGCCGGCAGGGTCAGCAGTTCGGCGGTCGCGCCGCTGCCCACGGGGATCGGCGCAGTCGTGGTGCCGTTCACCGTCGCAGTAAACGTCAGCGGGTTCCACGTCGGCCGCCCGGACTGCAGCCACTCGCTCACGCCGTCGCGCGGCGTGAGCGAATTCGGCGTCTGCCGCTGCTCGTGGTAGGTTTCGAAGATGCCGCTGATATTCGTGTCCTTGAGCGGCTTGTAGACGAACGACGCCGACAGCCGCTTGGTGAGGTCGTAGGACGGTTTTTGCAGGTAGGCGTTCTGCATGTAGAGTCCGTCGACCCGGAAGGCCAGCTTGTCCGGGATGACCGCCCGGTTGAGCGTGAAGTTGCTGCGATACCCGCCATAGCTGTCGCCGCGAAACGTCACCTCGGAGACATCGCGCTGCAGCCCCGCCTTGCCGCGGTTGATATTGATGGTGCCGGAAGGCGCGCCCAGCCCGGAGAGCGTCGAGTTCGGCCCGCGGCTGATCTCGATCGAGTCGATGTTGTAGCTGTCGATGGGAATCCGGGTGATCGCGGTGAAGTTGCCGTTCGAGATGTTGGGCGAGCCGACGCCGCGCAGGCGCGTCGCCGTCGCCGGGCTCGACTGGATCGAGTCCGTCGTCGGCGCCGCGGAATTCATCGCGGTGAAATCCGCCGTGCCCTCCGTGTTCGCCTCGTATTTGAACACGTCGTTGATGTCGACGGCCGCCGTGTCATCGAGTTGCTGCTTGGTGACGACGCTGATCGACGCGCCCAGATCCTCGATGCGGGACTTGATGCGCGTGCCCGACATCGTGTTGGACGCATAGTAACCGTGATCCTGCGAGGCATCGACCTCGAAGGGCGAGAGCTGGACGATGTCGCTGCCGCCGCCCGGACTCGCCGCGGTCTGTTCCACGGGTGCCTGCGCCATCCGGGCCTCGTCCGCCCGCATGACGGCCAGTTCGTCGGGATCGAGCTTTCCGTCGTGGTTCCGGTCGTATTTCGCCAGGGTTCCTGGGTCAGTCGGTGTCGTGGCCGGCCCGGTCTGGGCCAGGCAAAAGGTCGCGGCAAAAAGCGCCCCGATAAACGCCAGCCCGGGCCGGCGCGGATTTTTCTGCGGTATGGGTGTAGTCGGAATCATGTGCTTTTCTTCGTTTTGGTTGACGAAGCCAGAGTGCACCGGCTGGAGCGGCGGGAAGCGTGTCGGGGCGGGGCATAAGCGCGGGGTATCTGGGGCAGAGGATTATTTTCGATTACCGGGAAATTGAGAGCGCGCCGGTCCGCATCTGTTCCGTTTTGTCACCGCGGCGCCGCGCCGCCGTGTTCCAAAATTTATCGGACAGTCCGTAGGACGACGAAAAGCCGCCGCGCATCTTCCGATCGCGCGGCGGCTGAAATCCTGCCGGCCGTCCCGCCGGCCGCACCTCTTGTTTCGAACTAGAGGCTGAACGTCGTCGTCAGGATGAACAGTTGCGGGTCGACGATCCGGAACGTGTGCGGCACGCCGTTTGGCAGCGCTCCCACGGGCTGGATGCGCCCGTTTTCGCCGACGTTGCGGGCATTGAGCTGCACGGTCAGCCCGACGCGGTCGCGATAGATTTTCGTCCGGTAACTCACCCCAAGGTCGCAATACAGGTGGGCCTTGTCGTAGATGACCTTGCTTGGGTCATAGGCGTTCGGGTCGTTGTCGTAAGCGTAGTAGCCGATGCCGGCGTTGCTTTCCCAACGGACCGCGCCGCTCAGCGACACGCGCTGGAGCCACTTGTTTTCGAGGCCGAGGCCCCGCAGCGCATAGTTCGTCACCAGGTTCGCCTTCCACTGCCGAATCTGCGGGCGCGACTTGCCCTCGGTGGCGCGCAGGAGCTTGTAGGGGCCGACCACGTTCACGTTGTAGAAATTCTCCGCGGTGCCGGCGCTCCCGTAGCGCGTCGTCCACCAGGGCGTGTTCGTGCGGGGATCGATCACCGACGTCCAGACCGCCCAGCGGGAGTCGACGTATTCCTGGATGCCAGGCGTGACATTCTCCTCGACCACCTCCTCGTGGGAAACGTTGCCCCGCAGGGTCCAGTAGCGGTTGGGGTTGTAGGTGAGCTCGATCTCCTGGCCCTTCGATGTGACGTCGGACGTCTCGGCGATGGGATAGGCATTCATCTGCGCGAGCCGGTCGACCGGCACCTGCATGACCTTGGCCACCTCGGCGTCGATCTGGTCCTGGGTGAAGGCCGGATTGGCCGCGGCGACCCACGCGGCGGCCTGCCGCTGGAGATTAAACTGGTCGTTGTTGCCACCAAAGCGGAAGTCGATGCGACCGGCGCGCGTGGCGATCGTGCCCGCGTCGCCGGTGCGCGAGTTGATCTGGCCGTTGTCGTAGAAGTTGACGCGGACAAAAAGCTTGTCGGCCAGCCCGAACGAAACGCCGTAATCCTTGCCGACCGAGGTCGGGTTCGGCAGCAGCTTCAGGTTGAGGTTCTGGGCAATCGTCTGCGGCACGAAGCTGTCGGAACGGTTGTAGTAGAAATTCAGAGAACGGACGAAGTCGGCCACGTGGCTCACGAAACCCGAGCCGCTGTCGGCGCGGCGGTCGAGGAAACTCCACTTGCGGAAGGGACGGGCGACGACCTCGGCTGTCTTGGTGCGGCCGTCGCGACGGAACCAGTCGTTCGGCCACGTATCGTCGGAGCTGTAGTCCGGCGTGATCCCGTCGGGCAGCAATGCGAGTGGCGCGGCGTTGCGGTTGAAGTTCGAGTCCTTGCGCAGGCCGAACGTCGTGACCACACGGTCGTCGAGGAGGTGGCTCTGCAGGACCCCGCCGACCGTCTTGATCGTGTTGGCGGAAACCCGCACGCCGTTGCCCGCCGCCTCGCCGATCACGGCCGCCTCGTCGACCCACTGGCCCAGCGCGGCGTTATACCAGCGGAGATTGTGCGTCCCGCTGACCTTGTCCCACGCCGCGGGCCCGTAGTCGATGTCGTCGCCCTTGTTGTCGCCGATGTAATAACGATAGTAGCCGCGCGCGACCGTGGAGCCGCCGTAGCGCGCCGAGCCCGCCGGCAGCCAGGCGTGGTTGTCGACGATGACATCACGGAACGCGTAGCTCTGCCGGATCGAGCGCTTGTATTCGTTGTAGCCGCTGAGCGTGTGGTCGCCGATCCAGCGCAACCAGTTTTTTTCCTTCGACAAGGTCAGGCGGTAGACGAGCTGACTCTTGTATTCCTCGGTGAGCGGCTGGCTCTTCGAGATGCCCGGCTCGAGCGCATTGACATACGGGCGCCCGAAGAACGGATTCGGCCGGCCGTCGGGCAGCGTCGTGGTGACGTCCATGTAAACGATCATCGCGGCCGATCCGCTCGTGCCGATGAACGACCGGGAGTAGTTGTCGCCCTCCTCCCGGTGCCAGCCGAGCTGCGCCGCGAGAAGATGCCGCGGCGTGTTGATGAAGAACTGCTCGAGCTGCGCCGTGTAGGACCTCGTCTTGTTCTGCTGCCAGTTCGCCGCCCCGATGTTCGCCCCGGACCAGTCGTAGACGGAACGGTCGGTGATGCTCGTCCACGTCGCGGCGAGCGGCCCGACGCGCGGCGCCGGGGCGGTCTCGATGAAACGCTGGTTGCCGTTGGTCGGGTGGAAGTCCGGCGTCGGCACCGGATTCGGATTCGTCGCCGACGGTGCCGGGATGCCGCTGATGTAGCCGGTGGTCCACAAGGGGATCTGCCCGTGATCGACGAACAGAATCGAGCGGGCGAGCGTGGTGCCGATCGACTCGACCCCGGCGCCGAGCAGCGCGTTCTCCGGGCCCGTGCTCGTGGCATAGGGCACGACGGTGTCCACTCCCTGGCGGCTCAGCGTCCACGTCGCGGCATTCCACGTCGGCCGGCCGCTCTGCTCCCAGTAGCTGATGGCGTCACGCGGCAGGATCGCGTTCGGCCGCCGGGCATAATTTTCGTAGTGCTCGAACGCGCCGCGAATGGTCGTGTTCTTGAACGGCTTGTAGGTCACCATCCCGCTGTAACGGTTCGTCCGGCTGAACGACGGCTGGCGGACAAACTCGTCCTCCTGGTAAATCGCCATGGCGCGCAGCGCGAGTTTGTTGCGGATCAGCGGCCGGTTGAGGTCGAGCACCGTGCGGACGCTGCCAAGATTGTCGGTGCGCAGGGAGACATTCGTCGACTCCCGCTGCACGTTGGCGGCGGACGGGATGGCGTTGAGCGTGCCGGAGCCGTTGCCGAGGCCCCAGATGCTGGAGTTCGGACCGCGGCTGATCTCGATGCTGTCGATCATCGCCGGGTCGAACGGCACGCTGGTCTGGAAATTCCCGATGGCCTGGTTGGCCGGCCCGATGCCGCGGACGCGGTTCGCGTTGTTGGGATCGCGCGCGACATTGTCGGTCGCAACGCCATTGCGATCGATCACCACGTCGGTGTAGGTGCCGGTGCCCTCGGTGCTCGCCTCGTAGAGGAAGACATCGTTGATATCGAGCATCGCGAAGTCCTGCATCTGCTGCTTCGTGACGACGGAAATCGAGGCGCCGATATCCTCGAGCTTCGTGTTGATGCGCGTGCCGGAGAGCGTGTTGGCGGCGTAATAGCCCTTCTCGGTGTCGGATTGCACTTCAAAGGGCGAAAGCTCGACCACCGGGTTGGAATTTGCCGCCGTGGTCTCGACCGGGATTTTTTTCGCCGCCTGGTCGGCCTGCATCGTGGCGAGTTCCGACGGATCGAGGACGCCGTTCTTGTTCGCATCGTATTTTGCGAGCGTGGCGGGATCGGCCGGTGCGGCCTGGGCCGCGCGGCAGAACGGTGACGTTGCGACGACGAGCAGCACGCCGGCGGCAGCCAGCGGCAGTCGGCGGGTAACGGCAGACTTGGGTAGCGTTGTAGTCATGATTTTACGGAGGTAAACTTCTCCGGCACCGGGTCTGACTGCGTCGCGGTTTCGAAAAAACCGGCAGACAAAGGGGCGCCGGACTTGGGTGTATGCAGAGGCTTGGGGGCGAACCCGACGTTTCGGAAGGGTCGCCCTCGAAACGTGGCGGACAGGTATCCGTAAACCAGCCTTCGCACCTGACAGTTTTGTCAGGTGTGCAAATGCCCGGCCGCGCGGGCCGGTTTGCCCCGGCACCCAGTCCGCCGGGGCTCCGTTTTCGGCGCCACGCCACGCGGCTTGCCGCGCCTACTCCTGCTGCGTCAGCGGTGTCAGCGTGACCGGCCCGAGCAGGCCGGACGGGCGTGGCGTCCACTTGGCGGCACTGAAATTTCCATCCGCACCGCGATTGGCCGCCAGCCGTGCCGGGTAGTTCGTGTTATAGAATTTTTTCCAGCCCGGGTCGCGCCGGTCGAGGTCCGCGATCCGATTTGCTCCCAGATTCGTGACCGTGATCTCCAGCCTGTTTTCATCGGCCAGCTGCTCCGGCGGAATGATCACCGCGAACGGGGGGGCAAAGCGCACGCCGAGTTCGCGGCCGTTCAGCTTTATCCGCGCGCTCTCGGCGACCCGGCCGAGGTCGAGCCGCCAGGCGGCGGCGGCACCGGCCGGACGGGCAAAGCGCAGCGCATATGTCGCGCTGCCTGAAAAACTCCGGCCCCTGTCGCCATCAAACTCTGTCCACGATTTCAATTCCGTCGTCTCCACCGCCTCGGGCAATGCCGGCCCGCCATTGACAAATCTCAGCGACCATTTGCCCGGGAGGGATTCCGATTTCCCTGCGGCCGTCCAATAGGCAAATTGCGGACCGTCGACCGGTGCAGCGAATGTCTTTAACATCCACGACTCCTCCGGCGCGAGGCGCACGCGGACTTCGACGCCGCCATCAGCCGCCGTCCGGATCGACGCCAGCCCCCGCGTTCCGTCCATCGGGTCGAAGATCGCCACCGCACGCGCCGGGCGCGCCAGCGGCAGCCAGCCGTCAAACGGCTTCGAGCCGCGATTGAGCAGAAAATAAATCGAGCCTTCCGGATCGGCGCGGCGCTCGAATGCGAGTCCCGCGTCGACGAGCGACTCGCGCTTCACCCCGGCCCGCACCAGCAGGCGGTCCGGGTTGCCGCCGAAAAGAAATTTTCCGCGCCCCATCGCCGTCGCGGAGATGTCGGCATCGTCCGCCCCGGTCCGGCCGAGCTTTGCGACCAGCCGCCTAAACTCGGCCCGCCGCGACTCCAACTGCCCGAGGCCGGGCACGTCGCCGGGCAGCGGGCCCTGCACGATGATCGTGGCACCCGCCTCGGCCAGCGCCACGAGTTTTTCCAGCGTCGCCACCGGCATCAGTTTCGTCGTCGGCACGAAAACCGTTCGATAGGCGTTTCCGCCCGCCCGCAGCGCGCCGCCGGAAAACTCCACGTTTTGCAGCAGGCGATCCGACACGTAGTCGAAGGTGTAACCTTGCGCGAGAAGCTCCGGCGCCACGCCCGCATTGCCACCACCACGCAGCCCGCCGGCCGAGAAGTGCGGCATCGCCCCGTCGCCACGCTGCGCCCACACATCGTAGATTGGGTAATAGAGCAGGATGTCGTTGGCGGGTTTTCCGGACTGGAGGAACGACTGGCACCGCGCCACGTAGGCGTTCAAGGCATCGAAATCCGCCCAGATGGGATTCGACGGATCGAGCTCCGCGGACGCGTAGAAATGAAATCCCGGCCACGGTTCGCCCGGTGGCGAGAACGCGGTCCCGTGGTAGCAATTGTGGTTCACGCCACCGAGGAACATCAGGTCGACCCGCTGTTTCACGTCGGCGAGCGTCGAGGTCCAGTGCTCGCCCAGCCAGGTCGCCGTCTCGGACGACGCGAGCACCTTGCCCGTGAGATGCGCCGCGGACGACGCGAACTTCATGCCCGCGACGTTCGCCCCCTCGGTCTCGGGAATGCCGCTCGCCGCGTAGAGATCGAGGAGGTTGGCGGGCGAGCCATGCGCCTGGTTGCGAATCAGCGCGCCGTGACCCGCCGCCCACTTCGCCCATGGCACCGTGTAGTTGTCGCGCAAGAGGTCGGAGATCGTCTCGCGATGATCGGAAATGACGCGTGAATTCTTTTCCGGCGTATCCCGGCCGAAAAACGCCGGGAGTTCGTCGCGCAGATCGTAACCGCGCCGGCGCGCGAACTCCTCGAAAAACCGCGGTGTCCAGTTCGACTCGCCCTGGGAATCGTCCACTTCGTAGGAATCGTTGAAGTAGGCGCGAAGCCGGTCGGGGCGGTGGCCCGCGTAGGCGCGGTCAAATTCCGCCAGATATGCCGCGATCGCCGCGGGCGAAAAATGATCCAGCGCGTCACCCTCCCCTCCCGGCGCGGCCCGTTCCACCTGCTTGCCGTGCCAGCCGAGAAAAACCGCGTAGAGGGTCCAGTCACCCGCGGGCGCCGTCCAGGCGAGCGTGCCATCCGCCGCGACCTTCGCGGTCAGGTCGATCTTCTCGCCGGCCGTCGAATATCCCACGAGCGCCTGCAACGGCAGTCGCCGCGGAAAACGCACCTGGTCGAGCGCGAGGTCCTGCAGGTTTGCGTTGGACGCGACCGGATCGGTCAACTCCCCGATCGTCACCTGCCGCGGACCGGCGACGCGAACAAGCGGCTCCTGCGTGACCGCGACCGGCTCGCCCAGCCGTCCGCCGCCTTTGATCGGGTAGATTTTTTCCATCACCGTGCGCGCCGCGATATCCGGCGTGACCCAGGGCCCGCCGAACGGCCAGCCGGTGCCCGTGGCCATGTCGATGCCGAGCCCGAGCCGGCCGCCCTCGTCGAGCACGTGGTCGAGCAGGTTCATCCACGCCGGGGACAGGTAGCTGTTGAAACGGCTCTCCTCGCCGCGCACGCCGTAGATCGGCGTGATCTCCAGTCCGCCGAGGCCGGCGGCGGCATACTTCTCCATCTGCGTGGTGAAATCCTGCTTCGTTCCAATGTTGCCCAGCCACCACCACCGCGACCACGGCTTGGTCTGCGATATGATGGCCGGCCAGTCGAGTTCCCCGGCGACGACCGGTGAACCCAGCACGAAGACGCCCAGCAAGCCCGTAAGGAACCGCGTGCTCACATGCCGGTCGCGCGGCCGAACATCACCGCCTCGTCGTTGATCACGGCCTTGCCGGTCTTCGCGAGCGTCAGCATCTCCGCGCCCGCGAGCAGCACCGGGCCGTAGCCGTGCGGCGCGGTCGGGCTGACCGGCCGCGCGTAGTAAAACGCCGGATCGAAGGCCATGCCGGTGCCGACGCACACGTTCTCCACCTGCCCTTCGGCGTTGACCTGCGTCGTGACGGCGTGCCAGGCAAGCACGGCCATCGGTCCGCAGGCGAGCGCATCGAGCCAGCCGCGGTTCACGCCGCGCGCGACGCAGAACGCGTAGATCGCCGTCGCCGACGTCTCGAGATAGGAGTCGGGCCGGTCGAGCAACTGGTGCCAGCGGCCGTCTTTGGCCTGCAAGTCCGCCAGCCCGCGCACCTGCGCGCGATAGAGGTCGAGGATCGATGCGCGGCCCGGGTGATCCTCGGGCAGCACGTCCAGCAATTCGGTCATGGCGAGCAGCGCCCAGCCATTGGCCCGGCCCCAGTGAAACTCGGGATGCACGCTCATGCCCTGCACCCAGCCGTGCATCCAGAGGCCTTTCTCGCGATTGAACATCCGGCCGGCGAACTGCGTGATCTGCTTCACCGCCTCGTCGAAATACTTCGCGTCGCCGGTCAGCCGGCCCATCTGCGCGAGCGCGGGCACGCTCATGTAGAGATCGTCGAGCCACATCGAGTCGGGCAGCGGCCGGTTGCG
Organism: uncultured Opitutaceae bacterium; assembly: GCA_937902925.1. Classification (GTDB taxonomy): domain Bacteria; phylum Verrucomicrobiota; class Verrucomicrobiia; order Opitutales; family Opitutaceae; genus CALFNN01. Next base: position 68,673 of record CALFNN010000074.1, read on the forward strand.
CGCGAAGGTGCCGTCGGCGAGTCGCTGCTGCTTTTCCATGATCCACGTCATGTAGTTGTCGATGAGCGGCCGGACGTTGCCGCCGATTCCCGCCCGCGTGGCCTTGATCATCGCCGCACACATCGACCCCGAATCGTCCAGCGTGCGGGGATTGAGCACCGAGCGGAAGAGATTGATCCCGCCGCCGCGCCCCGCCTGCGGCCCCTGTCCACCCTGGCCGTTGGCCTGCATCTGCGCCCGGAAATAAGGCGCCTTGTCGGCGATGAACGCGATCCGCTGGTCCACGTAGTCGCGGAACCGGCGGTCGCCGGTCGCCTCCGCGGCGAGCAGCATGCCCGAATACGCGACGCCCCACTCGTAGCCGATGATATTGAACGCGCCGCGTTCCAGCGTGGCGTTCGGATTCGGCTGCGTGAAATCCTTGATCTCCGCGTCGCTTCGCCGGTCGACCACCCGCGCCGGTGAGTTGGCCGCCAGATAGTCGCGCACGCGATCGAGCACCTTGACGATCTCCTCCGGGATCGGCGCCCCGTAGGGCACTGGATACACGGCGCGCGGACGAGCGGCGTTGAACGCCGGGTTGATCATGCCGGTCCCCGTCGGCGGGGTCGTCTGGGCGAGGGCCGGCGCCGCCGCAAACACGGACGCCACGACCTTCACCGTCTTCTTTGCTGTTTTCATGGATAACATCTGCAAACTATTTCTGCGCGGGGGTGGCGGGTCGCTCGGCGGGTGCCGGTCCACCCGGCCCGGCCTCGGCCGGCCCCCGGCCGCCGCCGCGACGGCCGCGACCGCCGAAGCCGCGATTCGCGGGCGGCGGCGGCAGTTCCTCCGGGAGCGCATCGGCGCAAAGCGCCAGGATCTCGATCGCGGTCAAACTCGACTGGGCCGCGTCGTTGGTGGAAACGCGCTGCGCCTCGTGGACGGGATTGAGCGAGTCGGGCCCGCTGATGAGGCGGGGATCGGCCGCGCCGACATTGAGGACGCTGAGCGCCTCGATCGCGCGCTTCGCGAACGCGGGATTTTTCGTCTTGGCGTAAGCCCACGCCGCGAGCCGCGGCCCACCCTGCGCCGTCTCGACCAGGCTGGCGTCGGGACGTTCGTTGCCGGTGACTTTGTCGCGCTTGAGCAACTCGGCCAGCGCCGCCGCGCCGCCCTCGCTCTCTGGGATATTGCCGCCGAGCCGGCAGTATTGCAGCCAGGCTTTCGCCCAGTCGTCGCGGCCGAGCAGCGGAATCACCTCGAACATGACCTCGGCGCCGCCCTGGATCGTGGAGAGGTTGTAGTTGACCGGCACCTGGTCGTGCACGAGCGGGTCCGGGATCGGGAAAAGTTTTCCCGTCGCCGGGTCGTAGCCGACCGTCATGCTGCCGCCGCCCTTGAGTGGCCCGATCTTGTCGCCGCCGATGTCGGGATTGAGCCCATCGCGCACGCCCGAGCGAATCCAATAGGGCATCGCGAGAATCGAGTCGACGCCGGTGAGGATCCGGTCGCGCCACTTGGCGTCGCCGGTGCGCTCCCACTCGGTCAGCCAGTTGCCGACGAGTGCGAACCAGTCCGGGCCGATCCGGATGCGGCCCGGATATTTCGGATCCTGCGGCAGCACCGGCTGCGCCTCGCGCATCGGGTCGAATTTGATGGCGGCGAGATCGGACTTCAGCATCTCGCGCATGATGTCGCCTGTGCGCTCGTCGGTCGTAAGATAATAGAACGGACGCCAGTGCGCGGCCTGGCTGATGCGGGCCTCCTTCGCGCCGTCGCCCCACTTGATGACGTTGTGCCGCGAACCGAGGCCGGCCATCGGACCGAGGTGATAGACGTCGGTTTCGCTCGTGTTGCGCGTGTGCGCCTCGGCCAGCCGGAACAGATCTTCGCGGCCGCTGCGCAGGAAGCTATACCACATCCAGAGCGGCGCGCCCAACTCGGTGTTGTCCCAGCCATGCCCGCCGTAGTCGTAATACCACACATGGCCCGCGGTGTTATAGCTGTGGATGAAATCGCCGAACTGCCAGAAACCATACCAGCGGCGCTCGTCGACCTGCTCCTTGTAAAAGCCGACCACCGAATCAAGCCGGTTCTCGACCGCCGCCTTCAACGGCGTCGACCGGTCAACCAGGCTCCACGCGCCGAAGACGCCCGTCGAGTGAATATAGGCGGGCGAGCAGACGAGCAGCGGAAGTTTCGCCCCGCCCTCGGCCATCGCGACCGTCTCCGGTTTGGCCGGCACCGCTCCGGTGGGATACAGCGTCAGTTCGCTGGTGCGCGCGACGCCATAGGGCGTGCTCAACCCGGGCTGCACATCCTCGTAGGTGGCGTTGAGCCCGTGCGCCCGGGTGTCGTAGTGCCGCATGTCCATCGCCGGCGCATCCGGCGACCACAGCCACGCCGTCAACTGCGCGGCCGGCTTGGCCGCATCGTGAATCTCGAGTCCCGCGGGATAGGACTGCCAGAAATTCTTCACGCTGATCGCGAGGCCGCCGCTCACGTCGCCCACGAACGCGAGACCCGAGGCCCGCCGTCCGGCGCCCGCGAAGACCCAGGTGCTTTCCGGATTCGTCCGCTTGGAAATCGTGAACCCATCGGGCGTCGGCTGGGTGAGCTTGTAGTCGCTCCAGATCGCATATTCCTCGGTGTCGCTGGGCGCGTAAAACCGCCCGCCCTGGATCTTCTGCCCCGCCTGCTGCGTGGGGTTGCCGCTGCCGGGTTGAATCGGCTCGGCCCACAGCCCGCCGTCCTGGCCGGAAAACCGCACGTGCCGGTTCCACGAGTCCTCGCGCAGCGGCACGGTGAACGTCAGGCCGAGCCCGCGGATGAAATCTTTCTGCTGGTCGCCGTCGAACACGATGGTGTGCACGACCCGGATCGCCTCCTGGCCGGCGTAGAAATACAGCCGCACCGAGAAGGGCAGCCATTCGCGGCCGCCCTGCAGCCCGCGATGTTTCCCCTCGACGCGCACCACGGCGCGCACCGGGCCGGATTGCTCGACGGTCACGCGCTCGATCTTGCTCGCGTAGCTTTCCCGTGGCGGCGAGTTGTCCGGCGCGCCATCCGGGCCGGACTGCAACACGCAGACCAGCCGGCCATCCCGCGCCACCTCGCGACCATCGACCGCCAGCGAGTCGATGAGATTCATGCCGGATTGCGCGATCCGGCAGAGCACCCGTCCGGTGTCGACCTCGATGGTCGTGCCGGTGGTCCGCACCTTCACCTGCGTGTCGGTCGCCGCCGCGGCACCCGGCGAGAGATTGAACGGTCCGGGCGTGTCCGGCCCGGCGACCGTTGCGAAACCGCTCCATTTCAATGACCCATCCGGCCAGTAGGCGAGCGGCCAGGTCTGAAGCGGCAGCGCCTTGCCGTCGGCCGTGCGCAACGCGAACGCCTGGTCTTTCGGCACCGCGCCCTCGGGCCACGGCACGCCCCAGCTCACCCCGCTCGCCAGCGGCGCGGGTGCGCCGCCGAGCCATCCGACTTGCACGGCGCGGGGCTCATCCGCGGCACGCAGCGTGGCCGCCGCAAGCATGAGCAGGGTTAGAATCGACGAGGCTCGGAGGGGGATTTTCATGGCAGGGAGATTGGTAAACCGGTGCTGGCACGAGGCAGCGGCGGAACCCTCGCGCCGGAGGGTTTTTCATGGGGTTGAGGCATCAAGACTCGGACACTGAGACGCACAGCATGTAAAATCGTTCTTCCGCGCCGATTCCATTTTTCCGCACTTGATGACGGACAGTCAAAGCGTCCGGGGCCATTCCGCCGTGGCCGCACATTCGCAAATCCGCCACCCGGCAACGGCCGTGTTTCGTCCGCGCCGCAGCGCGGGCGCCCGTCTCGGCCTCGCGAGCATCCCAGCGGAAAACTGGACGCTCCGGCAAAATGCCCTTTGCGTTCGCGATGTTTCCTTCTAAATCCCGCGTCCCACGCTTGATGCCCACCGCCCAACCCTCCGCCATACCAGCCGCCCCGTCCGCCCTGCGCCCGATCAAGAAGTTGATGGCTGCCAATCGCAGCGAGATCGCCGTGCGCATTTTCCGCGCGGGCACCGAGCTGAATCTACGCACCGTCGCCATCTTCGCGCAGGAGGACCGGCTGTGCATCCATCGTTACAAGGCCGACGAAGCCTATCAGGTCGGCCAGGGCAAGGGCCCCGTCGCCGCCTACCTCGACATCGAGAGCATCGTGGCCGTCGCGAAAGAGAAGGGCGTCGATGCGATCCATCCCGGCTACGGCTTTCTCTCGGAAAACGCCGATTTCGCCCGCGCCTGCGAAAAGGCCGGGCTGATCTTCATCGGCCCCCGGCCCGAGTTGCTCGACATGATGGGCGACAAGACCGCCGCGCGCGCTCTCGCGCAGCGCATCGGCGTCCCGACGCTCCCCGGCACCGAGGAACCCATCACGGATCGCGAAGAGGCGATGAAGATCGCGAAGACGATCGGCTTCCCCCTCATCATCAAGGCGGCGTTCGGCGGCGGCGGGCGCGGCATGCGCGTCGTTCACAAGCCCGCCGACCTCGCGTCGCTCCTCGACGAAGCCCAGGGCGAGGCCGGTCGCGCCTTCGGCAACCCCGCGGTCTTCCTCGAGAAATACATCCCGCGCGCCAAGCACATCGAGGTGCAGGTCCTCGGCGATCGCCACGGCAACGTCATCCATCTTCGCGAGCGCGATTGTTCGGTGCAGCGCCGCCACCAGAAGGTCGTCGAGGTCGCGCCGTCCTTCGGCCTGCCCGAGCAGGTGGTCCGCGAGCTGTGCGCCGCCGCCGCGCGCATCGCCCGCGAGATCCGCTACGACAACGCCGGCACGGTCGAATTCCTCTACGACCTCGATCGCCACGAATGGTTCTTCATCGAGATGAACCCGCGCATCCAGGTCGAGCACACCGTCACGGAGGTCGTCACCGGCCTCGACCTCGTCCGCGCCCAGATCCTCATCGCGCAGGGCCACGCGCTGCATTCGCCCGAGGTCGGCATGCCCGCGCAGACCGACGTCGTCTGCAACGGCTACGCGATCCAGTGCCGGATCACGACCGAGGATCCGGAGAACAAGTTCATCCCCGATTACGGCCGCATCCTCGCCTACCGCTCGCCCGGCGGCTTCGGCGTCCGGCTGGACGGCGGCATGGGCTACGCCGGCGCGGTCATCACGCCGTTCTACGACTCGCTCCTCGTGAAGAGCATCACCAGCGGGCAGAGCTACGAGATCGCGATGAACCGCGCCCACCGGGTCCTCAGCGAATTCCGGATTCGCGGCGTGAAGACCAACATTCCGTTCCTCGAGAACGTCATCACGCACCCCCAGTTCCGCGCCGGCCAGGCGACCACGACCCTGATCGACACCACGCCGGAACTCTTCGCTTTCAAGCCCCGCCGCGACCGCGCGACGAAGCTCCTCACCTTTCTCGGCAACGTCGTTGTCAACGGCAACCCGCACGCCAAGGGCTACCGCCCCGAGAAACCCCTCCTCGCCGCGCGGCTCGTCCCCTCCGACCATCACACGCCACCGGCCGCCGGCACCCGCCAGAAGCTGCTCGAGCTCGGCCCGAAGAAATTCGCGGAGTGGACCCTGAAACAAAAGCGCCTCCTCATCACCGACACCACCTGGCGCGACGCCCACCAGTCGCTCATGGCGACGCGCGTCCGCAGCTACGACATGCTCGCCGGGGCCGATGCCCTTGCCCGGCGCGTGCCCCAGTTGTTCTCGCTCGAGATGTGGGGCGGCGCGACGTTCGACACCGCGATGCGCTTCCTCAGCGAGGACCCGTGGGAGCGCCTCCGCCAGCTCCGCGCGAAGGTCCCGAACATCTGTTTCCAGATGCTCTTCCGCGGCGCCAACGCCGTCGGCTACACCAACTACCCCGACAACGTCGTCGCCGGCTTCGTGAAGCACGCCGCGGAGAGCGGCATGGATGTCTTCCGCGTCTTCGACTCGCTGAACTATCTCCCGAATCTCCGCGTCGCGATGGAGGCGGTCAACGAGACCCATGCCGTCTGCGAGGCCGCGCTCTGCTACACGGGCGACATCCTCGACGAGCGCCGCGACAAGTTTTCCCTCCAATACTACGTCCGCGTTGCCCGGGAGCTCGAGCGGATGGGCGCGCATTTTCTCGCGATCAAGGACATGGCCGGCCTCTGCCGCCCGCAGGCCGCGCACAAGCTCGTCAAGGCTCTTCGGGACGAGATTGGCCTGCCGATCCATTTTCACACGCACGACACGAGCGGCGTCGCTTCCGCCAGTGTCCTCCGTGCCGCCGACGCGGGCGTCGACGTTGTCGACCTCGCCATCGCCTCGATGTCGGGGAGCACCGCGCAGCCGAATCTGAATTCCGTCGTCGCCGCGCTCCAGCACACGCCGCGCGATACCAGGCTCGACCTCGACGCGCTCAATGAGTTTTCCGACTATTGGGAACAGGTCCGCACCTTCTACGCACCCTTCGACACCGCGCCGAAGACCGGCTCCGCCGAGGTCTACCTGCACGAGATGCCGGGTGGGCAATACACCAACCTCAAGGAGCAGGCCGCCTCGATGGGCGTCGCCCACCGCTGGCCGGAAATCGCCCGCACCTACGCCGAGGTCAACCAACTCTTCGGCGACATCGTCAAGGTCACCCCCTCCTCCAAGGTCGTCGGCGACATGGCGCTGTTTCTCTTCAGCCGCGGCATCAAGCCCGCCGACGTCGTCAACCTCGAGCCCGGCTCGATGCCGTTCCCCGAGTCCGTGATCGACATGATGTCCGGCGGCCTCGGCTGGCCCGACGGCGGCTGGCCGGAGCGCGTCTCGCTCGTCGTCCTCGGCCCGGAGCGGCATGCGAAAGCCCGGGCACGCTTCGAACGCGAGATCGCCGCCGTCGGGGTCAAAGGTCATGGGTCAAGGGCCACGGGTAAAAAGCACCCGGCACCCATCGCGTCCCACCTCTCACCCGGTGCGACTCTCGATCTCGAAAAAATACGGGCGGAACTAAAAGAGAAGTTACGCCGCGATGTCACCGACGACGATCTTTACTCGCACCTGATGTATCCGGCCGTCTTCGCCGACTTCGCAAAGCACACGGCGGCCTACAGCGATGTGTCGGTGCTGCCGACGCCGGCGTTTTTCTACGGACTCAAACCCGGCGAGGAAATCTCCGTCAGCATCGAGGAAGGCAAGGTCCTCATCATCCGGCTCATCTCGGTCGGCCAGCCCGACAAGGACGGCCGCCGGAGCGTCAGCTACGAACTCAACGGGATCGGCCGCGAGACGTTCATTGTCGACAAGGGCATCGCACCGAAAACGAAAGCCCGCCCGAAAGCCGACCTCGCCGACCCAACCCAAGTCGCCGCTCCCATCCCGGGGTTGATCGCGACGCTCTCCGTCTCCGTCGGCACGAAGGTCGCGAAAGGCGACAAGCTGCTCATGATGGAAGCCATGAAAATGCAGAACACCGTCTACGCGCCTTGCAACGGTGTCATCGCCGAACTGCACGTGGCGCTCGGCGACACCGTGGAGTCGAAGGACCTTTTGATCCGGATCCGCGCTTCGAACTAGCTCCGGTAATTTTCGCGCCCGGTGGCAGTCTCCGCCGGTGGGGCCGCGATCCCCGCACCACCCGGTGACGCATTTCCCTTGCCCGCTCACGAGGGCCAAACGACTCGACTTCGAAAGTCGTCCCGCTCTTATTAGTCCCCGCTGGAGACGCGAAAACGCGCGGCGGCCCTCGGCATGACCCGGAAAAGAAATTCACCCCTCGAAAACCGCAAGCTTTTGTCCCGCGCAATCCTGCGCACCGGGGCAAGAAATCGCACTACCGGCGAATAACACTGTTCGGCAAAGAAATAAGTCGCCAACCCATGAAGATACTCTTTCCAGTCGCCGTGCTGGCTTCGTGGGTCTTGTTCATTTTCGGAGTGTCATTCGCGGTGAACAATCACGATTATGTCCCTACGACGTCCGCCATTGTTTGTCTCTGCGGCGCCATTTCGTCAGCGATTGTCGCCGCTGTCTTGTTGATCATCCGCCGCCTCAAGTCAGAAAAGACAGAGCCACTTTGGTTTCGAGTGTCTGCCGCATTGCACTATGCGTCCTGGGGCGCGTTCATCGGCTACATTTTGACCACCAGCTTGCGTGGCCATCCTTTATGAGCAAGAGGCCGAACCAGTCGTCAGCAACGGTGTTCACGAAACAAGATTAAAGTGGGGATTTTTGAGGAGGCGGTTG
>CALFNN010000075.1 GCA_937902925.1 uncultured Opitutaceae bacterium
CCGCGCACGAACTTGGAGGCGCCGTCCATCGCGCCGTAGAAATCGGCCTCCTTCTGGACCTTCACGCGCCGGGCGGTGGCGGTGACCTCGTCGATGATGCCGGCGTTGAGTTCCGCATCGATGGCCATCTGTTTGCCGGGCAGCGCGTCGAGCGTGAACCGGGCGCTCACCTCGGCGATGCGGCCCGCGCCCTTGGTGATGACGACGAAGTTGATGACGACGAGGATCAGGAACACGACCGCGCCGACGATGTAGTTGCCCTGGATCACAAAGTGCCCGAACGAATCGATCACCTGGCCGGCGTAACCGTGGGTGAGCACCATGCGCGTCGAGCTGATGTTGAGCGCGAGCCGGAAGAGCGTGAGCGCGAGCAGCAGCGTCGGGAAACCGGAGAACTCCGGCGGATCCTTCACGTAGATGATCGCGAGCAGGACGAGCAGCGACAGGCCGATGTTGAGCGCGAGGAAGAGGTCCAGGAGCTGCGTCGGGATCGGCAGGATCAGCAGCAGGACCGTGAGGAACAGGCCGCCGGTGAAAATCAGGTCGGCCCGCTTGAGCAGCGTGGCAATCGGGCTGGAACTGGAGGCCGGCGCGCTCATCGCTCAGGCGGTGGCCTCCATCCGGCGCGACTTCAGGCGGTGGAAATAATAACGGTGCGTGCGGTAGACGACCGCGAGGATGCCCGCGACCGCCTGGTAGAGCTCGGCGGGGATCGTCTCCCCCACCCGGCCCATCGCGAAGAGCAGGCGCGCGACGGGCTTGTTCTCGACCGTCGGCACGCCGTGCTCGGCGGCGAGGGCCTTGATGCGCTGCGCAAAACGATTCTCGCCCTTCGCGAGCACGACGGGCGCCTGGTCCTTGCCCCGCTCGTATTTGAGCGCGACGGCGAAGTGGGTCGGGTTGGTGACGACGACGTCCGCCGTGGCGACGGCGGAGAGCATCTGGCGCTGCATCAGCCGGCGGGCCATGCGCCGCATCGCGGCCTTGGTGTGCATGTCGCCCTGCGCCTGGCGCTGTTCGTCGCGCACCTCCTGGCGCGTCATCATCAGCTCGCGCGAGATCTTGAATTTTTCGTAACCGTAGCTGACCGCGGCGACCACGCCGAGCGCGAGCAGCAGTCGCGTCAGAAACAGCAGCGTGGCGTGGCTGAGAAACTGCCCGAGATAGGCGGCCTCGACCGGCGAGCTGAAAAGCGGGTCATACATCAACCCGCGCGCGCCGAGCCAGAGGGCGCTGCCGATGGCGGCGAGTTTCAGCAGGTCGATGCCGGTGCGGACGAAGACGGACTTCGAGAACACCCGGCCGAACCCGGCGGCGAGATCGAGGTTCTCCAGCTTGAACATCACGGCCTTGGGCGCGAGGCGGAAGCCGCTCTGGATGCCGCCGGCGAGCAGCGTGCCACCGACGATGCCGACCAGCAGCGGGACCAGCGCGCGGCTCGCGATGAGGAGCATTTCGCCGAGCAGGACCGTGACGGTGTCGTGCTCGACGGACGTGACGGCAAAGCGGGTGAACATCGTCGACGCGTAGTCCGCGATGTCTCGCGCCGCCGCCTGGCCGGTGAAGGCCAACGCCCCGAGCAGCGCCGCGATCGGAAAGAGGACCGTCAACTCGTGCGACTTCGCAAACTGGCCGCGCTCCATGGCGTCGCTGAGACGCTTCTCGGTGGGCTGCTCGGTTTTTTGCTCTTGGTCGACGTCGGCCATGTGGTCCGCTGACTTTAGCAACGCTGGTGCCAAGGGTTCCTTCGCGCCCCTTAACCACCGTGGGCCATTGGCTTAAACTTTTCTGAACGACTGCACCCAGTCGAAAATCGAGCCGCGCGACCCCAGCGTAAAAAACGCGGCAAATTTTGCCGCCACCCGCACGTCAGCGCGCCGGCAGCAGCTGCAGCATCCGCAGCGCGGTGTCGCCGAACTCCACGTAAAGATAACGCGCCACCAGCGAGCCGGCCCCGGCGAGCAGCGTGAAGCCGACCAGCACGCGCGCGGAGAAGCTCACGATGAACACGTTCATCTTCGGCACCGCGCGGCCCAGGACGGAAAACGCCAGCGTCACGAGGAAATTCATCGCGATGAACGGCGCCGCGATGCGCACGCCGACCTCGAGCACGTGGGAGGTGTCGCGGATCAGCGCGGCGCCGGCGGCACCATCGAAGGCCGCCCGCCCCGCCGGTGCGAGGTGGAAGCTGCGCACGAAGGCGTTGAGCACCGCGTGGTGGGCGCCGAGGAGAAAAAACAAGACCACCGCAAAGGTGGAGAGCAGCGCCGCCAGCGGCTCCGACGAGGGTTCCGGCACGCCCAATCCGGGAGTCGCCGTCAGGCCGATCTCGGTCGAGATGACGCGCCCCGCCATCTCGATCGCGGAAAACGCCATCCGCGCCACGAATCCGAGGGCGAGCCCCAGCACCACCTCACCCGCCACGGCGCCGACGAGTTCCCACACGCCCAGCGGGACGGGAGCCGCGGGCACGATGCCCGCGAGGAGCGTCGCGAGGCAGACGCCGAGGCCGACGCGCACCGTCACCGGAATCGGCCGGCCGGCGAGCACCGGCAGTTGCAGGATCACACCCAGCGAGCGCAGGAAGACCATCAGCCAGGCCAGGAGATAGTCGAGGGACATGGAAAAGGCGGCGGGAACAGCGCGGAAGACAGCAGCGGTCGCGATGAAACTTCCGCCGGCGCAGGTTTTTTCGGTCCCTCAGTGCCCGAGCGTCCCCATCCGCGTGAGGATCGTGATCGTGAATTCGGACAGGGCCCGCAGCAGCCACGGCGTGAGCACCAGCGCCAGGCCGGCCAGCGCGACCAGCTTGGGCACGAAGGTCAGGGTCTGTTCCTGCATGCTGGTGACCGACTGCAGCAGGCTCGCCAGCAGACCGACGACGAGCGTGACGCCGAGGAACGGCGAGACGACGTAGAGCGCGAACATCACGGTGGACTTGAAAAGATCGATGGCGAGGTCGGGATTCATGTGGCGAAGCTTTGCACGAGGGAGCGGACGACGAGATGCCAGCCGTCGACGAGGACGAAGAGCAGCAGCTTGAGCGGCAACGCGACCGTCACCGGCGGCATCATCATCATGCCGAGTGCCATCAGCACGGACGACACGAGGAAGTCGATGACGAGAAAGGGCAGGAAGAGGAGAAACCCCATCTGGAACGCGGTCTGGAGTTCGCTGATCACGAACGCGGGGATCACGACGCGCATCGGGAGATCCTTGACCGCAGTCGGGCCGAAACCGCCGAGCTCGAGAAAATATTCCACGTCGCGCGTGCGGGTTTGCTTCAGCATGAACTGCTTCAGGGGCACGGTCGCCTTGTCGATCGCCTCGACGGACGTGAGCTTCCCGTCGAGATACGGCCGGAGCGCCTCGGTGTTGATGCGGTCGACGACCGGACCCATCAGGAAAAACGTGAGAAAAAGCGAGAGGCCGACGATGATCTGGTTCGACGGCGCGCTGGGCGTGCCGAGCGCGGTGCGCACGAAGCCGAGCACGATGACGATGCGCGTGAAGCACGTCATGAGCAGGACGATCGACGGCGCGACCGACAGCAGCGTCATGATGATGACGATCTGCACGGCGACACTCACCTCGCCGGTCTGGCTCGAGCCCTCGAGGCCGATGTTGAGCCGCAGCGGACCGGTGGACACGTTGGCCGCCGCGGGAATCGTCGTGGTCGAGACCGGAGCGGCGCCCGCCGGGGTGGCCGGCGCGGCTGCGGCCGACGTGGACGGCGTGACGATGCCGGTGGGATTGGACTGCGCCTGCGCGGAAACGGCGAGGCCGCCGAAGACGGCGGCGGCCATTCCGACGAGCAGAACGATGCGGCAGCGGCTCATGGGCGGGACGGTGGCGGGGCCGGCGAATCGGGCAGCGGCGCCAGCAGGTCGATGCGACCCGGGCAAACGCCCAGCAGGAATTTTTTATCCTCGTAGGAGGCGACGACCAGATACTGGCGGTTGCCCAGCGAGCGCGTCTCGCTGATCGCGAGCTGCCGGGCATCGCGGCCGATCGGCGCGCCATTGCGACCCCGCCAGACGAACCATGCGCCAGCCGCCGCCAGCGCGAGACCGACGACGAGCGTGACGACGCCAATCCCCGCGCCGGTGCCGGCCGCGGAGGCCGCGGGATGCGAGCCGGACGCGGGAAAAATGACCTGGTCGGCGTCGGCGGCGAACGCGGACGCGCCCACCAATGCCAGGGCGAGGAACACGCCGGGGCCCGCGAAGACGAACGGACGACGGGCGCCGGGCGGCGGCGCCCCGATCTCTCCGGCGCGATCGCTCATGGCTTCGCGCTGCCGACGAGCTCGGTGATCTTGATGCCGAAGTTGTCCTCGACGACGACCACCTCGCCATAGGCGACGAGCTTGTCGTTGACGAACAGGCCGACGGGATCGCTCGCGTGTTGCGTGAGCTGCACGATCGAGCCGGGCGAGAGTTCCAGCACCTCGCGCATGGGAAGGTTCACCGAGCCGAGTTGGACGGTGACCTTCACTTTTACGTCGAGCACGATATCAAGGGACTTTTCGTCCGTCAGATTTGGCATAGGAGGAGTCCTCCGGGGGGAGTTTGCGGATGAGCTGGACAGCGACGCGGTCGGTATCGAGGCCGACCGTGCCGGTAAATTTGGGCACGCCGTTGAGGAGCACGCGGGTCTCGGCGCAGATCGTGGGCGACATCTCGATCACGTCGCCGACGCGCAGGCTGGTGATTTCGCGGAGCGTGAGTTCGAACGCCTGCCACTCGGCGCGCACCGGCATGGTGATGCGGTCGTAGGCGCCCTGCCACTCGGCGCGCTTCACCACCTGCGACACGGCGTTGTCCTTCTGCCGGCGGGCCTGCATCGTCTTGACGACGGGCTCGATCGTATAATAGGGCACGCCGATCTGGATCTGCTCGGAGCAGTCGCCGAAATTGCACTCGAGGGTGAGCGCGAGCACGATGGCGTCCTTGGGCGAGGTTTGCAGGAAGCGGCCGTTGTTTTCCTGGCCGATGATGAGCGGATGCAGTTCCTGCTCGGTCTTCCATTGCGCGCACCATTCCTCGAGGAGGATCAGGATCACGTCCTCGATCAGGGCGATTTCGATCTCGGTGAGATAGCGCTCGGTCTTCACCGAGTGGCCGCGGCCGCCGAGGAGGCGGTCGGCGACGGTGAGCGCGAGGCGCGGGTTGATGTCGAGGATGCCGACGCCGACGAGCGGCTCGACCTTGAACAGGCTCAGGTGGGTCGGGTTGGGGAGCGAGTCGGTGAACTTGGAATAGGAAACGGTGGTGAGCTTGGCCATCTTCAGGCCGAACTCCATGCGCAGGTAGAGCGAGAGGCGGGCGCTGAGGTAGCGGATGAAATCCTCGTGGAGCAGCCGCAGCCGGCGCAACTCGGCCTCGGAAAGGAACGCGGGGTTGCGAAAATCGTAGGGCTCGACCTTGACGTTCGCGGAGCCGGAGTCGTTCGCCCGCACGAGCAGCGGCTTCGGCGCCTGCGCCTCGACGGTCTGCGCGAGCAGCTTGTCGATCTCGGATTGATCGAGAAACTCGGCGGCGGGTGGTGGCGGGTCTTCAGCCATGGCGGGGCCGGCAGTGGGAAAAGCGGCGGTCCGGGGGAGCCTACTGGATCACGAAATCCGAGAAGTAGACCTGCTCGGCGACCTTCTTGCCGAGGGCCTGGTTGTAGGCGGAGACCAGCTTCTCGCGGATGACATTCTTCGCGCCCGGCTCCTCGAGATCGGCGAGCGTGAGGGAGGACAGGACGTTCAGCGTCACGTCGGTCAGCCGCGGCTTGTTGGTGTCGAACACCGCCTTGATGTCCGGGTCGGCGCCCGTGACGAGGAAGCTGGTCTTGAGATAGCGCGTGCCCATCGTGCCGGCGAGGTTGACGACGACGTTGTCAAACGGGTAGCTGACCGTGCCGCCCTCCTTGCCGTCCTTGCCTTCCTTGCCCGGGGCCTTGGCGCCCTCCGCGGCCGGAGCGGCGGCGGCGGTAAGCGGGGTCGCGGCGATTTTTTTCACGAGGCGCGGCAGCAGCACGAATTCCACCGCGGCCCACGTGGCGACGGGCGCCAGCAGGATGGCCGCGACGGCGGGAAGCCACGAGGTGAGCGCACTGCGCGGCGCGGGCGCGGCCGGGGCGGACAACGCCTCGGTCTTCGCGGCGGCGGCCGGGGCCTCGCCCTTGGTGGCGGCGGGATCGGGTTTGGCGGCGGCCATGGCGGTCGACTCAGCGCGTCTTGAGGTTGACGATGTCGTCGAGGACGGTGTCCGAGACGGTGATCAGGTGCGACGCGGCCTGGAAGCTGCGCTGCGTGGTGATGAGGTCGGAAAACTGCTGCGTGAGGTCGACGTTCGAGAGTTCGAGCGTGCCGGCCTGGATGGCGCCGAGACCGTTCGCGTTCGGGGCGTTGCTCGCCGCCGACAGGGTCACGGAGCCGCTCACCGGCCCGGCCGAGGTCATGGTGCCGAAGAGCCCGTTGCCGACGCTGGTGAGGGCGGCGGGGTCGTTGAAATTCTGCAACAGGACCTGGTTGGTCGTGGCCGAGGTGCCATCGGAGTAAAACTCCACCAGGTTGCCGCTGCGATCGATGCTGAAGGACTGGAGTTGCGTGCCGGCGGGCGGCGTGCCGAGCTTGATGTCGCCGACGGTCGCGGGCGGCGTGCCGGAGACGCCGCCGGTGAGACCCTGCACGCGGTAGCCCTGCGCCGTGACAAGATAGCCCTGGGAATCCATGCGAAAGTCGCCCGCGCGCGTGGCGTAGGTGCTGGCATCGGTGGGGTTCGCGACGATGAAGTAGCCGTTGCCCGAGATGCCGAGGTCGGTGTTGTTCCCGGTGCTCGAGAGCGAGCCCTGGCTGAAATTCGTGCCGACGCCGGCCAGCGTCACGCCGGTGCCGACGCCGATCGTCGGGGTGCTCGAGCCGCCGCCACCGCTGGGCGCGGGCGACGAGGCCTGCAGGATGTTGCTGAAGCTGTCCGAGTATTTCGCGGAAGAGCCCTTGAAGCCCGTGGTGTTCACGTTGGCGATGTTGTTGCCGATGACTTCGAGGCCTTTTTGAAACGTCCGCAGGGCGCTGACGCCGCTATCCATTGTGCCGATGAGTGACATGGTCGTGTCCGATGGGTTGAGATTAAGCCCCGCCGGCGGGCGCCGGTTGCGAAGCAGGAGTTGTAACGGCGCCGGGCTCCACGAAGAGCACGGCGGAAAGGGGATAAGACTGGCCGTTGACGATGATCTGCGGCGCGCTGCCGCTCGAGTCGACGCCGGTGACGTTGCCGACATCGACCTGGCCCTGGCCGAGATCGACCGTGACCTGCCGGCCGAGATACGAATTCGCGGCGGCGAGGTTCTGCGCGGAGCTCAGCTGCGTCATCTGCTGCACGAGCGTCTGCGTCTGCTGCAGCGAGGAGAATTGCGCGGTCTGCGCGATGAACGCGGTGTCATCCATCGGCTTCATCGGGTCCTGTTGTTGAAACTGCGTCGCGAGCAGCTTCATGAAATCGTCGATGCCAAGGGTCTTGCTGGCCGGTGCCGCCGTCGTCGCGGTCGAGCCGGAATCGGTGCTGGCGGCACTTCGGGCGGAGGTGGCGGAGGGGATTTGCATGGGAAAATCAGGCGAGCGCGTGCAGGTGCAGGGTGGTGGCGGACCCGGGCAGCCGGGGCGCGGGAGAGACGAATTCGTCCCGGGCGCGGGCCGTGAAACGGGTCGCGCGGCCGGCGGACGCAGCCGCCGCCAATTCGAGATCGGCCGGGCGGTGGGAACCGCGGTTGCGCTGGTGCTGGGCGCCATCGCCGGAAGACGCCGCGGCCTGCGAGCCGTCGGCCGAGGCGAACACGGGCGCGGCGAGCCGGACGGGCCGGTCGGCACCGTTGCCGTTCACGGCCTGCCACTCGTGCGCGAGCGCAGTGCGAAGTTCCGGCGAGTCGGTGCGAAACTGCGTCCGCACTTCGTCAGCGTGCAACTCGACGCGCACCGTCAGATCGGCGCCGCCCACGGAAAATTGAAGGCTCACGGCATGATGGCCGCCGGCGCCGAAACGATCCGCCGCGGTCAGCACGGCTTCCACGGCGCGGTGCGCGGCGCTCGATGCGTCCGCCGGCACCGTCGGCAGATTCACCACCGGCGCCTCGACCGGCGCCAGTGCGGTCACGGCCACCGGCGCGTGCTCCAACAGAGCGACGAGCGCGGGGCGGCTGAAAAAAGTGGCGGCAGACATGGCGGACGAAGAATTAGCAACGTCGGTGCCAAGGTCGGAGTCACCGGATGTAACTCGCTTGCCCGTTGCGCTTAGAAATGTTTTCTCCGGCGCGCTGCGAACAGATATTTTTTCAAGGCCCGGAAAACTGTCCGGTCCGGCAAAATTTTCCCTGCGTCCGCCGAGCGAGGTCCCGGCGTCGTTGTGCGACGCGACGGATGGGCTCGGCGCGACGCCGGCCGCGGGCACCGAAGCGGTGGGCGCCGGCGTCGGGGCCACCGAAGCGGACATTGCCGGCGCGGAGTCCGTTGTCAGTTCGGTGGCGACGGGAACCGGCGCTTTCTGCTCCGCGGAAGTAACAGTGCCAACGGTCAGCGAAGAATCGGATGTCGCCTCGGGCCCTCTCGGCGCGCCGGGTGGCTGCGCCACCGGCGTGAGATATCGCGCGTGAATTTCTCCGGCCAACACGGGCCGCGACGCCGCTGCGGTGGTCGCGGGGAGAACGGGCGTCCCGGGTCGCGAGCTGACAGACTCTTCCGCAGCGCCACCGGCCGACAAAATCGTGGCCGTGGCGTCGCCAGCTTGAATGCGCGCTCCGCCCGTCACGATCGCCCGGGCTCCGCGCACTGTCGCGACGGCCGGCGCCGTGGTGCCGCCAGGAGATTTCCGCGGCGCGCCAGTGGCGGTTGACGTGGACACTCCATCGTTGGCCATCGCTGGCGACGACTCCGGAGGCGTAATTGAAAGCGTCGTGACGCCGGTGTCCGGCACCGTCGGCGAATTCGCCGCGACGGGTTGGGACGAGGTTTTGCGTGGCGGTTTATCGCCGGTCGCCGGGGTCGATCCACCGCGATGATGACCGCCGAAGGAAACAACTTTTCCCGGCGCACTTGTCGGCAAGCCGATGACCGTCGCGGCCGGTCCCCCGGTTGCTGCGGGCTCTTCGCCGGCGTCATCGGTCGCGACGACCCCAACGGTCGACGCCGTGGCGCCGCTTCCCATCGGCGGCGCGGCGGGCGGTTGCGGCAGCGGCGCGGTCATCGTCCATACCAACGCGACTTCGGCCGCGGTGGCCGGATTGGTCACGGAGGGATCTTTCTGACCGCAGGCCGGCGCGGCTCCCGGCGCGAGGTCGGGAAACAGTTGCGCGAAACCGGCGGCATTCGCGTCGGCCGTCGCACCCGGGGTGGATGACGGCGCGGCGCCGGACGGAAAGATCGCGGCGAGGCTGGGTTCGGAAGGGACGGTGGTGGTGGAAAGTTGCATGAAGCGGCACCATCCGTGGCCGGCAACCGCGCCCGTCCGTGGCGCGGGGTTGAAAAAATCAGGCGGCGGTCGTCGGCTTGCTGGCCTTCATCAGGCGGAGTTTTTCGGAAAGAATCGCGGCGCGGCGCGCGAGCGAGGTGCCGTCAGCCCCCGCGGTCACGCTCATCTGCTCGAAGATCGGACCGACGACGTCGGGCTTCATCAGCGAAAGAATCTTCACGGCGGTCGTGTCGTCCATCTCGCGGAAAATCGCGACGACCGCCTTCGGGGAAAGATTGGTATAGGTCTGCGCCAGCGTCCGGATGTTTTTCTGCTCGTCGGTGGTGATCTCGATCACGCGGTCGGCGATTTCCTTGCGGATCGACTCCACGTCGGCGCGAACCTTGCCGAGTTCCTGTTCCTCGGCGGCGAGACGCGCGGCGCGCTGGTCGAGCTGGTCGGACCGCGCGCGCAGACTGGCGCGTTCCTCCTTCAGTTCGTTGGAGAGATTCTCGATCTCGATCGTCCAGAAATCCCAGCCCTTCCGTTTGAACTCGGTCGGTTCCTTTTTCACCTGGGTGGCGACGGCGGCCTGGAGCAACGGGGCGAGGGTGCGCCAGCACAGCGTGACGCCGACCGCCACGCTGAGGACGAGACTGAAGATGGCGGTGGCCGCGGGGTTGAGAAGCTTGGTCATCATACGGTGGAAAGCCGGCGGCGGGCGAAGCGGCAGCCGGCCAGATCGTCGGACTCGGCCTGCTCTTCGCGGATGGTTTCAAACCGGTGTTTCGCGCGCGCCTTGGTCTCCAGGCGACGGACGATCTCGAGGTTCCGATGCGCCTCGAGGTAGTCGGCGCGGCGCTGCTCCATCTCGGAGCGGGCGGCGATGGTCGCGCGCTCGGCCTCGACCTCGGCGGCGCATTCGCGGCGATAGGAGGCAAACGTCGAGGCGGCCGCGGCGGCGTTGAACGAGCCGTCGCGGCTCGCGTGCAGCGCCCGCTCGAGCTGCGCGACGCGCGCGCGGGTGGCGGCGAGGTTTTCCTCGGCGAGCACGTAGGCGTGGACGGCGGCGGCAAAGATCTCGCGGGCGCGCACCTCGCGGTGCTCGCGCAGCACGGCGACCGGGCGGAGGGGAAAGCGGAAGCGTTTCATGCGAGGATTTTTTTGAGGTGGGCGAACGTTTCCGCCCGGGGCGTGTGCTCGTGCACGGCCTGGCGGAGGAAATGGCGGAGCGGCTCGTGCAGCGCGACGGCCTGGTCGAGCGCGGCGTTGACGCCCTTCTGGTAGGCGCCGATCGCGATGAGATCCTCGTTCTTGCGGTAGAGCGCGAGGTGCTCGCGGGCGCGGCCGGCCAGCGCGACCTCGTCGGGCGTGCAGACGTCGCGCGTGAGCCGGCTGACGCTCTCGAGGATGTCGATCGCCGGGTAGTGGTTGAAGTGCGCGAGCGAACGCGAAAGCACGATGTGGCCGTCGAGGATGCCGCGGACGGCGTCGGCCACGGGCTCGTTCATGTCATCGCCCTCGACGAGCACGGTGTAGAGCGCGGTGATCGCGCCGCGCTCGCCGGCGCCCGAGCGCTCGAGCAGCCGCGGCAGCAACGCGAAGACGGACGGCGTGTAGCCGCGCGTCGCCGGCGGTTCGCCGATGGCGAGGCCGATTTCGCGCTGGGCCATCGCAAAGCGCG
>CALFNN010000076.1 GCA_937902925.1 uncultured Opitutaceae bacterium
GAAGCCGGGAACCGGAGGAGACGGCCGGAATATTCACCGCAAAGAGACGGAGACTCAGTGCAGTGCGGCGGCGACGGCGGCTTCGTAGGCGCGGCGCATGGCGGAATCGTCGGGATTCGGGCGGAGCGCGGCGCGCTGGATCATGAAGACGTGGACAAGCCCGGTCGCAGGATCATCCCAACTGGCGGTGCCGTAGGCGCCGCCGTGTCCGAACGAGCCGGGCGAATAGGTCTTGTTTGCCTCCATCTGCGTCGGATCCTCGATCACGCAAAAACCGAGGCCCCACGGCATGCCGGGACGCGCGCGGAGCGAGCCGATCTGGCTGCGCGTCATCTCGGCGACGGTCGCGCGCTGGACGATCTGGCGTCCGGCGAATTCGCCGCCGCGGAGCATCATCTGGTAAACTTTCGCGATGTCGGCGGCCGTGGAGAAGAGGCCGGCGCCGCCCAGAGCGGGACGGGCGTGGTCGGTGACGGCGCCGCCATACATGTAAGTGATCACGGCCTCCTCGAGCTTGCCGGGTTGCCCGGCGGGGCGGTAGCTGTGGGCGAAACGTTTTTCCTGTTCGGGCGACAGCCAGAAAGTCGTGTCCTTCATGCCGAGCGGATCGAGGAGCCGCGTTTGCATGAACTCCGCGAACGGCATTCCGCTGACAACCTCGACGACGCGCCCGGCGGTGTCGAGGCCGGCGGTCGAGTAGGCCCAGCGGGTGCCGGGCTGAAAACGCAGCGGCTCGCGCAGGAGGGCGCGGACCATCTCGGCGAGGGTCCAGTGCGGACCGGTGACCTGATATTCGCCGAGGCCACTCGTGTGCGTGAGGAGATCGTGGATCGTGATCGGGCGCTCGGCTTTCACGAGCACGCGCCGATTGGCGGATTGTTCCGATGCCACCCAGAGGTTGCGAAACTCCGGGAGGTATTTCTCGACCGGATCGTCGAAGGACAATTTGCCGTCGTCGACGAGCATTGCGACGCAGAGTGCGGTGAGCGGCTTGCTCATCGAGGCGATCCAGAACATGTCGTTCGGCTCCATCTTGCGACCGGTGGCGAGGTCGCTGACGCCGACGGCGGAGACGTGCAGGACGCGATCCTTGTCGGCGACGAGCATGACGGCGCCGGAAATTTCGCCTTGGTCGACGAACGGCTGCTCGACGGCGGGCAGGGCGGCGAATCTATCCTGGGCGCGGAGGGCGCCCGGGAGGAGAAGCGCGGCGGCAGTGAGGATCGGGAGGAAAACGCGGAGGCGGCGCATGGGATCGGCGGGATTGGGGTTTACTTCTGAACGGGCAGAAAGCGTTCGCAGAACGGGTAGGGCACGGCGACGGGCGGGCCGTGTGGCGTGAGCCGGCCGGAATCGCGATCGACGCGGAACACGACGGCATTGTCGCTGCCGTGATTGGTGCACACGATCCATTGCGCGGTAGGGTCGAAGGCGAAGTTGCGCGGCGTCTTGCCGCCGCTGGGCACGTGTTCGACGAGGGTGAGCCGGCCGGTGGCGGCGTCGATGGCGAACACGGCGAGGCTGTCGTCGCCGCGGTTCGAAGCGTAGAGGAATTTGCCGTCGGGCCGGATTTCCATCTCGGCGCTGGCGCTCTCGCCCTTGAAGCCGGCGGGAAGCGCGGAGATGACCTGGAACGGAGCGAGCGTGCCGGCGGCGGCGTCCCAGTTGAACGCGGTCACCGTGCTGGCGATTTCGCTGACGAGGTAGACCCAGCGGCCGTTGGGATGAAAGCGGATGTGGCGCGGGCCGGAGCCGGGAGCCAGCGCCACGGCGGCCGGCGTGTTGGGTTGGAGCGAACCGTCGCGAGCGTCGAAACGGTAAACGTAGACCTTGTCGACGCCGAGATCGGGGACGAGGGCGAAACGGTTGTCGGGCGAGGTAACGATCGAGTGCGCGTAGGGCTTGGTCTGGCGCTGGGGGTTGACGCTGCGGCCGGTGTGCTGGTCGAACGCGGTCCAGTCGCCAATGCCGCCGTCGGGCCGGAGGGCGAACACGGCGATGTTGCCGCCCTGGTAGTTGGCGACGAGGGCGTAGCGGCCGGTCTGGTCGAGGCTGATGAAGCTCGTGTCGCCACCGCCGGCGAGCACGCGGTTGATCGGGGTGAGCGCGCCGGTGCGCGGCTCGATGCCGAAGGCGGACAGGCCACCGGGGCTGTTGGAGTTGCAGGTGTAGAGGTGGCGGCCGTCGGGTGCGATGAGGAAGAACGCGGGCGCCTGCGACTCGATGAGGAACCGCGGCGGCGTGAGGACGCCGGTGTCGGTGTCGAAGTGCGAGAGCGAGAAGCCGATGCCGGGACCGGCGCGGTGCGAGCCGAAGTAGACGAAGATGTCGGTGGCGCGAAGGGCGGGGACGCATGCGAGCAGACTGACTGCGAGGACGCCGAGGATCGCGGGTAGGGCCCGGCCTCCGGGCGGGCCGAATGCATGCCGGGATACTGACGGGCCGCCCGGAGGTCGGCCCCTACCTTCGGAAGGAATGAATTTCATGGCGCGTCGACCGCTTCGAGTTTGACGGTGGCGTCCGGCAGGCCGGCCGCGGACGCGGTGACGGTGACCGGGCCGGCGCTTGCGCCCGCCTTGATGAGGGCGACGCACTCGCCCTGGAAGAGCTTGCGCTCGGTGGCCTGGTAGGGCGCGGGATCGGCGCGGTCACCGTTGTCGACGGCCGCGATGATGCCGGGCCCGTCGACCTTGAAGGTCACCAGCGCATCGGCCCACGGGCAGGGAATGCCATTGGCGTCAACGGCGCCGACCGTCACGAAGGAAACGTCGTTCCAATCGCGGGCCACCTTCGGGCGGTCGGCGGTGACGACGAGTTTCGCGGGCGCGCCGGCCGTGCGGAGCTCGTGCGTGGCCACGACCTGGCCGGCGTTCTTGCCGACGGCCTTGAGCGTGCCGGGGGCGAACGGCACACGCCAGGTGCGGGGCGAGGCATCGGCGGGCTTGGTCTTGGTGCCGAGCGACTGGCCGTTGAGGAAGAGCTCGACGTCGTCGCAGTTGGAATAAACGTCGACCGTCGCCTCCGGGTAAGTCGCCGGGTCGCGAGGGGTCCAGTCGGAGACGCGGTCGAAACCGGGACGGCGGCGGGGATCGGAGTTGGCGAGGGCGGGCTCGTTGCGTGCGATGTGGACCATCGGCGCATCGCTCCACCAGCTCTGGCGTTCGTAGGCGCGCGGCTTGAAACGGCCGGTGCGATCGAGGAGGCCGGCGGAGCTGGTGAGGAACGGCCAGTCGGCCTCGCCGAGGTAGTCGACGCCGGCCCAGAGGAACTGGCCGGAGTAGGAAGGGTTGTCGCGCGCGTAGAGCCAGGTCTGGCGGAGATGATCCTGCTCGGTGCCGACGATCTTGCGCGACGGCTTTTTCTTTTGCGCGGCGAGGAGTTCCTGGTCGCGGTAGTTCGTGCCGATGACGTCGAGCATGTCGGCGAGGCCGTCGTCGAAATCGTGGCTCGTGTTGGGGCGGAAGAGCGCCTGGGTGACGGGACGCGTCGGGTCCTCGGCATGCGCGATGCCGACAAGGCCGGCGAGGATGTTTTTCGCGAGCGGGGCGTTGGGCGTGTCGTGGATTTCGTTGCCGGTGCTCCAGAGGATGATGCTCGGGTGATTGCGATCGCGACGGACGGTGTCGCGCTCGTCGCGGTGGCCCCACTCGGTGAAATACAGGTTGTAGCCTTTTTCCGCGTTGGGTTTGCCGACGGTCCAGGCGTCGAAGAATTCGTCCATCACGAGGAAGCCCATCCGGTCGCAAAGATCGAGGAAGTCGGGCGCGGGCGGGTTGTGGGCGGTGCGGATGGCGTTGACGCCGAGTTCGCGGAGGCGCTCGAGCCGGCGTTCCCAGACGCGGAGCGGCACGGCGCTGCCGACCGCGCCGCCATCGGTGTGGAGGGCGACACCCTTGATTTTTACGACGCGGCCGTTGAGCAGGAAACCCCGCGCGGCGTCGAAACGGGCGTCGCGGATGCCGAAGGCCGCGCTGTCGTCGTCGAGGACGGCGGCACCGGCGCGGACGTCGGCGACGGCGCGGTAGAGGACGCCGTGCGCGACGTCCCAGAGCCGGGGTTGCGGAAGCGTCAGGTCGCCATCGAACGCCACGGTTTCGCCGATGCCGACGGCGCGAGCGGGAAGATCGACCGCTCCGGCCTCGTGACCGTCGGGATCGAGGAGGGCAACGTGGACGGCGAGCTTGCGGGCTTGGGGGCCGCCGTTGACGACGCTGGCGCGGACGTGGATGACGGCGCGCGCGGCGGAGACCTCGGGCGTCGTGACCGTGAGGCCCCATTGGGGAATGCGGACGGCATCGGTGACGACGAGCCGCACATGGCGGTAGATGCCCTCGCCGGAATACCAGCGCGACGCGGGTTGGAGGGAAGTGTCGGTGCGGACGGCGAGGACGTTGGTCTTGTCGTCGCCGAGCTCGACGCGGCCGGTGAGTTCGTAGGCGAAGCTGACATAACCGAACGGGCGTTCGCCGAGGCGCTGGCCGTTGATCCAGACGGTGCTGTTACCCATCACGCCGTCGAACTCGACAAAGACGCGCCGGCCGGCGTCGGCGGCGGGGAGCGAGAACCGTTTCCGATACCAGCTCACGCCGGACGGCCGGTAACCGCCGCCGCGGTCGGACGGTGCCGCCTTGTCGACGCCACCCTCGATGGCCCAATCGTGCGGGACATCGAGCGTCCGCCACTGCGCATCGTCGAACATCGGCGCCTCGGAGGAAGGCGAGTCGCCGCGGGAGAAGAGCCACTCGGCGTCGAGCGGCTGGACGACGCGCGGGGCATCCGCCGCGGCGGTGAAAGCGGAAAAGCCGGCGGCGAGGACGACGAGAAGGGAGGGGTGAAGGATTTTTTTCATTTCAATTTGAGGCCGGTGATCTTCAGGACGTAGGCGAAGTCGCAGGGCTTGATTGCGGGCACGGGCATTTTCACGGCCAGGCCTTTCTCGTCCTGCGTGAACGTCAGCGGCTTCGCGACGCCGAGCATCTCGACTTTTTCGACTTTGCCCTGGACGTTCTGTTCGGTGGCGAGGCTCGTGATCACGGCCGGTTCGTCGCCGTAGGGCCACGCGAAGAGGATCGCGTAGAGTGTGTCGCCCTTGGTCGTGAAGCGCATGTCGTGCGCGGTGTAGACCTTGAGCATGCCGTCGGTCAGGCCGCGGGCGCCGTTGGGCGCGCCCTGCGAGGTCGGGCCCTCGCCGTATTTCGTCCATGGGCGGGTGCCGTAGATCGCCTCGCCGTTGACGCCGAGCCAGTCGCCGATCTCGAGGAGCCGGAGTTGCTGATTGTCCGGAATGGTGCCATCGGCGCGCGGCGCGAGGTTGAGCAGGTAGTTGCCGTTCTTGCTGACGCAGTCGACCAGTTCGCGGATCAGCTCGCTCGCGTTGCGGATCTGGAGCGGGTCGTCGTTGTAGCCCCAGGAATTGTGGGCGATGGACGTGTCCTCCTGCCAGTAGTCCGCGGAGATGTCGGGCATCCGGCCGCGCTCGAGGTCGTGCACGGCGCCGGTCAGGTAGGCGGCGCCTTGGCCGGCGCCCTTGCTGAACATCGTGACCTCCTGGCCGCGCGCCTTGGCCTGGTTGTAGAAATACGCGGTGACCTTCAGCTTGATGGGGTCGAGCGCGCGGCTGTTGATGCCGTTGTCGAAGTAGAGCATCTCGGGCTGATATTTGTCGATGAGCTCGACGTTGCGCGCGACCCAGTCCTCCAGGAACTTTTGGTAGAGCGCGTCGCTGTGGTTCATCGTCCAGTAAAAATCCTGGTAGGCGGGATCGGTGAGATCGCTGGGGACGTTCGGCGTCGGGATGAACGAATAGTGCTCGACGCGGTGATTCGAGACGCCGAAGTGCATCCCGTGCCGGCGGGCGACGGCAGCGAGGTCGCCGATGAGGTCGCGGTGCGGACCCATGTCCTTCGCGTCCCATTTCGTGAGGGCGCTGTCCCACATTGCGAAGCCATCGTGGTGCTCGGCGACGGGCACGACGTATTTGGCGCCGGCGCGCTGGAAGAGCGTGATCCACGCGTCGGGATCGAACTTCTCCGCCTTGAACCGCGGGATGAAATCCTTGTAGCCGAACTTGTCGACGGGGCCGAAGTGCTCCGTGTGCCATTGCAGCATGCTCGAATACATGTGCTGGACATACCACTCGTTGCCGTGCGCGGGGACGGCGTAGAGACCCCAGTGGAGGAAGATGCCGAATTTCCCATCCTTGAACCATTCAGGGGTGTGGTAATTGGCCTGGAGCGAATCCCATGTCGGCTGGACCGGGCCGGGCGGAAGCTGCGGATCGGCGGCGGCGGCCTTGAGCGCGATCCCGGGTGAGGTGCCGCCGCCGCGTCCACCGCGACCGCCACCGCGGGTGCCGCGAGTGGCCGGGGCGGGACCGTTGGGGTCGGGCGGGGTTTCCTGCGCGACGGCGACGGAGGCGAGGAGGGCGACAGCGGCGAGACAGCGGTAGGTGGGGCGCATGAGCGATGAACGGCGGTTGGGGTGACGACGAATCTCAAACGAGGTCCACGTCGCAGCCGACGCGGAGCGGACCGGCTCAGTCTTCCACGATCCCCGGGATCGGGTAGTCCCAATGATCGGTGCGGAAGGGCGCGGCCGGGAGGCCGGCCGCGTTGGTGAGATTGCAGCCGAGACCCTCGGGGAAGTTGTCCCACGCGTAGCGGACCGCGACGGGCGAAGAGACGGTGGCGGCGCTGACGAGGAGTGTGTCGCCATCGATCCTGGCGTCGGCGTCGACGAATCTTTGGTCGGCGCCCGCGACCTGGAAGCCCTTCAGCGGACCGCCCTTCGCGACGAGGCCACCGCCGAGGTGGGTGAAGTGGATTCGCGCCGCGGCGCCCTCGACCTGCATCGAGGCGAAGATCGGGCCGGAGAACTCGAGCGGGCGGCCGTAGACGTTGGCGAGTGCGATGCGGGTGAGGCGTTCGCCGAGCGGCTCCTTGTTGTGCGGATGGACGTCCTTCGCCTCGCCGAGATCGATCGTGACGGCCATGGCGGTCTGGGGCAACGACAGCACGCTGGCCTGCTGCTCGCGGATGAGCGGGTTGTTGCTGATGTTCTGCTGGCCGGGAAGCTGCACGAGGTAGAGCGGGAAGTCGCCCTCGCCCCAGCGCGCGCGCCAGTCGCCAATCATCGCGCGCAGCACGTGACCGTAGAGATCGAGCCCGCGCGTGCCCCAGCAGATCGACTCGCCCTGATACCAGAGCGCACCGCGGATGGCATACGGGATGACCGGATTCAGCATGCCGTTGAACAGCACGCTCGCGAAATGCTGATCGCGCGCCGGGTCGCTGACTTCCCCGCGTCCGCCGCGGGGAGGAGTGCGGGGCTTGTTGATCGGAGTGGGGTGGAGCGGCGCCACGGCCGGCCGGGTTTCCGGGGCGGCGCGGAAATAACTTTCGCACGCGTCGAGCGAATCGAGCATGAACTTGAGCGACGCATCGGCGGTGAGCGCCTCGCGGGACATCCACGCCTCGGCGCAACTTGCACCCGAGGCCACGAGGAGGATGCCGACCGGGACATTGAGTTCCTTCTGGAGGTCACGTGCGAAGAGATAGCCGACGGCGGAAAAGCCCGGCACGGTTTCGGGGCTGCAGACTTCCCATTCGCCCGCGACGCTGGCCTGCGGCTCGTAGGTCTTCGTATCGCGCGCCGTGAACATCCGGATCTTTGGGTAATTCGCGGCGGCGATTTCCTCCGCCTCATTGACGAGACCGTAGGGCCGGCCGCGAGCCTTCGAGACGACGAACACCATGTTCGACTGCCCGGAGCCGAGCCACACCTCGCCGACCAGCACGTCATCGAGTTTCACGGGCGCGGCGGTCTGCGAGCCGGTGACCGTGAACTCGCGCCCGTCGGCGGAGGTGGCCAGCGCATCGAGATCGACGCGCCATTTGCCGTCGGCACCGGCGGCGGTGGATTTCTGCTGCGCGGCGAATTCGACGGTGACGCGCTCGCCGGCGGCGGCGGTGCCCCAGACGGGGACCTTCATCTCCCGCTGGAGCACCATGTGGCTGGTGAACGGCGAGGCGAGCTTGACCTCGGCGCAGAGCGGCGTCGCCAGGATCGCGAGGACGGCGAGGAATCGGGTGGAGTGGGATTTCATGACGGATTTCCGGAGGGGGTGTCAGTGGAGGGGTTCATCTTCAGGCCGGTGATCTTGAGCGTGTAGGCGTATTGGCAGGGAGCGGTTGCCGGAAGTTTCACGTGCAGGCCGGCGGCGTCGCGCGTGAAAGCGAGATTGCCCGGTGCGCCGAGCAAGTTGACGGTGGCGATGTCGCCGGCGACGGATGGATCGGGCGCGAGCGACTGAATGACGACGTCCCCGCCCGTCCACTCGCCAATGACGATCGCGTAGAGATTATCACCCTTCACGGTGAAGCGGACATTCGGCCCGGTGTCGCCGCGGCCGCCGCCGACGCCGAACGTCGTCCAGTTGTGCGTGCCATAGATCGCCTCGCCGTTGACGCCGAGCCATTCGCCGACGGCAAGCAGCGTGTCCTGCTGCTCCGGTGCAAAAGTCCCGTCGGCGCGCGGCGAAAGATTGAGGAGCAGCGTGCCGTTCTTGCTGACGGTGTCGGCGAGTTTGGCGATGATCGGGCCGGGGCCGGAGATCCGCATGTCGCTCGTATAACCCCAGGTGCTGCCGATCGGCTCGTCCACCTGCCAGGCGCCGGGGCGGATGCCGGCGGGGGAGCGCGTGCCGATTTTCTCGAAGTCGATGATCGAGCCGATGGTCTCGAGGTTGTTGCCGCCCGGCGCATAGGCGGCCTTCTTCGTGCTGATCGAGACCTCCTTGCCCCATTCCTTCGCGCGGTTGTAGTAGTAGGCGGCGACGCGGAGCTTGAGCGGGTCGAGGTAGCGCTGGTCGACGCCGTTGTCGAACCACAGCATGTCGGGGTGGTATTTGTCGATGAGCTCGACGTTGCGCTCGAACCAGTTGACGAGAAATTTTTCGCAGGCGGCGTCGCTGCGGTCGGCGACGTGATAAAAATCGGCCCACTTCGGGTCGTAGAGGTCGGCGTGCTTCGCCTTGAGGTCGGCGGCGAGGTCGGGCGGCGGGTTGATGAACTGGAAATTCTCGATGCCGTGATTCGAGACGCCGAACTTCAGGCCCTGCGCGCGGACGGCCTTTGCGAGTTCGCCGATGAGGTCGCGGTGCGGGCCCATCGCCTTCGCGTTGAACGGCGTGACGGCGCTGTCCCACATTGCGAAGTTGTCGTGGTGCTGGGCGGTCGGAACGACGAACCTGGCGCCGGATTTCTTGAAGAGCAGCGCCCACGCCGCGGGGTCGAACTTCGCCTGCGTGAAGAGCGGGATGAAATCCTTGTAGCCGAATTTGTCCTGCGGGCCGAAGTGCGCGACGTGCCACGCGCGGTCGGCGCCATACATGTGTTTTTCATACCACTCGTTGTGGTGGGCCGGCACGG
>CALFNN010000077.1 GCA_937902925.1 uncultured Opitutaceae bacterium
TCGACCGCGGTGCCGTTGTAGGCCTTGATGCGGGCGAGGTAGAGTTTGACGAGCTCGGTGGACGTGAGCTGCCTGGCGAGAATCGCCTGCTGGATGTCGGCGATGGTGGCTTCCTCGACTTGGAATTTTTTCGCGGCTTGCGCGAACGCGGCGGAGACGGACAGGACAAACGCGCCGGCGCAGGCCGCAAACAACGCGAGGCGGCGACAGGACGGGGAGGAGAGGGCGGAGTTCATGGTCAGCGGGCGGCGACGCGGTCGTCGGTGAGCGGACCGAAATCCGGCGGCTGCATGCGGTGGTGGGTGGCCTTCTCGTAGGCGGCGGCGGCTTTCAGCAGCGTGGGTTCGCTGAACGGACGCCCGATGAAGTCGATCCCGACGGGGAGCTTGGCGGGAAACGGCCCGGTGAGGATCGTGGCGACGCCGCCCCGGCCGCCTTCACTCTCGCCCTCGCCGCCGGGGCGACCGCCGCGTCCTCCGCGGGCGCCCTCCGCGCGCGGCGGCGCGGCAGGATCGGGAATGCGGTCATAGACCTGTGTCGTGAACCCCGCGGGCACGGTGATTGCCGGAAAACCCTGCGCACCGATAAACGTGATCATGCCATAGTTGCCGTAGCCGGGCCCGGACTCGCCCGGCCCGAGAAGCTTGCGCGCGGGCGAGAGGCCCGTGGGCTCGACGATGGCATCGAGCTTCAGCTCGGCCATGCACTGGAGGACGATCTGCTGAATGGCGAAACGGCGCTGCAGGCGAACGGCGGTATCCAGCGCCATCGCCTTGTCGGCGTTTTCCAGACTGGTTTTCTTCGTCGGGAAGCCGGGCGAGCTGAAAAAATTAGCCTTCGTGTAGAGATCGGTGAGCGTCTTGATGTTCGCGTCGCCGCGCTCGCGAAGATAGATGTCGTAACCGTATTTGCCCTCGCCGACGGCCTGCGCGGTGCCGAAGTCGCGGATTGTGACCTTGCCCGGCACCTTCGCGGGATCGAAGCGAAGGTCGACGAGCGTCGCGATCTGGTCCGTCGTCGGCTTGCCGTCGGCATCGACGGGGAACATGTCGGGCGCGAGTTTCGTCCACGACGAATTGCTGAGCATCGGATTGTAGCGGCGGATGTAGGGCGTGAACAAACCCTCCGGGCCCGGCTCGACGATGGTCGCGCCGAGGGCTTTCAAGTCCTCGATGGCCTGGTCGACGAGTTCGATGTTCTGCAGCTCGGCCTGGCCGTAGACGGATTTGTCGAGGTATTCGCGGGCGACGCCGATGCGCATGCCCTTGAGGCTGGTCTCGTGGGTGAAGCTTTCGTAGGGTTGCGCGGGGGTGCGGCCGGCGGCGAACGACGTCATCTCGTCCTGCGGATCGTAGCCGGCGATGACGGAGAGGATGCGCGCGGCGTCCTCGACCGTGCGGGCGATCGGGCCGACGCGCGTGTTGAGCCCGATGTTGATCATGCCGTGACGGCTGACCAGTTCCTGGGTCGGCGAGATGCCGACGTCGTTGTTGTATTGGGCGGGAGCGCGGATCGACGGGCCGGTCTCCTCCGCGATGGCACACGTGACCATGTTCGTGGCGACCGACATGCCGGAGCCGCCGCTCGAGCCGCCGGGCGTGCGCTCGGTGTCGTAGGGATTCACTTCCACGCCACCGAACGAGCTCCGGTAGCCGCCAGCGTATTCGCCCATGTTGGCCTTCGCGAGAATGATCGCGCCAGCGGCGCGGAGGCGCACGGCGAACGTTGCATCGTGCGGCGGTCGGTCGTTGGCATAGAACGCGTCGGCACCGGAGGTCGTCCGCATGTCGAACGTGTCGTATTGGTCCTTGATCGCCATCACGACGCCGTGCAGCGGGCCGACCAGCTTGCCGGTTTTCGCGAACTCGGCGTCGAGCCGCGCGGCGACCTCGAGCGCGTCGGGCATGTTGGGATCGTCGTCGACGGGATCGGTCATGCTGCGGGCCTTGCGGTCATCGAAGCCCAGCGCTTTGCGGGTGGCGGGGCGGAGATTGAGCGTGATGAGGGCGTTGACGCCCTTGGCGTGGGCGACCGGCGTGATCGGGCCGAGCAGGCCGTCGGAATACTCCACGGCCTGGCCGTTGTAGGCCTTGATGCGGGCGAGATAGAGTTTCACGAGCTGCGTGGCCGTGAGTTTTTTCGCGAGGATCGCGGCCTGGATGTCGGCGATGGTCGCCTCCTCGACGTGAAATGCCGTGGGGTCGTTCGCGGCGCAGAGGGAGGCGGTGCCGAGGGCCAGCGCGGCGGCGAGTGAAAACGCCAGCAGGCGCGGGGCAATTCTGTCAGTGGGTGATTTCATGGTGAGC
Source organism: uncultured Opitutaceae bacterium (assembly GCA_937902925.1). Lineage (GTDB taxonomy): Bacteria > Verrucomicrobiota > Verrucomicrobiia > Opitutales > Opitutaceae > CALFNN01. The sequence goes on from CALFNN010000077.1 coordinate 2,307, forward strand.
GGTCTTTTTAAAGAACGAGGTCGGAAAATTTGGAGGAAGGGTCGAGTTCGCGGGGAGCGACTCAATGCGGGATCGTCGGGAGAGTTTGCGTCGCGGCCCAGGTGCCGTTGGGCAGGGGACCGAAGTCGGACGGCGGCGTCCGATGGTGCGTCGCTTTTTCGTAGGAGGCGGCGATCATGAGCAGTTTCGGCTCGGTGAACGGCCGGCCGAGAAAATCGAAACCGATCGGAAGCACGGCGGGCACGGGGCCGACGAGCTTGGTGGCGCGCCGGGGACCGCCGCGGCCGGCTTCATCGCCGTCGGTGGCGGCGGGAGCCGGAGCGTCGGGATCGACTTCGCGATCGTAGACCTCGGAGGTGAATCCGCCGGGCACCGTGATCGCCGGAAATCCTTGGGCGCCGAGAAACGTCCATGAAGTTGCGCCACCGACGCCACCGACGCCGACGCCGCCGCGCCCGGCAGCGCCGCGCGGTTGCGGCGGCCAGATCTTGGCGGGCGGGAGCGTGCCGGTCGGATAGACGACCGCGTCGAGGTTCAGCTCCGCCATGCATTGCAGGACGATTTGCTGGACGGCGTAACGGCGCTGCATCCGGAGGGCGGTGTCCAGATACGTGTCGGTGTCGGTTTTCATCAGCCCGGTCGGCTTGCCGCTGCCGGCCGACCCGTCGTTGAAGAAGCGCGCCTTGGTGACGAGGTCGGCGAGCGTCTTGATGTTGGCGTCGCCGCGCTGCGCGAGATACCAGTCGTAGCCATACTTGCTTTCGCCGGGCACGGGCGTGTTCGGGAAATCGCGAATGGTCACCTTGCCGGGAACCTTCGACGGATCCATCGCGAGGCCGATCAACGTGGTGACTTGATCGGTGGCCGGCTTGCCGTCCGCGTCGACGGGAAACATTTCCGGATTGGCCTTCGCGAACGAGGCGTTCGACAGCAGCGGATTGTAGCGCCGGATGCAGGAGGTGAAAAGTCCCTCGGGTCCCGGATCGACCATCGTCGCCCCGAGCTTGCGCAGATCCTCGATCGCCTGCTCGGCCATCGCGATGTTCTCGAGTTCGGCTTTCGTCGCGATGCTCCGGTCCATGTATTCGCGCACGATGCCGATCCGCACGCCCTTCAGGCTGGCCGGGTGAGCGTAGGTCTCGTAGGGCTCCGAAGGCAGGTGCCCGACGTTGAATGCGGTCATCTCGTCCTTCGGGTCGTAGCCGGCGATGACCGTGAGAATCCGGGCGGCGTCCTCGACGGTGCGGGTGATCGGGCCGACGCGCGTGTTGACGCCCGGGTTCATCATGCCGACGCGGCTGACAAGCTCCTGGGTGGGCGAGAGGCCGACGCAGTTGGCGTTTTGAGCGGGCGAGCGGATCGACGGCGTCGTTTCCTCGGCGATGCCGCAAGTGACGAGATTCGCGCCGACGGCCGCACCGACGCCGGAACTCGAGCCGCCGGGATCGCGCTCGGTGTTGTAGGGATTGACGACCTGACCGCCGAAGGAACTCCGGTTGTGGCCGTAGCCGCCGGCGTATTCGCCCATGTTGGCCTTCGCGAGAATGATCGCGCCCGCCGCGCGCAGCCGCGCGACGCACTCGGCGTCGCGCGGCGGGCGGTCGTTGGCGTAGAACGCGTCCGCGCCCGACGTGGTGCGCATGTCGAGCGTGTCGTATTGGTCCTTGATCGCGATCACGACGCCGTGGAGCGGGCCGACGAGCTTGCCGGTTTGGGCGAACTCGGCGTCGAGCTTGGCGGCGACCTCGAGCGCATCGGGCATGGCGGGATCGTTGTCCGCCGCATCTGTCATCGAGCGGCCGTTGCGATCGTCGAAGCCCATGGCTTTCCGGGTCGCGGGCCGGAGGTTCAACGTGATGAGGGCGCCGATGCCCTTCGCATGGGGCATGGTCTTGATCGGGCCGAGGATGCCGTCGGGGTATTCCACGCTCGCGCCGTTGTAGGCCTTGATGCGGGCGAGGTAGAGTTTCACCACCTGGGTGGCGGTGAGCTTTTTTGCGAGGATCGCGGACTGGATGTCGGCGATGGTCGCCTCCTCGACGTGAAACGATCCGGGTTGCTGCGCGACGGCGAAGCCCGCGATGGAAACGAGGAGAACGGCGGCGAACAGACGCGCGCGCCGAGCGGGGCGGACTTTTGCGGCGGGGATGAGGATGGTCGGAGACATGGGTCGATTGGTTGCGGAAGGGAGCGGTTGGAGAGTTGCGCTAGGCGGAAGAGGATGGAGAGGGCGCGGCGTGCGGGAGCGGCACGCGACCGCCGGAGCCGGCGGTCGATGCGGATCGCGCGGCGAGCCGGTGAGTGAAGCGCTCCATGTAGAGGTAGAACACGGGCGTGATGTAGAGCGTGAGGAGCTGCGAGACGCAGAGACCGCCGACGACTGCGAGGCCGAGCGAGCGGCGCGACTCGGCGCCGGCGCCCCAGCCGAGCGCGATGGGCATCGTGCCGGCGAGCGCGGCGAGCGTCGTCATCATGATCGGCCGGAACCGCACCATGCAGGCCTCGTAGATCGCGACCTCGGCGGACTGGCCGCGCTGGCGTTTCGCCTCGAGGGCGAAATCGATCATCATGATCGCGTTTTTTTTCACGATGCCGATCAGCATGATCAGGCCGACATAGCCGTAGATGTTCAGCTCCTGGCGAAACAGCAGCAGCGTCACCAGCGCGCCGAAGCTCGCGGAGGGCAGTCCGGAGAGAATCGTGAGCGGGTGAATGAAATCCTCGTAGAGAATCCCGAGCACGAGATAGATCACGAGCACCGCCACGAGCAGCAGCACGCCGAGACCGCGTAGCGAACTGGTGAACGCCGCCGCGGTGCCCTGGAAGGTCGCGCTGACGGTGGCGGGGAGTTCGGTGCGGGCGAGTTTGTCGATCGCGTCGGTGGCGGCGCTGAGCGACGCGCCGGGCGCGAGGTCGAACGACAGCGTGACGGAGGGCAGTTGGCCGAGATGCGTGACGGTGAGCGGCCCGACGGTCGAGCGGACGCGCGTGACCGCATCGAGCGGGATGAGTTTGCCCGCGTTGTTGTGCAGGTAGAGCAGCGAGAGCGACTGCGCGTCGCGCTGGTATTCGTCGGCGAGCTTGAGGATGACGAAATACTGGTTGCTCGGCGTGTAGATCGTGGAGACCTGGCGGGAGCCGAAGGCGCTGTAGAGCACGTCCTCGACCTGCTGCGCGGTGATCCCGAGGCTGGAGGCGCGGTCGCGATCAATGTCGATGAACAACTGCGGGCTGGTGATGAGCAGGTCGGATGTCACGTCGACGACGCTCGGCAGCGCGCGGACCTTTTCCTGGAACTCGGGCGTGACGCGGAAAAGCTCGTCGAGGTCGGTGCCGTAGAGGGTGAATTGATAGACCGACGACGACTGGCGGCCGCCGATGCGAATACTGGGCGGCACCTGCGGAAACGCGCGGACGCCGGGCACCTTGGCCAGCGCGGTGCGCAGCATCTGGGCGACTTGCGAGGCGGGCGGCCGCAGCCGGCGATCGATGAGCCGGAGGTTGAAACGGCCCTGGTTGAACGGGCCGCCGCCGCCGCTGCTCAGCGGACCGATCGACGAAGTGAAGGCGGCGACGTAGGGATTCTTGCCGATGATCGCGGCGGCGATGCGCTGGTAATTCCGCATCGCGTCGAACGACGCGTCCTGCGCCACCTCGATCGTGCAGCTCATCGTGCCCGTGTCGTCGGTGGGAATGAAGCCCTTGGGCACCGTCACGAGCAGGCCGACCGTGAGCGCGATCATCAGTCCCGCGACGATCATGACGGTCAGCCGGTAGCGGAGCGAGAGTTGCAGGGTCCGCTCGTAGAGGGCGAGCGTGTCCTGGAAAATCCGCTCGGTCACCGCGTAAAAGCGGCCGTGTCCCGCGCCGTGGCCGGTCGGCTTCAGAAACCGGCTGCACAGCATCGGGGTGAGCGTGAGCGAAACGAAGCCGGAGACGAGGATCGCGGCGCTGATCGTGACGGCGAACTCATGCAGCAACCGGCCCAGCACGCCGTCCATGAACAGGACCGGGATGAACACCGCCACGAGCGAGATCGTCATCGAGATGATCGTGAACCCGATCTCGCGGGAGCCTTTGAGCGCCGCTTCGCGCACCGGCTCGCCCAGCTCAATGTGCCGGATGATGTTTTCGAGCATCACGATGGCGTCGTCCACCACGAAGCCGACGGAGAGCGTCAGCGCCAGCAACGAGAGATTGTCGATGGTGAAGCCGAAGAAGTGCATCACCGCGAACGTGCCGACGATGGCGATCGGCATCGCGATGCTTGGGATCACCGTCGCGGAGAGCGAACGCAGGAACAGGAAGATCACCAGCACGACGAGGATGATCGCGAGGATGAGCGTGAACTTCACGTCGGCCACGGATTCGCGGATCGTCGTCGAGCGGTCGGTGACGATGTTGAGGTTGATGGCCGCCGGCAGTTGCGCTCGGAAGGTCGGAAGCAGGGCCTTGACCGCGTCGACGACCTCGATCGTGTTCGTGCCGGGCTGGCGCTTGACCTGGAGATTGATCGCGCGGGTGTTGTTGAACCAGCCGGCGGACTTGTCGCTCTGCACGCTGTCGATGACCGAGGCGACGTCGGTGAGGCGGACGGGCGCGCCGTTCCGATAGGTGACGATGACGCGGCGGAAGGCGTCGGCGCTCTTCAACTGGCCGGAAGCCTGGAGCGTGACGGACTTGGACTGGCCGTCGAGCGTGCCGGACGGGAGATTGACGTTGCTGTTGTTGAGCGAGGTGCGGACCTCGTCGAGGCCGATGCCGCGGGCGGCGAGCGCGCGGGGGTCGAGGAGGACGCGCACGGCGTATTTTTGCGAGCCGAGCACCTGGACCTGCGCGACGCCGTTGACGGTCGAAATGCGCTGCGCGAGCAGCGTCTCGGCATATTCGTCGACTTCGGAAAGCGGGAGCGTGGCGGAGTTGAGCGAGAGCTGGAGAACGGGATCGTCGGCCGGGTTCGATTTGCGAAACGACGGCGGGCTGGGCATGTCCTGCGGCAATCGGCGCTGGATGGCGGAGATGGCGGCCTGCACGTCTTGCGCGGCGCCGTCGACGGAACGGTCGAGGCTGAACTGGAGCGTGATCTGCGTCGTGCCGAGCGAACTCGTCGATGTCATCGAATCGATGCCGGGGATCGTGGAGAATTCCTGCTCGAGCGGCGTCGCCACGGCGGAGGCCATCGTCTCGGGGCTGGCGCCCGGGAGGTTGGCGGTGACGTTGATCGTGGGAAAATCGACGTTCGGCAGGTCGTTGACCGGCAGGGAACGGTAGGCCATCACGCCGAAAATCGTGATGCCCGCCGTGACGAGCGTCGTCATGACCGGCCGGCGGATGAAGAATTCCGGGATGCTCATGTGGCCTTGCGCTGGCGCTTGGGGCGGGGGGGCGCGTCGGCGGCCGCGGCGTCCCGCGCCTCCACCAACTCCCCGGGGACGAGGCGAAGCTGGCCGTCGACGACGACGATCTCGCCCTCGGCGAGACCGCCGGCGACAACCGAGTCGGTGTCGCTGACGCGCTCGATCGTCACGTGGCGAAACTCGGTCTTCCGGTCGGCGTTCACCACGAAGACGTGCTGGCCATCCTGGTCGTCCTGCACGGCGGTGGTGGCGACGACGAGCACGTCGGGCGACGCCAGCGTCACATGCACCGGCACGAACTGGCCGGGCCAGAGGTGGTGCGCGGCGTTGGGAAACGTGGCCTTCACCTTCAGGGTGCCGGTGGTGGCGTCGACCATGTTGTCGAGGAAAGTCAGCTCGCCGCGCTCGGGCGCGCTGTCGGCGCCGGGAGGGGCGGCGACGACGGAGATGGCGCCCGCGGTGCGATAGCGGCTGAGCGTCGAGATTTGCTGCTGCGGCACGCCGAACGTCACGTAAATCGGGCTGAGCTGGTTGATCGTGACGAGCGCGATATTGGCGTCGCTCGCGCGGACCAGGTCTCCCTCGTGAGCGCCCAGCGTCCCGGTGCGACCGGCGAACGGCGCACGAATGGAGCAATATTCGAGCTGAAGCTGCGCACTCGCGACGGCGCTCTCGCTGACCAACAGCTGCGCGGCGAGGGCGCGCTCGGTGGCCTGAATCGTATGATACTGCTCCTGCGACACCATGTTGGTCCGGTTCAACTCGGCGTAACGCGCGACCTGCAGCCGGGCGTTTTCGAGTTGCACGGCGATTTTTTCCCGGTCGGCCTCCGCGACCGCGATGGCGTTCTGGAACGGCCGCGGGTCGATCTCGAACAGCAGGTCGCCGGGCCGGACGTCCTGCCCCTCTTGAAAAGCAACGCGCAGCAGCGTGCCGGTGACCTGCGAGCGGACGGCGGCGCTGCGAACGGGCTCGAAGACCCCGACGGCGTCGAGCGTGAGCGGCACGGCCCGGCGTTGCACCTTGCCGGTCCGCACGATCGCGGCGGTCGAGTCGCTCGTGGCGGTGGATGGCGTCTTTCCGGCGCATGCGGCGAGCGCGAGCGTTACCCCGACCGCGATGACAAGATGCACCGGGCGGAGGCGCAACCGACAGGACGAGCGGAATGGGCGGCGGACCAGTGTTAGGTTTCCCACGGGAACAGTGTCCCGCCGAAGCTGCCGCGCCGTGAAAAACCGGGGTCGTCAACGGCAACCGCGGCGACGCGATTGCCCGGACGAAATTTGGTTTGCCAAGAGGCGTGGGCCGACGGTGTAGTCGACCGCTCGGGCGAGTTCATGGTTGTGGTTGAAGTCAGACGATTGGCGTTGTCCGACCAGCAAACCAGATGCCATGGCTCGCCTGAGCGCTTTTTATGAAATCGTTTTGTGCCGGCCCGCGGCGGGATGAAGCCGGGTCCGCGCGACGATGACGCGGCGGTGAGCGCAACGAAGTTTGGCGCGAACGAGTTCCCGCAGCACAGGCGACCCTGAGGTGTGGTCGCGAAGTTTTCGGGGGTGAGCGGATCGCGCCGGCGCCGGGCACGCCGCCGTGCGACGGTGGAGCCGCGCGAGCGCGTGGCATGTTTCCAGCTCATCCGCTGCCGACGCCAATCGACGTCCGTGCGCGATTTTCGCGGCGGATCACTTCAACCGACATCATCAATGAATCACCCTCGTGCCGTGGGTGCCGCGGCTTGCTCCGCGACACCACCAGAACTCGCGGTCCGCCGGACCGCCGCGCCTCGTGCGCTTTTCGCCCTCGGGCTCGCGCTGCTCGCGCAGCAAGCCACCGCCATGGAAATCACGCCGGACTACGTCGTGCATTTCACGCCGGAGAACGCCATCCTCGGGCACTTTTCCTCGACGAAGAAGCCGGTCGTCACCGTGAAGTCCGGTGCGATCGTCCGGATCGAGGGCGGCGGCGGGGCGCGCTGGGGCGCGGGCGATCCCGACGCGTGGCTGAAGGAAAACAACGTCCCGACCACGGTGGAAACGTGCCCGGCGTTGCAGGAGACGATCAAGGTGCTGAAGGAAACGCCGAACCGGTTGCCGCCACCCGAGCCGCCGCCGGGTGCGCCGCCGCCCGCGGCGGGAGCGGCCGGTGCCGCGCGCGCCGGCGGCCACATGCTCGTCGGGCCGGTCTATATCGAGGACGCCGAGCCGGGCGATTCGCTCGAGATCCGCATTCTCGACGTCACGCCGCGGATTCCTTACGGCACGGTCGGCGCGAATCCCGGCGGCGGCGCGCTGCCCGACCTCGTGCCGCGGCCGTTCACCAAGGTCGTCGTGCTCGATCTCAAGCGCAACGCGGGCATCTTCGACGACAACGTGGAGGTGCCACTCGCGCCCTTCAACGGCGTGATGGCGACGTGCCCGCCCGACTCCGAGGGGCCGGACCGCCGCTCGGGTCCGCCGGGTGCGTTCGGCGGCAATCTCGACTGCAAGGAACTCGTCGCGGGCGCGACGCTTTACCTGCCGGTGTTCCAGAAGGGCGCGTTGTTCTACACCGGCGATTGCCACGCGGCGCAGGGCGATGGCGAGATCACGGTCAACGCGATCGAGACGGCGAACGTCGCGACGCTGCAATTCATCCTGCACAAGGGCCTGACGCTGCAGGAGCCGCGCGCGGAAAGTCCGACCCACTACATCGCGTTCGGGCTGGATCCGGATTTGGACAAGGCGATGCGGATGGCGATGATCGAGGCGGTGGATTTCCTGAAGGAAAAGCAGGGTTACGATTTTCACCACGCCTACACGCTCGCGAGCATCGCGGTGGACTTTCACGTGACGCAGGTCGTCGACAAGACCCTCGGCATCCACGCCATGATTCCGAAGAAACTCTTCATCAAGGATCCGAATCCCTATTGGTATCGGCCGCACGGAACGTGACCCGGCGCTGCGGGAAACCGGCGAGGTGGGGCGGGGCGCGACGCGAATGTCGCGCCCTTTTTGTTGTTGCGGCACAATCGCGGTCGCCGTGGCACGCCGCTGGCTGTGGCGGGAGAGCCAATCGTCTACTCCCTATGACTTCCTCACGAATGCTGGATTCGTGTCCGACGCGCTCGGACACCCGGTCGACGCTCCGCGTTGCCCAGTCGTTGCGCCTTGGTTCGCCTCGAGCGAACCGGGGCTTCGGTTCGATCATCAACCCGGCGACGACCCGCGGTCTCGCGCTCGCCGTGCTCGGCCTCGCGCTCGCCACGGGCGCGCGGGCACTGGAGGTGCCTTACGATTACACGGTGCCGTGCACGCCGGAGAACGCGATCTTCGGATATTTTTCGCCGACGAAAAAGCCGGTGCTCACGGTGAAGTCTGGCGCGGTGGTCCGCATCGAGGGCGGCGGCGGCAACAAGTGGGGCGCCGAGGCCGATCCCGACGTGTGGCTCAAGGAAAACCACATCCCGATCACCGTCGAGACGAACGCAGCGCTGAAGGAAATTGTGACGGCGTTGAAGGACTCGCCGAACCGTCCCCCGCCACTGCCTGGCGCGCCGGCCGGCACCGGTCGCGGCGGCCATTTTCTCATCGGGCCGATCTACATCGAGGACGCCGAGCCGGGCGATTCGCTCGAGGTCCGCATCCTCGACGTGACGCCGCGGCTGCCCTACGGCGCGAACAGCGCCACGCCGGCCGGCGGCGGCCTGCCCGGCGTGATGCCGCGGCCGTTCAGCAAGGTCTATATGCTCGATCACAAGCGGAACGCCGCGATCTACGACGACAAAATCGAGATCCCGATGGCGCCCTTCAACGGCGTGAACGCGACGTGTCCGCCGGATTCGGAGGGACCATATCGGCGCTCGACGGAGCCGGGCGTGTTCGGCGGCAACCTGGACAGCAAGGACCTGACGACGGGCAGCACGCTTTACCTGCCGATTTTCCAGAAGGGCGCGCTCTTCTACACGGGCGACTGCCACGCGGCGCAGGGTGACGGCGAAATCGCCGGCGACGCGATCGGCACCGCGAACACCTGCATTTACCAGTTCATCCTCCACAAGGGCGTCACGCTCAAGGGCCCGCGGGCGGAGACGCCGACGGAATATATCATCTACGGCATGGATCACGACCTGGGGATCGCGATGAAGAACGCGATGATGGCCACGCTCGACTTCCTCAAGGAGAAGGGCGGCTACGATCTCATGCAGGCCTACACGCTGTGCAGCGCGGCGGTCGACTTCCGCGTGACGCAGGTGGTCGACAAGACGCTCGGCATCCACGGCGCGATCGCGAAGAAACTCTTCGTGAACGACACGGACACCTACTGGTATCGCACGCCGCGATTTTGATTGCGCGGTGGCCGCGCGGTGCGAAGCGCGGCGGGTCGATGCGAGCGCAGCCTGCGGGCTGCGCTTTTTTTTCGCGGGTTCGGTAACTGGAGGTCCGGCTGGCACGCCACCGGCTCCGCCACTTTTGCCAATCGTCTCCCTACAACCATGAATTCCTCTCCATTGCTGGATCGGCGGTCCGCTCGCGCGGCCGCCCAGTCGACGCCATGCGCCGGCTTTGTTCATCGCCCGGGTTCGCCAGTTGCGAACCGGGGCTTCAGTCGCCTCATCGTCCCGACCACCTTGCTCGCCCTCGGGTTTGCCGCCGGAGCGAGCGCGATGGAAGTGCCCTACGACGTGCTCGTGCCATGCACTCCGGAAAACCTGATCGTCGGCCACTACTCGTCGACGAAGAAACCGGTGGCCGTCGTCAAATCCGGCACGGTCGTCCGGATCGAGGGCGGCGGCGGCGCGCGCGGCGGCGGAGGCGACGGCGAGGCCGCAGTCGAGGCGCAGAACAAATGGCTCAAGGAAAACGATATTTCGCTGACCGTGGCGGACAGCCCGGCGCTGCAGGAGACAATGAAGGCGCTTGCGGAGACCACGAACCGGTTGCCGCCACCTCCCGGCGCGCCGCCGGGCACGGGCGTGGGCGGGCATTTCATCATCGGCCCGGTTTACATCGAGGACGCGGAGCCGGGCGATTCGCTGGAGGTTCGAATCCTCGACGTGTCGCCGCGGATTCCATGGGGATCGACCGGTGGTTCGCCGGGTCGCGGCGGACTCGCGCTGGGTTCGAGTCCGCCGGAGTCCATGGCCAGCGCCTCGGCGGCGCTGCCGTTGCCCGGTGCGGGAGGACGGCGGGGCGGGGCGGGAGCGGCGGGCGGCATGGCCTTGCCGCGGCCGTTTTCAAAGGTCACGCTGCTCGATCTCAAGCGCAACGCGGGCCACTTCAACAAGAACATCGAAGTGCCGCTCGCGCCCTTCATGGGCGTGATGGCGACGTGCCCGCCGGATTCCGAGGGGCCGGACCGCCGGTCGACCGCGCCGGGGACGTTCGGCGGCAACCTGGATTGCAAGGAACTCGTCGCGGGCACGACCCTGTATCTGCCGGTTTATCAGAAGGGCGGGCTGTTTTACACGGGCGACTCGCATGCGGCGCAGGGCGATGGCGAGATCAGCGGCACGGCGATCGAGACGGCCGACACGTGCACGGTCCAGTTCATCCTGCACAAGGGCAAGACGCTCACGATGCCGCGCGCCGAGACGCCGACCGCCTACATCGCGTTCGGGCTCGATCCCGACCTGAACAAGGCGATGAAGCAGGCGATCGACGAAACCCTGTCATTCCTGCAGGAAAAGGAAGGCCTCGATCTGCTCCAAGCCTATGCGCTTTCGAGCATCGCAGTGGATTTTCACGTGACGCAGGTCGTCGACCGCGTGTTTGGCATCCACGCAATGATCCCGAAGCGAATCTTCGTGAACGATCCGGACTCGTATTGGTATCGCGCCAAATAGTCCGCGGCGAAGGCACGACCCGGGACTCTGCTCGAGCGCGGCTGGAAAGGTCGCGCTCTTTTTCCGCTCCCGGCACACCCGACACCGGTCGGCAGGGCGGGTTCACCGATCGGCAGCCCGGTCGACTACAGTCCCGGTGCCCCCGGGGGAAGGGCCCTGCTGGAATGAAGCTTGCTGCCCCGTGCTGCATCAACCGGACGTGGCCGCCGGTTCGGCCCGATGTTTTCCCTCCAACCACCCATGCGGAAGTGCGCCGGGTCCTCGGCGCGCACACGGAGACCGTGTGCGCTGATTTTCTTCGCGACGTTCATCGCCTACTGGCCTGCGCTGGCTGGCGGATTCCTCTGGGACGACCCCGCCCACGTGACGCGTCCCGATCTCCGGTCGCTGGCCGGACTCGCGCGGATCTGGTTCGAGCCGGGTGCCACCCAGCAATACTACCCGCTCCTGCACTCGGCGTTCTGGCTCGAACACGCGTTGTGGGGCGATGCGACTGTCGGTTATCATCTCGTGAACGTCCTGTTGCACGCGACGGCGGCGTGCCTGTTTGGCGTGGCGTTGCGCCGGCTCGAGGTGCCGGGGGCGTGGCTGGCGGCGGCGATTTTCGCGCTGCACCCGGTGGGCGTCGAATCGGTGGCGTGGATTTCCGAGCAGAAGAATACGCTGTCGCTCGTGCTTTATCTGGGAGCGGCGCTCGTCTACCTGCGCTTTGACGAACGCCGCCGCCGGACCGACTACGCGGGCGCCACGGCGTTGTTCGTCGCCGCCCTGCTGACGAAGACGGTCGCGGCGACGCTGCCGGGTGCGCTCCTCGTGATCTTCTGGTGGAAGCGCGGCCGCCTCGATGCGCGACGCGATGGGTTGCCGCTGCTGCCGTGGTTCGGCCTTGGGCTCGTTGCCGGCTTGTTCACGGCCACGGTTGAACACGCGTTGATCGGCGCCGAAGGTGCGGACTTTGCGCTGTCGTTCCTGCAACGCGGCCTCCTCGCGGGTCGCGCGATCTGGTTTTATCTCGGCAAGCTCCTCTGGCCGGCCGACCTCGTTTTCATCTATCCGCGCTGGGACATCGATGCCGCGGCGGCGTGGCAATATCTGTTTCCACTCGCGGCCCTGGCCGCGACGGGCGGGTTGGCGTGGTGGGCCCCCCGTTCGCGTGCACCGCTCGCGGCGCTGCTTTTTTTCGGCGGCTCGCTGTTTCCCGCACTCGGTTTCGTCAACGTCTTCCCTTTCCTCTATTCGTTCGTCGCGGATCATTTTCAGTATCTCGCGTCCCTCGGGGCGATCGCGGCAGCGTCGTCGGCGCTGACGTTCCTGCTCGCGCGCCTGCCCCGCTGGGAGAGCCGTGTCGCCGGCGCCACCCTGCTGATCTCGCTCGCCGCGCTCACGTGGCGGCAGTGCGGCATGTATCGCGACCTCTTTGTCCTCTACGATACGACGATCGCCCACAACCCGGCCTGCTGGATGGCGCACAACAATCTTGCCATCGCGCTCGCCGATGCCGGCCGGTGCGGCGAAGCAGTGGCGCACTTTGAGCAGGCGTTGAGACTCCGGCCGGCGTATCCCGAGGCGGAGGCCAATCTCGGCGAGGCATTGAACCGTCTCGGTCGTTCGGGTGAGGCCATCCCGCACCTGGAGCGGGCGCTTCAGCTGCAGCCAACCTACGCCGATGCGCATCACAATCTTGGCATCGCGCTGCTGGCCACGGGACGCGCGGCGGAGGGCATGGCGCAATTCGACGTGGCGCTCCGGCTCCGGCCGGCCTATCCCGAGGCGCAATTCAGTCTCGGTCACGCGCTCGCGGTCGCCGGCCGCTACGCCGACGCCATTCCCCATTTCGCCGAGGCGGCGCGCCTGAAACCCGACTACGCCGCCGCCCAGCTCGACTGGGGCACCGCGCTCATGGTCGTGGATCGCTTTCCCGAGGCGGTGGTTCATTTCGAGGAGGCCATTCGCCTGAATCCCGCGCTCCCCGAGGCGCACGACAATTACGGTCGCGGCCTCGCCCGGGCCGGCCGGATGGAAGAGGCGATCGCGCAGTTCCGGGCGGCGCTCCGGTTGAATCCCGATTTCGCCGAGGCGCAGCTCCATCTGGCGCTCGCGCTCCGCCAGGCGGGCGGCCACGCCGAGGAAGCGGCGAAACATTTCGCCGAGGCACAGCGCCTCGATCCGACGCTGGCCGCGGGTTCGCGGTAGTCACACCTGCCGCTCCCTGGCGCTCATTCTTTCCAGAAAAAACGCGCCGGCGGCACGGGTTGCGTGCATCGCCGGCGCGGCAGTTGAACTTATTCCCGGCGGGTCGTCCCGATCCTCCGGGAGCCCATTCGGTGGCTCAGAATCCGTTCTTGCCGAACTTCCAGGTGAATTTGCAGTCGATGGTGCGACCGACCCCGGGGATGAGGCTGCCACCGTTGTTCGCGAAATAAAGGGCGTCGGTCAGGTTCTTGCCGGAGACGCGGAAGTCCCATTTTCTCGTGGTGTAGCCGATGGAGGCGGTCACGAGAAACGCCGCCGGCAGGTGAATCGTCTGCGAGCTGTCGGCGGAGAAGCTGCCCTGGCGATTGAAGCCCACGGAGGCGTCGAAGCCTTTGCCGAGATCGACGTTGGCAAACAGATTCCAGACCTGCGGCGGCTCGTAGCTCTTGCCGTTGTTGATGGCCGGCACGGTGACGCTGTAGCGGCCGAGACCCTGGGTGATGGGATCGTAGCCGGCGGCTGCGGCCGAGACGGTGACACCGCCGGCGCTGGGCGGCGTGGTGATTTTCTCGATCCAGTCGATCGAGGCGGAAATGCTGATCCGGCGGCTGGGCACCCAGCGGGCCTCGATATCGGCGCCCTTGCTCTCGGTGTTCACATACTGGTCGATGGTGGCGTTGTAACTGCCGCGGAACTGGTCGAAGGCGGACGAGCCGACGAACAACTTGCCGCCGAAGAAGTCACCCTTGATGCCGGCTTCCTTCAACGTCGACGGCTGGAGAATTTCCTTGGCGGTGACCGTGGACGAGGTCAGCCCGCCGGAACTGCCGGGAATGAAACTGCGAGGGCTGCCGTAGGTGAAATAGGGATGGATCCCCTTGAACAGCTCGTAGGACACGCTCGCCGAGGTCAGAGAGTATTTCTTATCGGAACCCTTGTCGAAACGGGGCGCCGTGATGCTGACGGTGTCGTTCGCCGCCAGCGTGTAGCCCTGGCGGGTGCCGACCCGGGCATAGACCGTGTCGAGGCGTTCACCGATCGTGAGGTTGAGCTTCCTGAACGCGGTGAGGTCGAGCAGCGTGCCGGCTCCCACCTCGATGTCCTGGCTCTTCACGCCCGAGGCGACGGGAGCCAGTTCGGGATTGTCGTAGCCGTCGGCGAAGGCGTAGCGCCCGGTCTGGTAGCGGCTGAGATCCCAGTAGTTGAAAATCTGGTCGATGTTCGTGGTGTTGTTGTAGGTGTCGAGCCAGCGCGCGTTGACCGAGGTCACGTCGGCGACTTTCAACCACTCGGGCAGGTGCGTGGCGTGCCACTCGACGCTCACGCGGTCCTCGGCGAGGAAGGCATGGTGCATCCGGAAATAGGCGATGTCGGACGCCTTGTGGTGGGCCTGCTTCTCGATGAACAGCTTGTTGCGGAAGACGAGATTCGGATCCGCATCGTTCACCAGGTCCGCAAAGAATATGTAGTCCCGGCCGAAGGCGTTCTTCTCGATCGCGACCGCGCGGGGGCTGAGTTTGACGATCGCCGTCGTGGTCGGATCCATCGCCAGGATGCTCGGATTTGTGAGTTTGGGCGGAACGCCCGACGCCGGCACGGTGATGTTGAAGTTCTGCTTGGCGTTGACGAACTCGGCGAGGCTGACCAACCCGTCGCCGTTGGTATCGAGATTCACCAGCGGCAGGCCGGCCTGGTAATTCCGATTGTCGACGAGGTCCTGCGTGATCCGGTTCCAGCCCGCGATGCCGGTGCCGTGGAAGTTCTGGTAGTTGATGCCCGTCTCCAAGCGGAGCGACGGGGTGAGATCGACGGTCAGGGTCGACTGCAGAATCTGCTGCCGGGTGAAATTGCCGTAGAAATATCCGTCCGAGTCGTCGACCTGGGCGTAGGTGTAGAAACCGGCGCGCTTGCCGAAGATGGACAGGGGGCCGCCCACTTCGCCGGTATAGGTTTTCTTGCCGTAGGTGCCGAGCGTCGCGGAGATCTTGCCCGTGATCGACTCCATGTAGCGGCCGGTGCTGGCGCGGGCGGACTTGGGTTTGTAGTCAGTGTAGCCGCCGACCTGGCCGGCGCCGTAGACGGCGGACGGCGGGCCGCGCACGATGTCGACGCCATCGCTGGCGCCGATGAGCGTGGGCATGTTCGGGCCGTTGTTGATGCGCTTCATCTCGCGGTAGTAGGTGTCGCCCGGGCCGCCGCGGATGTTCAACCCGCCCTGGATTCCGTAGGAAAACGAGGTGTAGGTGCTCGGCACGAAGCTCGCCATGTCGACGAGTTCGTTGATGTGGAATTTGTCGACCATGTCGCCGCTCACGATGCTGATCGACCGCGGCGTTTCCACGATCGGCTTGCCGAGGCCGAAAACCGAGTCGCTGATCTTCGGGATGAGACCCGACGGATCGTTGTCGTTGGCGACGAATTTTTCCATGACGACGATGTTCTCGTCGGGTTTCTTTTCCTTTTCCTTGGCGTCGTCGGTTTGGGCGTGAACGGCGGCGAGGATGCCGAGAGTGCAGGCGGCAGCGACGACTAGCGGAATGCGTTGGGACATGGCTTTGGTTTGTTCATGGTTGCGGTTCGAGTCGGACGATTGGCACCGCGGTTTTAGCAAGCGCGGTGCCACCTCCCCGCCGCCCGGAAGCCCATGAATTATTTTCGCGCAACCTCGCGCCCACAGAAACGCCCGGCGTTCACGCGCGGGCGCCGGTCCCGGACGCGACACGACGCGGGCCGGCTGGCGGCGCCCCGCGGCCGACTACGGTGTCGCGGGATACTCCGCGTCGATCAACTCGCAGAAATGATGGATCAGGAACAAGTGAGCTTCCTGCGCCGCGGCGCCGCTTTCGCCGGGCATGACCAGGTCGCACGTCGCGAGCCCCCGCGCCTTCCCGCCACCGCGGCCGAGGAACGCGATGCTCTCGAGGCCGAGCTTCCGGGCCTCCGCGAGCGCGGCGACGATGTTCGCCGAGTTGCCGCTCGAGGTGAGCACGACGAGGAGATCGCCAGGCTGCGCAAGGCCCGCGACCTGCCGCGCGAAAACCTGGTCGTAGCCGAAATCGTTGCCGAGGCAGGTGACGAGCGAGCCGTCGGACGACAACGCGATCGCCGGCAGCGACCGGCGGGTCTTCGCGTAACGGCCGACCAGCTCGGTCGCGAAATGCGCCGCCTCGGCCGCGCTGCCGCCGTTGCCGCAGAGGAGGAGTTTGCCGCCGCGGCGGAGCGTCGCGAGGATCAGGCCCCCGGCGCGGTCGATGGCGGGGCGGATGGTCGTCAGGGCCTGCAGGGTGCGCGTGGTTTCGGCGAGCGACGCTTCGAAGGTCATGGGTTTGTTGGCACAGGAGCTAGCGAAGGAAAGCGGCGAGGGGAAGACATAGTTCGGAGGCGGCCCGCGAGGCGTGGATTGACTCCCCGTGGGCGTCGTTTCCTCCTGTCGGGTCATCCCGGTCCGCATGCGCCTGCGCAAACTAACCCTCCGGCACTTTCGCAACGTGGGCTTTGCCGCGCTCGAATTTTCCGGCCGCCAGCAATTCCTGGTCGGCGCGAACGGACAGGGGAAGACCAACCTGCTCGAGGCCGCGGGTTTTCTGACGGCGTTGCGCTCGTTCCGGACCACGGAAAACAAACTCCTCGTCGGCCACACGCAGCACACCGCGGCGATCGCGTGCGAGCTGGAGCACGAGCGGCTGGGCGAGACCCGCGTGACCATCAAGCTCCGTCACGATGGCAAGGAACTGTGGTGCGACCAGGCGCGCGTGACCCGGCTGGCCGATCACTTGGGGAAGTTTCCGACGGTCGTGTTTTCGTCGCAGGACCTGCAGCTGGTGCGCGGCTCGCCGGCGGGGCGGCGGCGGTGGCTCGACCTCACGCTGGCCGCGATGGATCCGGGCTACTTCGGCGCGTTGCAGAAATTTTCCCGGGCGCTGGCCGGGCGCAATGCGCTCCTCAAGGCGGGTCGAGCCGTGGACGGGGAACTGGGCGCCTTCGAGCAGATTCTGGCCGCCGCGGCCGCCGAGCTGATCGGATTGCGCGCGAGCGGATTGCAGGCGCTCGGCGCCCAGCTCAAGGCCTCCTACGCGAAGCTCTGCGACGATGCCGAACCGGCCGGCCTCGGCTACGAGCCGAACTTCGACGAGCCGTCCGCGGAAGCGCTGCTCGCGCGCCTCGAGGCCGGGCGCGAGCGCGACCGGCAGATGCGCACGACGCTGGTGGGGCCGCACCGCGACGATTTTCATTTCTCGGTGCGGCACACGGCGGCGAGGGACTTTGCGTCGGAGGGCCAGCAGCGTTCGCTCGTGCTGGCGCTGCGCCTCGCGCAGGCGGCCTGGTTCCAGGAAAAGAGCGGCGTGCGTCCCGTGATGCTGGCGGACGACGTGCTCGGTGAACTCGATCCGGCCCGCCGCCGCCGGTTCTGGGCGGCGATCGATCCGGCGTCGCAGGTCCTCGCGACGGGCACCGCGCTGCCCGATGGCGAGCTCGGCGCGTGGCAGATTTTTGAAGTGGCCGACGGGGCGTTTGTCGAGAAGCCCGCACGCGTGGAGGCGATCCCGTGAACCTCGAACCGTGGGAATGGGTGCTCGCCGTGGTCGGCGCGCTGCTGGTGGGGGTTTCCAAGACCGGCATCGCGGGGCTCGGCATGCTGTTCGTCGTCTTGTTCGCCCAGATCATGCCGCCGAAGGAGGCGACCGGCCTCGTGCTGCCGTTGTTGTGCTTTGGCGATCTCATTGCGGTCGCCTCGTATCGGCGGCACACGCAGTGGCGGTTTCTCTGGCGGCTGTTTCCGTGGACGGCGATCGGCGTCGTTCTCGGATATATCGCGCTGGGCCAGCTCGACGATCATCAGGCGAAGCTGCTGATCGGCGGCATCGTCCTGGGCTTGTTGGCGCTGCACGTGGGGCGGCGGATGCGCGCGGCGACGGAGGAACCGGAGCACAACTGGTGGTTCGCGCCGCTCATCGGCGTGCTGGCGGGGTTCACGACGCTGGTGGCGAACGCGGCGGGGCCGCTGATGGCGATCTACCTGCTGGCGATGCGGCTGCCGAAGATGGAATTCATGGGCACCGGCGCGGTGTTCTTCATGCTGTTGAACCTGTTCAAGGTGCCGTTCATGGTGCATCTCGGCTTGATCAACGAAGCGAGTTTTTCGCTCAACGTGCTGCTCGCGCCCGCGGTATTCGTCGGGGCCTTCCTCGGGCGCAAGCTGCTGGTGAAACTCGACCAGCGGTTGTTCGAGAATCTCGCGCTCGGCCTGGCGGCGGCGGCGGGATTGAAACTTCTCTTCTGACATGGCCCGGATGACCGTGAGGCAAATGTGGGCGGCGAAATTGCAGGGCGGCGTCCTGCCCGCACCGTCGCCGCGGGCGCGCGTGGCCGCCGAGGGGCAGGCCGCCTTCACCCTGCGGCGGGCGCCATTTGCGGGGCGCGTGCTGGGCATCGATCCCTCGCTGCGGGGAACCGGGCTCGCGCTGATCGAGTTTGTGCCCGGGCGGCAACCGGTGCTGTTGCGCTGCCAGACCGTGCAGGTCGCCGCAAAGCTGCCGATGGCGGTGGCGCTGGCGGAAATTCACCGCGCGGTGACGGCGTTTCTCGAGGGGATGGAGGTGAGGCACGTGGCGCTGGAGCAGACGATCTTCGTGCAGAATTTCCAGACGGCGCAGATCCTCGGCGCGGCGCGCGGCGCAGCGATCGCGGCGGCGGCCCTGCGCGAGCGGCCGGTGTTCGAGTATCCACCGTTGCGGGTGAAGCAGGCGGTGGTGGGGGCGGGGCGCGCGAGCAAGGAGCAGATGGCGCGCACCGTGATGGCGCTGCTCGGCCACGGGCGGACGCTGGCGGTCGACGAGGCCGATGCGGCCGGAGTCGCGTTGTGCCACGCGTTTACCTGGCGCGAATAAGCGGGATCGCAAGATTTGCGCAGCAAATGACAAGCATCGGCTCTTGTTGACGCGGCGGAGTGGTGGCAGGCTGTGCGGCGCCTGCAATGGAACCTGCCACCAACTACTTTTCATTTCGACCGAAGCTGGTCGAATGCCTGCGCGGCTACTCGCGGGATAATTTTTTCGCCGACCTGCTGGCCGGGCTCACGGTGGGCATTGTCGCGCTGTCGCTCTGCATCGGGCTGGGAATCGCGTCGGGCGTGACGCCGCAGGCCGGGCTTTATGCCGGCATCGTCGGCGGTTTTTTTGTCTCGGCGCTGGGCGGGTCGCGCGTGCAGATCGGCGGACCGGCCGGAGCGTTTGTCGGGTTGGTGGCGCTGGTGGTCGCGCGCTACGGGCTGGCAAACCTGTTCGTCTGCACGATGCTCGCGGGCGTCATCATGTTCGCGATGGGCGCGTTCCGGCTGGGCTCGCTGATCCGCTTCATCCCGCAGCCGGTGACGATGGGTTTCACCTGCGGGATCGCGATCACGATCATCACCACGCAGCTGCGGGCGTTGTTCGGGTTGCAGCTCGAGCACGAGCCGGCGGAATTTTTGCCGAAGCTCATCGCGTTGGGGAAAGTGGCTGGAACGGTCGACTGGCGAACCGTCGCGCTGGGCGCGGGCTCGCTGGCGGTGATCGAACTTTGGCCGAAAAGGTGGAGCCGGCGCGTGCCCGGGTCGATCGTGGCGGTCGTCCTCGCGACCCTGGCCGTGAACGTGCTGGGTTGGTCGGGAGTCGAGACCATCGGGAGCAAATTTCACGGGATTCCGCAGGGGCTTCCGCGGCCGGCCTGGCCCCATTTCGACTGGCGGGCGCTCAACGGCCTGATCGGGCCGGCGTTCGCGATCGCGATGCTGGGCTCGATCGAGTCGCTGTTGTCCGCGGTGGTGGCCGACGGTCTGATCGACGACCGGCACGATTCGAACCAGGAACTCATGGCTCAGGGCGTGGCGAATTTTGTCTCCCCGATCTTCGGCGGCGTGCCCGTCACGGGGGTGATTGCGCGGACGGCGACGAACATCCGCAACGGCGCGGCCTCGCCCGTGGCGGGCATCGTGCATGCGATCATGCTGCTCCTCGTCCTGCTGGTCGCGGCGCCGCTGGCGAACGGCGTGCCGCTGACCGCGCTGGCCGCGGTGCTGGTCGTGGTCGCGCTGCGCATGGGGGAGTGGGACGAATTCCGGCTGCTCGCGCGGATGCCGAAGAGCGACAGCGCCGTGTTCTTGACGACGTTCCTGCTGACCGTGTGCTTCGACCTGACGACGGCGGTGCAGGTCGGGATGGTGCTGGCGGCGGCGCTGTTCATCAAGCGCGTGGCCGACACGACGGAGATTCGCGCCATGGCCACCGAGCGCGAGGGTGCCCACGAGCTTGTGAAGGATCTGCCGAAGGACGTGGTGATCTACCGGGTCTACGGCGCGCTGCTGTTTGGCGCGGCGGACAAGCTCGAGACCGTCCTGCGCCGCGCGGGCGGCGACCTGCGGGTGATCATCATGCACCTGGGAGCGGTCACGGCGATGGACTCGACGGCACTCGCGCGGCTCGACGAGCTCCACGAAAAGCTTTTGCGGCACAAGAAGCACCTGGTGCTGTGCGCGCCGCACACGCAGCCCTATGCGGTGATGGACCGCGCGGGATTTCTCGAGCGCGTCGGGGCGGAAAACATCGCCGCCGACCTCGACACGGCGGTGGCACGGGCGCGCGGGCTGGCGGCGACGAAAAAGCCGCCCACGCGGCCGCCGTTTTAGAATTCAGCCCAGGACCGTCTTCAGCACCTTGCCGAGGTCGGTCACGCGGTAGGGCTTCGTGAGGTAGCCGCAGAAACCCATGTCGAGATACTTGCGGGCCATGTCGTCGTTGTCGTAGCCGCTGGACACGATGGCGCGCACCTCGGGGTCGAGCTCCTTGAGCGCCTTGAAACATTCCTCGCCGCCCATGCCGCCGATGACGGTGAGGTCCATGATGACCGCGTCGTAGGGCCGGCCGATGTTCATGTAGCGCTTGTAAAACGTGATCGCCTCCTCGCCGTTCTTCGCGAGATCGAATTTGTAATCGAGACTCTGGAGCATCGTGGCGGTGAGCGCGGAGATCTTCGCGTCGTCGTCCATGAACAGCACGCGGCCGGTGCCGAAGCGGAGCGACGCGGCCTTGCGCGCCTGCACCTCCACCGGCTTGTCGGCCTTGGGCAGGTAGACGGTGAACGCGGTCCCTTTGCCCACCTCGGTGTCGAGGCCGAGCTGGCCGCCGTGTTTGCGCACGATGGAAAGGACGGTGGCGAGGCCGAGGCCGGTGCCGTGCTTTTTCGTGGTGAAAAACGGGTCGAAGATTTTCTCGACGTGCTCGGGCTTGATGCCGGAGCCATTGTCGCGCACCTCGAACTCGACGTATTCGCCCGCGGCGAGCGCGGGCACCTGGCCGTCGGCGAGCGTGATGTTGCCGGCGCGGATCTGCAGCTTCGGCATGTGGGGCGGCGGCGGCATCGCCTGCAGGGCGTTGACGATGAGATTCTGGAACACCTGCAGGATCTGGGCGCGGTCGACGAGCACGGGGTCGACTCCGTCGGGCACGTTGAGCGCGATCTCGGCAGTGGCGGCGGCGGCGGCGATCTTGATCGAGTCCTCGAGAATTTCCTTCGAGGCGCAGACGATCTGGGTGCCGGCGCCGCCCTTGGCGAAGGCGAGGAGCTGCTTGGTGAGTCCCTTGGCGGTCAGGCAGGCCTTCTCGGCGTCGCCCAGCGCCGTATAGTCGCGGTTGTCTTTTGCGAGCGAGACGGCGCCGAGGATCGTCGTGAGGAGATTGTTGAAATCGTGCGCAATGCCGCCGGCGAGCAGGCCGAGGGACTCGAAACGGTTGGCCTTCACCAGTTCCTCCGGGGTGAGCGTCATCTCGTCGGGATTGCGCCAGACGACGGCGACACCGCGGGCTTTGCCGTCGGGGCCAAAGGAGGCGCGGGCCGTCCAGACCACCGGCGTCGGCACCTCGCCGTCGACGGGGGAGGCGAGCGCATCGTCGCTGATGAGCGGGAGCGGATGGTCGGCGGAAAGGGCGCGCTCGACCGGGTCGTCGCCCTGGCGGCCGCTCTGGCGGTTGACGAGGCGGAAGAAATCGCCGACCGGCTTGCCAGTCGCCTGCTCGGCCGAAGTGCGGAGGGATTTGACGGCGGGGGGATTGAGAAAAAGGATTTTGCCCCGGGGGTCGGCGACGAGCACGGACTCGGCGAGCGTGCCGAACGCCTCGGTCGCGAGGGCAGCCGGCAACGCGGCACCGCCGTCGCCGCCCGCGGAAAGATCGGCGGGGAGCGGGCAGGCGAAGCCGACGACGCGGGCCAGTTCACGTTTGCGGGTCACCGTGCGATGGGCGCCGAACAGCACCGGCACGGGCCGGCCGTCCTTGCCGCGCAGACGCACGGCCTCGACGAACGACGACTGGCCGGGGGCGCGGGCCAGCAGCCAGGCCTCGACCCCGGCGGCGGCTTCCTCCGCCGGCAGGGCGGCGGCAAACGAGGCGGCGGCGCGGGCGAGTTCCTCCTCCTCGTAGCCGAGAAGTTTTTCCCACGCCGGCGAGAACCAGAAATTCTGCCCGGCGAAATCGAGTTCGAAGGCTGCGAGCGGGCCGCCGCCGCTGAGATCCTGGATGCGGGCATCGTTGGCGAGGGATTCCTCCTCGAGCTGCTTGCGCTCGGTAATGTCGAGATGCAGGCCGACGACGCGCTCGAGTTCGCCGGTGGCGTTCATCAACTGCAGGCCGAGACACTGGATCCACACCCAGTGACCGGCACGGTGCTTCATGCGAAATTCGACACTGAACGGCCGGGCGCCGACCGTGGGTTTTTTCCCGATCTTGTCGGGGGCGGCCCCGGAGTCGTCCGGATGGATCAGCCGATGCCACGTCTCGAGGGAATCCGGCAACTCGGCATCGACGTAACCGACGATTTTTTTCCAGGCGGGCGAAAAGCGGACGCGGTTCAGCTTGAGGTCGAGGTCGAAGAACCCGGCGGCGCTCTTGTCGGCGAGCAGCTTGAACCCGGAAGCGGTTTCGTCGCCGACGGGGGCAGGGGCGGGTGTCGCTGCCGGCAGGATGGTGGCGAGATAGCCGGGGCCATCGGCGGCGCCGGAAGCGTGGGCGGGAGCGTGGGCTTTTTCCAGGCGGACACTGACCTCACGGGGCGCGCCCTCGCGGGGTTGGGCGTTGAGCGTGGCCGATTTGTCCAGCGCACCGGCCAGCACGACCTCCCATTGCGCCTCGAGAAACTCGGGATCGCTCGACGTGACCTCGAAGGCGAACAGCGCCGCGAAGGCGTCGCCGACCAGTTCGCCGGGGCCCGTCTGCCAGAGCGCACGAGCGGTGGCGTTGGCGGCGGTGACGCGGCCCGCCGCATCGAGGACGAGGACGGCGCAGGCGGATCCGCCGGAATCCGGCGCAGTGGCGGGACCAGAGGCGGATGCTGGGGAGGATTCGTTCACACGCTGCCGGCACTAAGCCAGCGTTCGGTGCGCTTGGCGAGAAAATCGATGAAGGCGGGGTGATCGTTGAGGCAGGGAATCTGCTGGAAGGACTCGCCACCGGCCTCGAGGAACGTGGCGCGGCCCTGCTGCTGAATCTCCTCGAGCGTTTCGAGGCAGTCGGCCGTGAAGGCGGCGCATATGACCAGGAGTTTTTTGACGCCGTTCTGCGCCAGCCGCTCGAACTCGTAGTCGGTAAAAGGCCGCAGCCAAGGTTCGCCCAAGAGCCGCGATTGAAAGGAAATCGAATGGCGGTCCGCGGCGAGTCCGGCGCGCACGGCGAAGGCGCGCGTGGTCGCGGTGACCTGCGCCTTGTAGCAGGTGGCATGGGCTGGAGAACAGGTGGTGCAACAATCTGGGACCACCCTGCAATGGGCGTGCGACGTGTCGGCCTTGCGCATGTGGCGTTCGGGAAGGCCGTGATAGGAGAAGAGCAGATGATCGTGTGGCTGTTTCAGGTAGGGCGAGCTCACGGCGTGGAGTGCCTCGATGTAGTCGGCATCGGCGTAGAACGGTTGAACCGTCGAGACACGGAGTCGAGGCGCCTGGGTTGCGACCTCCTCCATCACGCGGACGACCACCGTCTCCCACGAGGACATGGCATAGTGCGGGTATTGCGGGAACAGCAGCAGTTCATCGACGCCGTCGGCCGCGATTTGCCCGACGACCGACGCAATCGAGGGCCGGCCATAGCGCATCGCGAGGTAAACCCGGGTATCGGAGCCAAGAGCCGCCGCGAGTTTTTGCCGCACCGAGCGCGACGTCACGACGAGAGGAGAACCTTCTTTCGTCCAGACCTGCGCATAGGCATGGGCCGATTTCGGTGGCCGGGTGCGGAGGATGATCCCCTCGAGCAAAATCCCGCGCCACGGTTGGCCGGGCGCGTCGATCACGCGTTCGTCCCCGAGAAACTCGCGCAGGTAGTCCCGGACATCGGGGACCGACGTGGACTCGGGCGAACCGAGGTTGACCAAGAGGACGGCGCGTTTGGGCATCGGGCGGAATTCGCGCGGAAATCGGCGACGAAGTCAAACGGCCTCCCGATACCGCGCGGCCCGAGGTTTTACGCTGCGCAGCGGAGGAAGTAGATCGGAGCGATGAGGGGAAGATTTCGGAGGCGATCCGGTCGGTAATGACGGATCGGGGATGGTTCGTCGCGGCGGAAGGGCATCACCTCCGTCTCCGCAGAATACGCTGGGAACGTCATTTAGCGCTTCGTCCAGCGAGCAATCGTGGTATGCGAGAGGGAGTGAGCGATATCACGCTGATTCTGGAAGGAATCGAGAAAGGAGCGCCCGATGCCGCTGCCCAGCTCTTCCCGCTCGTTTACGGGGAACTGCGCCAGCTGGCTGCGGCGAAGATGGCGCGCGAATCGGCGCCGCATACGCTGCAGCCGACCGCGTTGGTGCATGAGGCGTGGCTGCGGCTCGGCGGCGACCGGCAGGCGGACTGGAAGAACCGCCGGCATTTTTTCGGAGCGGCGGCCGAGGCGATGCGGCAGATTCTAATCGAGAAGGCGCGCCGGCGCAGCGCCGTGCGCCACGGCGGCGGTCAACGGCGGGCGGATGGAGACGCGCTCGATTTCGCGGCGACCGAGGGGCCGGAGGACCGGGTGTTGGCGGTGAGCGAAGCCTTGCAGCGGCTCGCCGTGCTCGACCCGGAAAAGGCGGAACTCGTCAAGCTGCGCTACTTCGTCGGCCTCACGATCGAGGAGGCGGCCACCGCGGTAGGTATCTCGGCGCCGACTGCGAAACGCTGGTGGAGTTTTGCCCGGGCGTGGCTGGCGCGGGAAATCAGGCGGCAGGACGCCGCGGAAAATTGATCCGAACCACGGGAAAATTGCGCATGAAGGTCGCGCGCCCTTTCCGGCCCGCCCGATGACGAATTCCTACCGAGACGAAGAGAAACTTTTCGCCGCAACGGTGGCCTTGCCGGCCGCTGAGCGGGCGGAGTTTATGCGGTGGGTATGTGCGGGCGACGAGGAGTTGAGGGCGCGCGTCGAGGCCTTGGTGCGTGAACACGAGGCGGGCGGCGATTTTCTCGAGGTGCCGCCGGAATACGAGCTGGCCGAGGCGGCGCGGCAAGCGAACGAAGCTGCGCTGCCCGCCGAGGCGCCGGGAGCAAGGGTGGGTCGTTACAAGCTGCTCGAAAAGATCGGCGAAGGCGGCTGCGGTGCCGTCTACCGCGCCGAGCAGACGGAGCCGGTTCGCCGCGAGGTCGCGCTGAAGATCATCAAGCTCGGCATGGACACGAAGGCCGTCATTGCGCGCTTCGAGGCGGAGCGGCAGGCGCTGGCGCTGATGGATCATCCCCATATTGCGCGGGCCCTTGATGCCGGAGCGACCGAGGCAGGCCGGCCGTATTTCGTGATGGAGCTGGTGCGGGGCACCAAGATCACGGACTGGTGCGACGAGCGCCGGCTGCGGCCGGAGAAGCGGTTGCGGTTGTTCATCCAGGTCTGTTCGGCGGTGCAGCACGCGCACCAGAAGGGGGTGATTCATCGCGACCTCAAGCCGTCGAACATCCTCGTCATGTCGCTCGACGGCGTGCCGGTGCCGAAGGTGATCGACTTCGGGATCGCGAAGGCGACGCAGGGGCGGCTGACCGATCATACGCTGTTCACGGCGTTCGAACAGTTCATCGGCACGCCGGCTTACATGAGCCCGGAGCAAGCGGGACTCAGAGCCATCGACATCGATACCCGCAGCGACATCTACAGTCTCGGTGTATTGCTCTATGAACTGCTGACCGGGCGCACGCCGCTGGACGGGGCGACGTTGAAGCTGGCGGGCGTCGACGAAGTGCGCCGGTGCATCTGCGAGCAGGAGCCGCCACGACCGTCGGAGCGCCTGCGCACGCTCGACCCCGCGATGCTTACCCCGGCCGCGGCGCACCGTCAGATCGAGCCGCCCAAGCTGAGGCACCTGATCAGCGGTGATCTCGACTGGATCGTGATGCGCTGCCTCGAAAAGGATCGCACCCGTCGCTACGAAACCGTCAACAGTTTGGCGCGGGATCTCGAGCGATATTTGGCGAACGAACCTGTGACGGCGCGGCCGCCGGCGCGAAGCTATGTGCTGCGGAAATTAGTTCAACGCCACAGGGTGGCCTTTCTCGCCGGCGGTGCAGTCGCCGGGGTGCTGATCGCGGGTGTCACCGTGTCCACCGTTCTCTTCTTTCAAGAGAAGGCCGAACGGGAACGGGCGGTTTTGGCCGAACAGGCGCAGAGCCGGCTGCGACAGCAGGCCCAGGCCGCGGCGAGCAAGGCGGAAACAGAGGCGGTGCGCAGCACCCAAGTCGCGCGTTTCATGGCGGACGTGCTCAAGGGTGTCAGTCCCGCCGCGGCGCAGGGTCGCGACACAGTTCTTTTGCGAGAGATACTGGATGCGACGGCGCTCCGGCTTGAGATCGAATTGAAAGACCAGCCAGCAGTGCAGGCCGACCTTCGCGTCACGCTCGGCCAGATTTATTACAATCTGGGAGAATATGGTCGCGATGAAGCGATGTTAAGGGCGGCGTTGATGCTCCGCCGCCAGCTCTACGGCAGCGAAAACCTCAGAGTGGCGGAGATACTCAACAGCCTTGGCGAAGTGTTGCATAAGGAAAGCCGGCCGGTCGAGGCGGTGACAGCGGGCCGCGAGGGGCTGGCCATCCAAAGGAAACTGCTCGGCCGCGACAGTCTGGTGGTGGCGGAGACGCTGGTGCTGTTCGGTCATGTGCTGGTGGCGGATCATCAAGGGGCCGAGGCCGAGGCGGTCTGCGAAGAAGCGGTGGCCATTCGACAGAAGCTGCTGGGTCGCGACCACGTCTTGACCGCCATTGCCCTGGCCGCTCTTGGAGATGTTTACTTTTTGGAGAACCGGCTGCTCGAAGCCGAGGTGGTGTTGCGGGATGCCATGGCTAGATATCGCCAGAGCAATCTGGATCCTGAGCCCAGCATGCTGCTGCGATTGGGCACGGTGCTCACCGATCGCGGCGAACTAACCGAGGCCGAAAGTTGTCTCCGCGAAGTGCTGGCGATCAGAAGAAAAACGTTGGACGACGTGCATCCAATGATCGCCGAGGCCCTCGACCGAGTGGGCTTGGTCTTAAACCAAGCCGGCAAGTTCGCGGCCGCAGAGGAAATTTATACGGAGGAAATGGTCATTAGAAGAAAATTGGCGGAAAAGGATCCCGCCAACATTCACACCAAGCGCGGGCTGGCCTACGCGCTCAGGCATCTGGCCGAGACGCTGGGGCATCAAGGACGATATACCGAGAGCGAGAATTTGTTGCGCGAA
Organism: uncultured Opitutaceae bacterium; assembly: GCA_937902925.1. GTDB lineage: Bacteria > Verrucomicrobiota > Verrucomicrobiia > Opitutales > Opitutaceae > CALFNN01. The sequence goes on from CALFNN010000077.1 coordinate 30,375, forward strand.
GCGATGGCGATCCGACGCGACTACGGGCTGGATGGGCCGGGGGCTGAGATTGTCACGCTTATGCTGCTCGGCGATAGTCTCCGGCATCAGGGCAAGCTGCCCGAAGCCGAAAAGATTTTTCGTGAAGCGGCGGCTCTCGCCGAGACCGCCCCCGACGAAAAGGCTTATTTTGTTTTCGGAGGACTCAGCGGAACACTGGAGCAACAATCTCGTGCGGCGGACGCAGACGCCGTCTGGACCGAGGCGATCGCCTCGGCGCGTCGCGGCCCCACGGCGCAGAACGCCGCGGCCAATGACATTTTTCTGGTCGCCACGTTGACGGCGATGATCGAGAGCGGTCGATTTACTGGCGCCGAGGCGGTGACAAGGGAAAATCTCGCACGCTGGGAGAAACTTTTCCCGGACAACTGGCGCACCTTTGCCTGTCGGACTTTGTTAGGCGGCGCTTTGGCTGGTCAGCAGAAGTTCGCCGAGGCGGAGCCGCTCCTGCTCTCGGGTTGTGACGGCTTGGTGGCGCAGGGCGACGACGCTCCGCTGGTGAGTGGGAAGCTGCTGCGTTTCACGTTCCGCCGCATCGAGCAACTTTACGATGAGACGGACCGGCCGGAGAAGGCAGCCGAATGGAGAAGGAAGCATCGAGAAATAAATCCCGAAGCGAGGCCGTGAGCGAAGGCGTGAGTGGTGGGTAGCGCGGGCGGGTCGCATGGCCGCCGTGTTTCGGCGCAGCCGGATAAATTTCCGCAGAAATGCGAAGCACCAAGATTGGTGATCCTTTTCGCCCGGAAATTTCGCATGAGAGGGAAATGCACCCTCTTCTCCCTTCGAAGATCCCAGTCCGCGGTGCGTGGATCGGTCTTCCACCTCGGGCGCGCCGGCAATTTTCGTTTTGGATGGTCGCGGCTCTGCTGGTCGCAGCCGGGCAGGCGCGGGCGGACGGCAACGCGACCATTTCCAAGCAGCATAGTTATGTTCAGACTGGGTTCACCGCGATCGCCGACGATCCCGTCAATGGACCATGGAACTTCCAGGCCCAATTCAGCGGCGGCAAGACCGAGATAGATTCAAAATTTTTCACGGCGCCGAATTCGCTGGCGCAAAGCCTGGCCTACACGGCCGCGGATCAAGACTGGGCTTATGTTTCTCCAGGCTACGCTTCCGCCGGGGCCTTGAATGCTATTTTTCCCAGCGGTTCCTATACGCTGGCGCTGCAAGGCAAAACCGCTCCGCTGGGTTTCGCGGGCGACACCTATCCCAACGCTCCGGTGGTTTCCGCGAGTGCTGGCACCTGGGCTGGCGGGGTCTTGATCGTCGATCCCACCCAAGCCCTGGCGCTCACCTTGAATTTCACCTCGAATTACAACGCTGCGCTCGCGCGCATGACGTTGGCGGTGTCGGGCACGACCGCGGATTTGTCCACGCACAATGGCATCGGCACCAGTAGTCCGGCCGCCAATCAGCTCACCCTGACCATTCCCGCCAACACGCTCGTCAACGGCACGTATCAGGTCAGAGCCGCGCTGTCTAATTTCGCGACCGTCGACCAGACCTCGATCGCAGGTCTCCTGCTGGCGTCGTATTACTCGACCCAGAATACCTTCACGCTTCAGGTGATCTCCGGTGGTCCGGTCGTGCTGCAGGACCAGACCGTCAGCATCGGGGGCAGCGTCAATTTCACGGCCCCAACCAGCGGCGTCCAGCCGGTCACCTACCAGTGGTATAAGGAGGGTTTCCCGATCGCTGGCGCTACGACGGCGAACTATGGCATTGTCGCGGCTAAACCCCTGGATGCCGGCACCTACACCGTGGTGCTTACCGGGAGCAATGGCTCGGTCACCAGCAACCCGGCCAAGTTGACGGTCGGCGCGCCCTATGATGGGTTCTATGGTGCAAACGCGAGCGACCTCTACCTCGAGCCGGATCCCAATTTGTCGCGTGGGACCTATGGCCTGCCCGAGGATCTTAGGCTGAGTTTTTTGGTGCACGACAATATCGTCACGGATGTTCAATTTTCGGGCGACCCCCTGCTCCCCAATGGTGGCGCCAGAGGAGCGGGAAAATACTGCACGGTTGGGCCGGATGGGTTCATCAATTTCATCGCCGAATATCTGGACTTTAATTCCAACAACACCGTCTTCTATACGGTGACGCTCCAAGCCACCCGGCTTCTGGACGCGAAAGGCAATTTTACCGAGAACTTCGGATTACGCGGAAGTTTTACCGAAGACTACGACATCAAAACGCCGGTTCCAGACGTGGGCTTCGGCCCCAAGCCCATTTCGGGCACCGGAACAATTTCCGACGATTTTATTACGGTCGACGGCAGTTTAGGCGTCGCTGGATTTCCGACGGATACGGGCAATTGGTCGCCTTCGACGGATGCGTTACTCGAGCCGTTTGGCGTTTCCGAATTTCCCATCTTCACGGCTCAGCCGGCCGGCACCACGACAGGGCCCAGCGGGCGGGTAAGTTTTTCCGTTTCAGTGCGGGGATTGGGGTTGAGCTACCAGTGGTTTAAAAACGGCCAGGCGATCCCCGGGGCGACGAATGCCACCTATACAATCCCGAACGTCACCGCACTGGACGCGGGAAACTACACCGTGGCGGTGAGCAATGCCATCGGCACCGTCACGAGCAGTGCGGCGGCGCTCACCGTGGGGCCGGCGATCACCACGCAGCCCACCGGGTCGGTGGTGGCCGCGGGCGGAAACCTGACCTTATCCGTCGCGGCGGCTGGCACGGGCACGAGTTATCAGTGGCTTCAAAACAGCGTCGCGATCTCCGGCGCCACCGGCAGCACGTTGAATTTGCCCAATCTGCAACCGGTCAACACCGGCCTCTACGCGGCGCTCGTCACCAGCGGTGGGACGACGACGAGCGATGCGGCGATCGTTGGTGTGTCGACCACCGCGAAGGTAGTCGGAACCGGGTCGGAGGTCGGGACGAACATCGTTCATCCGAACGGGAACGTATTCGATCAAGTGCTGCTCTCGGGTGCGGCGGCGACGATCACCGCGGATTCTGCGCTCAACCAGGTCACACGATTGTCCTTCATCGATCTGAACGACGACATTGTGCAGGTCGAATTCAGCGGTCCGGGGACATTGTCGCTCGTGCTCGACAATCCTTCCGGTCCGGCGGCACCCGTGAAATACACGCAGCCGGCGGTGGCCTACATGAAGGGCCACGCGGAAATCGTGATCACGGGAGCGAATGACAACACCAACGTCTCGGTCTTCACGGTCGGCCGGGCGACGGCATTCGATCCGACCGGCGCGTTTAACATCCTCCTGCCGATCAGTGCGACGAACAACCCGGCGAATAACGGCAGTTCGCTTTTCCAGGGACAGGACGCGACCGTTTACGACGGTGTTGCGGATATCGCGTTCATCGCGATTTCGAGCGCGAACGGAAAATTCGGCGGCGTGCGAACGGCGGGCGCCAGCTACTTCGCGACGAAAGGTTTGACGGGAGTCTATGCACCGGGCGTGCAGTTCAGCGGGCCGCTTTTTGTCGGAGATATCAACGCTTCCGGCACCGCGACGCCGGTGATTGAGGTTGGGTCGGTGGCCGACGCGCGCATCACGGGCGGCGATCTGTTGCAGGCCAACCGTCAGCCCGTGAAGGTGAGCGGCCTCACCCAATTGAAGTTCACCGCCGGCGCGACGTCGGGTGGGGTGAACCTGCCGCCGCAGACGAACAAGGCCCAATTGCTGCAAAACGGCACGGATGTAACGGCTCAGATCGTCGTCAATCCGGCACAATGAACTCGTGGACAAACCTGATGCCGCGCTTCCTGCGCGCTTTTATGATGGGAGCGCTGTCGGTCGCCGGAACGATCGACGTTTCGGCGCAGAACAACTACGCCACGCCCTACACGATCACGACTCTGGCAGGATTAGCTGGCGTCTCCGGGAAAGTGGACGGTTCCGGGAGTGCAGCGCGCTTTTTTTGGCCGGGTGGCATAGCGGTGGATGGGGCGGGCAATGTCTACGTCGGCGACACCTCGAATCAAGCTATCCGCAAGATCACGCCCGCGGGTGTCGTGACCACCTTGGCCGGTGGGCAACTAGGTCGAGCGGATGGCCCGGGCATCGCGGCACAATTTTGGAGTCCGCAAGGCGTGGCGGTGGACGCCGCGGGTAACATCTACGTGGCGGACTACGATAACGGCCGGATTCGCAAGATCACCGCAACGGGGCAGGTGAGCACCGTCCCGGGAACGGACAAACAAACCGGCATCGCGAGCGGGCTGGAGGCTCCGACGGGTGCGGCGGTGGATATTGCCGGGTAACCTTTACGTTTCGGACATCAATCATACAATTTACAAGATCTCACCCGCCGGGGTCATTTCCAACTTCGCCGGGACCGCACTCCAATCAGGCTTCACGGACGGCACGGGCGCGGCCGCACGCTTCAACTATCCTTTCGGCTTGGCGGTCGACAGCGCTGGCAACGTCTATGTCGCCGACACGGATAACTACGCGATTCGCAAGATCACGCCGGACGGTGTGGTCACGACGCTGGCTGGGGGAAAGCTGGGCAGCGTCGATGGCACTGGCAGTGTCGTGGCTTTCAATACGCCCAAAGGCGTGGCGGTCGATGGCGCGGGTAACGTTTATGTGGCCGAAGGCTACGCGATTCGTCGCGTCACCCCCGCCGGAGTTGTGACCACGTTGGCCGGCGATCCGAAAATACTGGGTCACAGCGCCGACGGGACGGGTTCGGCGGCCTGGTTTAATCAGCCGGGCGGCATAGCGGTGGACAGCGCCGGCGTCATCTATGTGGCTGACACATTTAACAGCACGATTCGCAAAGGAATTTCCCCCACAGCCACTTCCGCTGCGCCCGACATTATCGCCCAGCCACAAAGCCAAACCGTTTCCGCCGGCGCCAACGTAACGTTAAGCGTTGCCGTCGGCACCAGCGGAGCGGCCACTTACCAATGGCAGCAGAACGGCACTGCGATCTCCGGTGCCGCCGGCAGCACGCTGCCGCTATCCAATGTGCAACCGCTGAACGCCGGCCTCTACACTGCCGTGATCACAGGTGGAGGCACGACGATGAGTGACGCGGCGATCGTGGGGGTGTCGACGACAAACAAGGTGATCGGGACCGGCTCGGAGATCGCGGCGGACATTCTGTATCCGACGGGAGCCAGATATGACCAGGTGCTTCCGTCGGGTCCGGCCGTGACGATCACGGCCGATGCGGGGCAGGTCAGCCGGACCTCCTACATCGACCTGAACGACGACATCGTGCAGGTGGAGTTCAGCGGCGCGGGCGCGCTCTCGCTGGTGCTGGACAATCCCTCCGGTCCGGGCGTGCCGTTGAACTACAATCAACCGACCGTGGCCTACATGAAGGGTCACGCCAACATCGTGATTACGGCGGCGAACGAAAGCACCAACGTGTCGGTCTTCAGCGTCGGGCGGGTCAACGCGTTCGATCCGACCGGTGGGTTCGATTTTCTCCGCGCCATCAGTGCGACCAACAATCCCGCGAACAACGGCAGCTCACTGTTTAGCGGCCACGCGGCGACCCCATACGACGGAGTGGCTGATATCGGCTTCATCGCGATCGCGAGCGCCAACGGGAAGTTCGGCGGCCTGCGTGCCTCGGATGCGAGCTGTTTTGCGACGCAGGGCCTGACCGGGATCTACGCGCCCGGAGTCACATTCACCGGGCCCGTGTTCATCTGCGACATCACTGCCACCGCCGCGGCGACGCCGGTGCTCATCATCGGTTCTTCGCCGGATACGCGGGTCACCGGTGGCGATCTTTTGCAGACGAACGGCCAACCGGTGAGAGTGAGCGGACTGACGCAGTTGAAATTCACGGCTGGTGCAACCTCGAATAACGTGTCGTTGCCAGCGCTGGCGAACAAGGCGGTTCTACAACAGAACGGCATCGACGTGACAGCGCAGGTCGCGGTCAACCCCACGCCGTGAATTTCGGCTGAACCGGGAACTCACGCCGCGCCGCGCCAGAACTGGATCTGGGAGATGAGGCGATGGACGTTTTCCGGCGCGATGCGGTCGGTGATGACCGAGCGCGGAAATTGTCGCTCCACGTCGAGATGCACGCCCTGTTCGGTGCCGGGGCGCACGAAGTCCTCCACAAAGTCCATCCCGCCGCGAGGGCGCATCCAGCGGAAATACGGATCGGGGTCATCCGATTCGATCACCACCTCGTCGCGCAGGAAGACGTGGCAGTAGAGCGTCAGGTCCCGGAACGACGCGAACCACGTCGGCGGATTGACCAGTTGGTCTCGAATGATGAGCGTCATCGAGGGAGTTTGCTAAGCAGCGTTGCTGCCAACTTCGGCACAAGCCGGATATTTTTGACCGCCGATTGCGAGACGGGCCCGGAAAATATTTGCCTTTTGTCCGTGTCGTTCCGCGTCAACCGTGGTGAGTTGATATCTCGATGAGCACTCTTCGCAAACCCGTCCTCCTGGTCATCCGCGATGGCTGGGGCAAGAATCCCGATCCCGCGCAAAACGCGACCAATGCCACCTTCCTCGCGAAGAAGCCGTGCGACGACATGCTGCACGCCACCTATCCGCACACGTTGGTGAAGGCTTCCGGGCTCGATGTCGGTCTCCCGGCTGGCGTGATGGGCAACAGCGAAGTGGGGCACGAAAACATCGGCGCCGGCCGGATCGTCGACCAGGAACTCGTGCGGCTGAACAAACTTTTTTCCGAAAAACGCCTGGCGGCCAATCCCGTGTGGCGGGCCACCGTGGCGCGGGTGAAGGCGAAGCCGGGCGCGAAGCTGCATCTCATGGGCATCGTGAGCGACGCCGGGGTGCACGGAATGCTCGAGCATCTCTATGGGATTCTGCGCCAGGCGAAGGAGGATGGGCTGAACGCGGGCCAGGTGTTCATCCATGCCTTCACCGACGGGCGCGACACGCCGCCGACCAGCGGACTGCGCTACGTGCGGGAGGTCGACGCGCAATGCGCGAAGATCGGTGTCGGGAAAATTGCGAGCGTGTGCGGGCGGTTCTGGGCGATGGACCGCGACAACCGTTGGGAACGCGTGCAAAAAGCCTACGACTTGCTGACGGGCCGCGCGGCGGGCGCGAAGGCCGCGAGTGCGGCGGCGGCGGTGCAGCAGTATTACGATGCGCCGCTCAGCGAAACCCAGAAGGGCGACGAGTTCGTGGCCGCGACCTGGATCGCCGGCGCGGACGGCAGGCCGCTCGCAACAATCGGCAACGGCGACGCGGTGCTTTTCTACAACTATCGTGGCGACCGGCCGCGCGAGATCACGAAGGCGTTCGTGATCGACGATTTCAAGGGCTTCGACCGCGGCCCGAAGCTCGACCTCTACTACGCGACGATGACCGAATACGAGGCGGGCCTGCCGGTGAACGTGATTTCGCCGAAACCCGCGCCGTTGAAAAACATCCTGGGCCAGGTGGTCAGCGAGGCGGGGATCGCGCAATTTCGCTGTGCGGAAACGGAAAAGAACCCGCACGTGACCTTTTTCTTCAACAACTACCGCGCCACGCCATTCCCCGGCGAGGACCGCGCCTGTCCGCCAAGCCCGAAGGTGCCGACCTACGACATGCAGCCGGAAATGTCGGCGGCCGAAGTGACGGCCGCCGCCAAGGCGGCGATTCTTTCCGGCAAATATGGCTTCCTCGTCGTGAACTACGCCAATCCCGACATGGTGGGTCACACGGGTTCGCTGCCGGCTGCGATCAAGGCGTGCGAAGCGACGGACCGCGGGCTGGCGGAGCTGCTGGCCGCGCTCGCGCAGATGGGCGGCCGCGCCGTGATCCTCGCCGACCACGGCAACGCCGAGCAGATGTGGGACTTCGTCAACAACGCGCCCCACACTTCGCACACGCTCAACCTCGTCGAGACCTTCGTGGTCGGCGAGGGATTCGCCGCCGGCAAGACCCGGATGCACTCCGGCGGGCGGCTCGCCGACATCGCGCCCACGGTGCTTGCGCTGATGGGCCTGCCGAAGCCGGCGGAGATGACGGGCGAGAGCCTGGTCGTCTCGTAGGACGCGGGAGGCCGAGAATCTGTTTGCGCTGCCGGGCGGCGGTGCGTTGTCCTGTCCGGCTCACGTTTCCATGCACCGCACCCATCATTGTGCCCAGCTCACCACGGCCGATCTCGGCGCCACCGCGTCGCTCCTCGGCTGGGTGGACACCATCCGCGACCAGGGCGGCATCATCTTCGTCGATCTGCGCGACCGCAAAGGCGTCACGCAGATCCAGCTCGAGCCTGCGGAAAACGCGAAGCTCGCGGAGCAGTTGAAGCACCTGAAGCTCGAGTCGGTCATCGGCGTGACCGGCAAGGTTGTGCGCCGCCCGGCGGGCACGGAGAACAAGAATCTGCCGACTGGCGAGGTCGAGATCGTGGCGGCGGAACTCGAGATTCACAACCTCGCGGAAACGCCGCCATTCCCGCTCGACGATGCGGGCGGCGACAAGGTCAACGAGGACTTGCGGCTCACCTACCGTTACCTCGACTTGCGCCGGCCGAAAATGCGGAAAAATCTCCAGGTGCGGCACAAGGCGGCCAAGTCGATCCGCGATTACTTCGACGCGCAGGAGTTTATCGAGGTCGAGACGCCGGCGCTGTTCAAGAGCACGCCGGAGGGCGCGCGCGAGTATCTCGTGCCGTCGCGCATCCATCCGGGCCAGTTTTACGCGCTCTCGCAGTCGCCGCAGCAGTTCAAGCAGATCCTCATGGTCGCGGGCGTGGAGAAATATTTCCAGATCGCGCGCTGCTTCCGCGACGAGGATTTGCGCGCCGACCGGCAGATGGAATTCACACAAGTGGACGTCGAGGCGTCGTTCGTCACGCGCGAGGACATCTATGCGCTGTTCGAGGGCATGTTGCAAAAACTGTGGAAGGACGTGCTCGGGACGGATATCCCGGCGCCGTTCCCGCGAATGGCGTTCCACGACGCGATGAACCGGTATGGCGTCGACAAACCGGATGTCCGGTTCGGGCTCGAACTGGTCGACTTCACCGAGCTGTTCAAGGCCTCCTCGTTCAAGGTGTTCGCCTCCACGGCAACCGGCGGCGGTGCTGTCAAGGCACTGAACGCAAAAGGCCTCGCCGACCTCACGCAGGGCGAGCTGAAGAATCTCGAGGAGATCGCGAAATCACTCGGCGCGAAAGGCCTCGCCTTCATCAAGGTCGAGGGCGGCGAGTGGAAGTCGCCGATCGTGAAATTTTTCTCGGACGCGGAGAAAGCGGCGCTGACGGAGAGGCTCAGCATTGCCGAGGGCGACATCGTCTTTTTCGCGGCGGCGCCGTGGGAAAAGGCCTGTGCCATTCTCGGTCGGCTGCGGCTGGAGGCGGCGCAACTGCTCGTGAAGCGCGGCAAGCTGACGATCCGCCATGACGATTGGAAATTTCTCTGGGTGATCGATTTTCCGCTGATGACGCACGATGAGGCGGAGAACCGTTATGTCGCGACCCATCATCCGTTCACCGCGCCGGTGCCGGAGGATGCGGCGTTGCTCGACAGCGACCCGAAGAAAGTTCGCGGCCAGCACTACGACGTCGTCCTGAACGGCATGGAACTCGGCGGCGGCTCGATCCGGATCCACCAGCCGGCGCTGCAGAAAAAGGTTTTTGAGGACGTGCTGAAAATCCCGGCGGAGGTTGTCGAGAGCCGGTTCGGCTACATGCTGAAGGCGTTCACCTACGGCGCTCCGCCACACGGCGGCATTGCATTCGGGCTCGACCGGATGTGCGCGCTGTTGTGCGGCACGACAAGCATCCGCGATGTCATCGCATTTCCCAAGACGCAGAAAGGGCAGGACCTCATGGCGCAGAGCCCGACACCGGTTACCGCGAAGCAACTCAAAGACCTCCATATTGCGACGGTGATGCCGGAATGACTTGCGCCGGGCTCCCGGACTGAGCTGGTGCGCAGATGCAGAGCAGGCGGCTAGGCGGGCCGAAATTGGCGGCCGGATTTCCGTTCCCACGAAATTATGTCGGGCCTGACCCGATGAGCTGACCCTCCCGGTCTGTTCATCTTGTGTTTATATTTCAGGCGGAAATATCAATTTTCTATTTACTTTGATTGGTATGACGGGTGCGACATGGGCAGATGCTCCTCTGCAACGTGTTGCTCAATCTCGCCTGATTCCGTTTCCAAACTACCCTATGAAAAACAGGTTTACTGGCCTTCCTTGGCCGCGGTCCCGGCCGCCCGCGTCAGCTTTCACCTTCGGGCAAATCCGCGCCGGAGATGCGTCCGCCCGTTCCACGAATACTCGGCTGACAGCAGTGCATTATTCCGGCCCGATACTTTCGGTTCCGTCTCACGGCTACCGGTTTTCGAGATTGCCTACATCGTCCACAAACCCGAGCGTAAGCTCAACCCAGTGAAGTTAGTCCTCCTGATCAATTCCTTCTAAAATCATCCACATGAAACTCATCATTGCGATTATCAAACCGTTCAAACTCGAGGAAGTGAAAGAGGCGCTGGCGGCCGCCGGCATCGAGGGTATGACGGTGACGGAGGTCAAGGGCTTCGGCCGGCAAAAAGGGCACACGGAGATTTACCGTGGGAGCGAATACACGGTGGACTTTCTCCCCAAGGTGAAGGTCGAGATCGCCGTGGCCAATGAAGCGGCCGGCAAGGCGGTCGATACCATCGTCAAGGCCGCCAAGACCGGCAAGATTGGCGACGGCAAGGTGTTCGTCCTCCCGCTCGAGGAAGTCGTGCGCATCCGCACGGACGAGCGCGGCGAATCGGCGGTTTAAGCTCCTTCGCGACACACTTTCACAGGTTCTCGCCCGGCCGGGCTCGTTTGCGGGTCCGGCTTTTTTTCGATTTTGGCCTGGAAGCCATGCCCCCAGACTCCGCCTAGCTTCACCCGAACGGCCCTTCTCGGTGAGCGCCGTTGGCGTAGGGATCGCGTTCGTTTTTGGAGTTGCCAGGTCAACGGTCCTCGTTGGGCAGATTGTCGGGTTCGAGGTGGGGCAGATACACGGTGAACGCGGCTCCCCCGTCGGGGTTGTTGTTGGCGGCCACACCACCGCCCTGCGCGAGCATGAAGCCTTTTACGATCGAAAGGCCGAGGCCGAGGCCGCCGGCGCGTGCGCCGGGGCCGCGGCGGAATTTTCTAAAGAGGGAACCGAGCAACTCGGGTGGAATGCCGGGCCCGCGGTCGCTCACAGCGAGGAAAAAACGTGTGGTGGCGGGTTCGACGCCCGCGCGCACGACAATCGGAGTGGCGGCCGGGGTGTGGAGTGCGGCGTTGAGCAACAGGTTCGCGAGCACTTGCTCCATGAGCGGCGCGTCAGCCATCACCAACGGCAGATCGGGCGGAATCTCGAGCGTCAACGGGTGGCCGGACAGGGTGGTGCCCGCCGCGCGCCGGGCGGCGCCAACGATGTCGCGCGCGTCGCACCAGTCGAGCTGAGGCCGGAGCCCCCCGGTTTCGAGCCGGGTTTGATTCAAGAGATTCGCAACGAGATGATCGAGGCGCCCCGTGGCGATCCGAATCTCGGCGGCCAGCGCGGCGCGCTTCCGGGCATCATCGGTGTCAAATTTTTCCGCAGCGCTGTGAAGCACGGCGAGGGGGGTTTTCAACTCGTGCGAGACGCTGTCGAGCAGCGTGCGATGCAGACGGTCCGACTCTTGGAATAGTTTTTCCCGTTCGCTGGCGGCGCGAAGCTTTTCGCGCTCGATCAGCAGCGCGATCTGCGCGGCGAACGCTTCCATCAGCTCGCGTTGGGCAGGCGTAATCGCGGCAACTTCGGCGGGCAGGTGCAACGCGAGGACGCCGAGCGTCGTGGCGGCGCGCAGGATCGGCAGGTGGACGCCGCCGACGGAAGCAAAATTTGGCGTGAACCGTCCCGCTTCCCGGCCATGGCGCCAGACCCACTCCGCAACGGCCCGATCACAATCGTCGAGGAGGAAAGACCCCGCCGGGTGCATCGTGAGATGCCGGGGAGCGGACGCGATGAGCAGGGCGGTGCGCGCGTGGAAGAGTTCTTCGGCCTGGCGCAACGCCGACTCCACGGCTTCGTCGAGCGTGTGCGCTCCCGCGAGCACCCGGGTGAGCTGAAACAACGCCGTCGCGCGTTTTTGGCGTTCGCGTTCCAGGGTCTCGTTCCGACGAATTCGCTCCATGAGCTGCCCTGCGATCAGCGCGACCACGAAATAGGTGCCAAGCGTCAGGTCGGCGTCAAAATCGAGCCGGTGAAACGAAAGCCGGGGCGGGATGAACACATAGTTCCATGCCGAGGCGCTCACGACTGCGGCGAACAGCGCCGGCCACCGGCTCACCCGCAAGCTCAGCAGGATAACGGCGAGAAAATAGATATGGCCGAATACATGATAGGTAAACGGCATATACCACCCGACTGCCGTCACCACGGCGATCACCACCAGGACTTCCAAGTATTCCCGACCCGGGGAACCGGGACGGTGCAGTGCGGGCTTGGAGTCTTTCCCGGGCGCGTGGATGCCGGCCGTCCGATTTTTGCCGGGGATTATTGCGCGAATGAAGCCGGCACTGGCTGAAATGAAAGAGGGCATCGACGGGGATGGCAGCGCAACAACTATACCATATCGGTCTGGCGGCGATCACGCATCGGTCCGGCTCCGCCGGGCCAGCCTGTCTATGTCTTATTCATTAATCGTTTATTTCCTGTTCATTTTTTTGACCGCTTGGCACCGGTCGTGCTCAAGCGCAGAGACCCTGTCCTTCGCGAAGGCGGACAGCATTCATGTTCAACTACCTCCAATCCACTATGAAAAAATGGTTTCACTCCATGCCTGGGAAGCTTGCTGCCGCCGCGTTGCTCGCGACGGTCTTGGCCGCTCTTCCGGCGTTCGCTGCTGATGCGGCCGCGCCCGCCGCGCCGGAAATCCCAAAAATGTCGGACCTCAGCGATCTGCGCGTCGGCGCGGACACGATCTGGGTCCTGGTCACGGCGATGCTCGTGTTCTGGATGAACGCTGGATTCGCGCTGGTGGAATCGGGTCTTTGCCGCGCGAAGAACTGCACGAACATCCTGGCGAAGAACTTCATCGTCTTCGCCGCCTCCACGATCTCCTTCTGGGTGATCGGTTGGGGGCTGATGTTCGGCGACGGCACGCCGTGGGTTGGCACGAGTGGCCTGTGGTTCGTCGCCGGTGCGGACAACTCGCCGGCGCTTGGCGAAGCCTACATGGCGACGAATCCCTTCTCGTCGGAGAAATACGCCGGCGTTTATAGCGCGATCAACTGGACGGACACGCCGCTCTGGGCCAAGTTTTTCTTCCAACTCGTGTTCGCCGGCACGGCGGCGACGATCGTCTCCGGGGCCGTGGCGGAACGCATCAAGTTCCTCGCCTTCCTGGTGTTCAGCTTCCTGCTCGTCGCGTTCGTCTATCCCGTCACCGGCCATTGGATCTGGGGCGGTGGTTATCTCGGTTCGAATAATTTCCGCGACTTCGCCGGCTCGACCGTCGTGCATTCGGTCGGTGGCTGGGCGGCTCTCGCCGGCATCATCGTGCTCGGGCCGCGCATCGGAAAATACAAGGACGGCAAGGTCCACCCGATTCCGGGTCACAGCATGACTTCGGCCGCGCTGGGCGTGCTCATCCTCTGGCTCGGCTGGTTCGGGTTCAATCCCGGCTCCACCATGGCCGCGGGTAACGGCAAGGCGATCGCCCACATCCTCGTGAACACGAACCTGGCCGCGGCGACCGGTTCGCTCGGCGCCATGCTCACGGCTTGGCTGCTCCTCAAGAAGCCCGACCTTTCGATGATTCTCAACGGGTGCCTCGCCGGACTGGTGGCCATCACGGCGCCGTGCGCATTCGTCACGATTTCATCCGGGGCAATCATCGGTTTTATTTCCGGCATCATTGTGGTGCTCGCCGTCATTTTCTTCGACAAGTTGAAACTCGACGACCCGGTGGGGGCGCTGGCGGTCCATCTGGTGAACGGCGTCTTCGGCACGCTGGCGCTCGGATTGTTCTACAGCTATGACGTGGCGGCCAGCATCGCGGCGCTGCCGCCGACCGGCGCGGACGGCAAAACGCTGACCGCCGACCAGTGGGGCGCGATGCAGCAAACGATGGTCCAGCTCAAGGGCATCGTCATGGCAGGTGCCTTCGTCTTCGTGATCTCGCTTGTGTTCTGGTATGTCATCAAGGCCGTATTCGGTGGCATCCGGGTGAGCGCCGAGGAAGAGGTCGAGGGCCTCGACATTGGCGAGCACGGCAACGACGCGTATCCCGACTTTACGCCGGCGCACAAATAATCGCATCCTCAACGCATCCCATTCCACATGAAACTCATCATTGCGATCATCAAACCGTTCAAGCTCGAGGAAGTGAAGGAGGCGCTCGCGGCCGCCGGCATCGAGGGCATGACGGTCACCGAGGTCAAAGGCTTCGGCCGGCAAAAGGGGCACACGGAGATTTACCGTGGGAGCGAATACACGGTGGACTTTCTCCCGAAGGTGAAAGTCGAGATCGCCGTGGCGAACGACGCGGCCGGCAAAGCCGTGGACACGATCGTCAAGGCGGCGAAGACCGGCAAGATTGGCGACGGCAAGGTGTTCGTCCTCCCGCTCGAGGAGGTCGTGCGCATCCGCACCGACGAGCGCGGCGAATCGGCGGTCTGATGCCGAGTTTGTTCCCACGTCGAGTTTAGGATAGTGGCCCCGTTCGTTCGCGAGCCGGGCCACTCTTTTTTGCTCGGTCGAATCGATTCGGAATTGAAGGGCTGGCGGGGATTTGGCCGGTCGGGCCCCCGTTGCGCCGGTCGACGCCAGTTTTGGCTGGAGTGACCAATGGGCGGTCCACATAAGACAGAATTTTCTGCGTTGAGCTGCGTATTAGGCCCCGTTCAGGCATTAATTCTGCTCATGCTTTACCCCGTTATCCATGAACAAAACTCGAAAACCCTCCCTGCGTTTCCTGATCGCGGCGGGTCTGGCGCTCCTGGCCAGCCTGTCCGCTTTTGCCCAGACGGCTTCGCCGACGGCGCCCCTGCCACCGCCTCCAACTCCCAAGGATTCGGAAGTGCTGCAATCGATGGGTGCCTATTTTCAAAACACCGACCCGAGCGCGGCATTTGCTGCCTATAAAGACAAAGACGGGAACCTGCCCAAGGGTTTCACGGCCCCGACTCTCGGCGTGGCCGGGCCCGGTCACAACGGCTGGATGATGACGAGCGCCGCGCTCGTGCTCTTCATGACCCTGCCCGGACTGGCCCTGTTTTACGGCGGGCTGGTGCGGACCAAGAACGTGCTGTCCGTCATGGCGCAGTGCCTCGGCATCGCGGGGCTGGTCACGATTCTCTGGTGGGCGTTCGGCTACAGCCTCGTGTTCGGGAAGAATTTTGGGAGCGCCTTCCTCGGCGGCTCGGAATTCTTTTTCCTCCGGGGCGTCGACAGCGCCCCGAACGCCGACTACGGCGCGTGGGTTTCGCACAACGTGTTTGCGATGTATCAACTGATGTTCGCGATCATCACGCCCGCCCTGATCGTCGGGGCGATTGCCGAGCGCATGAAGTTCTCGGCCGTGCTGCTCTTCGTGACGGTGTGGATGTTTGTCGTCTATTTCCCGCTGGCTCACATGGTCTGGGGAGTGACGGGATTGATGAACGGTGTCTGGAATTCCGGCGCCGCGATCAAGGCGATCGATTTTGCCGGCGGCACCGTCGTCCACATGTCGTCAGGCTGGTCCGCGCTGATTCTCTGTCTGATCCTTGGGCCGCGGCTCGGCTTCGGCAAGACGCCGATGCCGCCGCACAGTCTCGTGCTCTGCATGGTCGGCACGGGAATGTTGTGGGTCGGCTGGTATGGCTTTAACGCGGGGTCGGCGGTCGCCGCCGACGGCGTCGCGGCCAACGCGTTCACGACGACGACTCTCGCTACTGCCGTCGCTTCGTTCACATGGGCGGCGCTCGAGTATCTGCTGCGTGGGAAGGCCAGCGTGCTCGGCTTTTGCTCCGGGGCGGTCGCCGGCCTGGTCGTCGTGACGCCGGCCTGCGGGTTTATCACGAGTTCCCTGTCGGTGCCGCTTGGGATCATTGCCGGCGCGGTGCCGTTCTTCGCCTGCACGAAACTCAAGCCGCTCTTCGGCTATGACGACGCGCTCGATACTTTCGGGGTCCACGCGATCGGCGGGACGCTCGGGGCGTTGTTGACCGGACTCTTCGCCCGCAACGCGGCCAACGCGAATCTTGCCACCAATCTCAAGGACAAGGTGACCGACGCCTTCGGCCAGCCTCTGGTGATCGAACAACTCAAGGCCATCGGCCTGACGCTCGCGCTGGCGGTGGTGTCGACGGTCGTGATTGCCTACGTGGTCAAGGCCGTGGTCGGACTCCGCCCAACCGTCGAATCGGAACAGGAAGGCCTCGACCTGAGCGACCATGGCGAGGAAGGTTACATCTACGAGGCCAAGGCCTGAGTCCCGCCAACCGTCTCCATCACAAACATGAAACTCATCTCCGCCATCATCAAACCCTTCAAACTCGAGGAAGTGAAAGCCGCGCTCGCCGAGGTCGGCGTCGAAGGCATGACCGTCACCGAGGTCAAGGGTTTCGGCCGCCAGAAGGGCCACACCGAAATCTACCGCGGGAGCGAATACACGGTCGATTTTCTCCCGAAGGTTAAAATCGAGGTTGCCGTAGCCGACGGAGTCGCTGGCAACGCGATCAATGCGATCGTGGCTTCAGCGAAGACCGGAAAAATCGGCGACGGCAAAATCTTCGTCGTTCCGCTCGAAGAAGTCGTGCGCATCCGCACCGACGAGCGCGGCGAGACTGCCATCTAGGAAGCGGGCCCGGCCGGGTCCGACCGCGACCGGCGCCGCAGACGGCGCCGGTTTTTTTTCGAGCGAATGCACGGATCCGTCCCCAAGGTGACACACTCGTTGCGATATGAGGCTTGCGGCTGCCGACGGGCTTCGGCATCTAGGGCGGCACGAAATTGGACCCCAGCGCACGCAGAGAGCTCCTTGTTCGATGGTTACTCGCGATCGGTTGTTTCGCGGTCCTGATTTTCTTTTTTAGCCCGCCGTGGGGGGCGTTTCTCACTTGGCAACGCGTCCCCGAGATGGGTTCGCTGATCGAAACGCGGCGCGGCGCCAGCGTCCTGTGGCAGGCGGATCATTTGGGCGCGACGATTCCCGACCCGCTGCACGGTGCGATCCAGTGGCGGCTGCTGTTTCCCCTGATCGGCCATTGGCTCAACCTGCCGGCGTTCGCCCTGTTTGGGCTCGCCGATGTCGGTTGCGTGCTGGCGCTGGCCTACATCGTGACCGTGTTGCGCCGTGCGGGCCTGGGCTGGCTTGAAACCGGATTGGCGGCGACGATCCTGGGCTCCGCGTCGTGGTTTTTCGCATCGGTGAGCTGGCTGGGTTACTACGACTCGTGGGTGGTGCTGGCGCTGCTGCTGGTGACCTTTGCCCGTTCAAGCTGGCCGGTGTGGCTGGCTTGCTGCTGGGCGCCGTGGATCGACGAGCGATTCGTGATCGGCGCGCCGCTGGCCCTGTGGGGCAGGTATCTTTGGCAGGCGAACGCCGACGGCGCGAAACAATCCCTGGCGCAGTGGCGCCGGGAATTCTCGATTGCCGCGGGGCTGGTTGCCGCCTTCGTGTTGGTGCGGCTCGGCCTGCTGTCAGGCTACTCGGGTTCCAAGGCCACGATCGCCGGCTATCTGGGCGGCCTGAAGATCGGGGACACCCCGCCTTCGCGCTTTTTGTTCGGGGTCTGGGAGGGCTGGCGTGCCGGCTGGGTGTTTGTGGTGGGCGCCGTCTTGCTCGGCTGGCGAAACCGGCCGCGGGCGGTCGGTCTGGCCGTGGGGGTTGTGGTGGTCGCGCTGGTCGGCCTCGGCACGGCGCAGGATTTCAGCCGCTCCATGATGTTTATCGCGCCGGCGGCGGTGCTGGGGGTCGTCTCGATGGCCGGTGTGGCGGCACCCTGGGCGCGATGGACATTTCGAGCGGGTGCGGTGGCTGCGCTGCTGTTGCCGGCGCACCTCGTCATGAATGACGCAGTGAACCCGATATTTTACCTCTATCACGAACTCGCTTCGCTCCAAAACCCGCCTGCGGCGATCATGCCCGAACTGTTTGAATTGCGGGCGATCCAAGCGATGCAGGGAGGAAATTTCGATCAGGCAGGAGCCGATCTCGCGCTCGCGATCAAGCTCGCCCGCGACCCGACCGGCCCGCACCAGCAGCGCGGGATCATGCTGGCCAGCCAGGGCCATTGGTCGGAGGCGAAGCAGGATTTTTCCGCGATGGTCGAATTCGAACCGCAGAATCCAGACGGTTGGTTCCTCCGGGCGCAGGCGGAGCTGGTCTTGGGCGACGCAGCGGCCTCGCGAACGGATATGGATCAGGCGACGTCGCTCGGATCCGAAGAATGGTCGCGACGGCCGGATGTGGCGCGCTTCCTGACGCGACTGAAGGCAAGTGGTCGGTAGCACGAGAACGATCCTGCGACCGGGCGACGGCACCCGAAAAAAATCGCCGCCGACCACGATGGGCCGGCGGCGACGATGGAGAAGGTTAGACGATATTGCCTGTCTTACAGATCGAAGGTCGCACTCAGGACAAACTTTCGCGGGTCGATGATTCGATACGCGCTAGGCGTGCCGTCGGGGAAGGCGTCGATCGCCTGCAGCTTGGCATGACTGTATTGAAGGTCGGTCACGTTGAGCTGGAAACGGGCGGGAACTCTGTCGCCGAACAGACGCGTCCGATAACCGACGAACATGTCGAAGTGGTATTGCGACTTCTGGTAGATCGGGTTGTTGACATCCAGTGCGGTGACAATGGCGGGAAGCTGTTGCAACCCGTAGTAGTCGATCGCCACCGCGGACTGCCAACGCACGGCTCCACCGACGTTGAATTGCTTCAGGAGCTTATTCTCGGTC
Organism: uncultured Opitutaceae bacterium; assembly: GCA_937902925.1. Lineage (GTDB taxonomy): Bacteria > Verrucomicrobiota > Verrucomicrobiia > Opitutales > Opitutaceae > CALFNN01. Next base: position 49,259 of record CALFNN010000077.1, read on the forward strand.
ACGCCCGCCAGTTGGAAGTTCGTGCTGACCTTGGCCGAGTATTTGCCGATCTGGGGATTGGCTTTGCCCTGCTTTTGGTTGGTGACCGCATACGGCGTCTGCACGAAGCTGATGTAGTTCGCCTGTGCCGTTTGCGAGCCGCCGTAGTTGGTGGTCCACCAAGGCGTGTTATAACGGGGATCAACGATGCTGGTCCAGATCGGCATGCGTTGGTTGATCCAATCGTTGATGCTGGTCGCGACGTTGGTGTTGACCGATTCGGTTTCAGCGCCGTTGGCGGACACCGTCCAATACCGGGTCGGGTTGAAGTTGACCTCGAGTTCATTGCCCTTCGCCGTGATGTCTTGGGTGGCAGTGATGGTGCCGGCGTTGAACGCGGCTTGGGTGGCGAGAATCGTGGCAAACGGCATGCCGAATTCCTTGGCGGTCTCGTCCTGAACCTGCTGCTCAGTGTATTCCGGGTGCACGACGCGAATCCAGCCGACTTGCTGGGGCTGGGCGACACCGTTGATGGTGGCGGCTCCCAGCAGGGTCGGGCTATACATTTGATTGAAAAGCAGGAAGCCAGCGTTGGAAGCGAGGTCGATACGGGTCACGCGTTGGGCAATCGTGCCGGCGTCACCGCCGCGATTGTTGATCGAGAGATTCTCGTAGTGGTTCCAACGGACCACCAGGCGACCATCGAGCATGTTAAACGAGACACCGTAATCTTTGCCGTGGCCCGTGGGAACCGGCAGCGCGTCGAGATAAAGGTCGGTGGCGAAGCCGGCAGGGATGAAGCTGTCCGACTTGTTGTAGGTGATGGACATCCCCCGAATCATGTTACCAATGAAGTGGGAGACCCCGGGCGTTTCGTCCATCTTGCGGACGAATGACAGGTCACGGAAGGGACGGAGCACCGCGCCGCCGGTCTTCGTCTTGCCACTGTTGAATTTATAATCGCCGGCCGCCCAATGATTGACCGAGTCGTAGTTCAACGTCTCGCCGTCGGCATTCAGGAGTTGGGGCGTGCTGCCCGACTTCGTGTATTGTTGGTCCTCGCGCAAACCGAAAGTCGTGACGAGCTTGTCATCGAGCAGATGATTCTGGACGACGGCGCCGAGCGTCTTGAGGATCGTCTTGGAGTTGCTTCCGGCACCGGTCGAGTCGGTCACGGCAACCTGTTCGAGGTTGATGGGGTCGCTGTGAAATACGCCGGTGGACGTGTTGCCCCAGTGGAACGGATAAGAGCCGTAGGCGAAGTTGCTCGGGGCGTAGTCGACGACGCCATTGTTGCTGCCGACGTAATAGCGGAAATAGGCGCGGGTGATCGCGAGGGCGGCGGCGGGGCCGCCACCGATCGCACCCTGATTGGCGCGCGACATGCCGGCGGGAATCCACGAGACGGGACCCGACATCGCATCCTTGAAGCCATAGCGGCGGTTGATCCGGTATTTGTATTCGTCGTAAACCGTGAGCTGTGTCAGGCCCAGCCACTTGAGTGCATTTTCCTCGTGGCTGAGATCAAGTTTGTAGGCGATCTGGCCGCGATACGTGTCCCACTTGGCGGGCTGCTGAAGCGTGATCGGCTGGTCGGTGGCGATGTAAGCCCGGCCAAGGTAAGGGTTCGGCGTGCCATCGAGGTTCTTCTCGTTGATGTCGACGAAAAGCTGGCCGGATTGGCCGTTGGCGTTGGTGGTGGCGAGAAGATTGCGCTGCATCTGCTGCGAGTCCTCGCGGAAGAATCCCGCCTGGGCGGCAAGCGTCTGCCGCGGCGTGTTGAAGAACAATTGGTCGATTTGCACCGTGGAAGTGATCGTCCGGGTGTGCCCGTCGTTGACGGCGGCAAGGTTGATCGACGAATAGTCGTAGAGGGCCTTGTCACCGACGGTCGGCGTCGTCGTGAACAGCGGCTGCGTCGTGCTGCGGCCCAAGGTAGCGTTGGCCTGCGGGGTCGTGGCGAGGAGGTATTTCTGCCCGCCCGAGGTAGGGCCGGCGGTCGTGGCTCCGGCGAGAATCGCCGTATTGGAGAAGCCGGTCGGGGCCGCCCAGTAGCCGAGGCCATTCTGGTCGACGTAGGCGTAGGAATGGTTGCTGCCTGTAAAGGTCGTCTGGAAATAGTTCGGTCCGGCGTAAGCGGTGGTCGAGGTCGTGAAGGGCCCGAGGGTCTGCCCATTCACATGGACCACCTGGGCGATCGGATCCCACGTCGGTTTGCCGCTGGCGATCCAGTAGGAAACGTTGTCGCGCGGCGTAACGAAGTTGGGTCGATTGCCGTGACTGTCGTAGTAGTTAACGCTGGCGCTGATCGTCGTCTTCTTGAACGGCTGAAACTTGATCATGGCGTTGTAGCGCTCGGTGTTCACGCCCGATGGCTTCCGCACAAAGCCATCGTGCTGAAACACGGCCTGACCGCGGACCGCCAGCTTGCCTTGGATCAGGATGCGGTTCACATCGAGCGAGCCGCGATAGCCGTCGTAGCTGTCGGTGCGCGCTGTGACGGTCGAAATGTCGCGGGAGACATTGGCTGCGGACGGCACCATGTTGACCGTGCCGGATGGGTTGCCGAGGCCGAAGATGTTGGCATTAGGGCCGCGGCTGACCTCGACGGCGTCGATGCCGATCGGATCGACCGGCACGCGCGACATCGTCTGGATATTGTTGAACGCGTAGTTGGCCGGCCCAATGCCGCGAACCCGGTTCGCATTGGCCGGGTCCGCCATGACGTTGTCCTGCGTGTCGCCGTTGCGGTTGATGGAGAAATCCGTGTAGGTGCCGGTGCCCTCGGTGTTGGCCGTGTAGTTGAAGATATCGTTGATATCGAGCATCGCGAAGTCGGTCATTTGCTCCTTCGTGACGACCGAGATGGACGAGGCAAGGTCCTCGAGCTTTGAGTTGAAGCGGGTGCCGGACATCGTGTTCGCCGAGTAATAGCCCTTCGTATCGGAGACGACTTCGAATGGGGAAAGGACGACGGTTTCGTCGGTCTTGGGTGCGGACGCATCGACGACTGGCACCGACTTTTTCTGATCCGCCTCCATGGCGGCGGCCTCGTCCGGATCGAGCTTCCCGTTTTTATTCGTGTCATATTTTTCGAGCGTGGCGGCATCGGGAGCGTTGGTTGTCGCCATCTGCGCTCGAAGGAACGGAGCGCTGACCGTCATGAGCATGCAGGCTTGGGTCAGGACCAAGCGCCGCAGCGTCGGGGATTTCGTTTTCGTTAGGTTCATAGTTCGATTGCTATCTTGGTGGGTCGGCCCGGTGTAGGAGCCGCAATTATAGGGTCCGCCTTCGAGAGGTGGACGTAGTGGGTAGGCGAAAGAGGGGAGGGGCTACAAAAGAACAAAGCACGCAATCAGGACACGTGTCCTAGTTGCAAGGGGAGGCAATTCAACATTAAAAATGGGGAAATGACGCCGTTGTCAGCACGACACGAGGTCCGTAAATAAGTTCAATTTTCGTGTGTCAAATTTGGGGCGCTGGCTTGCTGAGTTGGCGAGCCATTGAATAGCAGGCAATTACCCTGCCGGTCTGCGCCGGCTCCGGCTGCGAAAAAAACAGAAGCTTTTTTGTCGGCGTCGTCGGCCCTCAACAGGCCTTTCGGCTTGGCGGGAAAGCATCGGAAGTTTGTGCGTCAGTTGACGGTCAATTCCGGGGGACGACGGCAATCCAGTCGCGGAAAAATCCCATGTGGGACGATGGCGACAGCGGGTCGGGCAAATATCGACGAAAAAAATCGCCGCCGATCGTGCGATCGGCGGCGACGAGGACTGGTGGAGAGCTACTGGCTCCCGATGCTACAAATCGAAGGTCGCGCTCAAAATAAACTGGCGGGGATCGACGATCCGATAGCTGGACGGGGTGCCGTCCGGAAACGCCGCCGTCGGTTGGAGGCGTCCACTTTCTTGAAGATTTCTCACGTTTAGCTGGAACGTCGCACCGATCTTGTCGCCCCAGAGGCGGGTGCGGTAGCTGGCCAGGAGATCCACATACAAGTGCGATGGATCGTAGATCGGATTATTGGGATCCAAGGCCGTGATCACGGCCGGGAGCTTCTGCACGCCGTAGTAACCGATCGCGCCCCTGTCTTCCCAGCGCAGTGCGCCGCCGACAGACATCTTTTTCAAGAAGCGGTTTTCCGTGATGCCGGCGAGGCGGTAATTCGTGCTGAGCTTGAAGTTGTAAGCACGGATGCTGGGCTTCGACTTGCCCTCTTGGGCGTGGATCACGGCGTAGGGCGACTGCACAAACGTCTGGAAATTCTGCTCTGCGGTCTGCGAGCCACCATAGTTCTGGGTCCACCAGAGTGCAGGAGTGTTGTCGTCGGCGGTGAACGCGACGTGGTCGGGTCCACGTGGATCCTTGATGGTCGTCCAAATCGGCATGCGCAGATCGATCCACTGTTGCACCGACGCCGACACGTTGGCCGTGATCGACTTGGTGTTCGTGCCCGACGCCGACACGGTCCAGAACTTCGTCGGGTTGTAATTGATTTCGACTTCCGTGCCGGTCGAGATGACGTCGTTGGTCGCTGCGATCGGCGGGCTGGGATTACGCAATTGCGCCTGGAGATCGACGGACAAGCCGATTTCCTTGGCGACTTCGGCGTTGATCTGATCGGTCGTCCACGTGGGATTGAACGCCGTGACCCAGGCGGTCGCTTGCGATACCAACTGGAACGGATCGACGGCGGTAGCGGTATCGTGCCGGAGAACGCGCTGGGCGATCGTGTTGGCGTCGCCGTTGCGAGCGTTGATCGACCGGTCATCGTAGCGATTTACCCGGATGACCAGCTTGCTGTCGAAAAGGTTCAACGCGAAGCCATAATCCTTGCCGAGGCCGGTTTGATTGGGCAGCGGGTGAAGGAAAAGATCCTGCGCTGGCGTTTGCGGCGTGAAGCTGTCGGAATGGTTGTAAGTAACGGACAGACCATTGAGCAGGTTGGAGAAGAAGTGGCCGGCCTCGCCATTGTTGTTCATCGAATTGACGAACGACAAGTCGCGGAATGGCTTCAGGACGAACCCGACCTGCTTGGTCTTGCCGCTGTTTGCCCGCCAGTCGACCGACGACCAGTGGTTGAAAGCGTCGTTGTTGTAGGTATTCCCGTCGGGATTGAGGAGGCCGGCAGTGTTGCCAAATTTGACATAGACCCGATCCTCGCGAACGCCCAAGGTCGAAACGAGTCGATCGCCGAGGAAGTGGCTTTGGAGCAGGACGCCGACCGTCTTCAGGATCGTTTTGGAATTGCTCGCGCCGCCACCGTTGTCGGTTTGGGCCGCCTGCGCGAGCTGCGTGGGTTCGTGGTTGAAGACGCCGCTCGCGGGATTGGGGACGCCCCCCGCCACGCTCGAGTAGCCGCCCCAAGTAAAGGGGTAGGTGCCGTATTTGAAATCACTCGGGGCGTAATCGACGTTCGAACCCTTGTTGTCGCCGACGTAAAAGCGATAGTAAGCCACCCTGAGGTTCGCCCCCGGGGCCCAGGCATGGGTGTCGTAGATCACGTCACGGTAGCGATATTGGCGCTGAATCCGGTATTTGTATTCGTCGTAACCCGTGAGTTGGTGAAGGCCCAGCCACTTGAGCAGCCCTTCCTCGTGGGTCAGGTCAAGTTTGTAGGCGAGCTGCGCGCGGTAGGTGTCCCACTTGTAGGGTTGCACCGTGGTCGCCGGTTCGTCGGTGCCGATGAACGGGCGCAGGAAATACGGGTTGGGCGTGCCATCCAGCAGCCGCTCATTCACGTCGACGATCATCTGGCCCGACTGGCCGTTCTGATTTGCCGGTCCGAGTTCATTGCGGGCATAATTCCTCGAATCTTCGCGGAAGAAACCCGCCTGACCGGCCAGCATCTGGCGCGGGGTATTCAGGAAAGTTTGATCGAGCTGGACGGTGGACGTATACGTCCGCTCGACAACGCGGTTGACCGCGGACAGGTTGACCGAGGTCCAGTCGTAGAGGCTCTTGTCGGCGATGGTGGGCGTCGTCGTGAACAGGGGCTGGGCCGTGATGTGGCCCAAGGCCACGCCCGCCGCGCCACTCGAACTGATGAAGCGGACGGATTGGCCGTTGGCGGCGGGCGTGAACGGAACGGACAGCGGATTGTTCGAGGTCGGCGTCGTCCAGTAGATGCCGCCATCGTTGTTGACGAAGATCTGGCCGCGTGTGCTGCCGGTGAAGGTGTTGAGGAAATAATCGGGCAGGCCCGTCGCGTTGGTGAACGTGCCGACGGTGACGCCGTTCAGATGGACCTGTTGCAGCACCGGATCCCACGTCGGTCTTCCGCTGGCGATCCAGTAGCCGATCTGGTCGCGGGGCGGCGCCGCATTGGGACGGTTGCCGGTCAGGCGGTAGGCTTGGAAGGAGGCGCTGATCGACGTGTTCTTGAATGGCGTGAACTTGATAAAACCGTTGTAGCGGGTGACATTCGTTCCCGAGGGCTTGCGGATGTAGCCGTCATGCTGGCCGACGCCGCTGAAGCGCATGGCGAGGACGTTCTTCACGAGCACGCGATTCACGTCGAGACTCGTGCGGTAGCCGCCATAGCTATCGGCGCGCGCCTGAACTTGGGAGCGGTCGCGCGTCGTGTTGGCCGAGGCCGGCACCTGATTGACCGTGCCGGCGGGACTGCCGAGACCGGAAAGGCTGGCATTCGGTCCGCGGCTGACCTCGACGCCGTCGATGGCGATCGGATCGACGGGATTGCGGCCCATCGTTTCGAAGTTGCCGAACATGACGTTCGCGGACGCGATGCCGCGGACGCGATTGGCGCCCTGCGGATTTAGTTCCACGTTGTCCGAGTAGCTGCCGTTGCGATCGATCGAGAAATCCGTGTAGGTTCCCGTGCCCTCCGTGTTCGCCGTGTAGAGGAAGACGTCGTTGATATCGAGCATCGCGAAGTCCTGCATCTGCTCCTTCGTCACGACGCTGATGGAGGCGCCGAGATCCTCGATCTTCGAGTTGAAGCGCGTGCCGGACAGCGTGTTCGACGCATAATAACCCTTGTTGTCGGTCGTCACTTCAAAGGGCGAAAGCACGACCGTGTCCCCGGTTTTTCCGGCGTCGGTTTCCTCGACTGGGACGGGTTTTGCCTGGTCGGCTTGCATCGCGGCGAGCTCGTCGGCGTCGAGCTTGCCGTTCTTGTTTTTGTCGTATTTTGCTAGGGTCGCGGCGTTGGGTGCCGCGGCGGGTGCCGTCTGGGCGGGGGAAAGCGAGAAGCCGATCGTCAGACACGCCGACGTCAAAAGAAGACGTCGCATGGGAGGGAACGCTGATTTAGTTAGGTTCATGGGTAGGTTCTTGGTGAATTGCTGCGCAGTGAAACGTTGGTGAGACGTGGTTAAAGGACGGCAGGCAAAGCGGAGCCGGCCGGATTTCGATGCAGCGGGGAAAGAGCGAAGAAGGCAGGCGGGGATGGGGAGTCTCCTCGGCCGGTCACGTTTCGTAGGGGGTTCTCCTGAAAATTCAAAGAAAAATTTACACGTGTCGACATAACTTGAAGCCGCTTAAGGTTGTTCGGCTTGGGAATTGCGAGGGCGAGGCGGGAGCCGGCTTCAATCCCATCGGCGGGAAATGCGGCGGGAGAAACGGCTCGCTCGGTTTTTACCGAGGTATCACGGCGACGGATGGCGAATCCGCAGGCGCGCCCGGAAACGTATCCGAACTCCTTCAGACGATCGTTTGGGCGCACTAAAAAAACCGCCGCCGACCGTGAGGTCGGCGGCGAAGAGACTGTCGCTGATTAAATCAGCGGGCCTTGCTTACAAATCGAAGGTCGCGCTGAAGATAAACTGTCGCGGATCGACAATGCGAAGACTGGCCGGAGTGCCGTCAGGGAAAGCGGATGTCGCCTGCAGACGCCCGCCCTCCTGAATGTTTTTCGCGTTGAGCTGGAAGGTGGCGCCGATCTTGTCGCCCCAAAGCTTCGTCCGGTAACCGATGAACGCGTCGAAGTAGAAGTGCGCCGGATCGTAAATCGGGCGATTGGGATCGAGGGCGGTGATCACGGCAGGCAGCGACTGGAGGCCATAGTTGCCGATCGAACCCTTGTCTTCCCAGCGCAAGGCGCCGCCGACGTTGACGTTCTTCCAGATGCGATGCTCGGTGATGCCGGACAGCCGGAAGTTGGTGCTGATGCGCACGCCATATTCGCGGATGCTAGGCTTCGGCTTGCCCTCCTGGGCATGGATCACGGCATACGGCGCTTGCACGAACGTTTGGAAGTTCTGTTCCGCCGTCTGTGAACCGCCGTAGTTTGTGGTCCACCAGCTCACCGGACCATCGTCCGCGGTCCCCAGAACGTGATCGGCCCCGCGTGGGTCCTTGATTGTCGTCCAGATCGGCATGCGGAGGTCGATCCACTGCTGCACGGAGGCTGAGACGTTGGATGTGATCGACTGGGTCTGGGTGACAGAGCCCGCCACCGTCCAGAACCGGGTGGGGTTGTAATTCAACTCAAGCTCGTTGCCTTGGGCCAGCACGTCATTGGTCGCGGCGATCGGAGGCGACTGAAGACGGAGCGCATCGTAGAGCGTCTGGCTCAGGCCGATTTGCTTGAGCACGTCGGTGTTGAGTTGGTCCGTCGTCCAGTCGGGATGCTGGGCGGTGGTCCAGTCGAGGGCCCGGTTGTAGAGTTGGAAGGGATCCGCCTGCGAAGCGTCGTGACGCAGCACACGTTGCGCGATGGTGTTCGCGTCGCCGTTGCGGGCGTTGAGCGATTTGTTGATGTAGTGGTTCACCCGGATGACGAATTTCCCATCAAATGCATTGAGCGTGAATCCGTAGTCCTTGCCCTGGCCGGAGGCGTTGGGGAGCGGGTGGAGAAACAAATCCTGCGCCGGCGTCTGCGGCGTGAAGCTGTCCGACGTATTGTAGCTGATGGAGAGGCCGCCGAGAAGGTTGGCGAAGAAATGACCCGCGCTCCCGGCATTGTTCATCCCGTTGAGGAAGGACATGTCCCGGAAGGGCTTGATCACGGCGCCCGAGGTCTTGGTTTTGCCCTGGTTTTCCCGCCAGTTGACGCTCGACCAGTGGTTGAAGTTGTCGTAGTTATACGTGAGGCCGTCGGCGTTGAGCAGGCCCACCGTATTGCCGAATTTGACCCCGATCTTGTCTTCGCGCAGGCCGAACGTGGTCACGATGCGATCGTTGAGGAAGTGGCTTTGCACGACGGCGCCCAAGGTTTTCTGGATGGTCTTGGAGTTACTGCCACCGCCGGCGTTGTCCGTGCCGGCGTCCTCGGCCATCAACGCGGGCTCGTGGTTGAACACGCCCGAGGAAAGCACCGGGATGCCGCCGGGGATCGAGGCATAGCCGCCCCACGTGAACGGATAGGTGCCATATTTGAATCTCGTCGCCGCGTAGTCCATGTTCGAGCCGACGTTGTCGCCGACATAGTAACGGAAATAGGACTGCCGGAGCGTGGCGGGATTCCAGACGTGGCTGTCCGAAATGCCGTCGCGGTAGCGATACTGGCGCTGAATCCGGTATTTGTATTCGTCGTAGCCCGTGAATTGATGCAGCCCCAGCCATTTGAGCGCGTTTTCCTCGTGGGTGAGGTCCAGCTTGTAGGCGACTTGGGCGCGATAAGTGTCCCACTTGTAGGGTTGCCGCGTGGTCGCGGGCGCATCGGTTCCGATGAACGTGCGCAGGAAATAAGGATTGGGCGTGCCGTCGAGCAGCCGTTCGTTGACATCGACGATCAGCTGTCCCGAGGCACCGTTCTGATTGGCGTCGCCAAGGATATTCCGCGCATAACGCAGCGCGTCTTCACGGAAGAACGCGCCCTGAAAGGCGAGCGTCTGGCGCGGCGTGTTCAGGATGATCTGGTCGACCTGGAGGTTGGTGGTGAGCGTGCGATCGGCGATGCGGTTGGGCGCCGACGTATTGAGGGACGTCCAGTCATACATCGACTTGTCGCTGACGGTCGGCGTGGTCGTGAACAGGGGTTGGGCCGTGATGTGCCCCAACGCGACACCCGCCGCGCCGCTCGAGCTGAGCATACGCATCGAACCCTGGCCATTGGCGATCGGGGTGAACGGATTGGCCGTCGGGCTGTTCGTGTTGGGGGTCGTCCAATAACCCAAGCCGGATTGATCGACGTAAACCTGGCTGCGGGTGCTGCCCGTGAAGGTGCCGAGGAAGTAGTCGGGCAGCCCGGTGGCGTTGGTAAACGTGCCAACGGTGGCGCCATTGAGATGAACCTGCTCGGTGATGGGATCCCACGTGGGCTTGCCGCTTTTCAGCCAGTAGGAGATCTGGTCGCGCGGCGGGGCCGCGTTGGGCCGGTTGCCGTTCATGCGATAGTAGGAGTAGGAAGCCGAAATCGTCGTCAGCTTGAACGGCTGGAATTTGACCATGGTGTTCCATCGCACCGTGTCCGTGCCAGACGGCTTGCGGATGTAACCATCGTGCTGGAAGGCGCCGCTGGCGCGGAACGCCAGTTTGCCCTTCACCAACACGCGATTCAGGTCGAGTTGTGTCCGGTAGCCACCGTAGCTGTCGCCGCGGACCTGCGCTTGCGAGCGGTCGCGCGTGAGGTTGGCGGAGGCGGGGACCTGATTGACGGTGCCGGCTGGACTGCCGAGGCCGAAGACGTTGGCGTTCGGGCCGCGACTGACCTCGATCCCGTCGATGGCCAGCGGATCGACGGGGTTGCGGCCCATCGTTTCAAAATTTCCCATCGAGACGTTGGCGGCGCCGATGCCGCGGACGCGATTGGCGCCCTGCGGATTCATCTCCACGTTGTCGGTGTAGCTGCCGTTGCGGTCGACGGTGAAATCGGTGTAGGTGCCGGTGCCCTCGGTGTTCGCGGTGTAGAGGAACACGTCGTTGATATCGAGCATCGCGAAGTCCTGCATCTGCTCCTTGGTCACCACGGTGATGGATGCGCCCAAGTCCTCGATCTTCGAGTTGAAGCGCGTTCCCGACATGGTGTTCGATGCGTAGTAACCCTTGGTGTCGGTGCTTACTTCAAAGGGGGAGAGAACGACGGTGTCGCCGGTTTTGCCGGCCGCGGTTTCCTCGACCGGGACGGACTTTGCCTGGTCGGCTTGCATGGCGGCGAGCTCGTCGGCGTCGAGCCTGCCATTCTTGTTTTTGTCGTATTTCGCCAGAGTGGCGGCGTCAGGGCCGCTCGCGGGCGCCGTTTGGGCGGGAGAGAACGAAGCGCCGAACGTCAGACAGGCCGACGCCAAAAGCAGGCGTCGCAAGGCAGGTAGGTTTGCTGGAGGTAGGTTCATGGTTGGGGACTAGTTTTTGCGGGATAGCTGCGCAGTGAGACGTCGGTGTTAACGTGGTGAGAGGACGGCGGACAACGACGTGTCCGCCGGATAACCGGCGCAGCGCGGAAAGGGGGCGTGAAAGCACGCAGAAGTTGGGGCTGGAGCAATCGGACAGGTGTCCGAGGGGGACGCGAAAACCGAATCGGAAAATTTTACACGTGTCAAACTTTGGAACACGCCGTCGCATTTCCCGCTCTCACGGAGAGCCGGCGCGGTCGGCGAGACGTGCGCCGAGCCTCAGCTCTTTTTCTTGTCGGGGAGCGCGCGGGTGGCGACCTCGGTCTTGAGCTTCGCCACCAAGGCGTCGGCTGTCATCACTCCTTCGTCGCCGCGGGCGCGCGAACGGACCGAGACGCTGTTCGCCTCGGCCTCCTTCTGGCCGATCACGAGGGTGTAGGGCACCTTGTCGAGTTCGGCGCGACGGATCTTGGCCCCGAGCTTGTCGGAGTGCTCGTCGAGCGTCGCGCGAAGGTTTTCGCCGCGCAGCTTTGCCAGCAATGCCCGCGCATAGTCATTCACCTTGTCGCTGATCGGGACGAGACGGACCTGCTCGGGCGCGAGCCATGCCGGAAAATCGCCCGCGAAGTGCTCGATGAGCACGCCACAGAATCGCTCCATCGAGCCGAACGGCGCGCGGTGGATCATTACCGGCCGGTGCGCCTGGTTGTCGGCGCCGATGTAGGAAAGGTCGAAGCGGACGGGCAGGTTGTAGTCCACCTGCACCGTGCCGAGCTGCCACTCGCGGCCGATCACGTCCTTGATGACGAAGTCGATCTTCGGCCCGTAGAACGCGGCCTCGCCAGGCTCCTCGGTGAACGGCACGCCGAGGGTCTTCGCGGCCTCGCGACAGGCGTTTTCCGCCTTGTCCCAGTTCGCGGCCTCGCCGGTGTATTTGTTGGAATCGGGGTCGCGCAGGCCGACGCGCACGCGGTAGTCGGCCATGCCGAGCGTGGAGAGGACGATCTTTACGAGCGAAAGACATCCGAGCACCTCGGCGGCGACTTGTTCCTCGGTGCAGAAGAGATGCGCGTCGTCCTGCGTGAAACCGCGGACGCGGGTCATGCCATTGAGCTCGCCGCTCTGTTCCCAGCGGTAAACGGTGCCGAATTCCGCGAGCCGCACGGGAAGGTCGCGATAGCTGTGCGGCTGCGAGGCGAAGATCTTGATGTGATGCGGACAGTTCATCGGCTTCAGCATGAAGCCGTCGAGGAGCTGGGCGTCGGGCTTCACGCGGTCGGCCGTGATGGTCTCCTTGCCGGTGCGCGCGTTGACCTGGTCGCGCAGGTGCGACGACACGGCGTCGAGCCGGGCGAACACCTCGGCGCACGAGCAGTTTTCCTTGAGCGCCTTCGCGAGCGACTCGTTTTCGATCACGGGCGAGAACTGCGATTCCTTGTAGTAGGGGAAATGGCCGGAGGTCTTGTAGAGCTCGAGCTTGCCAATGTGCGGGGTGAACACCTGCGAGTAGCCCTGCTTGCGCAGCTCCTCGCTGATGAAGTTCTGCAGCTCCTGGCGGATGATCGAGCCGTTCGGCGTCCAGAGGATGAGCCCCTGGCCGACGTCCTCGTCGATGTGGAAAAGCTTCAAGTCCTTGCCGAGCTTCCGGTGGTCGCGCGCCTTGGCCTGCTCCTGCTGCTCCAGGTAGGCGGCGAGTTCGTCCTTGGTCGGAAACGCGGTGCCGTAGATCCGCTGGAGCTGCTTGTTCTTCTCATCGCCGCGATGGTAGGCACCCGCGATGGAGAGGAGCTTGAACGCCTTCAGCTTCGAGGAATAGCGGACGTGCGTGCCCGCGCAGAGATCGACGAATTCGCCGTTGGTGTAGAACGAAATCTTTTCGCCCTCGGGGATATCGGCGAGCCGGCCGAGCTTGTAGCGTTCCTGACCGCGTTGCTTGATGATCGCCACGGCCTCGTCGCGCGAAACCTCCTTGCGGAGGAACGGCTGGTTTTCGTCGGCGATCTTTTTCATCTCGACCTCGAGCTTCGCGAGATCCTCGGCGGTGAATTTGTGGTCGAGATCGATGTCGTAGTAGAAGCCGGTGTCCGTCGGCGGGCCGATGTCGAGTTTGGCCTCGGGGAAGAGGCGGAGAATGGCGGTCGCGAGGATGTGCGACGCCGAGTGGCGGAGTTCTTCGAGCGGAGTCATGGACATGGTCGGAAAGGGATTTTGTCTGAGGGTAGGGGCCGACCTCCGGGCGGCCCGTGGGCGAGCGAATTCCCTGAACGGCCCGCCCGGAGGTCGGGCCCTACCTGTGAGTCATTTCTTCAGCGGTTCGAGTTTGTAATCGGTTTTGCCGTCGAGCATCGACCAGCCGGCGGCGGCGAGTTCCCTGCGGAGGCCGTCGGCGGTGGCGAAGTCCTTCGCCTGTTTCGCGGCCCAGCGTTTTTCGGCGAGAGCGGTGATGGCGGAAGGAATCGATGATTTTGGCTTTTCGAGTTTGAATCCAAACACCTGAATCACGAGTTCGAGAGCAGAAAGGTGGGCCGAGATTTTCTCTTTTGGAAGCCCACCGCCGCGGATCACTGTGAAAGCTGAATGCAGTTCGCCAAGAGCTTTGGGGAAGTTCAGATCATCACAGAGTGCTGCCAACGTGCTATCAAACAGATCGGATGGAGGTGCGGGGGTAGGGTCGATTGCGTTAGAAAGAAGCCCTTGGAACCAACGAATTCCTGTCAGCGCTTCTTCAGCGTCGTGGAGTGATTTCAAGGTGAAGTTGAGCTGCTTTTTCGGATGACCTGAAAGCAACGCGTAGCGCACGGCCATCGGCGAGTAACCTTTTTCGACGAGGTCACTGAGTGTGTAGTAATTTCCCTTGCTCTTGCTCATCGTCGTGCCGTCGACGAGCAGGTGTTCGCTGTGATACCAGTGACGGGAAAAGAGCTGGCCATTGCAGCACTGGCTCTGGGCGATCTCGTTTTCGTGATGCGGAAAGAGCAGGTCCACGCCGCCGGTGTGGAGGTCGATCGTCTCGCCAAGATGTTTCTTGATCATCGCACTGCACTCGATGTGCCAGCCGGGCCGGCCTTCGGACGCGCCACGCGGGCCGGGCCACTTCACGTCGCCGTCGTCCTCGGGCTTGTAGGCTTTCCAGAGCGCAAAGTCCGAGACGGAATCCTTGTGGTCGGAGTCGAACGCGGAGTTGGTGATCTTGAGTTCGCGTTCCTTGATCCGTGAGAGCGCGCCGTATTCGCGAAACGAGCTGATTTTGAAATACACCGAGCCGTCGGCGGCGCGGTAGGCGTTTCCCTTCTCCATCAGGCATTCGATCATGTCGACCTGCTCGCGAATGTGGCTCGTCGCAGTCGGCTGCTCGTGCGGATCAAGGCAGTTCAGGGCCTTGCAGTCGGCCCAGAATTTCTCCGTCCATTTTTTTGTGATCTCGGCGAGCGGGCGGCCTTCCTTTTTGCTTTGGCCGATGGTCCGGTCGTCGACGTCCGTGAGATTGCGGACGTGCTTCACCTTGTCCGCGCCGAACTCGAGTTCGAGCAGACGGCGGAGGACATCGTTGACGACGAAGGTGCGGAAATTGCCGATGTGCGCGGGGGCGTAGACCGTCGGGCCGCAGTTGTAGAACCGGAAAACCCCATCCGGGTGCGACGGTTTGAGTTCGCGGAGCTCGCGGGTGAGCGAGTCGAAAAGCTTGATGGCCATGAATGGAAAAGGAAAGGGAGAGGTGACGCTGCCAGAAATTCCGCCGGGGCGGAATGTTGTTTTTGCTGACGGCGCCCAGGGCGCCGGCGGTTGCGGGCGCTTATGCGCCGGTCAACAACCGCAAATAGTCGTTCGCGTCGTGGTGGTCCGACGTGTCGTGGTGCAAAAACGTGTGGCGGTGCCGGTCATGGCGTGCTCTAGTGGTCGTCCAAACACGCGAATATGCCCGACAACTTCAAGCTCGATTTGAAAGAACGTCCCCGTCGCCTGCGCCGCAACGCGAGCCTGCGCGCCATGGTCGAGGAGACCGTGCTGCGCCCGGCTGATTTCATCGCGCCGCTCTTCGTGGTCGACGGCAAGTCGCGACCGGAGGAGATCAAGTCGATGCCGGGCGTCTTCCGGCTGAACATCGCCGATTTGGTGAAGGAGTGCCGGGCGCTGCACAAGCTGGGCGTGCCGGCGGTCGCGCTGTTTCCCAAGCTCGACCCGAAACTCAAGGACGACGAGGGCACGCAGGCGCTCAACGAGGAGACACTGGTTCTCCGCGCCGTCCGCGCCGTGAAAAAAGCCGTGCCGGAAATCGTCGTCATCACCGATGTCGCGCTCGATCCCTACACGACGCACGGCCACGACGGCGTGCTCAACGCCGCCCGCGATGACGTGGAAAACGATCGCACGGTCGCCATCCTCGCGAAGATGGCCGTGCTCCAGGCGCGGGCGGGCGTCGATCTCGTGGCGCCGAGCGACATGATGGATGGGCGCGTGGGCGCGATCCGGCGGGCGCTCGACGCGGCGGATTTCACCGGCACGGGCATCATGGCCTACTCGGCGAAATACAACTCGGCCTACTACGGGCCGTTTCGCGATGCCGTGGGCAGTGCGAAGGCGGCGGGCACGAACTTGCTCAGCAAGGCGACCTACCAGATGAATCCCGCCAACCGTCGCGAGGCGCGCCGCGAGGTGCAGCTCGACGTCGCCGAGGGCGCGGACATCGTAATGGTGAAACCCGCGGGACCGTATCTCGACATCATCTGCGAAGTGCGCCGCACGACGAGCCGGCCGGTCGCGGCCTACCAGGTTTCGGGCGAATATGCGCAGATCCACGCGGCGGCGCGGTTAGGCTGGCTCGACTTGGAGCGGTGTCGCCACGAGTCGCTGCTGGCGATCAAGCGCGCCGGGGCGGACATGATTTTGACGTATTTCGCCAAGGACATGGCGGCGGTGTTGAAAGGGTAGGGTCGGGCGGCCCGCCCGACCGTCACGGACCCACAGGGCCGCGCGTCCCCACTGAATTAGAACGGCGAGCGGGACACCTGCAGCGAATCGCTTGGCATCAAGTGCGGATCCTGCGTGGGGTCCTTTTGCGCCAGTTTCACGTTGATGGAATACGCGTCCTTGTCGCGCACGAGGCTGACGGCGGTTTCCTTGGCGTAGAGCGTGAAGCCGCCGGCGGACTGGATGGCCTTTGTCACGGTGAGGTCGGGCGTCCAGACGATCCGGCCGGGCCGCTGCACTTCGCCGCCAACATAAACGTAGCGTTCGGTGACGCTCACCGACACGTCGACCACCGTGTAGATTTTTTTCGCGACGTAGGTTTCGCGGATGCGTTGCGACAGCTCGGCGGTGCTGATGCCGGCGGCGGAAAGGGTGCCGATGTAGGGGAGGCTGATCAGCCCTTGATCGTCGATCTGCACCGAGTTGGTGCTGGGATCAGGCACGCCCTGGAGTGCGATCGTCAGGCTGTCGCCCGGGCGCAACTGCGCGGTCGAGGCCGGCACGGGAATCTGCGGGTTGGGTCCCGTGATGCCGTCCGTATTGCAGCCCGCGGTGAAACTCAGCGCCACGGCCAGGCCGAGCAACGTAAGGCGGGACGGAAATCTCATGCAGGGTCGTTTCGTGGGCGAAAGTCAGGTGATTGGCAACAGTGTCGTGCGGTCCTGCCCGGTCGAAAACAAAAACGGCAGCCCATTCGGGCTGCCGTGAAATTGTTCGCTGGCGGACGATCCCGCCGGATTAGTTTTTGCCCTTGGCTTTGCGACGGGGCTTTTCGTCCTCGTCTTCGTCGCCGTCCTTCTCGGCCTTCTCCTCTTTTTCGTCGTCGTCTCCGTCTTCGTCGTCGTCGCCTTTTTTCTTTTCGCCGTCCTCGTCGCCGTCCTCGTCATCTTCATCCCACTTGAGCGACTCGTCGTTCTTGAGCTTTTCCTCCTCGGCTTCGTCGAGCTCGGGCAGATCGTCGTCCTCGACTTCCTCGATGCCTTTGGCCGGCGCTTCTTCGTCGCCGTCGTAACCGGCGGGCATGTAATCGAGGATGGCGGTGAGTTCCTCGAAGGTGTGGACGGCCTTGCCTTGGATGAAGTGGCTGTTCTGGTCTTCGCGAATCTCATCCTCGACCTCGTCGACGGAGAGTTTCGATTCGAACGCAAAAAGGTCGTTGAGCATCTTCACGCGGCAGCGCGTGAGGTGGTCGAGCAGATCGGCGTAGGGCCCGTTTTCCTCGTCGAGCACGTCGGGCAGCGCGAAGAGTTTCTCGTCGGACTCGAATAGCGACTCCTTCATGCGCTTGAGGCGGACCTTGCCGCTGCCGAGGTCCTTGTCGATGCGGAAGGGGATGAACGCGGACTCGAACACATCCTGGTCGAAGCCGTAGTCGCGCAGCGCGTCGACCAGCTCGATCAGGTGCGCGAGCTGGCGTGGATCGACGATGCTGAGTCCGTCCACATCCCAGCGCACGGGGTCGCTCGTTTCCGCGACCCACCAATTGTGGTCGTCGCCGAGGCGGACAATGCACCAGTCGAGAGTGGAAGTAGCTTTGGCCATGTGGTCAGGTGAGATTTTGGCGCAGCGTGCGAGGGGAGGTTGAAAAAACAAGCACAAAAACGCGATTGGAAGCGCGGTGCGTTACGAAAGCGTTTCGATGCGGAAAATCCTCTATGCGCAGGACTTTGGGCAAGCGGGAAACTTGCCATTTGGTCAGGCGGATTCACCGTTCGCCCATGGGGGTTTTTTACAAGCAGGTGGTGCGGCGGGCGCTGTTCGCCCTCGATTCCGAGCATGCCCACGAGGTGGGCGTCAGGGCGATGGCGCTGCTCGGCGCAGTGCCGCCGTTGTGCCGCGCACTCGAGGCGTGGACGAGGCTGCCGGCGGCGACCATGCGGCCCGTCGAGGTATTCGGGCTGAAGTTTCCCAACGCCGTGGGTCTTGCCGCGGGTTTCGATAAAAACGCCACGGCGTGGCCGGCCGCCGCGGCGATGGGCTTTGGGCACGTGGAGATTGGGACGGTCACAGCACGTTCACAGCCGGGCAATCCGAAGCCACGGATGTTCCGTTATCCGGCGCAGGAGGCGGTGATCAACCGGATGGGTTTCAACAACGAGGGCGCCGACGCCGTGGCGAAACGGCTGGGCCGCCAGCCGGGGCCGGGACGGCGGCGGATCCCGCTCGGCATCAACCTGGGCAAGACCAAGATCGTCGAACTCGACCAGGCCACGCAGGACTATCTGGCGAGTTTCACGCGACTCGCGGACTACGCGGACTACGTCGTCCTCAACGTCTCCAGTCCGAACACCCCGAACCTCAGGGAGCTGCAGGATGAGGCGCGGTTGCGGGAGCTGTTGGGCGCGATTTCCGAGGCGAACCGGTTGCGGCCGCGCCGGGTTCCGGTGCTCCTCAAAATCGCCCCGGACCTTGCCTGGCCGCAGATCGACGCGGTATTGGGCGTCATCGCGGAGTTCGCCCTCGACGGCATCATTGCGACGAACACGACGCTGGCGCGGCCGGGATATTTTGCCAGGGTCAACGAGGCTGGCGGCCTCAGCGGCGCGCCCCTGCGGCGGCGGTCGACGGAGATCATCAATTATATCTCGCGGGCGACGGCGGGGCGGCTGCCGATCATCGGGGTCGGCGGCATCGGCGACGCGGAGAGCGCGGGGGAGAAACTGGATGCCGGGGCGGTGCTGGTCCAGGTTTACACCGGGATGATATTTCGCGGGCCGTTTTTCGCGGCGGAGCTGGCGCGCGGGCTGGCCGACCGCCAGCGAAAAGGCTGAGGCGGGCCGGTGGGGCGCCGCGGTGCGGCGGAGTCGTTTTTCAGGTGTGGGATCGCGCACCGGCGATGAAGTTTCGGCGCGATATTTCAGGGCTGGACAACCCGGAGCCGATTCATCTTAGTGCGCCTTCCTCGCTAGGAAATGCTCGGGTGGTGGAATTGGTAGACACACACGTTTGAGGGGCGTGTGCCGTAAGG
>CALFNN010000078.1 GCA_937902925.1 uncultured Opitutaceae bacterium
GTTGTGAACCGCACAAGCCAACCAAAGCACGGTGAAGACCAGCGTGCCAATAGTTGAAAGCGCATTGGACGGCTTCTCGGCTACGAACCATCCTGAAACGGATCAAATCTCGCCTACATCCGCTGAACACCCCAACGCCTTGCCCGCCACGTGGCGCTTTCCTTGGTCAACCGGAAGACCACCCGCGACCGCTTTAATTCGCGATGAAGCCGCGCCGAACTGAAGTAGGGATGCGACTGCCCAAGCTATGTCACCCACAGCAGACGGCCCGCTTCGCCGCGACGCCAGCCAAGAATAGTCGTTATCGGCTCAAGTATGAGCGCCACTTTGGTTGTTGTTGAAATCGTGTCCGCTACGAGGCCGAGGCCGCGGGGCTCCAATTTCTTCCGCCGGCGCAGTTGGGGGCGGCCGGCATAGGCTGAGGCGGCGACCGCAGGCGAGGACAGTTGACGCGCGGGGTTTGCGATTGCCCGCCGCGGGAAACCGCTTGGATTGAGGACTGTGAAGTTGCACCTCCTGCCGGCAGGGCCGATCCAGACCAACGCCTACCTCCTCACCGAGCCGTCGCGCGGGGAGGCCGTGCTCATCGACGCGCCGGGCGGCATTTGGGCGGACGTCGCCCCGATCCTGGTGGAGGAAAAATGCCGGCTGAACGAGCTGTGGCTCACCCATGGCCATTGGGATCACATGCAGGGCGCGGCGGAGGTCGTGCGGCAGTCGGGCGCGATCGTCCGGGCCCACGGCGACGACCAGGCGATGTTCGAGACGCCGGAAATCATGTCGCGGTTTGCCGGCGGGCGGCTGGCGCTCGAACCGGTGAAGGTGGACCGCTGGGTCGGGCAGGGCGACCGGCTCGGCGCCGTTGGACAAGAGGTTGAAGTGCGCCATGTGCCCGGTCATTGTCCGGGCAACGTGTTGTTTTATTTCGAGGCACTCGGGGCGGCGTTTGTCGGCGACGCCCTGTTCAACGGTGGCGTGGGGCGGACGGATTTTCCCGGCGGCAGCATGGAGTTGCTGGCGCAGTCGATCCTTGGCCAGATCTACACGCTGCCCGATGCGACCGTCGTTTATCCCGGCCATGGGTCCGCGACGACCGTCGGCGCTGAAAAATCCAGCAATCCTTATGTCCGCGGTTGACGACGAAGTCTTCATGCGCCGGGCGCTCGAGCTCGCGCGCAGTGTCTGGGGTGCGACCCATCCGAACCCGATGGTCGGGGCGCTCATCGTCGAGGAGGGCCATGTGGTGGGCGAGGGCGCCACGGCGCCGGATGGCGGGCCGCACGCCGAGCGCCTTGCGTTGCTGGGGCGGGGCAAGACTCCGCGTCCGGGTGCGACGCTCTACGTGACCCTCGAGCCCTGTTCCACCCAGGGAAGAACGGGGGCGTGCACGGACGCGATCATCGCCTCGGGCATCAAGCGCGTCGTCGTCGGTGCGACGGATCCGTATCCGGCGCACTCGGGCCGGGGCTTCGAGGTGTTGCGCGCGGCGGGCATCGAAGTGGTGACGGGCGTCCTCGAGCGGGAATGCGCGGACCTGAACCTGGTGTTTAATCACTGGATCACCCGGGACAGTCCGTTGCTCGCGGCGAAGGTGGCCATCACGCTTGACGGCAAGATCGCCTGCCGGACCGGCGAATCGCGCTGGATCACCAACGAGGCGTCACGGGCCGACGTGCACCGCTGGCGGCGGTTGTTTCCGGGGATCGCGGTCGGAGCGATGACGATCCTGAAGGACAATCCCCGCCTGACGGCGCGCCGCGAGGGCGAGGCGGAGTGGAGTCCGTGGCGTTTTGTCTTCGACGGGTTGTTGCGCACGGTGGTCGACAAGAGCCTGCCGCGGGTCTTCACCGACGAATTCCGGGACCGGACGATCGTGGTAACGACGCCCCACGGCGGCATGGGCTACGTGCGCAAGCTGCGCGAACTGGGGATCGCCGTCTGGTGCTTCGAGTCGCCGACCCAGCGGGTGTCGTTCACGGATTTCCGGAAGAAGTGCGTCGAGGAACGGATCTCCGGGGTGTTTTTCGAGGGCGGCGCGCAGATTGTCAGCGAACTCGTGCGCGCCCAGCAGCTCGACTACCTGTTCGCCTACCGCGCGCCGGTGTTGTTCGCGGACGACAAGGCCAAGGGCGCCTTCAGCGGCCTGCGGCCGGAGCGGGTCGACCAGGCGGTGCGGCTGGAGGACCTGCGGCACGAGACGTTCGGCGACGACGCGCTCATGCGCGGGCGGGTGGCCTACCCCGAAAAATTGTTGCTGGATGAAACTGTTTTTAGCCTCCGGTAACGCGCACAAGGCGGCCGAGTTTTCCGCCTTCGCGCGGGCGAGCGCCGGCGGGGCGGGCGCGCCGCCGGTCGAAATCGTCCCGGCGCGGACCGTGGGCGGCATGCCGCCGGTCGCCGAGGATACCGGGACGTTTGCCGGCAATGCGCGCAAGAAGGCGCTGGCGCTGCGGGCCCGGCTGCCGGCCGATGCCTGGGTCCTGGCGGACGACAGCGGCGTATGCGTCGACGCGCTGGATGGCGCGCCGGGAGTCGAGTCGGCCTACTACGCGGGACCGCAAGGCGACAGCGCGGCCAACCTGGCGAAGCTCGTCGCGGTCATGCACGGTGTGCCCGACTTGAAGCGGGGCGCGCGTTTCCTGTGTGTGCTGCTGCTGGCCGGACCAGCGGCAGAGGAACACGTCTTCGAGGGAATATGCGGCGGGCGCCTGCTGCACGAGCCACGCGGCGGGGCTGGATTCGGCTACGATCCGCTGTTCGTCCCGACCGGTTACGAAACCAGTTACGCCGAGCTCGGCGACGAGGTGAAAAACACGATCAGCCACCGCGCGCGCGCGTGGGCGCGGCTGGCGGAGTGGGCGCGCGCCCGGGCCAGCCGGTGACCCGTTTGCCCGCGCAAGCGGTCCGTGACCGGCCTATTTTTTTTGCTGGGCGAACAGCACCGCCGCTTCGGCGCGCCGGGAAACGTGGAGTTTCTCGAACACCGTGCTCAGGTAATTCTTCACGGTCTTCTCGCTGAGACCGAGGCGGACGCCGACCTCCTTGTTGGTGCAGCCCTCGGCGATGAGCGCGAGCACGCGGCGCTCCTGCGGCGAGAGCGCGGCCAGTGCGTCCGGTGCGCTGCCGCCGGATTTCACGAGTTGCATGACCCGCGCCGTCACGGCCGGGTCGAGAATGGACTTGCCGGCGGCGACGTCGCGGATCGCCTGCATCAAGCCCCGGCCGTCGATCTCCTTGAGCAAATAGCCGTGGGCTCCCGCGCGAATCGCTTCATCGACGAGGGCGTCGTCCGCGACCGACGTGAGGATGAGCACGCGCGTCTCCGGCAGTTCCTTGAGAATCCGGCGGCAGGCGTCGAAGCCGGTGCCGTCGGGCAGCCGGATGTCGAGGAGGACGACCTGCGGGCGCTCGCGCAGGCACGCCGCGATTCCCGTGGCGACCGAGCCCGCCTCGGCCACCACGGCGAGCCCGGGATCGCCCCCGAGAAGCGCGCGCAGGCCCGTGCGGACCAGTTCGCTGTCATCGACGATCGTCACACGGATGCCAGGCGGGGCGGCGGGTGGTGTCGTCATACGGCGGCGGGCTGGGCGACCGGGAGCGTGGCCACGACCCGCGTGCCCTCGCCGGGCTGGCTGGTGACACGCAGCGTGGCGCCGACACTCGCGGCGCGGGCGCGCATGTTGCCGAGGCCGTGGCCGCCGTCACGGCCGCCGGAGGCATCGAAGCCGGTGCCGTTGTCCTGCACGAGCAGGCAGACCTCGCGGTCGCCCTGGTGGACGCGCAACTTGACCCGGGAGGCGCCGCCGTGGCGGAGGGCGTTGCTCACGGCTTCGCGGGCGATCTGCAGGGCCTCGAGCGATTGCTCGGGCGAAAGCAGCGCGGTGGCGTCGTCGTCGACCTCGACTTCGAATTCGGCGGCGCGGCCGGTGCGAAGCTCGGCGAGCAGCGTATCGAGCGCGCGGGCAAACCCGGCGCGCCGCAGGCTCTCCGGGGCGAGCCCGGTAATGTAAGCGCGGGCCTCGCGGATGGATTTATTGAGCAGGGTGCGGCATTGCTCGAGCTTGCGATCCGCCTCGGCCGGGTCGGCACGCAGGGCGCCGCGCGCGGCCTCGAGGGTAAGCCCGACCGCATAAAGCGACTGGATGATGCCGTCATGCAGGTCGCGGCCGAGCCGGACTTTTTCCTCGAGTGAACGGGTGAGGAGATGCTCCTTGAGCAGGGCGTCCTCCTCGGCGCGGCGGCGGACGTCGCGCTCGCGCGTGAGCTCCGTGCCCTGGGCGACGGAGGATTGGGCGAGTTTGGCCAGTGCGTCGATTTCGGATCGGGCATGCCGAAACGGCGATTTCGAATCGGTCGGTTGAGCGGGTCGATAGGCCAGACTGAAGAGCAGCAGGCCGGCGAGAACTGTGCCCGTCAGCGCAAGGGCCAGGGCGGTTTGGAGCGGCAGCGGGGCCAGGCGGGCGGCGCGCGGGCTGGCGGCGGGCGCGGCGGGATCGTGGGGCGAGGCCGGAGCCGCGGCCGGGTTGCGGGCCGTGGTCGGATCGGCTCGCGGCGCGCGCCACGCGGGCGCCGCCAGCAGCGCGGTCAACACCGCGAGCACGACGAACAGCGCCATTCCCAGGATGCGCGGCAGCGGGTTCATGCGAGGACGGGGCGAGACTGCCGTCCATCCGCCCGGACGTCAAAACTTTCGACATTTCCCCCGGGGCGGCTTTTGTTGGCGGGCTCTGCATGAAGTCCTTCTACATCACGACCGCCATCGACTACGTGAACGGTTCGCCGCACCTGGGCCATGCCTACGAGAAGGTGCTGACGGACGTCATTGCCCGGTTCCGGCGGCAGATGGGCGACCAGGTGCATTTTCTCACCGGGGCGGACGAGCACGGCCAGAAAGTCCAGGCCAGCGCCAAGAAGCTGGGCGTCGACGCGCAGAAATACGTGGACGAAACCAGCGCGGTTTTCCGGGCGCTCTACGACCGGCTGGGGGTCAGTTACGACGATTTTATCCGGACCACTGAGCCGCGCCACAAGCAGGTCGTGCGCGCGATCCTGCAGCAACTCTTCGACAAGGGAGAAATCTACCAGGCGGAATACAAGGGGTTCTATTCGACCCGCCAGGAGCAGTTTCTCCAGGAGAAGGATCGCAATCCCGACGGCACGTGGCCGGAGATTTTTGGCGAGGTGACCGAGATCGTGGAGGCGAACTACTTCTTCAAGCTCCGCCAGTATCAGGACTGGCTCATCGGTTTCCTCACGGAGAACGAGAATTTCATCTTTCCCCGCTTCCGGCAGAAACAGGTGCTGGAGTTTCTGAAAGAGCCGCTGAACGACCTGTGCATCTCGCGCCCGAAGGAACGGCTGGAGTGGGGCATCCCGCTGCCGTTTGACGAGAACTACGTCACCTACGTGTGGTTCGACGCGCTGTTAAACTACTATTCGGCGGTCGCGGAGAAGGGCCTGTGGCCGGCGGACTGGAATGTCATCGGCAAGGACATCCTCGTGCCCCCGCACGCGGTCTACTGGCCGATCATGCTCAAGGCCTGCGGTCTCCCTCCACCGAAAGGCCTGCTGGTGCACGGCTGGTGGCTGCAAAGCGGAGCGAAGATGTCGAAGAGCAAGGGTGACGCGGTCAACCCGCTCGAACTGGTCGACGAGTTCGGGGTCGACGCGTTTCGCTATTTCCTCATTCGCGAGATGAACGTCGGGCAGGACAGCGAGTTCACGCGCGAACAGTTTCTCGTCCGCTACAACAGCGAGCTCGCGAACAATCTCGGCAACCTGGTGAACCGCACGCTCAACATGACGACGCGGTTTGCGGGCGGCGTGCTGCCCGCCGCGGAGGCCGCGGAGGAGCCCGAAAAAGAACTGCGGGCGTTGTGGGAGAAGACCCGCGACGAGTGCATTCCGCTGGCGGAGGGTTTTCAATTTCACACGGCGCTCGAACGCACGATGGCGTTTGTCACGGCGACGAACGCCTACATCGAGAAACGCGCGCCATGGAAACTCGGCAAGTCGGCCGAGCCCAGGGAGCAGGCCCTGCTGCGGACGTCGCTCGCGACGATGGCGGAGGCGCTGCGGCTTGCGGTGGCGTTGATCCAGCACGTGACGCCGTCGACCACGGAGAAGATCAACGGCGTCCTCGGCTACGCGCCGGGGACGGACTGGCGCGAAGAGCTGGTTTGGGGCGCGAAGCTGGACGGCGCGAAGGTGGCTGGAGCGCTGGTGCTGTTCCCGCGCCCGGCGCCGGCCGGGAAGCCGCCGGCGACGTCGTGACCATCCTCCCGCTGAATCCCGCCGAGAACGCGTCGCCCGAGGCGTTGCGGGCGTTTCTCGCCCAATGCCGGGATGCGGCCGTGCGGGACGGCCGGCCGAAGCTGGTGAGCATCTCGCTCGCGGTCGAGGCGCTCGATCCGCTTGCGGTGCTGGAGTCGATCTTCGAACCGGGCGAGCCCCACTTCTACGCCGAGCGCCCCGGGATCGAAAGCGCGGTCGCCGGCGCGGAGGTCGCCGTGGCGCACGAGGCGAACGGGCCCGGCCGCTTCGCCGCGGCGCAGCGGTTCGTCGACGACACGCTGGCCGATACGATCGCCGTCGGCGACGTGTCCGCGCCTTTCGGCGGGCCGCACTTCTTTGCCAGTTTTGCCTTCTGCGAGCAGACCGAACCCGGCGAATCGTTCCCCGCGGCGCAGGTATTTGTGCCGCGCTGGCAGGTCGCGCGGGCCGGGCCGACGACCACGGCGGTGGCGAACCTTTGGGTCGCGGCCGATGCGAATCTCGGCGCGCTGGCGGAACGGGTCTGGCGGGCGCATGGGAAGTTCCGCCGTTTTGAGTTTGCCAGTGCCGGGACCGGCGGACCAACGCCGTCGGGGTTCACGACGCGCGAGGAAGGCGACTACCGGGCGGCGGTCGCGCGGGCCGTGGCGCGGATCGACGCCGGGGAGTTTACCAAGATCGTGCTCGCGCGCGCGCAACATCTCGCGGCGGCGCAAGCCCTGCACCCGCTGCGCATGTTGAACGGATTGCGGCAGCGGTTTCCCGACTGCTACTCGTTCTCGCTCGCGAACGGCCGCGGGCAGAGCTTCATCGGCGCCAGCCCCGAGCGGCTCGTGCGCGTGAGCAAGGGTGCGCTGGAAACCGAGGCGCTGGCCGGTTCCACCCGGCGGGGGCAGGGTGCGAGCGAGGACGCGGCGCTCGCCGCGGCGTTATTGCGCAGTGAAAAAGACCGGCGCGAGCAGCGCGAGGTGCTCGACGATATCGTGGCGCGCCTCGCCCCGCTCGGGCTGGACCTGGAATATCCGGCGCAACCGCAATTGCGCCGGCTGGCCAACGTGCAGCACCTGCACACTCCGGTGCGCGCGGCCTTGCCGGAAAAGGTGCGGTTGCTCGACGTGCTCGCGGCCCTGCACCCGACGCCCGCGGTGGGCGGAAGTCCCCGGGCGGCCGCGCTGGCGCGAATCCGGGAACTCGAGGGTTTTCCGCGGGGCTTGTATGCCGGTGCGCTCGGCTGGCTCAACGCGCGCGGCGGGGGCGAATTCTTTGTCGGCATCCGCTCGGCGCTCATCGAGGGCGCGACGGCGCGGGTTTATGCCGGCGCCGGGATCGTCGCGGGCTCCACGCCGGAAAAGGAGTTTGCGGAAACGGAGCTAAAGTTTAAGGCCATCCTCGACGCCCTGCTGGCGTGATCCTGCCGGAAATCGTGACACCGTCCCGCCATCTTTTCGCCTTCGCCGCCTTTGCGGCCGCGGTCGCCGGCGCCGCCGGTGGCGAAACCGCCCCCGCGCCCCGGGAGAACCCGCTCGTCTGGGATGCGGTGGAAAAGACCGTCGACGCGAAGCCCGGCGACGGCGTGGCGGATTTCACGTTCAACGTGACCAACAAGTCCGATCATGTCGTGACCGTCACGGACGTGCATACCTCGTGCGGTTGCACGGTGGCGGAGTTGCCGGACACGCCGTGGAAGCTTGCCGCCGGCGCGTCGGGGTCGATGGGGGTGACGGTGGATTTCAGCGGCAAGGACGGTCGCGTGACCAAGACCGTCGAGGTCGAAAGTTCGGAGGGCCTGCAAACGCTGCTGGTCAACGTGAACGTGCCGCTGCCGGATGAGGCGATGCGCGAGCGGAACCGCCGGCTCGCGACCGTCAACCGGCAGGCCGTTTTCCGGGGCGACTGCGCCACCTGCCACGCGCAGCCGGCCGGCACGAAAACCGGTGGCGCGTTGTTCGTGGCGATTTGCGGCGTTTGTCACATTTCACCGCATCGCGCGAGCATGGTGCCGGACCTGCTGGTGGCGCACGAGCACCGCGACGCGGCGTTCTGGCGGAAATGGATCACGGAGGGGCGCGACCAGTCGCTGATGCCGGCCTTTGCGAAGGCGAGCGGGGGTCCGCTGACCGCGGAGCAGATCGAGTCGCTGGTCGATTTTGTCCTGAAGAATCTTCCCACTGAACCGCCGCCGAAGGATTAGCCCGGCCGCGTTTCGCCCAATCATGTCCCTGCTCCACCCGCTCGACTCGCGCAACGTCAACTCACTCTGGGCCGGCGTGCTCGTGGAGGCGCTGCACCGCGCCGGACTCCGGCAGGTGGTGCTTTCCCCGGGCTCGCGCTCAACGCCGCTCACCTTTGCGTTCGCGCGGCATCCGGAAATCGAGGCCATCCCGGTGCTCGACGAGCGCTCGGCGGCGTTTTTCGCCCTGGGGCTGGCGAAACAGCGGATGCAGCCGGTGGCGCTGGTCTGCACGAGCGGCACGGCCGCGGCCAATTATTTCCCGGCGGTGATCGAGGCGCGCGAGGGCGGCGTGCCGTTGCTCGTCATCACGGCGGATCGTCCGCCGGAGATGCGGGCCTGCGCGTCGGGCCAGACGATCGACCAGCAAAAGCTCTACGGCGGCTATGTGAATTTCCATCACGAGCTCGCCGTTCCGGAGGCGAACGAGCCGCTGCTGGGTTATCTGCGCCAGACGGTCGCGCAGGCGCTCGCCCGCACGTTGCGGCCGGACTTCGGGCCGGTGCACCTGAACGTGCCGTTCCGCGATCCGCTGCCACCGGTGGGCGACGGCACGACGCCGGCGTTTGCGGTGCGCGTCGACTGGGAGCGGTTTTTTGCGCATCTCGTTCCGGCGCCCGCGCAACTCATCCATGCGCCGGTGCCGCCGCTGGCGGTCGATGTCCACGGCGTGATCGTGGCGGGTCCGGCCCAGCCGGCGGACCCGGTGGCCTATGCGAACACGGTCGGGGACATCGCGCGCCGGCTCGGCTGGCCGGTGCTGGCGGACGGACTCTCGCCGCTCCGCAATCAGGCGGGCCGCGTGCCGGGCCTGGTGACGACCTACGCGGCGATCCTCCGCAACAAAAACGTCGCCGGGCGGCTGAAGCCCGAACACGTGCTCTGCCTCGACGGCTGGCCGACCAGCAAGGTGTTGCGGAGCTGGCTGGAGGAAGCCGCGGCCCCGACGCTGCTGGTTGGCGAGCGCAGCGACAACCGGGATGCGTTGCACGGGGCGACCCGGCACCTGCGAATCACGCCGGAGGTCTTCGCCTCCCAGTTGCCGCAGGCCGCCGATCCCAACGGCTACGAGCAGATGTGGGCGGGCTTCGAGCATCGCGCGCGCACGGCGCTCGACGCCCGGCTCGAGGCGACGCCGGAGCTGTTCGAGATGAAGGCCGCGTGGCTGCTGGCCCGGCACCTGCCGGCGAACACCGTGCTCAGCATCGCGAACTCGATGCCGGTCCGCGACGTCGAGTTTGTGTGGCCGGCGGGTGACCGCGCGATCCGCCCGATGTTCAATCGCGGGGCGAACGGCATCGACGGCACGCTCTCGACGGCGCTCGGCGTGGCGCACGGCGGCGCGCCGGCGGTGTTGCTCACGGGCGATCTCGCGCTGCTGCACGATGCGAACGGGTTCCTGCTTCGCCCGAAGTTTCGGGGCTCGCTGACGATCGTGCTCATCAACAACCGCGGCGGGGGGATCTTCGAACATCTGCCGGTCGCGCAATTCGACCCGCCCTTCGAGGAATATTTTGCGACGCCGCAGGAGGCGAACTTCGCGAAGCTCTGCGCGGCCCATGGCGTCGAGCACGTGACGGTGCGCGACTGGGCGCATTTCACCGAGCTCGTTTCGGTGCTGCCGGACGCGGGCATTCGCGTGCTCGAGGTGTGGACGAACCGGAAACGCGACACCGAGGCGCGCAAGGCGTTGTATGCGGAAACGGCCGCAGCGGTGAGCTGAAGCCGGTCGCTTCCGGCCCCGGCGCGCGAGTTACAACTGCACCGCCAGGCCGATCTCGATGATCTGCGTCGGGAGGATCTGGTAATAATCCTTCACCGGACGCGCGTTGCGGCTGAGGAAGGCGTAGAGGTTCTTCTGCCACTCGAACATCCGCGCGTTGCCGCCGGTGACGATCATCTCGCGGTTGAAGAAATACGTCGTGCTCTGGGGATTGAGCGGCACGCCCTCCGTCGCGAGACGCTCGACGAGCGCCGTGACGTTGGGCGACTCCATATAGCCATAACGGCCGATGGCGCGCCAGACCCCTTCGCCCAAGGCTTCGGACGTTAGGCGGGTGTCGTCGGCCACCTGCGGCACTTCCTCCGTCGTGATCGTGAGCAGCACGACGGTCTGGTGCAGGCAGCGGTTGGCCTTCAGGTGGTGCAGCAGCGCCAGCGGCGTGCCCTTCGACCGGCCCACCATGAACACGGCGCTGCCCGGCACCCGCAGGATGTTCTTGCTCCGCGCGATGGCGGACAATTCGAGTTCCTCCATGGCCCCGCTGTAGACTTTTTCCTGGATCTCGTCGCGGCCGCTCTTCCACGTGTGCATGATGATCAGCACCGCGACCGCGATGACGATGGGCAGCCAGCCACCGTCGGGAAACTTGTGCAGATTGGCCGTGAAAAAGGTCAGGTCGAACATCGCGAAGACCCCGCAGAGCAGGAGCGAACGCCAGAGCGGCCACTTCCAGCGCATCTGCGTGACGCGAAAAAACGCGAAGGTCGTGACCACCATCGTGCAGGTGATCGCGATGCCGTAGGCGGAGGCGAGGCGGGTGCTGGACCCGAAGTTGAACACGATCCAGATCGAGCCGATGGCGAGGCTCCAGTTGGTGAGCGGCAGGTAGATCTGGCCGGAATGGTCGGGATTGGTGTGCAGGATTTTCAGGCGGGGGAAAAAACCGAGCTGGATGGCCTGCCGCGCGAGGGAAAACGTGCCGGAGATCAGCGCCTGGCTGGCGATCACCGCGGCGGCGATGGAGAGCGCGACGAGCGCGAGGCGCGGCGCGCCGGCCGGCGCGAGGGCGAAGAACGGGTTGGTCTTGTCCAGCGGGTGGACGATCGCGTAGGCGCCCTGGCCGAAATAATTCAAGACGAGCCCCGGGCAGACGACGAACGCCCAGGCCTGCGTGATATAACGCCGGCCGAAATGCCCCATGTCGGCGTAGAGGGCCTCGGCGCCGGTGATCGTGAGCACCACGCTGCCGAGCAGCGCGGAGGCCCGCGCCGGATATTCCCACAGCAACCGCAGGCCGCGCAGGGGATTCAACGCCGCGAACACGACGGGTGCATCGAAAATGTGCCACAGGCCGAGGCCGGCCAGCGCGGCGAACCACACGAGCATGATGGGTCCGAAATAACCGCCGATGAATTTCGTGCCCTTGTGCTGGATGAAGAAGAGGGCGCCCAGAATCCCCACGGAAATCGGCACGACGTAGGGCGTGAATTTCTCGCTGAACGTGCTGAAGCCCTCGGCCGCCCCCAGCACGGAGATCGCCGGCGTGATGACCCCGTCGCCAAACAGCAGCGCCGCGCCGCCGAGGGCGATCAACGTGGCGAGACCGATGCCGGGCCGCCCGCCCTCGCGCGGCCGGTGCGAGAGCGCGAGCAGCGCAAAAATGCCGCCTTCGCCGCGATTGTCCGCGCGCGTGACGAACGTGAGGTATTTGAAGCTCACCTCGAACATGAGCGCCCAGAACATCAACGACAGAATCCCGAGCACCTCGTCCGTGCGCTCGATCTCGGGCAGGCGCGAAAGACATTCGCGCATCGTGTAGAGCGGACTCGTGCCGATGTCGCCGAACACCACGCCCAGCGCGCCGAGGCACATCCCCACATGGGCGCGGCGCGACAGGGAGGGGGCGGGGCTGGAACTCATCGGGGTAACCGGGCCCTATTCGGGCCCGCTAAAGCTGGATGGCGAGTCCCAGCTCGACGATCTGCGACGGGGGAATCTGGTAGTAGTCCCGGGCCGGGCTGGCGTTGCGACTGAGCACCGCGTAGAGGCGTTTTTGCCATTCCCACATCCGGGCGCTGCCGCCGGTGAGAATCATCTCGCGGTTGAAAAAATAAGTGGCGGCGGCGGCATTGAACTCGACGCCGCGTGCGATGATTTGCGTCATCAGCCGGCTGACGTCGGGCGACTCCATGTAACCATACCGGCCGACGGCGCGCCAGAGGCCCTCGCCGACGGACGTCAGGGTGAGCTGCTTCTCGTCGGCCACCGTCGGCACCTCCTCGGTGACGACGCTGAGCACGACCACGGTCTGGTGGAGGCAGCGGTTGGCCTTCACGTGGTGGAGCAGGGCGACGGGTGTGCCGCCGGGCGAGCCGACCATGAACACGGCGGCGCCGCCGACGCGCGTGACATGCTTGCTGCGCGCAATGGCCGTGAGTTCGGCGTCGGTGACATGGTTGCCGTAAACCCGCTTGTAGATTTCGGCGCGCCCGACCTTCCACGCGTGCATCACGGCCAGGATCAGGGCGCCGATGGCCAGGGGAAACCAGCCGCCCTCGCCGATCTTGTGGGCGTTGGCGCCGAAAAACGCCACGTCGATGCACAGGAAAATGACGCAAGCCGGGGCGATCAGCCAGAGCTGCCGGCGCCAGAGCCGCCGCGACACGAGAAAGTAAGCCACGGTGGTGATCGCCATCGTGCCGGTCACGGCGATGCCGTAGGCGGCGGCGAGGTGCTCGGTGGAGCCGAAGACGGCCACCGTGAGGATGCAGCCGATCGCGAGCGCGCTGTTGACGAACGGCACATAAATCTGGCCGACGTGTTCCGCGTGGGTGTGGGTGATCTTGAGGCGGGGGAAGTAGCCGAGCTGGATCGCCTGGCGGGTGAGCGAATACGAGCCGGAGATCAAGGCCTGGCTGGCGATGACCGCGGCGACGATCGAGAGGCCGGTGAGCGCCGCGCGCCCCACGCCGGCGGGAGCCATCGCAAAGAACGGATTCTCGATCGAGCCGGGGTGCGCGAGCATGAACGCGCCCTGGCCAAAATAGCTGAGCAGGAGCCCGGGAAATGCGACGCCATACCACGCGAGCGCGATCGAGCGGCGGCCGAAATGTCCCATGTCGGCGTAGAGCGCCTCGGTGCCGGTGAACACGAGCACCACGGCGCCGAGCAACTCCGCCACCTCGAGCGGCGGATGGGGGAGCAAGGCCAGGCCATAGGCCGGGTTCAACGCCCGCAGCACCACGGGAAACTTTACGATCTCCCACACCCCGAGCGCCGCCAGGGTCGCAAACCACAGGAGCATCACCGGTCCGAACACCCGGCCGATCTTCATCGTTCCCTTGTGCTGAAACATGAACAGCACGGCCAGAATGCCCGCGGCGATCCACGGCACCGCCCGCTGCAATCCCGGGTCGATCGCGGTGAAGCCCTCCGCGGCGCCGAGGACGGAGATGGCGGGCGTGATGATGCCGTCGCCGTAAAGCAGCGCGGCGCCGATCAGGATCATGATGACGACGGGGCCGAGCCCGCGTTTCCGCGGCGCCTCGCGCCCCATGTGCAGCAGCGCGAGCAGCGCGAAGATGCCGCCTTCGCCCTCGTTGTCCGCCTTCGTGACGAAATAAAGATACTTGAGGCACACCACGACGATGAGCGACCAGAACACGAGCGAGAGAATGCCCAGCACGCCGGCGGTCGGGTCGACGCCCGCGGGCAGATGATCGCGGCATTCCTTGATCGTGTAGAGCGGACTCGTGCCGATATCGCCGAACACGACGCCCAGGGCGCCGACGGACAACCCGACCGTGGCGGCCGAACTCAGGGAAGGGGACGCGTGCGTGCTCATCGACAGGGGCGGAGTTTTGTGCGGACGGCGCGCTTGTCCAAGCAGTTTAACGGCCAGACTGAACTCTTCCGTCTTGCGGTCGCCGCGACCCTCGACAAACGCCGCCGGCAGCGTCTATTTTTTATCTATGCCTGCTGTCTGGAAGACTGCGAAAAACTACACCGATATCCTCTACCACAAGGCCGGCGGGGTCGCGAAGGTGACGATCAACCGGCCCGGGAAACGCAACGCGTTCCGGCCGCTCACGGTGTCGGAGATGTTCGATGCGTTTAGTGACGCGCGCGAGGACCCGGCGGTTGGCGTCGTGCTTTTGACCGGCGCCGGCCCGCACACCGACGGCAAATACGCGTTCTGTGCGGGCGGCGACCAGAGCGTGCGGGGCCATGCGGGCTACATTGACGAGGCCGGCGTGCCGCGGCTCAACGTCCTCGATCTGCAGAAGCTCATCCGCTCGATGCCGAAGGTGGTGATCGCCCTCGTCGCGGGTTACGCGATCGGCGGCGGCCACGTGCTGCACGTGGTGTGCGACCTGACGATCGCCGCCGACAACGCGATCTTCGGACAGGTCGGGCCGAAGATGGGCAGTTTCGACGGCGGGTTTGGCTCGAGTTACCTGGCGCGCGTCGTCGGCCAGAAAAAAGCCCGCGAGATCTGGTATCTCTGCCGGCAGTATTCCGCCGCGCAGGCGCTGGAGATGGGGCTGGTCAACGCCGTGGTGCCAGTCGAGCAACTGGAGGCCGAGGGCGTGAAATGGGCCGGGGAAATTCTGGAAAAGAGCCCGCTGGCGATCCGATTGCTCAAGAGCGGCTTCAACGCCGAACTCGACGGGCAGGCGGGCATCCAGGAACTCGCCGGCAACGCCACGCTGCTTTATTACATGAGCGAGGAGGCGAAGGAATTCCACGCGGCGCAGCGTGAGAAACGGAAGCCGGACGCCAGGAAATATCCGTGGCTGCCGTAAGCTCGGCCGGTGAATCGACGGCGGAGCCCGCCGGTTTCCGTTCAGGGCTCGGTCACGAAAAAGACCGCGTGGACTCCGTCGAGGCTGAGCGGCACCGTCGTGATCGGATGGCCGTCGCTATCCCCGGTCGTGACCGCGAGCGCGCTCTGCTCGCCGGTGTGCGGATCCCAGCGCGCGAGTTTTTTGGCCCCACGCAGGATTACCGTGGTGTTGACCGGGTCACGACTCGAATTGGCGAAGAGGTAAATGTCGCGGCCGTCCTTCACCTTGTGGATGTAAGTGAGGGACCCGGCGTAATCGTGGCTGATGATGACGCGCGACGGCGGCAGTTGGATGGCGACGTCGGGCACGGCGGTCGCGCGGGCGAGCAACTCGGCCAGCAGGGTGTCCTTCCATTTCGGCACAAAATACGCGTGGCCGCCGGCGGGGCTGGCGTTGTCGAAATAGATGAGAAAGTCGTCGATGCGGCGGTCGAACTTCGCGACCAGCGGACCGTCGGCCGGCAGGCCGAAAACGGCATCCATGATCTCGCGGACGTCCCGGTCGTGGCCGAGTTCGGCTGATTTATCGGGAATCCGGCCGGTGGCGATCACCGTGCCGCCGGCGGCCCAGAAATCGTGGATTTTCTTCGCCGTCGTCACCGCGATCGTGTCGGCGCCGGGCACGAAGAGCACGTCATACTGTTCGCGATTGACCGGATTGTTCAGCACGAGCTGCCTGCCCTCGACCGTGCAGCGGTCGGCGAGGACCTCGGGGTGCAGGAAGGTGAAGTCACGGTGGAGGCCGCGAAACAGCGTTTCGCCGAGCTCGATGTAATCGGTCGCCGCCGGAATGCCGCCCTCGCGCGCCCACGCAATCGCGCTGGAGGTGGCGCCGGGCGCGTCGCCCCAGTCGCCAAAACGATACGCCGCCTGCAAGGACGCGATCGGATAAAGCACCGCAACGTCGGCGACATGCCGGCCGTGCTGCAGCATGTAGGAGAGGCGGCCGATGAAACGGTCGCTCGCGGGGGTCTTGTCGCGCGGCAGGGCGCCGACCTGGAAGCATGCGCCCATCGCGGCCTGGTCCATCGCGACCTGGTAGACGACCTCGGGGCTCATGTTCGTGCGGTAGGCGGCGTAGGTTTCGGCGAGCACCGCCGGCTTGTCCCAATTGTAGGCCGCCGAACTCACGAGCTTGTAGCCACGGTTGGTGCGACCCCACCACCAGATGTCGTCGATGCCGGGGACGGCCTGGTATTTGAATGCGCGCATGAAGTCGCCGTTCACGCCGACGGGGTTGGCGATCTCCTCCTGGTCGAGGTGGCCGCTGAACATGATGCCGTGCTCGCGGCACCAGTCGTCCATCTGCTTGATGTAGCTTTCCGAGAAGAGCTGCGCACGGAAGCCCCACAACGCGTTGCGCACCGCGGCGGTCTCCGGCCCGATGTCATACCAGAGCGCCGGGTAATACTTCATCGGGTTGTAGCCGCGGGCGTGTTCGAAGTATTCGTTGAACCGCGGGGTCCACATCTTGCCTGCGGCTGAGTGCATGGCGGGCTCGTCGTATTGGGTGATCTTCAGGACGGTCCCGAAATACCGCTTCAGGTGATCGTAGTGCGGCTGGTAGCTGATCGAGATGTAGGCCTTCACGGCCTCGGGATCGAGGTAGTCGACATAACCGCTCTTGTTGCCCTGACCGAGAGACGCCTTGGGATTGAGGTAGAATGCCATCACCTTCCACCGGCCGGCCGGCACGGTCGAGACCAGCGAAGCGCCCTTGATCTCGGCGCTGATGTCGACGAGTTCGCGGGAGTCGAGATTCATCCGCACGGCGCCCAGGGTGATCCCGGCGGGAATCCCCAGCGTGGTCGGCGCCGGACCGGTGACATCGCGCTCGACCTTCTCGAGACTCTTCGCCGCGTATTGGGGAAACTTGGAATAGAGCAGGCCGCCCGCGAGCCCGCTGGGGTAGCCCCATTCGTCGTAGAACACGATCGGCGGGTTCCCGGCCTTCAATCCCGCCTCGATCGTCTTTGCATAGAGCGCGAAATATTCCTCGCTGAGATAAGTGACGCCCGGCGCGTTCGCCTGGCGGCCGGAGCCTTTCAGGTATTCCTCGGACAACCCGGCGGTGCCGCCTCCGGCCGGCCCGAGGTAGAATCCGCCGGTCAGGTCGCGCTGCGCCCACTGGTTGACCTGCGCGGTCATGTTCTGCTCGTTGGCCCGCGTGAGGTTGAAGCCGAGCCATGCCTGCTGCCGATACTCGCGCGGCGGTTCGCGGAAATTCTCATACTCGACCGTCTTCGATTTTTCGAAGGCGCAGGCGAGGGGCGGGACCGCGAGCCAGGCGGTGGCGCCGAGCACGAGCGACGACAGGCAACGCAGAAACCGGCGGTTCGACGGGGAGCACGGTGGGGTTTCCATGGTGCGTCCAGCCGTGAGTGCTTTTGGCGGTGGCATCAACCGCGTTATCGCCGGACAATCCGACGGGGTGGACGCTTCGTGGTTTTCAGGGATTGAAAGACGCGGCGGGGCGGGGCATCGACTTGGACCTGCCGACGGCCGGCCGCCTCGCGGGCCGTCGCGAACCCCACTATGAAAACGAACCCGATCGTCGCGTTGCTTGTCGCAGTCATCGCCGCGTTCCCCGGCGCAATGGCGCTCTTCGCCGCGGACGCGCCCGCCGCCGCGCCGGCGCCCGCGAAATTGACGGACGCGGATCTCGCGGACCTCGCCGCCTTCGACCGCGATGCCGCCGCGGCCAGGGAAAGCGGTGGCACGCGCCTTTCCATCACGACGGGGCTGCCGCCGTCGATGTGGCAGTTCGATCCGCCGGACGATCCCTATCCGGGCTGGTTCGTGCATCAGCCCAGCATCCTGAAAATTTTCCCGCCGCCGGAACTCCAGCCGTTCGTGAGCTTGGACTATGCGGCGCGGGCGGTGAGGATCCTCGAGGAACGCAGCAAGATTCTCCGCAAACACGGGCTGAAGGGCGCGTGGAATTCCAACGAGCCGCAGGTGCTGCCGGAGGCGTTTTTCGCGGCCTATCCGCGGCTGCGGGGGCCGCGGGTCGACCAGCCGAACCGCTCGCGGGTCCCGCGCTTCGCGCCGTGTGTCGACGAGCCGGAAACCCTGCGACTCTACCGCGAGGCGCTCAAAACCCTCTGGGCGCACTGCCCGGAGGTCGACAGCTTCAGCTTTCTCACCACCGATTCCGGTTCGGGCTTTTGCTGGGTGCCGGGGCTTTATCCCGGCATCAACGGCAACAGCAATTGCAAGGACCGCCCGATGGAGGATCGCGTCGCCGGATTTCTCCGGAACTTCCAGGAGGCGGGCCGGGAGGCGGGGATCGCCAGCGTGATGGTCAACATCAACCCCATCTCGCCGCGCCAATGGATGACGCCGTCATTCTCCCCGGAGGTGCTCGCGGCGATCATAAGAAAGCTGCCCGCGGGCCTCGCCGTGAGCGGGCGCGAGGGTCCGGACGGACGGCCGTTTGCCGGCGCGCGCGGGGCCGGCAATGGCGGCAACGGCGGAGCGGGGGCGTTTTATCCCATTGTCGGGTTGCCCACGGCGCCCGGCGGGGCGGGCGGCGGGCGGGGTGGACGCGGTGGCCGCGCGAGCGTGAGCGCGCAGATCGAGCGGCTCACGGCCGAGCGCAAGGCCGCCGCCGCCCAGGTCGGCGACGAACTGGCCGACGAAGCCGTGACGGTCTGGTCGTCGCTGAATGACGCGTCGACGCGGCTCGCCGCACTCGACTTCGGCGGGATGCTGCGCTTCGGCCACGTGCTGGCGCGGTGGATCGACCGCCCGATGGTGCCGTTCCCAGCGGAGTTGAAGCCGGGAGAAAAGGAATATTACTACGGGCGCCTGTTTCAGGCGAAGGGCGAGGAGCAGGCCGACGACCTCGTCGACATCCAGGCGATGCGCGAATACGAGGGGTGGGGTGCGAAGATGCTTTTTCAGCGGGTGATCGAGCTGACCGTGCCGTCCGTGCGTTCCGCGCTCGATGCGGCAAGACGTATCGCGGCCGACGCGAAGGATGAGAAAATCCGCGAAACCTGGAAGGTCCACGGCATCCGGATCGAGGTGTTGTTGTGCCTGTTGCAGTCGGCGGACGACATGGTTTCCTATCAGGCGCAACTGGACCGCGTGCGTGCGCTCGGCCTGAAGCCCGAGGCAAATCCGCCGCTCGGCGTGCAATCGGGGTGGGATCGCACCGACATGATGGAAACCGCGCGCAAGGAAATCGACAACGCGGTGCGCCTGCGGGAACTCCTCACGAGCACCGACCAGCCGCTGCTCGACCTGGCCCCGACACCCGAGGAAGAATATGTGATGCGGCTCGGCCCCGATCTTCCCGTGCAGCTCAAACGCAAGATCGACGTGATGAATGCCCATTGGCGGGATTACGACCGGATCTTCACCGTGCCCAACCCGTGATCGGACCGGCGCGAACGCGCCGGCCACCGCTCAAGGTTTCACGACGGTGGACGGGGCACGGAAAAACCGGCTCCGCCGTGCCCCACTGCGGCCGCGGGCGGCGACGCGCTCACCCGGCTGGCTGTAGGGCCGGCGCCGGTAACCGGGACGCGCCGGGTCGAGCGCGCAGCGGATTTGAAACTCCTGCATGCGCTCGAACAATCCGGGCAGTTGGGCCGGCAGCGGATAGCGGTCCAGTCCCGCGGCGTCCAGGGCAGCGAGCAACTCGTGGGTTGCCTCGAGCGTGGAAAGACATTCCGCCTGCGGTTGCTGCTTGATGACGAAGCGGCTCGGCGCGGTGGGCGTGAACATGACGCGCGGCAGCCGTTGCAGATTCGGGCTCAATTTCAGCATTTTCCGCGCGCAGCTCCACGTGGCGTCGAGCAACAGCACGACGAGGCGCCGTCCGGCGAGATCGCCGGATTGGAATCCTCCGGTGGTGAGGTTGCGGGCGCCCGGACCCGGATAGAGCAGGACGGTGAAATTGCGGGGATCGGCAATCAGCGCCTCCACGGCCTCGTGATTGTCGAACGCGACCCCGACGTGAATCTCGCTATTCGCCAGGCAGAGGTGTGTCAGCCGCCCCGTGCCGGCCTTTTCCTGCTTGAATTCCTTCGGATGCATCAGGAACACGAATTTCGTGTGCGTTTCCATCGGTTGGATGAACGCACACCAGCAGAGTGGCTTTGGCCAGAAACAGCGATAGCACGTCTCGCGACTCATGGCGGAGACGCGTCGGACGCCGGCGAGCGGTTCAACACGGCTGGTGGCCCCAGTCGGTTTCCTTGAGCTCCTTTTCGAACAGGGCCATCTGCTCTTCGGGCGTCAGTTGGCTGGCTGGCGTGGCGTCGGGATTCGCGGCGCGCGGGGCCGCGGCGGGCGGGAGTGCGGCCGGATGCCCGGTCTCGGAGGTGGATGGGGGGGTCTCGTCCGGAGCGCTCATCGATGGCATTGTGGTGGAGAGGCCGGGGATTGTCACGACCGATGCCGGCCTCATGCGCGTGGCATCGCGGGTGCGTCGCCGGGCCTAGACCGGCGCCATGAATGGCTCGCCGGATTCGATCGCGGTGAGCGCGGCGCGGTATTGGGTCTCGAATTCTCCCGCGGAAGAAACGCTCATGCCCAGGTTTCGCATCAGGCCGTCCTTCAGTCCGTAAATCCAGCTGTGCACCGTCAACGCCTGCCCTCGGTCCCACGCGTCGCGCACGATTGTCGTCTGGCAGACGTTGCTCACCTGCTCGACGACGTTCAGTTCGCACAGCCGGTTCGTGCGAACCTGGTCGCCCCGCACGGCGTGCACGCACGCCCGGTGCTTTTCCGCGACGTCCTGCACGTGGCGGAGCCAGTTGTCGGCGAGCCCGATCCGCTCGCAGCGCAACGCCGCCCGCACGCCGCTGCAACCGTAGTGACCGCAGACGATGATGTGCTTGACCTTCAGGACATCGACCGCGAATTGCATCACGGAAAGGCAATTGAGGTCGGTATGCACGACGACGTTGGCAATGTTGCGGTGCACGAACATTTCGCCTGGGAGCAGGTTGACGATCTCGTTCGCCGGCACGCGGCTGTCGGAGCACCCGATCCA
>CALFNN010000079.1 GCA_937902925.1 uncultured Opitutaceae bacterium
GGTGCGGTTGTCGTCGCGTCGACAAATTATCCCGAAAAGAAAAAGGACGAGCCATGAGTCTCGGCTCGTTGCAACTCTGCCTCCTGCTTTCCAGCGGCCTGTTCTGCATCGGCCTCGTCGGCGCGCTCGCCCGCAGCAACTCCATTCTCGTCCTTCTCGGCATCGAGCTGATGTTGAACGCCGCCAACCTCAACTTTATCGCCTTCTGGCGCTACGGTCCGGCGCACGCCGCCGGCACCGGCGTGATCTTCGTGATCTTCTCCATCGCCGTCGCCGCCGCCGAGGCCGCCGTCGGCCTCGCGCTCGTGATCGCCGTTTACCGGCACCAGCGGAACATCCGGCTCCAGGACGCCGCCCGGTTGAAAGGCTGACGCATGACGCTTTCCGCCGAATATCTCTGGCTCATCCCTGCGCTGCCGCTCCTGGCCGCCGCGGTCGGCGCGTTGACGCCGCGCTCGGGCCGCAGGCTCGCCTCCGCCGCCGCGATTCTCGCGATTGGAGTTTCGTTCCTGCTCTCGTGCGGCGCACTCGCCACCGCCCTCGCGAACCCCGCCCAACACGCCGCCGCCAACTTCGCCTGGTTCGACCTCGGCAATGGCGCCCTGCGCCTCGGCTGGCTGCTCGATCCGCTGACGGCGTTCATGTGCGTGATGGTCACCTTCGTCGGCGGGCTGATCTTTGTTTTCAGCACCGGCTACATGCACGACGACGCGAACGCCAAGCAGTTCTTCTGCTTCCTGAGCCTCTTCGCCGCCGCGATGCTCGGCATCGTCGTCGCCAACAGCCTCCTCCTCCTCTTCATCTCGTGGGAGCTCGTCGGCCTCGCCTCGTATCTCCTCATCGGCTTCTGGTTCCACAAACCCGAGGCCGCCGCCGCCGCGAAAAAAGCCTTCATCGTCACGCGCATCGGCGACCTCGGTTTTCTCCTCGGCATCCTGTGGCTTTACGACGCGACCGGCTCGCTCCTCTTCTACGATGGCGGCAACGGCGTCCTCGAGGCCACCGCGCTCAGCAGCATGGTTGCGCAAACGACGGTCGGCGGTCTCGCCGTCTCCACGGCGATCGGGCTGCTCATCTTCTGCGGCGCGGTGGGCAAATCCGGCCAGTTCCCGCTGCACGTCTGGCTGCCCGACGCCATGGAGGGCCCGACGCCCGTCTCCGCCCTCATCCACGCCGCCACGATGGTCGCCGCCGGCGTGTTCCTGATCGCCCGCGTTTATCCGCTGATGATGGCCGATCATGATCTGGTCCACGTGCCGCTCCACGCGCTCACCGTCGTCGCGTTCATCGGCGCGATCACCGCGCTCATGGGCGCGCTCATCGCCGTCGCGCAAAACGACATCAAGCGCGTCCTCGCCTTTTCGACCGTCTCGCAGCTCGGCTACATGATGCTCGCGCTCGGCGTCGGCTCGTGGGTCGCCGCGATCTTCCATCTGCTGACGCACGCCTTCTTCAAGGCCCTCCTTTTCCTCGGCGCCGGCTCCGTCATCCACGCCGCGCACCATGAGCAGGACATCCGCAAGCTCGGCGGGCTCTCGAAGCTCATGCGCGTGACCTTCCTGACCTTCGCCGTCGGCACGCTCGCGCTCGCCGGCTTTCCATTCCTCTTCTCCGGTTTTTGGAGCAAGGAGGCCGTCCTCCACGCGGCGCACGAGTGGGATGTCTCGCATCTTCCGCTCTACGCCGGCCTCGCCGCGGTCGTGCTAACCGCGTTCTACATGACACGCCTCGTCGCCGAGACCTTCTTCGGCAAACCACGCTCGCACGCCGCGGAACACGCCCACGAGAACTCCGCCGCCATGACCGGGCCGCTGGTCATCCTCGCAATCTGCGCCGTCGGCCTCGGTTTCCTCGGCACGCCCGCCTGGCCGTGGCTGCAATCCGCGCTCACCGGTGCGCCCGTCGAACCGCACTCCCTGCTCGAAGGCGGCGGCCTGATGATGCTCTCGATCGTCCTCGTCGCGCTTGGTCTCGGGACGGGCTGGGCGGTTTACTGGCGCCGGCTCCGGGCGACTGCGACCGCACCCGATCCACTCGCGACCGCCGCGCCGGGCACCTTCGCCTTCCTCGGCGCGCGCATGAAGTTTGACGAACTCTACGCGGCCACGCTCGGCCGTTTGAACACATTCCTCGCTGCGCTCGCGGGCTTCTTCGACCGCTGGGTCTGGGGCGGACTCGTCAATCTCCTCGCGCTTCTTGGCGAGTTCGGCGGCGTGGTCAATCGCGAGGCCGACGAATCCGGTCTCAACGGCGGCTTCGACGCCACGAGCGAAAAACTCCGTGGCACCGGGCAACTCTACTCGCGCGCGCAAACCGGCGACGCCCACGGCTACCTGCGCACGCTCGCCATCGCCTTCGTGGTGCTGGCGCTGATCGTCATCATGGGGATTAACGGATGAGCACTTCGCACCTCCTTTCCCTGATCGTCTTCGTCCCGTGGATCGGTGCCGCGCTGCTGGCCCTGCTCCGCGGCACGAGTCCCAAGCTCAGCCGCGCGCTCGCGCTCCTCTTCAGTCTGTCGACGCTCGGACTCGGATTTGTCGCGCTGGCCTCGTTCGACCCGGGCCGGACCGGCTACCAGTTCATCGAGCGCCACGACTGGATCGCCGCCCTCAACGTCCACTATCACCTCGGTCTCGATGGCATGAGCCTGATCCTCGTGCTGCTCACCGGCATCGTCTCGCCGGCCGCATTGCTGGGCTCGTGGCACCTCAAGCGCGACCCGCGCTGCTTCGCGATCCTCTTCCTCCTCCTGCAGGGCGCCGCGCTCGGCGTCTTCCTCGCGCTCGATTTTTTCCACTGGTTCCTCTTCTGGGAACTCAGCCTCGTGCCGGCGTTTTTCCTCATCAAGCTCTGGGGCGGCCCCGGCGCCTCGCGCGCCGCCTACCAGTTCGTCATCTACACGATCGGCGGCAGCGCGTTCATGCTGCTCGGCTTCGCCGCCATCTTCGCCGCGACCGGCACGCTCGACTTCGCGCAACTCACGCAACTCGCCTCGGACGGCGAACTCGGCGCCAAGCTCGCCACGCTCGGCGGCATCTGGCCGGAAGCGGTTTTCGTCGGCGTGTTGCTCGGCCTCGCGGTCAAAGTTCCGCTCTTCCCTTTCCACACCTGGCTGCCGCCGGCCTAC
The DNA here is from genome assembly GCA_937902925.1 of uncultured Opitutaceae bacterium. Classification (GTDB taxonomy): domain Bacteria; phylum Verrucomicrobiota; class Verrucomicrobiia; order Opitutales; family Opitutaceae; genus CALFNN01. The sequence continues at coordinate 3,131 of CALFNN010000079.1, forward strand.
GCCGAGGCACCGACCGGCGTCTCGATGTTCCTCACCGGCATCATGTCGAAGATGGGCGTCTACGGTTTCCTGCGAATTCTCTGGCCGCTTTTTCCGGCGCAACTCCACGCGGCGGCGCCGTGCCTCCTCTGGCTCGCGCTCGGTGGCGTGGTGCTCGGCGCCTTCGCCGCGATGAAGCAGACCGACCTCAAGCGGATGGTCGCCTACTCGTCGGTCAACCATCTCAGCTACTGCCTCCTCGCCCTCTTCGCCGTCTCCTACGCCACCGGCCGCGACGGCCTTCACGCCGAGGCCGCCACCGCCGCGCTCAGCGGCACGATCCTGCAGATGTTCAACCACGGCCTCTCCGCCGCCGCACTCTTCTTCTGTGTCGGCGTGCTCGAGTCGCGCTCCAACGGCAAGCGCGGCCTCGACGACTTCGGCGGACTGCGGACCGTCGCCCCGCTCTTCGCCGGGCTCTGCGGCATCGCGATGTTCTCCTCGCTCGGTCTGCCCGGCCTCAACGGTTTCGTCGGCGAGTTTCTGATCTTCCGCGGCGTCTTCGGCCTCGATGCCCTCGCCGCCGCCGTCGCGTGCCTCGGACTTTTCGCCACCGCGTTTTTCCTGCTCACCTTCTGGCAGCGCGTCTTCCACGGTCCGCGCGCCGGTGCCGCCCGCGGTGAGTTCCGCGATGTCGCCGGCTTCGAGCTCGCGGTGCTGATCCCGCTCGTCGCGCTGATGTTCCTGTTCGGCGTCCTGCCGCAGCTCCTCACCGGGCTTTTCAACCCGCTCATCACGTCGTGGGCCGGACACCTCACGCTGCCATGAACGCGCTGCCCTGCACGATCTACGTTTCCTTCCTCGGCGCGGTGCTCGCGTTGGTGGCAGGCATGCGCTCTCCCGGCACCGCCCGCTGGGTCGCCCTGCTGAGCGCCCTGCTTGCCTGGGGCATCGCGCTTTCCGCCGCCGTCAACTTCGTTCCGGGTCCGGGCCTCGAAACCATCGTCAACCATCCCTGGATTCCGTCGATGGGCATCCGCTACCACCTCGCCGTCGACGGCATCAGCCTGACCCTGATCATCCTCACCGGCATCGCCGCGACCGCCGGAATCCTTTTCTCCTGGAACATCGAGGAACGCGCCGGCGAATTCTTCGCGCTCTTCCTCGCCCTCATCGGCGGCGTCTATGGCGTCTTCCTCAGCGCCGACGCTTTTACGCTCTTCGTGTTCTACGAGATCGCGATCGTCCCGAAATACTTCCTCATCGCGATCTGGGGCTCCACCAACCGCGAATACGGCGCGATGAAACTCGTGCTCTATTCGTTCGCGGGCAGCGCACTCGTCCTCGCCGGCCTGCTCTGGGCCTATGCCGCCGCCGGCGCGCACAGCTTCGGCCTTCACGACCTTGCGACCGCCGCCACGCACTTCTCGCACAGCCAGCAACTCGGCATGTTCGCCTTGGTCTTCCTCGGCTTCGCGGTGCTCGCCGGCATGTTTCCTTTCCACACGTGGGCCCCGACCGGCCACGTCGCCGCGCCGACCGCCGCGTCGATGCTGCTCGCCGGCGTCGTCATGAAACTCGGCGCCTACGGGTGCCTCCGGGTCGCGATGACGATCTTCCCCACCGGCCTCGCCTTCTGGCAGCCCACGATCGCCTGCCTCGCGATCATCGGCATCATCTACGCCGGCCTCGTCGCTCTCGTGCAGGATGACTTCAAGTTCGTCATCGGTTACTCGAGCGTGAGCCACATGGGCTTCGTCCTGCTCGGGCTCGCCGCCGCCAACGCCCAGGCCGTCAGCGGCGCCGTGCTGCAAATGTTCTCCCACGGCGTCGTCGCCGGCCTGCTCTTCGCCGTCGTCGGCCGGATGGTCTACGAACGCACGCACACCCGCCAACTCGCCGATCTTCGCGCCATGCCGCTGCACCGGCTGCTGCCGTTTGCCGCCGCGGTCTTCGTCGTCGCCGGCCTCGCCTCGATGGGCATGCCCGGCTTCAGCGGCTTCCCCGCCGAACTGACGATCCTCATCGGCACGTGGAAGACTTCCCCGCTGTGGGCGACTTTCGCCGCCGCCGGCGTGCTGGTCGCCGCTGCCTTCACCCTTCGCGTGATCCAAGTTTCGTTCTTCGGCTCCGCCAGTATCGCCGACGGCCGCAAGGCCGCACCAGCCCACCCGCTGCCGCCGATCACGCTCGCCGAGAAGGCCGGCGCGCTCGTTCTCGTCGCGTCCACGGTCTTGATCGGCCTGAAGCCCGACCTCCTGCTCGATTGGATCAATCCGGCGCTGCAGTCGCCGCTCTTCCAGGCCGTGCTGAAAGGAGGCAAACCGTGAACCTCGATTACGCCGGACTGTTTCACGCTTTGCGGCCCGAAACATCGCTCGTCGTCGGCGCTCTGATCATTCTTGGCCTCGATCTCTCGATCTTCCGCCGGCATACGCCCGTCGAGCGTCTCAACCTCGCCCTCTGGATCGGTGCGCTCGCCGTGCTCGCGGCCGCCGCGCACGTCTGGTTTGCTCCCGAAGGCCCGGTCTTCGGCGGTGTCCTGATTCTCGACAAACTCGCCATGGCGACGCGCCTCGGCGTCCTCGGGCTCACGCTGCTTACGTTCGGCGTCGCGAGCGCCGCCCCGGCGCCGCGCAACCCCGCCGAGCAGGTTGCAATCATTCTCTTCGCCACGACCGGCTTTCTGTTGATGGCCGCGGCGCAGCAACTCCTGCTCGCGTTTCTCGCACTCGAACTCGCCAGCCTCTCGCTCTACGTGCTCGCCGGCTTCGACAAGACCCGCCCCGAATCCGCCGAGGCCGCGCTGAAATATTTCCTGTTCGGCGGCATGGCGGCGGCGTTTCTGCTTTTTGGCTTCAGCCTGATCTACGGGCTGACCGGTTCGATCGAGTTGCCGCAGATCGCCGGGCAACTCTTTCATGTCACCCTCAGTCCGCTGCTCGTCGTGGCGCTCGTGATGGTGCTTGTCGCCTTCGGCTTCAAGGCCGCCGCCGCGCCGTTCCACCTCTGGGCGCCGGATGTCTACGAGGGCGCACCCACCTCCTCCGCCGCGCTCATCGCCTCGGCTTCGAAGCTCGCGGGATTCACGCTCTTCGCCCGGCTGTTCTGGCGGGAGTTCGGCGCGGTGGCGGGCAGTGTTTCTTCCGCGCACGGCGAACCCGGCTGGCTGCCCGCCGTCGCGGTCATCGCCGCCGTGTCGATGCTGATCGGTAATTTCGGCGCGCTCGCGCAAAGCAACGTCCGCCGGCTGCTCGCCTACTCCGCCATCGCGCACGCCGGAAATCTTTTGCTCGGGGTCATCGCCGCGGGCGACGCCGGCCCGGCGCCGTTTTACTATTACGCCGCGACCTACGGGCTCGCGACGGTCGGGGCGTTCGGAGTCATCGCCGTCGCCGAGCGCGCCGGCCCCTGCCAGAAAATCACCGACCTGGCCGGATTACATCGGCGCTCGCCGCTGCTCGCCGGCTGCCTCGCGGTCTTCGTCCTGTCGCTCGCGGGGATTCCCCCGCTCGCCGGTTTCTTCGGTAAATTCACCGTTTTCTCCGCCGCGCTCCAGATGGGCGGCCTCGCCGGTCCGGCCGGCTGGCTCGCCATGCTGGCCATCGCGCTCAGCGCCCTAGCCCTCTACTACTACCTCGTCATCCTCAAGCAAGCGCTCGTCGCCAAGCCCGCCCCCGATGCCGCGCCGATCGCGGTTCCCGCCATCGCGAAGCTGGCCCTCGTCCTCGCCGCCGGCCTCATTGTGCTTTTCGGCGTGAATCCTTCGCTTTTGCTCGGGCTGTTTTGACGCGCGGGGCCGTCGTGGGAGGAATCCGGTTTTGGCGCAACCGGGAATCCGCCGACCCCGCATCCGCCGCCTCCTGGAAACTGCAAAGCCGCGCAAATCGCGCGGCTTTTTATGGTGCTCGGGACAGGACTCGAA
>CALFNN010000080.1 GCA_937902925.1 uncultured Opitutaceae bacterium
TGCTTGATGATGTCCATCGTGCTCATGGCGAGGCCGGCGCCGTTGACGAGGCAGGCGATGTTGCCGTCGAGCGCGATGTAGTTGAGCGCGTGCCTGGAGGCCTCGATTTCCTTCGGGTCCTCCTCGTTCAGGTCGCGGAGGGCGACGATCTCCGGATGGCGGAACAGCGCGTTGTCGTCGAAGGAAACCTTCGCGTCGAGCGCCAGCACCTCGCCCGTCGGTGTGGTGATGAGCGGGTTGACCTCGACCATCGCCGCATCGGTTTCCCAGAAGCAGGTGTAGAGATTGCGGATGAGCTTGCCGGCGTTCTTCGCCTCGGCGCCGGTGAGACCGAGCTTGAAGATCAGCTCGCGCACCTGGTAGTCGGCGAGGCCGTAGGCGGGATCGACGACGACCTTGGTGATCTTCTCGGGCGTCTCGTGCGCGACCTTCTCGATCTCGACGCCGCCCTCGGTCGAGGCAACGATGACGGGCTTCGACGACGCGCGGTCGAGGAGGATGGCGAGGTAGTATTCCTTCTTGATGTCGCTCGCGACGGTGAAGTAGACGGTCTGGACCTTGCGGCCGGCGGGGCCGGTCTGGAGCGTGACGAGCGTGTTGCCGAGCATCTTGCCGGCGAGTTCCTTGGCGTCGGCCTTGGTCTTGCAGAATTTCACGCCACCCTTGAAGCCGTCGGTGAACGTGCCCTTGCCGCGGCCGCCGGCGTGGATCTGCGACTTCACCATGGTGGGCCCCTCGGGGAGCTGGGAGAGCGCGTTGATGAACTCCTCCGGCGAAGTTGCGGCGGCGCCCTTGGGGACCGGCACGCCGAATTTTTCAAAGAGGGCCTTGGCTTGATACTCGTGGATGTTCATCGGAAAGAAGGACGACCAGTCAGCCATAAACCGGCGGGGTAACGCACGAAAAAACGGCGGCCGGGACGCGGGGTCCCGGCCGGCCGTGGCAATACGAAGGGTCGCTGATGGCGCCTATGCCAGGTGCTTTTGCAGATCGAGCAGCAGTTCCTGCTCGGCGGCGGACACGTCGCCATCGGCGGCGAAGATTTTCCGGCAGAGCGCCATGGTGCGGGCCTTGGTGGCGGGCGTCGCGAGGCGTTCGGCGACCACGGCGAGGAAGTCCGCGCGGGAGGCGGGCGATTCCTTCACCGCGCGGGCGTTGGCGATGGAGCGGGCGGTGAACGCGTCGTAGGAGACGCGCGGGTCCCAGTTGAACTGGTCGACCGTGCGGGCGATGATCTCGTCCTCCTTGGCCGCGATGCTGTTGTCGGCATACATGCAGTAGAAGAGCAGATCGACCATCGCTTCGCGCTGGACTTGGGTCAGGCCGTCCTCGCCGAGTTTCGAGGAGCTGAACAGTTTCTTGAAGAGGTTTTTCATTGGGACGACAGGCTACGCGGAAGGCTTGTCGGGTTTCACGGCGTTTTTCAAGGCCGGCACCTGCTCGAGGAGTTTTTCGAACTTCACGCCGGTGAGCGCCTCGAGCACGGGCGGGAGCTGCGAGAGGATGGTGGTGACGTCGCCGGTGAGCTTGCTGGCGCCGCCGCCGGGACCGGAGCCGCCGCTGATGATGACCATCTTCTCCGTCTTCGCGAGCGGCGCGGAGATCTGGCCGGCGATCTCGGGCAGCGCCCGGACGATGAGCTCGATGATGGCGGCCTGGTTGTATTCCTTGAAGGAGTCGGCCTTCTTGCGCATCGCCTCGGCGGTCGCGAGGCCCTGCGCCTCGATGACGGTCGCCTCGGCGAGACCGCGCGCCTTGTTGGCGTCGGCCTCGGCGGTGCCGGTGGCCTTGACGACATCGGCCTGGGCGAAGCCGGTGGCCTTGGTGGCGGAGGCGGCGCCCGCGGCCTCGGTTTCAAGTTGGAATTTACGCGCGGTCGCGAGGGTCTCGACCTTGTAGCGCTCGGCGTCGGCGGGTTTTTGCACGTTGGCCTCGAGTTCGCGCTGCTTGCGGAGGATTTCCTGCTGCTGCAGCTCGATCTGCTTCTGTTTCTCGATGATGCTGACCTGGACTTCCTCCGCCTTGACGAGCTGGTTGGTCTTGAACTTCTGGAGATCGTAGGCGAGTTCGGACTGGGCCTTCTTCTGGTTCACGGACGCGTTGTAGTCCTGGACATTCATCTGGTAGTCGCGCTGCGCCTCGGCGATTTTCGAATCGGCGGCGAACTTGGCCTCCTGGCCGGCTTGGGAGGCCTGCGCGGTGCGGATGGCGGCGTCGCGGTCGGCCTCGGCCTGGGCGATCTGCGCGTCGCGCTTGACCTGCGCGATGCGCGGCTTGCCGAGGGCGTCGAGGTAACCCTGCGTATCGCGGATGTCGCGGATGGTGAAGCTGACGATGCTGAGGCCCATGTTGGCCATGTCGCCGGCGGCGACTTCCTGGACCTTCGAGGCGAACGCGTCGCGGTTCTGGTAGATCTCCTCGACGGTCATCGTGCCGAGGATGGCGCGCAGGTGGCCCTCGAGGGTCTGCATCGCGATGTTCTTGATGTCGTCGACGCCCTTGCTGAGGAACTGCTCGGCGGCGGTGGCGATGGAGATGTCGTCGCCCTTGACCTTGATCTGCGCGACGCCATCGACCTTCACCGGCACGCCCTTGCTCGTATAGACCTCGGGCGTCTGCACGTCGATGGTGAGGAGCTCGAGCGAGAGGATGTCGGCCTTCTCGACAACGGGGATGATAAACGTGCCGCCGCCCTTCACGACGCGGAAGCCGCGGATCGAGCCCTTGCCGTCGGCGCCGACGATCCGGTGCTGGCGCCCGGAGACGATCAGCACCTCGTTGGGGCCGACCTTGGTGTAGCGGCTGGCCCAAACGATGAGCAGGAAGAATACGACAATGACGATGCCGACGACGGCGATGGCGCCGATGCCGAAGCCGCCGAGTTGAGCGAGGAGTGCAGGGTTCATGATAGGGTTAAGCTGGAGGGTTGAAAATCGCAGGGCGTCAGTCGGCCGTGACGTAGAATTGCGAGCCGACGACGCGCGTGATGCGGACCGCGCCGCCGTTGGGATGGGCTGCACCATCGTCGGCGCGGGCGGGCGCGGAGTAGCGCGTCCCGGATTGGACGTAGGCGATCTCGCCGACGCCGTCGGCAGCGATGGGCGTGATGACGGTGGCGTTGCAGCCGATCACATCGGCGATGCGGCCCTCGCTCGACGCCTGGGTGTTCCGGAAGATCGTCCGAAAAAGCCAAAAAACGCCCGCCGCGACCGCGAAGCCGCTCAGCGCGGCCAGTGGCGCGCTGACCCACGGGCTGCGGGTGGCATCGATCTCCGCGTAGATCATCCCGAAGCCGCCGAACGAGGTGATGAACGTCGCGATGGTCGTCGGGCTCAGCGGCGCGAAGCCCGGCATGTCGCTGGCGCCGCCCCCGCCCTCGGCGTGGCCCTGGGCGTGACCACCGCCGCCGTGCCCGGTATCAATGCTGTGCGCGATGTCGCCGTGCCCGCCGAGGACGTGGGCGCCGAGCGCGCTGATCAGCGTGAAGAGCAAGCCGACGCCGAAACACACGGAGTAGACAAGGAACGCCGTGGTCCCGGTCTGGGCGTCGACCTCCGCGGTGGCGAAACCCGCCGCACCGACACCGGCGAGCGAGAAGACGCCCGACGGGACCTTGTTCATCGCGAAAAAATTGGAGAACTTCGCGCAGATGCCCGCGCCTCCGCCCATCGTGGCGGAGTGGGCGAGCGCGCCGCCGGCGAGCGCGGCGGCGAGGCCGGCGGGCGGCGCCGCGACGGCCTGCGTGGAGATCGCGAGGCCCAGGGCGGCGGCGGTGGACGTAACGCCCTTCTGCGCGAGCGCCTGCCGGAGTTTTTCGAGCGCACGCTCGGCCCGCATGCGCGCGGAGCTCTCGCCGATGCCGAGTTTTTTGCCCATCTCGGCGAAGGGCTGATCCTCGAAGTAGCGCATCAAGATGGGCGTGCGGTCGTGTTCGGCGAGATTGCAGAGCGCCGAATCCAGCAGCGGCCGGAGTTGTTCCCAGTCGGCCTCGTGGGCGGAGTCCCGTTCGATTTCTTCCATGGTGTGTGCCTCCTGTTCGCGGGCGGTGCGGCGCCGGCGTTCGCGCAGCGCCTTGAGCGCCGCAAACCGGGTGCTGGTGTAAAGCCAGCTCGTCAACACCGGCCGGTCGGCCAGCTCGCCCGCCTTGCGGGCGAGGTCGATGAAGACGCCCTGGCTGACATCCTGCGCGAGCAGCATGTCGCCGCCGACCTGACGCAGGGCGGCGGAATAAACGAGCCCCGCCTTGCGCCGAACGAGTTCGGTGAAGGCCGCTTCCGACCGCTCGCGAGCGTAGCGGCGGAGGAGTTCGGAGTCGTCGTTCATCGCAGGGTTACACCCGCCGCGGAGGCAAATGGCACACGAGCCGGGTGATATTCGGAAAACCCCCGGGGCCGGGAGGCGGTGTCGAACCGGGATGCCGCCAGTCCAAGCCGGGCGGACCGGGGGCGGATCGGACGGGGGAGCGGAGGGTTCATCGGACGCCACGCATGGAAGCAGGTCCGCCGGATTAAATCACTTATAATGTCGCCGGAAATTCCCAGCGCCGCAGCGATCTTGCAAAAGCCGCGCCGCCACCGCCGCGGCTTGCCAAGCCGTGGGCGACTCCGCACGCTGCCGCCACCATGGATTCCCACGAGGTGATGAGGGACGTGTTGAAGAAGACCAGCGCGAAGCAAATCGCCGCCGAGATGGGCCTGTCGCTGTCGTTGATCTACAAATGGGCGGAGCCGCCCGTGGATGAAAGCGGCAGCGGCACCGGCAGTCCGCTCGACCGCGTGGGCCAGCTCATCCGCATTTCCCGCGATGTGCGCGTGGCGCAGTGGGTGTGCGAGCAGGCCGGCGGATTCTACATCCGGAATCCGAAGAACCTGCCGACGGGCCAGCCGCTGATCCCGATGACCAACGACATCGTGCACGAGTTCGCCGACATGCTGGCGACCATCGCCACGTCCTCGGCGGACAACGTGATCACGCAGGAGGAGGCGGAAAAAATCCGCGCGCGCTGGGAGGAATTGAAGAGCGTGACGGAAGGATTCGTCACCGCGGCGGAGAGCGGAAATTTCGGGGCGACGAAGGAGCTGGAGAAAAAATAGGCCCGACGGCGCCGGCCGGCCGGCGCCGGAACGTTGCGGCCATGCGGACCGCGGTCGCCTCCCTCTCATGAATCCATCGTTTGACGCCGCGTTTTGGAACGACCGCTACGGCGGCGACGGTTATGTCTACGGCACATCGCCCAACGAATTTCTCGCGTCGGTCGCGGCGGATGTTCCCGCCGGTCCCGTGCTCTGCCTCGCCGAGGGCGAGGGGCGTAACGCGACTTTTCTCGCCGGACGCGGTCATGCGGTGACCGCCGTCGACCAGTCGTCGGCCGGCCTCGCGAAGGCCGGCGCGCTCGCGCGGGGGCGCGGCGTGCCGCTCGCGACCGTCGTGGCCGACCTCGCGGATTTTGCGATCGCGCCGCAGGCGTGGTCGGGCGTCGTGGCGATCTTCATGCACCTGCCGCCGGCACTGCGTCGGGCCGTGCTCGCGCGCGCGGCGGCCGGGCTCCGGCCGGGCGGCGTGTTCGTGATGGAGGCCTATACGCCCGCGCAACCCGCCTACGGCACTGGCGGCCCGCGCGACGTCACCCTTTTACCGACACTGGCGGAGCTCCAGGCGGAACTCGGCGACTTGGAGTGGCTGGTCGCCCGCGAACTCGTGCGTGACGTGCGGGAAGGCGGCGGTCACACCGGCAACTCCGCCGTCGTGCAGGTGCTCGCCCGTCGGCCGACGAGCGTCGACCGGCGCTAAGGTTCGTCGTCCGCGATCTCCGGCGGCTTGATGGCGGTGAGCAGGCGAGCGAGTTCGGCCGGCGTGGGATTGCGGATGGAGCGCACGGTGAGGATGGATTCGCCGGCAGGAAGCCTGACTTGGTTGGACGCGCCGACTGCGAGGCCGAGCGTGGCGGTGGCGAGCGGGGAATTGTGGGGCAGGCATTCGATGCCCGATTCGGGATCGGTGGCAGTCTCGCCGTGCGTGGTCACGAGAAACGTGAACCGGTGTTTTCGCTTCGTCGCGACGTCCACCTTTTCGATCGTGGTCACGTGCCCGAGCTGGAGGGTATCGGTCGGCTTCGTTAGCCACGAGGCGGGATCGACCTCGATGAACGTGTTGCGGGCGACGAAGCGGTCGAGCGCGGTCATCTTGCGGTCGACGGCGCGGATCGCGTCCTTGGCGGCCTTGAAGCCGAAGTTCTCGCGCAAATCGCCCTGGCTGTGCGCCTCGACCTTGTCCGCGACGAGGCCGACGCGCTTGACCTTGAGCGCCTCGAATTCCTCGGCCAGCACGCGGTTGTAGCCCGGCCGCACGTAGATCGTGGTGGGAGCGGGCGGGGGGATGCGGAAGATGCGTTTGCGGGCGAGAGGCATGCGATGCGGAGCCAACGAAACGCCCCCGAAAGTGAAAGGCAATCCGGTGGTGTCCCGCAGGGCTCGAGGTGGGGCCGCTTCTCCGAAGCGGCCTGGATTGAAGCCGCCGCTTGACGCACCAACCGGTTGATTTCACTTAACGCGGGTCCTCCTTTCCCATGCCGGCCAAACATCGCATTTTCACGACGAGCGTCGCGAGGGTCTATCCCTACTACCTCGCCAAGGCGGAAAAAAAGGGGCGGAAGAAAGCGGAAGTGGATGCCGTGATTTGCTGGCTGACCGGTTACACGCCGCGGCAATTGGGGGGCGAGTTGAGGAAGCAAACCGACTTCGAGACCTTCTTCCGCGAAGCGCCCAAGCCGAATCCGGCACGGAAGTCGATCACCGGGACAATCTGCGGCGTCCGCGTGGAAGACATCGAGGAGCCGACGATGCGGGAGATCCGTTACCTCGACAAACTGGTCGACGAACTGGCCAAGGGGAAGCCGATGGAAAAGATTTTGCGGACGTGACGGCCGTGCTCCGGCTGAGGGCTGAAGTCAGGCGGCGGTGCTGCGGCAGATTCGAAAGTGGGGCCCGCTCTCCCGGCGGCCTGGGTTCCAACGAATTCGCGTGAAGAACCGTCGAGGCGGCCTGGGTTTTAGGATGGTTCGCCGAAGGAGCGGGCGGGCCGTAGCGCGAGCAGAGAGGGGTTGCACTCGTCTCCGCGGTTGGTCTTTAAGGATCGCCTCTACTTCGCACGACCATGGCGACTTCCGATTCCCGTGTAACGCTTCACATGGTGGCGAGCCTCGACGGCTTCATCGCGCGCAAGGATGGGCGCGTCGACTGGCTCGAGACCGCCGACGAATTCGTCGGCGGGGAGACGATGGCCTCGGGAGCGGTCGAGGCGTTTCTCAAGACGATCGACTGCTACGTGATGGGCTCGCGCACCTACGAGGTGGCGCTGAACTTCGCCGCCCAGGGGCTGGGCTGGGCATATGGCGAGAAGCCCACCTTCGTCCTCACCCGGCGCACCTTGCGGCGGTCGCGCGAGACGGTGGAGTTTTGCGCAGGCGATCTCGCGGCGCTCATGACGGAACGCCTGCGGCCCCGTTTCCGCTCCATCTGGGTGGTCGGCGGCGGGGCCGTCGCCGCTGAATGCCTCCGGCGCGGGCTCGTGGACGAAGTCCGCTACTCGATCATGCCCGTCCTGATCGGCGAGGGGATTCCCTTCTTCGGCAACCTCGACCGCGATCTCGCCCTCCACCTGGTCGAGGTCAAGGGTTACCAGACCGGCATGGTGGGGTTGCGCTACGAGGTGAAGTTGCCGCCGGGCCGCCTTTGACGGTTGCGAGCGACCGCCCGGCTCCGCCAAGGTCGGCCCGAGGGTGGCGTTGCGCTGCGAATATCTAAAGGATCGGATTTCCGACTGGTGGGGCTCGTTGTTCGTCACGAGGCAGCCGTCACTGCTCTTTCGCGCCGCCGTCGTAGCGGATGGCGTGGCCGACGGCGAGCAGGGAGTTGTTTAGGAAGGCGAAGCCTTCCGGGTGAGAGGTGATGGGTGACGGGTGATGGGCTTCATCCTGACCTTTGGCCTCAGACCCCTGACCTATGGCCTGGCGGATGAACGCATCCGCCAAATACCAATCATATTTGTCGGGCTTCGTGGTGCAGACGATCACTTCGTCGCCGGGTCTGAGGAGGGCATCGACAAAAGCCTTGGCGTCGCGGCGGGCGGCGGTGGTTGCGGGCCGGCAGTCTTACGGGCCGATGTTCAGCCGCAGCGTGGTGGCGAGCCTGCGTTGGTTCGCATCGAACGACAGAAAGGTCGTCGCTTTCAGCAGCCTCGCGGTGGCGACGTGCAGAATATCGAAGGAGCGGTGCCCGCCGCTCACGGTATGAAGCTCGGACAAGCGCGCCGCCTCGGTTACAATGCCCGCCAAATCGCAGGAGGCCGGCTGCAGATGGCCGCTTTTAAGATCGGCCTCGACTGCGGCCAGTGAGGCCCGCGCGTCGGCAGGGGAGATGGCTTTGCGAAAGGCGGCGAAACGAATCGCGTTGCCCAGTTCGTAACGGCCAAGCGCGGTGACCGTGATCGGCAGTTGGGCCTGCTGCACCCAATTTTTGGCCGCCGGCGTGTGCGCGTCGTTGCCAAACAGCGAAAAGAGAAAACTCGTGTCGGCGACGGCGGCAGCCATGTCAGGAGCCCTGACTGTCGGCCAGGAGCGCGCCGCTTTCGTCCGCCGTCAGGGTGGTGGCCCAGGCCCGGCGGCTGAGCGCGGCACTCTGCGACCAATCCACCTGCGTCGGTCTCGCCGCGGAAGGCGGAACGACCTTCGCCACGATTTTGCCCCGGCGCGTCACGTCGACTTCCTCGCCTTTGGCCACCCACTTGAGCACCTTGGAATAATTGTTCCGCAGCTCGCGCACCGTTGTCGTTCTCATGTGCGACACAGTGTAGCACATCGCGGTCATGTCAATCGGGGAGGCGTCGGGCGACAGGGTCGGCGGAAGCGTGGCCTTCACTCCTCCTTCGTGCCGCCGTCGTAGCGGATGGCGTGGCCGGCGGAGAGGAGGGCGTTGTTGAGGAAGGCGAAGCCTTCCGGGTGAGAGGTGATGGGTGAAGGGTGATCGGCTTCATCCTGACCTTTGGCTTCAGACCCCTGACCCATGGCCTGGCGGATGAACACATCCGCCAAATAACGATCGTATTTGTCGGGCTTCGTGGTGCTGATGATCACGTCGTCGCCGACGCGGAGGAGATTTTCCACGAAAGCCTTGGCGGCGCGGCCGGCGGCGGTCGAAATCTCCGGACAGTCGATCCCGCGCAGGCGCAGTTTCAACTGGTGCGTGAGGCCCGGCGCGACCGCGAGCGCGACGGCTAGCGTGTCGCCGTCGACGATTTTGCGGATGGTGGCGACATAGGTGAAGAGCTGGTCCTTCGTCGCATGTTCCACCTTGCGGACGCCGTCCTCGTTCAACCGCACGATGTCCGTGGTCGTGAGCTTGGAGGCGGGGCCGAGCGAGCGGTAGAATTTGAACCCGAGATCGACCTCGGGGCCGTCGCCCAGATCGACGATCGGGTGCAGCCCCGGCGTGCCGAAGCGGGGCGTGAGGAGTCCGACGGGTGGGGCCGGCGCGGCGTCGTCCGAGGCGAGCGCGATGGCGTTGTAGGAGCGCACGCGCGTTTCGAGATCGGACTTGGTCCAGTTTTTCCGGATGGCCTCGGCTTCGAGCGTTTTTCGCTGCGCGGGGTCGGCGATCTGGATCAGCAATTGGTAGTGCGACCAGATCAATTTGGCATCGCGATGCCAAATCGGGTAGCACCGGTGGAACTGGGCGCACTGGCGCAGCGAGCGTTCGCTGATGTGGATGTCCGCAGTGAGTTTGGTGTAAACCCGGGCGCCGTAATCGGCGCGGTCGCGAAACAGCAGCACGTGTTCGTTGATGAGCCGGCCGGTCTCGTGATAGGTGCCGAGCCACGCGCGATCGATTTCCCCGCGTCCCTGGACGACGACGGCGATCACCGCATCGCGCAATTGCGCGTAGGTCTTCGGCGTCGGGGTGAGCGCGCGCGCGGGCATGGTGGAGGCGGGACGGCGGTTTTTTGGCCGATCCACGTCGGAAAGTCGCGCGGAAACTGGACGACGCGGACGGGATCGAAGAGCACCAAGCACCAGTGAAGCACCAACGTTCAAAACTCCGATGACGGGAGCTTGAAGTTTCTCTGGGGTCTGGACGTTGATGCTTGGAGTTTTCGGCACGCCGCGCTGCCCCGCCAGACCTCGACGGCGGCGCCGACGCCCTATTTCTTCGGTGCCTGCGCGTCGTAGAATTCCTTGATCAGCCCCATGATTTGCGGGAGTTGCGCCTCGGCCTTCACCGCGTTCAACTGGGACTCCGACAGGAACGACTGGGACTGCGCGATCACCTGGTTCCAGTCGGTCGTCTGCGGGGTCACCCTGCCGCCGCTCTGGTAGGTGCTGTTGGCGTTGGCGATCACCTTCAGGAGTTGATTCGATTGGTCGGGGGTGAATGGCCGGAAAACGGACATCGACGAGATGTCGGTCACGGTCCGCTCCAAGGGTTGCAGGCGGCGGAAATCCTCGAAGCTCTTGAACCCCTCGTCGCCGAGGATCTGTTTGATCTCGTCGTCCTTCAGGTTCGGGTCGTCCGGATGAACGCTGTTTGGGGTGAGCGCCAGGCTGTTGATCCATTTCTCGGCGGTGGCGGTTTCCATGGCGTCGATTTGATCGGCCGTGAGCACGCCCGACCGGATGAGAGAGGAGAAATTCCGCTCAATCTGGGCCCGGCCGAGGTTCATCAGCATCGGCTTCACCTGGGCACCGTAGGCGGCGACGAAAGCCTGGCCGTCCGCCAGCGATTGCTTCCGCGCGGCTTCGGCGGCGGCTTTGCCGGGAGCCGGCATCGCGGGCGGACGGGGCCCCGGCGACACGGCGGCGGTTTTTGCCGCCTGCACCGCCGCCTCCTGTTCCTTGAGCTGGGCCTGCAATTGCGTCTGCCCCTGCTCCGCGGCGCGGGCCCGCCCCGCCATTTCCTGCAACTGTGCGAGGTCGGTCTGATGGACACGCTCCGCGGCGGTCACGGAATCCTCCGCCTGCCTCGCCTGGGTAAACTCGTAGACGGCGATCCCAACGGCCAGGACCGTCAGAATTCCAAACAGCTTTAGTAGCGGCGAGGCAGCCCGTGGGCGATCGACAGGGTTCATGGGGAAAGAAGCAACCGGGGTGACTAAGAGGACGGCGCGATACTCGACGCCGGCGTGACGAGTGACAAGTGACTTGTGACGAGTCGCCCGGGCATGCGCGGCGATACGGCGAGGCCGCGAAGGCGCCGAACACCAAGCTCCAACCTCCAGTGAAGCACCAAACTCCGAAGCCCCGGTAGTGAGGAATTGAGGTTTGAAGTTTCTCTGGAGCTTGGACGTTGGTGCTTGGAGCTTTCAGCGCTCGGCGCCGATGCGCCAGATCTCGAAGGCGGCATCGCCGAAGCCTTTTAGCTTGGCGCTTTCACGCGCGCTCGTGAGGCCGGACGTGGGTGCGGCGAGGTGGGCGGCGACTTCGCCGTCGGCGTGGACCGCAGCGGAGAGAATCAGGTCGGCGCCGGTGCACAGGCCGCAAAGGCGCGCAGTGGTGTTGACCGTCGTGCCGAAGTAATCGAGCCGCTCGTTCTGGTTGATCGCGAGGCACGGGCCGCAATGAATGCCGGCTTTCAACGCGAGCGGCTTGAGCGAGGAGGGCGGAACCGTCACGCCCTCGGGGAGCGAGAAATCCTGCGGGTGGGCGAGATGCTGTTGCGCGTGCAGCATCGCGCGGAGCGCGGCCACCGGTCGGGGGAACACCGCCATGATCGCGTCGCCCATCGTCTTTACGATGCAGCCGTTCTCGGCGGCGACGGCGGCTTTCAGGATTTCGAAATGCGTGAGCACGCGGCCGAAGGCGGGCGCGTCGCCGATGTCCTGGTAGAGTTGCGTGGAATTCTTCAGGTCGGTGAACACGACCGTCATCGAGCCCACGCTGATTTGCTCGCCGTGGCGCAGCACCTCGCGCGAGAAGAGGTCGCGGAAAAGCTGGAGCGACGTCACCTCGGCGGCGGTCGTGGATTGATCGCTCCAGGCGACGCGCTCGATGATGGCGAGGTGTTCGTGGCCGTCGGCGTTGACCAGCGTGAGCTGGCCGTCGGGCGCGACGAGATGCTCGGTCAACGACGAGGCGCCGAGGTCGATGCGCGCAGCGGCGGGCGCACCCGGCGCGGTGCGAAACGTGTGTTGCTCCGGCAGCCGCGGCGTGCGGACGCGGTAGCGGCCCGGGTCCAGCGCGAGCGGCAACACGCGGCGTTCGCCGGGCCGGAGCGACTGCTGGGCAACGACGTGCGGCGTGACCTGCGGGCCGCCGACGCAATAGTCCGCGCGCGTGACCGCGCGGATGGCGGGGTTCGGGATGAAGGTGAGCTCGACCGACTGGTCGAAGTTGGCGGTGAAATCGACGTTGCAGGTGTCGCAGTGCGCCGACGCCTTGACGGCCGAGAGCGAGGACTCGCTGGCCTTGGCGCCACGGCAGTGCGGGCAGACGAGATCCCAACTGAAGTCCAGGGCGCCGGCGCGCGTGGCGTGGAGGAAAAGCAGCAGCGTGTTTTGCCGGCTCGCGCGCCATTCGTCGGCGAGCGCGTAGGGGCGGATGCGGGCGGCGGCGAGATCGTCGGCGGTGGTGAGGAATTCCGTGAACCGGCCGACGAGCGGCGGGGGCTGGCTGGCGTCGTCGACCAGCGCGCGGCCGATCCGGGCGAGGCGCTCGGTGCCGCCGGAGGCGAGCCGGGGCCTTTGCGCGAGCTGCGAGGCCCGCAGGCCACGCTGGGCAAATTCGTCATAGCGGTGGAAGACGCGCCGGGTGGTGGCGCGCGCCCGCCGGCCGATGGAGAACGGCAGCGCGAGCCGGCCGAGGAAATTCGAGGGCGTCAGCCGCATGTCGTAGACGAGAGTGGTGCCGCCGCCAGCGCGCGGCGTGAGCTCGCAGAACATCAGCATCTTCGCCACGGGGCCGCTGTAGTAGGTGCGCTCGACACCGTAGCGCGTCGGCGCGAGCCACTCGAAGGCGAGTTCATCCCACTCGATGGTGACGCCCAGCACCGCGGCGCGGAGCCGGCGGGCGTTGGTGACCGGCGCGATTTTTGCCGCGGCGGCGCCGGGGCCCGACGGCGTGACGACGGTGACCGGCGGGTAGCCGCAATCGCGGTTGAAGCGATCGGTATTGGAGACCAGCGGCCAGAGCGCCTCGGGCGGCGAAACGAGATCCCAGGTCCAGCGGAAATGTTGCTCGGAAAAGGCGGGCATGGCGATGCCGAGCTGCTACGTCCCTAGAACTTCAACAGATGCTTCGTGAGGAAGGCGGTCTGGAGCGCGGCGAGTTCCTTGAGGCCTTTTTGCGCGACGCCGAGGAGCGACTGGAGTTGCTCGCCGGAGAACGTCGCCTCCTCGCCGCTGCCCTGCACCTCGACGAACTGGCCGCGGCCGGTCATGACGATGTTGGCGTCGACCTCGGCGTCCCGGTCCTCGAGGTAGTTCAGGTCGAGCAAGGTCTGCCCGCCGCAGATGCCGGCGCTGACGGCGGCGACGGAATCGGCGAGCGGATTCTCGGGGATTTTTTTGTCGTCGAGGAGTTTTTGGATGGCGAGGCGGGCGGCGAGGTAGGCGCCGGTGATCGACGCGGTGCGCGTGCCGCCGTCGGCCTGGAGGACATCGCAGTCGAGCCAGAGGGTGTTCTGGCCGAGTTTCTGGAGATCGATGACGGCGCGGAGCGAGCGGCCGATGAGACGCTGGATCTCGATGGTGCGACCGTCGATCTTGCCGCGGGAGCTGTCGCGCTGCTTCCGCTCGAGCGTGGAGTAGGGGAGCATCGAGTATTCGGCGGTGAGCCAGCCGCCGGGGACGCGCTGCTGTTTCATCCACGTCGGCACGTTGGGCTCGATGGTGGCGGCGCAGATCACGCGCGTGAGGCCGAACGACACGAGCACGGAGCCGGTGGCGTAGGGAGCGATGTTCGCTTCAAAGGTGACGCGGCGAAGCTGGTCGGCGGAACGACCGTCGGCGCGGGAGGCGGGGGAAGACATGGCCGCGACGGTAGCGGCGGCGCTTCCGACCGCCACTCCGAAAAGCGGGCGCGGGCAGCGGGCGTCAGCCGAGGGTCAGCTCGCCGGAATCGCGTTCCTCGCGCTCGATGGGCTTGATCTTGGTGGCGGGCAGATCGGCCTGCTCGTTCATGAACGAGATCAGCCGGTCGTTGAAATCCTTGGCGGGATCGTGGCCCATTTTCTTGAGGGCCTGGGTGAGGGCGGCGACCTCGACGAGTCGCGCGATGTCGCGGCCGGGCCGGACGAAGAGCTCGATGTGCGGCAGCTTCATGCCGAGGATCTCGTAAAAGCTCTGCTCGAGGCCGGTGCGCTCCTCGACGACGTCGGCGCTCCACTCGCGGAGGGAGACGACCATGTCGATGCGTTTCTCGGAGCGGACGCACTTGATGCCGAACATCTCGGCGATGTTGATGATGCCGATGCCGCGGCACTCCATGTAGCCGCGGTTGAGCGGGCGGCTGGAGGCGATGAGCTCGCGCTCGTCGAGGAGCTTGATCACCGTGAGGTCGTCGGCGACGAGCGAGTGGCCGCGCTCGATGAGGGCGAGGGCGCACTCGCTCTTGCCGACGCCGGAGTCGCCGCGGAGCATCACGCCGATGCCCTTGATGTCGAGGGTGGTCGCGTGCTCGGTGCCGCGCGGGGCGAACTCGTTGTCGATGCAGAGTGTGGCGAGGTTCACGAAATTCATCGTGATCATCGGCGTGCGGAAGAGCGGCAGGTTCATCTCCTCCGCGACGGCGAGCAGGGGATGGGTGGCGATGTAGTTGCGCGTGAGCACGAGGCACGGGATGCCGCGCTTCACCATCTGCTGGAAAATCTTGATCTGCTGGCGCTGCGACAGCGTCTTCAGGTAGGTCATCTCGGCGGCGCCGAGGATCTGAATGCGCTTGTTCGCGAAATATTTGAAGAACCCGGTGAGCGCGAGCGCGGGGCGGTTGATGCTGCCCTCGTGGATCAGCCGGTGCAGCCCCGCCTCGCCCGTGACGAGTTCCAGCTTCAGTTTCTCGCGGTAGGTCTCGAAGAAATGCGCTACGGTGATGCCGTGGATGGCTTTTTGCATGGGGACGGGCGGGCTGGAAGTAGTGAGTAGCGGGGAGCGGGTAGCGAGTAGAGCAGAAACTTTCGCGGGGGCATGCTCGCTACTCGCTACCCGCTACTCGCTGCTTTTATAAATCGAAATCCTCGCCGAGGTAGAATTTCCGGGCCTGCTCGTCGTGGATGAGAAACTCGCCGGTGCCCTCGGACAGGATCTTGCCGCGGTGCAGGAGATAGGCGCGGTCGACGATGCGGAGTGTCTCGCGGACGTTGTGGTCGGTGACGACGACGCCGATGCCGCGGGCCTTGAGCTGGAGAATCATCTTCTGCACCTCGGCGACGGAAATCGGGTCGATGGCGGCGAACGGCTCGTCCATCAGCAGGAACTTCGGCCGGGTGACGAGCGCGCGGGCGATCTCGAGCCGGCGGCGCTCGCCGCCGGAGAGGGTGAACGCCTTCTGCCTGGCGACGTGGGTGAGGTGCAGTTCGCTGAGATGCTGCTCGACCCGGGCCGCACGTTCCCGGCGGGGCACGCCGACCGCCTCGACGATGGCGAGGATATTCTCGGCCACGGTGAGCTTGCGGAAGACCGACGGCTCCTGCGGCAGGTAGCCGATGCCGCGGCGGGCGCGCTGGTGCATGCGCAGGCGCGTGATGTCGGCGCCGTCGAGCGACACCCGGCCGGAGGTCGCGGGGATCAGGCCGACGATCATGTAAAACGTGGTGGTCTTGCCCGCGCCGTTGGGACCGAGGAGCCCGACGACCTCGCCGGCCCGGAAGTGGACGTTCACGCCGTCGACGACCGTGCGGTCGCCGAAGCTCTTGACGAGGTTCGCGGTGCGAATCTCGGACGAACCGGGGGTGGGCGGGGCGACGACGGCGGCGAGGGGCGGCGCGGACGGCGGGAGGCGCCCGGGCCCGGAGTGGGGTTCCATCGTGGGATTATTTCGGCGGCTCGGGTTTCGGGGCGGCGTCGGCGGCCGGCGGGACCGGTTTGGCCTGCTCGAAGCCGAGATCCTTGATGGTGGGGCCGACGACGTGCGCCTTGTTGACGATCACGCGGCGATCATGGTGGTCGAGGATGATTTCGTCGCCGGTGTTGGTCAGGTCGGCGCCGTGATCGACGACGACCGGGTTTTGGGTGAGGACGACGCGGTCCTCATGCGGGAGCACCTCGGCGCGGCCGCAGGTGGCCTCGCGGTCGCCCTGCACGATCACGACGTGGCCGGTGGCGAGGAGGGTTTTGAATTTCTCGAGCGTCGGCAGGGTCGAGTTCTTGTCGCCGATGCCGAGCGCGGTGAACTCGAGGCGGTCGCAGGTGATCTTGAGATTGGTGCCCGTCAGGGTGACCGAGCCGGTGCAGACGCCGCGGGTCTCCGGGCCGACACTCCACATCTCCGCATGGTCGCAATCGAGGGTGGTTTTTTGCGGGGTCTCATCGACCGCGAGGACGGGACCTCCGCAACCCAGGAGAAGTGCGGCGAGGAAGGCGGTGGGAAGTTTCATTTCAGGAGATCCTTGAGTTCGGCGTTGAAGACTATTCGCACGCGGCCATCCAGCGAAACCTTTTTCTGGGCCTGGTCGTAGGTCCAGCGGGTGCCGGAAGCCTCGAGGTCGTCGCGGATGACGCGGACGGTCTGGTCGCCGCCCGCGCGATTTTCCTTGGTGAAAAAACTCGCGGCGGGACTGAGCAGCATGGTGTCGACGTGAGCGGCGGCGTCGCCGGAATAGATCGTGATGCTGAGATCGGTGACGTTGATCTCGCCGGGCCCGGCGGGGTGCACCTCGGAGCCGCGGACGGACATCTGGCGATAACCCTCGGCGTCCGAAAACACGTGCATCGACCAGTTCTGGGCGGAGCCGCCGCCGCCGGCATCGACGGGCTTGGGGGGGGCGGGCTGGGGCGATTGCGCGCGGCCGGCCACGAGGGCGAGGAACGCGAAAAGGAGAGCGGGGCGTTTCACTGGAGGCGGCCTAGACCCCGGAGGCGAGCAGGAGTTCGCAGATTTCGCGCACGGCGCCGCGGCCGGCGGGCCGGACGGTGACGTGGCCGGCGGCGGCGAGCGCCGCCGGCATCGCGTCGGGGACGCTGATGCCGATGCCGGCCCACGCGATGGCGGGGGCGTCGATGTCGTCGTCGCCCATGTAGGCGCACTGCGCAGGCACGAGCTTGAGTTCGGCCGCGAGTTCCTGCAGCACGGCGAGCTTGTCGGTGCGGCCTTGGACGAGGTGCGGGATGTGCAGTTCGGTCGCGCGCGCAGTGGTCGCTCCGGAAGCGCGGCCGCTGATCCAGGCAAGGGCAACACCGGCCTTGCGGAGACGCACGAGGCCCATGCCGTCGAGCACGGAGAAGGACTTGGTCTCCGTGCCGTCGGAGGAGATTTTGACCGTGCCGTCGGTGAGGACGCCATCGACATCCATCGCGAAAAGGCGGATGGCGGCCCAGCGCGCGGATGGAATGGGAGATGGCATATGAATCGTTCTCGTTCTTCGTTCTCTTACTCGTTCTCGATTGTAGAACCGCGGGAAAAAGAGAACGAGAACGATTTAGCCCATCCAAACGGCGATTTGTTCGATGACCTTTTCCTTCGTCGGCCGGAAGGCGCCCTCGAGCTCGGGGGCGAAGGGCACCGGGAGGTCGAGAGCGGCGATCCGGAGCGGGGCGGCTTTCAGCGTGGCAAAATGTTTCTCGGTCAGCCGCGCGACAAGCTCGGCGCCGAAGCCGTGGGTGCGGCGGCCCTCGTGCAATACGATCAGCCGACCGGTGCGCGCGAGCGAAGTCTCGATCGAGTCGAGTCGCAGCGGCGAGAGTGCGCGCAGGTCGAAGAGGTCGAACGTTTTTTCGTATTCGGCGGCGAAGTAATCGCAGGCCTCTCCGGCGAGGAGGGTCATTTCGCCATAGGTCACCATCGTCGCGTGGTTGCCGGAGCGG
This sequence comes from uncultured Opitutaceae bacterium, assembly GCA_937902925.1. Lineage (GTDB taxonomy): Bacteria > Verrucomicrobiota > Verrucomicrobiia > Opitutales > Opitutaceae > CALFNN01. Next base: position 18,004 of record CALFNN010000080.1, read on the forward strand.
AGTTGCTTCGGCTGCCAGATCTCGCGGTAGTTCGGGTCCCACCCGACGGGCGCACGACCGCGGCGATAGAGGGCCTTGTGCTCGAAGAGGAGGACGGGGTTGTTGTCCTCGTAAGCGGCGAGGAGGGCGTTGAAGGCGTCCTGCGGCGTGCTGGGGTAGAGCGCCTTGAAGCCGGGCATCGAAAGGAACGTGGACTCGAGCTCCTGCGAATGAAACGAGCCGAACGTCAGCCCGCCGCCGCACGGCAGCCGGAGCACGAGCGGGCAGGTGGCGCCGGAGCGGAAGTGCATCGTGGCGGCGTTGAGCGTGAGCTGGGTGAACGCCTCCGTCGAAAAATCGGCGAACTGGAATTCCTCGATGGGCCGGTGGCCGTTGAGCGCCAGGCCGATCGCGTAGCCGGTGCAGGCGCTTTCGGCGAGCGGGGTGTTGAAGACGCGCGGGCGGCCGAAGTCGGCGAGGAGGCCCTCGGTGACCTTGAACGCGCCGCCGTAGGTCGCGATGTCCTGACCGAGCACGAGCGACTCGGGGCGCTCGGCAAGGATTTTGCGCAGGCCGTGGTTGAGCGCCTGCGCGAGCGTGAGCGATTCGGGCGTGGCGGGTTCGGGTTTCCACGGGAGCGGTGGCGAGGGCGGGGCGAAGAGACCGGCCTCCATGCCGGCGGGATTGGGGCGCGGCGTGGGGAGGGAAACGTTGACGCAGGCTTCGAGAAAAGCGTCCAGCTCGGCGTCGAGCGCGTCGAGACGGGCGACGCCGAGCGAAGCGGCGAGGGTGGCGCGGAATTTCGGCAGCGGATCGCGGGCGAAAAATCCCTCGCTCTCGCCGGGCTTCAGATAATCGCAGGTATCGTAGGCGGCGTGGCCGCGCAGCCGCAGCGTCCGCGCCTCGACGAGGACGGGACGAGAAGTCGCGCGGACCTTCGCGATGGCGGCGGCGAGCGTGTGCGCCGTGCCGACGATGTCGGTGGCGTCGACGGCGAAGCCCTCCATCTGGTAGCCGGCGGCGCGGCGCCAGAGCTCCGTGCCGGCGGCGAACTGTTCGCTGACGGGCGTCGAGTAGGCGTAGGCGTTGTTCTCGATCACGAAGATGACGGGCAGCGAGAGCAGCGAGGCGAGGTTGAGCGACTCGTGCGTGTCGCCGGTGCTCGAGGCGCCATCGCCGAAAAACGTGAAGCCGACCGCGGGGCGGCCGAGGCGGCGCTGGGAATCGGTCGCGCCGGCGACGTTGGAGAGCATCGTGCCGAGATGGCTGATCATCGGCAGCGACCGGTGCGAGGGATCGCCGTGGTGGATGTTGCCCTCTCGGGCGTGGGTCGGGCTGCCGGCGTTGGCGAAATACTGGTTGAGGTGGTCGCAGAGGTGACCGCTCCAGATGAGGTGGCCGCCGAGGCCGCGGTGCGTGAACGAGACGACGTCGGTCGCCTTGTCGGCGAGGAGCGCGAGCGGGATGACGAGGCCCTCGTTGCCCTGGCCGCCGGTGACGGTGCCGCGAATGAGGCCCTGGCGAAACAGGTCGAGGATGCGGTTGTCCGCGGTGCGGGCGAGGTGCATCCACGCGTAGAGGCGCAGGAGGGCGGCGGGGGAATTGTTCTCGAGTTCCGCGGGGCGCAGGTCGCGCTCCGCCAGGACGGCGGGAGGAGTCGGAAAGGCCATGAACTTTGGCGCCGACGGTGAAGGGGCGGTGCGGCGCGGGCAAGCGAGAGATTTTTCGGCGAGCGGACGCGAGTCACGGGATACCCCGCAAACCGCCCCCGCCCCCGCTCATCGCCGGCCTCCGCTCGGACAGTTTGTCAACTAATAGTTGACAAACTATTTGGGGCGGATCGGGAAAAAGATGATGCGGACCGGCGTGCTGGCGGGCCAACGAGCCGGCGGGGCGGAGGAAAGTGGGAGCGGAGGGGCGACGCACCGGCAGGCGGCGGTGGGCGGCGGTGGGCGGCGGGTGGGGCGAAGGGTGGCAGGGTGGCGGGGCGCGGGGAAATGGCCGGGGGGCGGGGAAGCGGGCGACTTGACGACCGGGGGGCGCGCCCGGAACGTGGCGGCGCGTGAAATTCCCGCATCCGCCGCCCGTGAAGAGTCAGCGCAAGGACTCGCCACCGTTTTTCACGCGTGTGGCGGGAAGTTTTTCCCACACGCCGCGGACGCTGGCGCTCGCGTGGCGTTCATCGCCGGGCGGGCTGGTGTGGGTCGCACTGCTCGTCGTGGCGTCCTCGGTGCTGCCGGTGAGCGTCGCATGGGTGGGCAAGGTGATCGTCGACGCGGTCGTGGCGGCGCATGGCTCGACCGGGGCGATCCACGATGCGGCCGTCACGAAGGTGTGGCATTGGGTGCTCGTCGAGTGCGGGCTCGTCGTGGGCATGGGCCTGGTGGAACGCAGCGTCGGGCTCGTGCGCCAGCTCGTCGGCTCGCGGCTCGCGATCGATCTCGCGGTGATGATCATGGAGAAGGCGCTGACGCTCGACCTGCGGCATTTCGAGGACGCGCCGTTCTACGACAAGCTCACGCGCGCGCGGCGGGAGGCGTCGTCGCGGCCGCTGTCGCTCGTGCAGCAGAATTTCCAGATCGTGCGCAGCGTGCTGACGCTGGCGGGCTACGCGGCGCTGCTGCTGAGCTTCAGCCCGTGGGTGGTGGCGGGCCTGCTGCTCGCGGGCGTGCCGGCGTTCGTGGCGGAGGCGCGGTTCTCCGGTGCCGCCTACCGGTTGCGCAACTGGCGTTCGCCGGACGCGCGGCGGCTCAACTACCTCGAATACGTGATCGGCAACGACGAGCACGCGAAGGAAGTGAAGCTCTTCGGGCTCGGGCCGCTGCTGCTGGAACGCTACCAGAAACTCGCGGAGATGTTTTTCGTCGAGGACCGGAAGCTCGCGGTGAGCCGCGCGGGATGGACGTTTCTCCTGTCACTGATCAGCACGGCCGCGTTTTACGGATGCTATGTGGCGGTCGCGCTCGGAGCGGCGGCGGGGCGGGTGTCGCTCGGCGAGATGACGCTCTATGTCGTGGCGTTCCGGCAAGGGCAGGGGGCGTTCCAGTCGATCCTGTCGGCGCTCGGCGGGATGTATGAGGACAACCTGTATATGGCGAATCTGTTCGAGTTTCTGGACATGCCGACCGGGCGGGACGCAGAGCGGTTGACGCCGGCGCGGGTGGCGGCGCAACCGGTGCGGGTGGAGAAAGGCATCCGGTTCGAGGGCGTGGGCTTTCGGTATCCGGGCAAGACGGAGTGGGCGCTGCGTGGCGTGTCAGTGTTCATCCCCGAGGGTCAGAGCCTAGCCCTCGTCGGGCAGAACGGCGCGGGCAAGACGACGTTCATCAAGCTGCTCACGCGCCTCTATGAACCGACCGAAGGCCGGGTATTGCTCGACGGGCGCGACCTGGCGGACTGGGACGAGGCGGCGCTGCGGCGGCGCGTGGGAGTGATTTTCCAGGATTTCAACCAGTATCAATTCGCGCTGCGGGAAAACGTCGGGTTCGGGAGCGTCGAGCACGTGACGGACGACGCGCGGATCGGGCGGGCGGTGGACCGCGGCGGGGCGCGCGAGTTCGTGGCGACGCTGGCGGCGGGACTCGAGACGCAGCTTGGACACTGGTTCAACGACGGCGCGGAGTTGTCGGGCGGGCAATGGCAGCGCGTGGGGCTGGCGCGGGCGTTCATGCGCGAGGAGGCGGACATCCTCGTGCTCGACGAGCCGACGGCGGCGCTCGACGCGGAGGCGGAGCACGCGATCTTCGAGCGGTTCCGGACGCTGACGCGCGGGCGCACGGCGATTCTGATTTCGCATCGGTTTCCGACTGTGCGCATGGCGGATCGGATCCTGGTGATCGAAGGCGGCGCCATCCGTGAGCAGGGCACGCACGCGGAGCTGCTGGCAAACGGCGGGATCTACGCGCGGCTGTTTTCGCTGCAGGCGGAAGGGTATCGGTAGGGGCCAAGAGAGAGGCGGTGCGACGCTGGAACCCAGGGCGGCTCGGAGAACCGCCCCCACCTTACGGAGTTTCGGTTTCCATCCGGACGACTTATCCGCGCGGGGTCGTTGCCAGTTCCCTGGCGATTTGTGCGACCGCGTCGGGCGGCACCACGAGTTGCCAATTTGGTCCGTCCCGGTGAAGGGACAGATAGGTCACACTCGTCCGTTGATCATCAGGTGCGCGCGGCGGCTGGCGCTCGGGATGGGCGGCGCGGTCTGCCTTCTGTTGCAAGGCCAGGCGCGCTGTTTCTTCCCGACCCAGTGGCAGCGGCGTTTCAGGTTGCGGCACGTCGGGCGCGGCGGCTTCTCCTGGCATTGGCGGACGCTGGAGGAACAATCCGACGGTCGCGTCGTTTTCGCCGCGTTGATTGAACCACACGAGCTGAGCCTCACCGAGAGGGATGTTCTTAATCGTGAATGCGGAGATCAGGTCCTCCGGCGTCGGATAAAGGGCGCGCGTCTCCGCCGGCAATTTCGCCAATAGCGAATCGGCGGCCTGGCGGGTGTCGTCGCCGACCGATAGAAGCCGCCTCAAGGTGAAGACGTCGCCGCCCGCGGCTGCCCAGAGCGCAGTCTCGACCGCGGCGTGCGGCGTGGCCTGGCCGCGATTCTTCCATTCGCGAGCGGGAGTCCACTGGCCGATCGGAAGCGCCGCCGGGGGCGTTGACGGCGTCGCGGGCGGCACGTCGATTTCATTTTGCAGTCGGGCGGATTCGGCGGTGGCGCGGCGCTGGGACTCGAGTTCGCCGGCGGCCGGTTGCAGTGCGCGCAGCCGGTCCCGCTCGCGTTGCAGGTCGAGCAATTCCCGCTGTTGGCCGCGCTGTGCGTCGATCGCAGCAGTTAGTTGGCTGGTCGAGAATCGCTCGATGACCCAGGTCGCGGCGAGCGCGACCGACACCGCGAGAAGCAGGATGGTTTTCATCGGCTGCCAAACCAAGAGAAGCCCATCTTCGGATCCGGCGTGGCATCGCTTTCGACGACCACGTGGCTGATCCGGTTCCGACGCGCCTGGTCGATCGCGTAGGCGAGTTGGGAGAATTCCGAAAGTCCATTGATCCCGAGCGAAGCCCCGCCATCCGGCGCGGTCTGCTGCAGCGCCTTTAAGCGCGCAAGGAACTGCTGCAGATTCACCGGTTCGGAGCCCCAGCGGAGAGTGCCATTGGCCTGCACCGTGACGGTCGCCTGCGCGGGTGGGTTTAGGGCGGACGCCGTGGCCGTGGGTGCGACCTTGACGGACGCGGCCGGGCGCTCCGCGGCGAGGCGGCGCAGATCGTCGGCTTCGGCGACGCGCCGGGCGAGCTCATGGTTTTCCGCCTGCAAGGCTGCGCCCGTGCGTTGCCCGGATTGGAGCTGGGCGAGTTCGGTTTCGAGTTGGCGGTTGACGCGGTGTTGGTGGGTCACGGCAAACGTGCCGAGGAGCAGCGCCGCGCCGACGGCGAGACCCGGGCCGAGCAGCGCGGCGAAACCCGAGCCCGCGCCGGCGGCCGCTCCCTGGGCCAGCGCGTGACCGGCGATCCGGGTCGCAAGGCCGGCGGGCGTGATGCCGGGCGCGAGTTCAACCAGCGCCAGCGTCAGCATCGCGGTCGTGGACGTGACGCCGCGGCGGGCGAGTCCGACGCGCAATTTTTCGAGTGCGCGGTCGACACGTTTGCGTGCGGCCTCTTCGCTCAGCCGCAAGGCGGCGCCCACTTCGGCGAAACTCCGTTGCTCGAAAAAGCGCAGCGCAATCGCCTCGCGATCCTCGTCGCGCAGGGTGACGATGGCTTCATCCAGCTCCGGACGCAGGTGGTTCCATTCGGGCGGCGGCGTCGAATCGTCGAGGAGCGTTTGCATGGTGTGGGCGGCGGCTTCGCGCGCCTTGCGGCGGCGTTCGGTGCGCACGACCTCCGCCGTGGCGACGTGCGTGCTGACGTAGAGCCAGCCGGAGAGACTCGCGCGGCCGGAGAGGGATGCGGCCTTGCGCGCCAGATCGGCGAAGACTTTTTGGGTGACGTCCTCGGCGAGGTGCGTGTCACCACCGACGCGGCGCAGCGAAGCGGAATAAACAAGGCCGACATGGCGGTGGACCAATTCGGCGAAAGCGGCCTCCGAGCGATCCTCGGCATAGCGGCGGAGCAGTTCGGCGTCGTGGGTCATGATGGATTGCCCAATGGCTGCCGCCGGGATGAAAACCGGACAAAAAAATCGCGAAATCAGATTTCGATCGTCTCGCCGGCGCCCAGGACGCGGACGGTGTGGCCCGCAGCGAGGGCGGACTTCGCGAAGGCGTGCGGGTCCTGGCGGATTTTGTCCGTGGTGTCGTAGTGCATCGGCACGGCGAGTTTCGGACGGAGGAGATTCAGCGCCTCGACGGCGTCGGCGGGGCCCATCGTGTAACGGTCGCCGATGGGCACGAGCGCCGCGTCGAGGCCGTGGCGGCCGATGAGCCGCATGTCGCCGAAGAGCGCGGTGTCGCCGGCGTGATAAAGCGATTTGCTGCCGGCGCGGATGAGATAGCCGCCGGGGACGCCCATGGGTTTGTTTTCGCCGCCGGGAAGCTCGAGCGCCGAGCTGTGGACCGCGGGCGTCATCGTGAGGCGGCCCCACGACAGGTCGATACCGCCGCCGGGCATGAGGTCGAGCGCGGTGGCACCCTGCGCCGCGAAATGCTCCGCGAGTTCGTAGGGGGCGACGATGGTCGCGCCATGCAGCCGGGCGAGAGCAAGGGCGTCGCAGATGTGATCTTCATGCGCGTGGGTGCAGAGAATGAAGTCGCACGGCACGCGGTCGAGCGGGACGCGACCGTGGGGGTTGTCGGTCAGATACGGATCGAGGACGAGCCGCGCGCCGGGAACCTCGACGAGGAAGCAGGAGTGGCCGAAGTAGGTGAGCTTCATCGAAGAATGCTCAAATCACAAAGCGCCAAACGACAAAGGACCCCGGGCGCGGGTTTTCAATTGGCGATTGAGAGTTGCGGCTGCTTTGGAATTTGGATCTTTGCTTTCTGGGATTTTCAGTCGGCGACGGGCTTGGAGATCGCGTCGAGGCGTTTCAGCACGGCGGGGGTGAGCTGGTCGAGGAGGTCGAGCGCGCCGAGGTTTTCCGTGAGCTGCTCCACGCGGGAGGCGCCGAGGATGACGGTGCTCACCTGCGGGTTCTTCAGGCACCACGCGAGCGCGAGTCGCGGGAGCGACGTGCCGAGCTCGGCGGCGACGGCGGCAAACTTCGGGACGGCGGCGAGTTTTTTCTCGATGCCGGGCTGCTTGAGAATCAGGTCGCGGAGCCACTCCATGCCGGGCGCATCGAGGCGGGAGTTTTTCGGGACGCCGGCGTTGTATTTGCCGGTGAGGAGGCCGGAGCCGAGCGGCGACCAGATCGTGGTGCCGAGGCCGGTGGCGGAGGAGTAGAGCGCGGCGTATTCCTTTTCGACGCGCGAGCGGTGGAGGAGATTGTATTGCGGCTGCTCGACGATGGGCGCGTGGAGATTGTGCTCGGCGCAGGCGCGCTGGGCGGCGGCGATCTGGGCGGAGCTCCATTCGCTCGTGCCCCAGTAGAGCACCTTGCCCTGCACGATGAGGTCGTGCATCGCGCGGGCGGTTTCGAGGACCGGCACGCGGTCGTCGGGACGGTGGCAATAGTAGAGATCGAGGTGGTCGACCTGGAGACGGCGGAGCGCGTCGTGGCACGCCTCGACAACGTGTTTGCGGGAGAGGCCGGATTGGTTGGGTTTGTCGTCTTCCCAGCCGAAATAGACCTTGCTGGAGACGAGATAGCTGCTGCGCCGCCAGCCGGATTTTTTGAGGATGGCGCCCATCACGAGTTCGGCCTGGCCGTCGGCATAGGCCTCGGCGTTGTCGAAGAAATTCACGCCGGCGTCATACGCGGCGTGAAGAAGCTGTTTCGCGACGGGATCGCCGATTTGTTTCCCGAAAGTAACCCAGGCGCCGAAGGACAGCGCGCTGACTTGCAGGCCGGATTTGCCGAGCGGACGGTAGAGCATGCTCATGCGCGCAGCATGAGCGGCCCCGCCCGATTGTCTAACGACTAATGCTCAGGCCGGCCTGCAACCAATCCTGCGCGGATGCGACATCCGCCGGCGTGAGGGCGTGACTCGCCGGGTGGGTGCGCAGGGTGACCTCGGCGCCGCCGGCGCGAAGCAGGGCGGCGAGGCGGGGCGGGTGATCGGGCGGGACGAGCGGGTCGGTGGTGCCGCTGGCGAGCAAGGCGCGCTTGCCGGCAAGCGCGCCGGGCGCGGCAGGCTGGTCGAGGACCACCATCGCCCGGAAGAGCACGGCGGCGCCCAGCGACTCGGGACGGAGAAGGAGGAGCGTCGCAGCGATGTTGGCGCCGTTGGAGAAGCCGACGGCGGTGAGCCGGGCAGGCTCGAAGCCGTATTGTTTCGCGGCAGCGGCGAGGAAATCGGCGAGTCCGTGCGTGCGCTGCTCGACCTCGGCGGGATCGAAGACCCCCTCGGCGAGCCGGGCGAAAAAGCGCCGGGCGCCACCCTCGCTGACATCGCCGCGCGGGCTGAGCAGCGCCGAGCCCGGGGAGAGCGTGCGGCCGAGGCGCAGGAGATCCTGCTCGTTGCCGCCGGTGCCGTGCAGCAGGAGCAGCGGGGGAGCGGCGGGAACGGTGCCGGGTTCGAAAATATGATGGTAGGCGAGGGCCATTGTTCGAGAGAGACGGCGGAGCGGTGGAAGAGATGCAAATAAGCCAAAGATGACCCGGAGTCAAAAAACGCCGGGTGGCGGGGACGAAAACCGGCAAGCTTCGCCGAGGTCCAAGGCCGAAGCGGGCGAACGCGCACGCGGCGCCGGATCGGCGGACCGCAAGGCGTCGGGGTGTCCCCGGTAATTTTCCCGGCGGAGACGGACGATGACGCCGGTCAAAGCCGATCAGACGCCGTCGATCTTTTTGATCCGGGCGAGATGGCGGCCGCCTTCGAAGTCGGTGGTCAGCCAGGTGCGCACGATCTGCAGCGCCTCGGGTTCGGTCACGGTGCGCTGGCCGATGGAGAGGACGTTGCCGTCGTTGTGGGCGCGATTCCAGATGGCGAGCTGGTCGTTCCAGCAGACGCCGCAGCGGATGCCGCGGACACGGTTGGCGACGATGGCCTCGCCGTTGCCGGAGCCGCCGAGCACGATGCCGCGCTCGAATTCGCCGCGGGCCACCGCCTCGGCGACGGGGCGGATGAAATCGGGATAGTCGCACGCCGCATCCGAGTTCGTGCCGAAATCGCGCACGGTGTGGCCGGCGGCGAGCAGCATGGTCTTGATGGCTTCCTTGTAGGCGAAGCCGGCGTGATCGGAGCCGATGGCGATGGAATACAGCGGGGAGGTCATGGGCGATGGGTCAAGGGTGGCGGGCGAGGAAAAGCGGTGGCGGTCAACCGACGAGATTCCAGAACGCGGCGGCGTCCGCAAGGTCGGGCAGCGCGGCGTCGGGTGCGTGGGCGCGGAGCGAGTCGAGCGAATGGCTGCCGGTGGCGAGCGCGAGCGTGCGCGCGCCGATCGCCCGGCCGCAGGCGATGTCGTGCGGGGTGTCGCCGATGACCCAGACGCGAGTGGGCTCGAAATCGACGCCGGCGTGTTCGCGCGCGCGACGAAGCGCGTGCGGGCCGAGGTCGTTGCGGTGTTCGCTGTCGTCGGCAAAGGCGCCGAACGGGAAATGGTCCCAGAGCCCGTGGTGCCCGAGCTTCGCCTGCGCCCCGCGGCGGATGTTGCCGGTGAGCAGGCCCTGGGTGACATCGGGGCGCGCGGCGGCGGCGGCCAGCAACGCGCGGACGCCGGGCAGCACGCGGGCGTGCGGGTTGGCGAGCGCGGCGGGCAGCGCGGCGACGTAGGCCTCCAGGTAGCGCGCGAAATTCTCCTCGGTCGCCGGGAGCGAAAATTTCTCGAAAATACGGCGGAGAATCCAGCGGTCGGTGCGACCGGCAAAATCGATGTCGTCGAGCGGGCCGTCGACCGCGAACACGCGGGCCAGCGCGACCTGCAGCGCCCGCAGGCCCGCGCCGCCGGAGGCGAGGAGGGTGCCGTCAATGTCCCAGAGGAGGAGTGTTTTCAAGATAGCGACGAAACAAAAAGCATCAAGGGGGCGTCTCAACTGGCGAGCAAAACTCGCAACCCTCAGCCAAGGAGAATGTGTCATGAAAACATCCCGATTTCTCCTACCCCTCGCCGCGGCCGCTGCCGCGATTTCGCTGGCCGGCTGTGCCACACCGGCGACGCGCATCCGGGAAAACCCGGGGCTCTTCGCCAGTTACGCACCGGCGCAGCAGGACCTGATCAAGCGCGGCCAGGTGGCCGTGGGCTTCGACATGGACATGGTGCGCCTCGCCCTCGGCGATCCCGACCACGTGCGCACGCGGACGACGCCCGACGGCGTCTCGCAGGTGTGGAGCTACGTCACCTACGAGAGCCCGGACGGCTACCCGCTCTACCGCGGATGGTATCACCGCTACTACGCGTGGCGCGATCCGTTTTATCCCTGGTATCTGGATTATCCGGCGCGGCGCGAGCACGAGCACATGCGCGTGGTCTTCAACCGCACCGGCCGCGTGACATCGATCGAGCAGGCGTTGAGCTGAACCCGGGCGCGCCGGCGGCGGGGCCCGCCGCGCGCCGCCGATTTGTGCGACGGGCGCGCTAGGGGATTCCCCCGGCGCCACGCCGCTTGCATTGCCATGGTGCGGCTGTTTGCCTGCGCGCCATGCTGGACTGGCTCGCGGGGAACCTCGATTACCTGCTTTACGTTTTGGGGTGTGCGATCGTTTTCGGGCTGTTGGAATGGTGGCTGCGGCGGCGGGAACCGCGGGGCCGGCTGCCGCGGTGGACCTGGCCGGCGTTTGCCGCGGTGCTCGCGGTCGGCTGGTTCATCGTCGACGCGGCGGGCGACGCGGAGCACGCGCGGATCGAGGGCTTCCTGCAAGGGGTGGCGCCGACCTACGCGCAGGAGATCGAGCGGATGGGGCACGAGCGGATCACGCGCGCCACGCCGCCGGACGATCCCGGCTACCTCGCGATGATCGAGGCGATGAAGCGGTGGAAAAAAGCGAACCCGGTCATCAGCGACGTCTACACCTACCGCCGGATCGACGGGAAGGTGCGGCTGATGGTCGACAGCGAGACGGACTACGATCACGACGGAAAGATCGCGGGGACGCGCGAACAGCGCGTGCCGATCGGCAAGGAGTATCCGGAGGCGGATCCGGACATGCTCCGGGCGCTCGACGGCAGGACGACATTTTCGGAGCAACCGGTGGCGGACGAGTGGGGCGTCTGGGTCAGCGCGCAAGTGCCGTTGCGCGACAGTGCGGGCCGCGTCGAGGGCGCGCTGGGCGTCGACTACCCCGCGGATGCGTGGCTCCAGGCGATCGCGCTCGGCCGGCAGCGCATGGAGTGGTTCCTCGCGATTCCGCTGCTGATCCTCGGGTTCGCCGGGGCGGTGACGGGGGTGTTGCGCGCGGAACTGGGGGCGCGGCGCGCCGTGGAAGCGCGACTGGGCGAGAGCGAGGCGCGGCTGCGGACCGCGATCGACAACCTGCCGTGCGATTTTTGGATGATGGATGGCTCGCTGCGCTACACGCTGGTCAACGCGGCCTCGCGCGAGCACTGGGGCGACAACGTGGGCCGCGGGCTCGACGACCTGAAAATCGCGCAGGCGACACGCCTCGAATGGGCGGAGGTGAACCGCCGGGCGTTTGCCGGCGAGGTCGTGCGGCACGAGGTCGTCTACGAGCTGCGCGGCCGGCGGCACCACTACTCGAGCATGGTCGCCCCGGTGCGCGTGGACGGGAAGGTGATCGCGATCCTCGGCGTGAATTTCGACATCACGGACCGGGTCGAGACCGAGGCGGCGCTGCGCCGCTCGGAGGAAAAACTCGCGTTGCACGTCCGCCAGACGCCGCTCGCGGTGATGGAGTGGAACCTCGCCTTCCGGGTCACGGCGTGGAACCCGTCGGCGGAGCGGATCTTTGGCTTCACCGCGGCGGAGGCGATGGGGCGGCACGCGGTCGGGCTCATCGTCGCGGAGCCCGGCCGCTCGCACGTCGAGCGGATCTGGGCGGCGCTGCTGACGCACAAGGGCGGCACGCGCAGCACCAACGAGAACATCACGAAGGACGGCCGCGTGATCCGCTGCGAGTGGTATAACACGCCGCTCGTCGACGGCTCGGGGGCGGTGATCGGCGTCGCGTCCAGCGTGCAGGACATCACCGAGCGCGAGGTGCTGGAGCGGCAGCTGCACCAGGCGCAGAAGATGGAGTCCGTCGGCCAGCTCGCGGGCGGCGTCGCCCACGAGTTCAACAACCTGCTCACGCCAATGCTCGTGCAGACCGACCTGATCGGGTTTCACTATGCACAGGACGCGAAGCTGCTCGCCATGCTGCACCCGGTGCAGGAGGCGATCCAGCAGGCGGCGCAGCTGAACCAGCGCATCCTGGCCGTGGGGCGGCGCGGGACGGAGCAGCGGGAATTCCAGCCGCTCAACCCGCTGGTGGAAAACGCCGTCGCCCTGCTGCGCCCCGCGCTCGACCGCCGGGTCGAGCTCACGATGGCGCTGACCCCCGGCCTGCCGGCGGTGCTGGTCGACCGGGCCCAGATCACGCAGGTCGTGATGAACCTCGTGCTCAACGCGCGCGACACAGTGCTCGAGCGCCACCAGAAGCACATCGCGCCCGGCTGGGTTCCGCGGATCACGATCGCCACCGCGGCGGCGACCTCGGCGGAACGGCGCGACGGCGCCTCGGCGTCGCCGTTTGCGCAACCGTGCGAGCGGCTGACCGTGACCGACAACGGCTGCGGGATTTCCCCGGAACTCGGGACGCGGATCTTCGAACCGTTCGTGACGACGAAAGCCCCGGGCCAGGGCACGGGCCTCGGGCTTTCCGTGGTGTGGAGCGTGGTGCACAGTCTCGACGGATGGATCGAGTTCGAGCCGGGTCCGGCGGGCGAAGGCACGAGCTTTCATGTGTTCCTGCCGTTGCTCGAACCGCCCGCGGCGCTGGTCGGCGGCACGATGAAAACGGCGGCGGGCGAATTCAGGCTGGGCCGCGCGGCGGCGCGACCCCTGCGCGTGCTGCTGGTCGAGGACAACGCACTGGTGGCGGACACGTTCGCCGCGCTGCTCACGACGGCGGGGCACACGGTCACGGCGGCGGTCGACGGCCAGGAAGGCTGGGAACTGTTCAAGACTCCTGGCGCGCACCACGATTTGGTGCTGGCCGACTACAATATGCCGCGACTGAACGGCGCCGAGCTGCTGGAACGCATCAAGGGCTCGGGCTTCGCCGGCCGGGTCGTGATTGTCAGCGGTTACCTGACCAGCGACAAAGTCGAAGAGCTGACGCGGCTCGGCGCGGACGCGGTGCTGAAAAAGCCCGTGACACCGGCGAAGCTGCTGGCGGCGCTCGAGGGGTAGGGGCGCGGCGAAGGAATCCCCGGCGCGCCTCGATTCGGAGCGTGAAGCCGCCCGTCCCGCCGGTCAGCGCGCCTGCGCCGGGTAGCGCCGGAGATCGAGGGTGTAGCGGCTCTCGGGCGGGAAATCGATTTTGGGAATGAAACGCTCCTGGCCGAGCGTTTTCTTCCACGGCTCCCAGCGCTCGGCGCGACGGGCGGCGGCCTCGGCGTCGTCGGCGGGGACGGCGGCGTAGTCGGCGTTGCGGGGATTCCAGACGTGCCAGCGGGCGGCGGCCACGACGCGCAGCGTGGCGCGATCGACCCATTCGAGCAGCAGCGGCGCGTGCACGGGGACGTGCGGCTGGAGCGACGGCGTGAGATAAAACGCGCGATAGCGGATGCCGCAGGCGCAGCCCCCGTCGGCCGTCGGGCGGAATTCGCAGGGGAGGCCGTTGACGAGGAGGAGGCCGCCCTCGAGGAACTTTTTATCGGAGAGACGCGCCTCGAGGCGGTCGACGCTCGAGTCGACGGTGCGGGCGACGGTGCCGGCGTTGGGCGACTCGCCGAGGAGCGGCCACGCTTCGAGCGCCTGGCGAAACTCGAGGGCGAACTCGCCGTTTTTTTTGTCGCCCAAGGCGAACTCACCGAGTTTCGGGAAACGAAATTCCCACGGCGGGCGGAGCCATGCGGGGTCGAACGCGATGGCGTGTTTTTTCAGATCCTCGCAGATCGCGACGAGGTCCTCCCGGACAAAGGCGGGGAGAAAGAACCGGTCGTGGAGTTCGCCGGCCCAGCGGACGAAGGGCGCCGGGAACGGCGCGGCGCAGAGGCGCGCGAGGATGGCACGGACGAAGAGAGCGGTGACGGATTGGACGGCGGGCGCGGGATGGGTCTCGAACGCGCGGAACTCGACGAGGCCGAGACGGCCGTTCGGCGCCCAAGGGTTCCAGAGCTTGTCGACGCTGATCTCGGCGCGGTGGGTGTTGCCCGAGCGATCCATCAGCAGGTCGCGGAAGAGCAGATCGAAGAGCGCGAGATTTTGCGGCGAGCCGAGATTTTCGGCGCCGGCGCAGGCAAGCTCGAGTTCGTAGAGCGCCTCGAAGGTGGACTCGTCGATCCGCGGTGCCTGCGAGCTCGGGCCCATGTAGGCGCCGGTGAAGGCGTAACTGAGCGCCGGGTGGTGCTGCCAGTAGCGGATGATCGACGGGAGCAGCGCGGGGAACGCGAAGAACGGCGAGAGCAGGCCGGCGGGTCCGCCGAAAACAAGGTGCGCGCCGCCGCCGGTGCCGACCTCGCGGCCGTCGAACTGGAGCTTCCGCGCGCAGAGGCCGCAGGTTTGCGCCGCGGCGAAAAGTTGGGCGAGCTGCCGGTCGAAGTCGACCCAGGTCGCGCAGGGCGAGACGTTGATCTCAAGCACGCCCGGATCGCTGGCGAGGCCGACGGTCGGCAGCGCGGCGTCGGCCGGCGGCGCGTAGCCGGCGAGCACGACGTCGGCGAGTTTCAGTTTGGCGAGGGTCTTTTCGATCTGCGGGAGCAGGTCGCAATAAGCGGGGAGCAGCAGCGGCGGGATGAAAATCGTCAGGGTGCCGGCGCGGATTTCGGCGGTGAGGGCGCGGCGGAGATTTTTCTCGCCGAGCTTCGCGAGCGGCAGGCGGAGGCCGGCGGGGCTTTCGCCGGGAAAAAGCGGCAGCGGGCCGGCGCCGAGCGCGGGCGTCCAGTCGTCGGTGAGCCAGCGCGTGCCGTCGTGGTCGAGCGGGAGGACGCAGCCCGTGACAGCGTCGGGGGCCGCCGTCTCGGCGAACGGGAGGCAGTGCGTAGAGTCGACGGCGAGGGATTTGGCGAGGGCGACCGCGAATTTTTTCGCATCGGCCGGAGTGTGCGGGCCGGGTTCGGTGTCGGCGCGGAGGCGGGTGATATCGCGCCAGAGCCGCGTGCCGTCAGCGCGATGCTGGATGAGCAGCGCCCAGCGCGGCAGCGGTTCGCCGGGATAATGTTTGCCGGAAGTCTCGAGGATGACGGAGCCGGGAAACGCGGAGCGAACGAGTTCGCGAGCCAGGCGGCGCGCATAGGCGAGTTTCGTGGGGCCGAGTGCGGCGGTCTGCCACTCGGCGCCGCTGGGAGCGGCGGGAACGAAGGTGGGCTCGCCGCCCATCGTGAGCGAGACGTGGTGGCGGTGGAGCGAGGACTCGACGGCGCGGCCGCACGCGAGGATTTTCTTCCAGACGGGAGCGGCGTAGGGCGTGGTCATGGCGGCGGACTACAATTTGTCGACGGTCAGCGTGGCATGCAGGTTCGACGCCACCGGGCCGGAGCTGTAGAAATTGCCCTGGATCGGGTTGACGCTTTCGGCGAGGGCGGAATGGGCGAGGGGAACGAAGTTGTCGTCGCAAAAAATCCCGCGCGTCGGATCGAGGCCGCGCCAGCCGGCGCCGGGCAGATAGACCTCGGCCCACGCGTGGAGCGCCGGGGGCAGCGGCGAGGCGAGGTCGGGGGCGGGCGGTTCGTGGAGGTAGCCGCTGACGAAGCGGGCGGCGAGGCCGAGTGTGCGGCAGAGGGCGATGAAAAACACGGCGTAGTCGCGACACGAGCCGCCGCCGCGCGCGAGCGTGCCGGCCGGCGTCTGGATGCCGGGTTCGTCGCGGCGCGCGTAGACGAGCGCCTGGCGGACGGCGGAGTTCAGTGCGGAAAGAAAAGCGACGGTGTCGGCCGGCGGCGAGGGCAGGTGGGCGGCGAGCCAGGCGCGGAGCTGGGTTTCGTCGGAGCCGGCCGGCGGCACGAGGCAGGGCGAGAGCGCGTAAAGCTCGGCGGGCTCGTAGGCGAAGGGAAAGGAGAGCGCGGACGACTTGAGAAAGAAATCGAACGGGTTGGCGTCGAGCGTCTCGGCGAGGATTTCCGAGCGAAACTCAAGGACGGTGGCGGGCGTGTCGGCGGCGAAAAACGCCCACTCGAGGGCGTTGCCCTCGACGTCGCTGGTGGCGACGCGGCGGGCGGCGGGGCTGACGTCGAGCTTGAACTCGTGCAGCCGCTGGCGCGGCGTCTCCCGCGGGCGGAGGTAAATCGCATGCGGCGCAAACGTCACCGGCTGCGCGTAGGTGTAGCGCGTGAGATGGTGGATGCGGAGAAACATGGGCGGACGGGCGGCGGCGCGCCGCGGCTAGACGGCGACGGGCGCGGCCGTCTCGCGGACGGTGACCTCGACCTTGAGCGAACGCGTGGGCGCGCCGCGGTAGGTGCCGTTGACGGGGCGGATGTCCGCGTAGTCGCGACCGACCGCGACCTTGACGTAACGATCGTCGGCGGCGCGGTTGTGCGTCGGGTCGAACGCGGCCCAGCCGTGGCCGGGCACGTAGGCCTCGATCCACGCGTGCGAGGCCTCGATCTCGCGCGGACGGCGGGTGTCGTTGAAAAAATAACCGCTCACGTAGCGGGCGGGAATGCCGACGCTGCGGCAGAGACCGAGGAGCACGTGGGCGAAATCCTGGCAGACGCCCGTGCGCAGCTTGAGCGCCTCGGGGGCGCGCGTGTTCACGCCGGTGGAGTTCGGTTTGTAGGCGAAGGTCTTGTAGATGTGTTCGCCGAGGCGGCGGACATCGCTCCACACATCGGCACGGCCCACCGCGAGCGCGTCCTGGGCCTCGCGCCAGAGTTCGACGTCGAGCGGGACGTAGTTGGAACTCGTGTAGAACTCGGCGAGCATCTCACGCTCCGGGGCGACCTCGAGCGCGGCGGCGGAGACGACGGGCACGGCGGGGCGCTCGGCCGTCGGCACCGTGTCGACCATGGACGTGGCCTCGATGATCAACTTGGTGTGCGGTGCGGCGACGTCGAAGTAGTGGATGGTGTTGCCGTAAAAGTCCTCGTATTCGCGGGTCGCGGCCGACGGCGTGAGCTCGAGCTGGAACTCGCGGCAATGCTGCAGCGGATCGCGCAACGGCTGGAGGCGGACCTCGTTGAAGCTGTCGTGCGCCTTGCCGGCGTAGGTGAAGGTGGTGCGATGGACAACGCGAAGATTCATGGCGTCGGGCCGGGTGGGCGGGGCGCGGCGGAAGGGGAGCGGGAACGGAACGAGGCGACAGCTATTGCTGCTGCTGTTGCTGCTGCTGTTCCTCGATCGAGGACTCCGCGGGGTAAAACATGGTCGTCTGGACGACTTCGTCGCCGATGGTGTCGAGGGTGGCTTGGATATCCATGAGGAATTCGTGCAGGCCTTGGTCCAGCACATCGGTGATGGCAAGCGATTGCAGGTCGGCGAGGAGGCGGCGCGAGGCGCGGCCGGCGGCGGTGCGGGGGCGGGCGCCGGTCTCGCCGAGGATGCGGCGGAGAAACTCGTCGACCTGCGCGACGCAGAAATGCAGCGAGCGGGGGAAGGAGTCGGAAAAAATGAGAAACTCGCCGACCTTCCACGGAAGGATTTCGCGGACGTAGAAACGGCGGTAGGCCTCGAGCGCGCTGGCGGAGCGGAGCACGGCCTGCCATTGCGCGGTGTCGACCGCGCCGCCGACGTCGGTCGCGCTGGGAAGCAGGATGTGGTATTTGACGTCGAGGATGCGGGTGGTCTTGTCGGCGCGCTCGAGGTATTTGCCGAACTCGATGAATTCCCAGCCCTCGCTGCGCGAATAGGTCGAGGTCGTGAGGCCCTGGAAGAGATGGGCGGCGCGCTTGACGTTGTTGAAGAACTCGCCGGCGCCCGTCGCCCAGATCTCCTCGGAGCTGCGGTCGTGGAGGTAGAGGTAGAGCTCGTTGATCGTCTCCCACATCTCGGCGGAGATCTGGTCGCGGATCATGCGGGCGTTCTCGCGCGCGGCGTTGACGCAGCCGCGGATGGAGTTCGGATTACGCAGGTCGAACGCGAAATACTCGGTGACGTTGTGGCTGTCGGCGATGTCGTAGTGCTTCGCGAATAATTCCTCGTCGCCCGAGCTGAGCAGGATCGAGCCCCAGTGCTCCTTGATGGTGGTGTCGGTGAAGCCCTGGAAATCGAGCAGGAGCTGGAGGTTGACGTCGAGGAGGCGCGAGAGGTTTTCGGCGCGCTCGATGTAACGGCTCATCCAATAGAGCGAGTGCGCGACGCGGGACAGCATCACGGTCGCCTGCGGGCGGAGGAGGGGGGCGTTGGCGGGGGTGGGCATGCTTTTCAGAAGCTCCAGACTTCAAGCGCCAAGCTCCAGAGAAACCTCGAAAATCGAAGTCGGGAAAATCAGGAGCTGGGAGGTTGGGAGCTTCATGGGAGCTTGGAGATTGGTGCCGGGAGCTTCCGGCTCGTCCGGCTCATTCGTCGCCCTGGAGCACCCAGGTGTCCTTCGAGCCGCCGCCCTGGGAGGAGTTGACGACGAGCGAACCCTTGCGGAGCGCGACGCGCGTGAGGCCGCCGGGTGTGACGGTGATCTTTTCGCCGTAGAGGATGTAGGGGCGCAGGTCGATGTGGCGGCCCTCGAGGTGGCCGTCGCACCAGGTCGGCGAACGCGAGAGATTGATGGGATCCTGCGCGATGAAGTTGCGGGGATTGGCGGCGACCTGGGCACGGAAGGCCTCGCACTCCGCCTTGGTCGACGCGGGGCCGATCAGCATGCCGTAGCCGCCGGCCTCGTTGGCGGATTTCACGACGAGCTTCTCGATGTTCTCCAGGATGTATTTCCGCTGGAGCGGCTCGGAGGCGAGATACGTGTTCACGTTCGCGAGGATCGGCTCCTGGTCGAGGTAGTATTTGATGAGCTGGGGGACGTAGGCGTAGATGACCTTGTCGTCGGCGACGCCGGTGCCGATGGAATTGGCGAGCGCGACATGGCCGGAGCGGTAGGCGTTCACGAGGCCGGGCACGCCGAGCATCGAGTCGGGCCGGAAGACGGACGGGTCGAGAAAATCGTCGTCGATGCGCCGGTAGATGACATCGACCCGCACGAGCCCGGCGGTCGTGCGCATGAACACGCGGTCGTCGCGGACGACGAGATCGCGGCCCTCGACGATGGGGATGCCCATCTGGCGCGCGAGGAAGCTGTGCTCGAAATAGGCGCTGTTGAAGACGCCGGGCGTGAGGAGGACGACGCTGGGCTTGTCGCTGCGGGCCGGGGCGAGGTGGAGAAGCGCCTTGAGGAGATCGTCCGCGTAGGTCTCGACCGGGCGGACGCCGTAGCTCTGAAACAAATTCGGAAAGGCGCGGCGCATCGCGCTGCGATTTTCCACCATGTAACTCGCGCCGGACGGACAGCGGAGGTTGTCCTCGAGCACGAGGTAGTTGCCGCGGGCGTCGCGAATCAGGTCGGTGCCGCAGATGTGAACGTAGATGCCGCGCGGCACCTTGCAGTTCATGAACTCGCGGCGGAAATGCTTCGCGCCGAGGATGAGCGCGGGCGGCACGAGTTTGTCCTTGAGGACCTTCTGGCCGTGATAGACGTCGTCGAGAAACAGGTTGAGCGCCGTGATGCGCTGCACGAGGCCGGCCTCGATGCGGGACCACTCGGCGTTCGGGATGACGCGGGGGACGAGATCGAACGGGAAGATGCGCTCGGTGCCCTGCGAATCGCTGTAGACCGTGAAGGTGACGCCGCGCCGCAGAAACGCGAGGTCGACGGCGCCGCGCCGCTGCTCGAACTCGTCCCGGGCCAGCGTGCCCAGCCGCTCCGCGAGGCGGCGGTAGTGGGGGCGCACGTCGGTGGACGACGTGAACATCTCGTCGAAATAGTCGGCGGTTTCGTAGCTGGGATTGAGGATCGACAAGGAGGGTTTTGACACGGGCCCGCTGGTTGAGCAGTTCCCTTGCCAGACAGGCTCGCCGGGCGGCCGGGGGTCGTCAACGACGCAGCACGGTAAACACCGTGCCCGCCAGGATCAGCGCGGCGCCGGCCAGTTCGTGGACGGTGAAATGCTCGTGGAAAAACGCCGCGCCGCCCGCGGCGACACCGAGCGGCACCAGCATTTGCAGCAACGATCCCTCGCCGACCGGCAGGTCGCGGAACGCCCGGGTCATGGTGAGTTGACCGCTGCCGGCGGTCAGGCTGGCCAGGAGCAGGACGCCCCAGGCGGCGGGGGAAAGCGGCGCGAAGGTGGCCACGGCCGGCACGGTGCAGATCAGGAGGCCGTAGACGCATTGCGCGGAGAAGATCGTCGAGGTGTGCTCGGTCGCGTGCAATTGTCGGATCATCACGACCACGTAGGCCGAGCCAAAGGCGGAAAGGATGGCGACGAGATCGTAGAAGCCGGGCCGGGCATCGAGGGCGAGGAGGTTCGTGAGCAGGGCGAGCCCGGCCAGCGCGGCGGCGCTCCCGGCGAGCAGGGCGGGTCGGAGCCGTTCGCGCAGGATCCACGCGGCAAGCAGCGCACCCCAGATCACGTAGGTGTTGTTGATGAAAATCGCGCGGCCGGCGCCGAGGTGGATGACGGCGAGGTAAGTGAGGTAGACCCCGAAGCCGCCGACGAGCCCGCGCTCGGCGAGCTTGCGGCGGCGGAAGAGATGCGACGGCTCGAACTCGCGCCAGTAGACGGCGGCGATCAGCCCGAGGCCGACGACGAACCGGCTGCACGAGACGAGCCAGAGATTGGCGGCGTGCATCTCGCCGAGCGCCCGCACCAGGAGGACATTCGCCGTGAAACACGCGGTCGAAACGAGCATGAGCACCACACCGCGGGCGTGGTGCGACGAGCTGGGCGGCGACGGTTGGTCGGTCATCGGGAAGGCGCCCCGATGCTCGGCTGCCGCAAAGACGAACGGCAATGGGAAACGCGGGCGGCTGCCCAGGCCGGCCGAATTGGATCAATCCGCTGCGCGACTCACAACGCGTGCAGTGCGGACTTGCTGACGGCGAGCGCGGCTTCCTTGACGGCCTCGCTCATCGTCGGGTGGGCGTGGATCGTGCGCGCGAGGTCCTCGGCGCTGCCGCCGTATTCCATGTGCGTGACGACCTCGCTGATGAGCTCGCCCGCGCCGCGGCCGAGAATCTGCGCCCCGAGGATTTTGTCGGTCTTCGCGTCCGCGACGATCTTCACGTAGCCGTCGGTGGCGTCGGCGGCGATGGCGCGGCCGTTGGCGGCGAAATTGAACTTGCCGACGTTGACGGCGATCCCCGCGGCCTTCGCAGCGTCCTCGCCGAGGCCGACGCTCGCGACCTCGGGGTCGGTGTAGACGATGGCGGGGACGAGATCCCAGTTCACGTGGCCGGCCTTGCCCGCAATCCATTCGGCGACGGCCACGCCGTCTTCCTCGGCCTTGTGGGCCAGCATCGGACCGGCGACGACATCGCCGATCGCCCAGACGCCGGGGGCGGACGTGCGCAGGTGGTTGTCGACCTTGATGCGCTTCTTGTCGTCGAGTTGGACGCCGGCCCGGTCGAGCGCGAGGCCGTCGGTGAACGGGCGGCGGCCGACGGCGACGAGGACCTTGTCGGCGGGAATGGAAAGTTTTTCGCTGGCGCGCGCGGCGGTGAGGACGCCCTTGGCGAAGCCGGTGACCTTGGCGCCGACCTCGATCTTCATGCCTTGTTTCTGGATCAGGCGGGTGAAATTCCGGACGATGTCGGCATCGTAGGTCGCGATGATGCTGGGCAGGAATTCGACGACGGTCACGTCGCTGCCGAGCCGCGACCAGACGGAGCCGAGCTCGACGCCGATGACACCGCCGCCGACGACCACGAGTTTCTTCGGCACGGAATCGAAGGCGATGGCGTCGTCGCTCGAGACGACCGTCTGGCCGTCGAACTTCAGAAACGGCAGCTCGACCGGGGCGGAGCCGGTGGCGATGACGATGTTTTTCGCGGTGAGCTTTTGATCGCCGATGGCCATCGTGCCGGCCGAGACGAACGACGCGGCGCCGGTGACGACGGTGATCTTGCGGGCCTTGGCGAGCTGGGCGACGCCACCGGTGAGCTTCGCGACGACGGCGTCCTTCTTTTTGAGGAGCGTGGCGAGGTCGAGCTCGATGGAGCCGAGTTTTACGCCATGATCGGCGGCGTGCTGCCTGGCGAAGACGTAGTGCTCGGAAGAGGAGAGCAGGGCCTTGCTCGGGATGCAGCCGACATTGAGGCAGGTGCCGCCGAGCGTGGCGCGTTTCTCGACGAGCGCGACCTTGAGGCCGAGCTGCGCGGCGCGAAACGCGCAGACATAGCCGCCGGGGCCGGCGCCGATGACGATGAGATCGAATTCGGAGGGCATGAGGAGAGTTGAATTCAGAAGCCAGGAAACCAGGAAACAAGTCTTGGCTTCATGGCTTTTGAATTCGTCAGATTCCGATCACGAGACGCGCGGGATCCTCGATCGCCTGTTTCACTTTCACGAGGAAAGTGACGGCTTCCTTGCCGTCAACGAGGCGGTGGTCGTAGCTCAGGGCGACATACATCATCGGGCGGATGACGACCTGGCCGGCGATCGCGATGGGGCGGTCGTTGATCGCGTGGAGGCCGAGGATGGCGCTTTGCGGCGGGTTGATGATCGGGGTCGAGAGCAGCGAGCCGAACGTGCCGCCGTTCGTGATCGTGAAGACGCCGCCCTCGAGATCGGCGAGCGTGATCTTGCCCTCGCGGGCGCGCTTCGCGACGTCGGCGATGGATTTTTCGATGTCCGCCATGCCGAGCGTGTCGCAACCGCGAATGACCGGGACCATGAGGCCCTTGTCGGTCGAGACGGCGATGCCGATGTCGTAGAAATGATTTTCGACGATGCTGTCGCCGTCGAGCTGGGCGTTGACCGCCGGGACTTCGCGCAGGGCGTGGACGACGGCCTTCGCGAAGAACGACATGAAGCCGAGCTTGAGGCCGTTTTTCTTGACGAAGTCGTCCTGATATTTCGCCCGGAGCGCCATGACGGCGGACATATCGACCTCGTTGAACGTGGTGAGCATGGCGGCCTCGTGCTGGGCGGCGACGAGGCGCTGGGCGATCTTGGCGCGGAGCGGGGAGAGCTTTTTGCGCGTCTGGCGCTCCCCGGTGACGACAGGCGCGGAAACTTTTTGAACGGGCGCCGGCGTTGCAGCCGGGCCCGTTGCGCCCGGCCCGGAACTGGCGGCGCCGGCGGCAACGGCGGGTTTCGCCTCGGCGGCGGCAAGCATGTCGCCTTTTGTGACGCGGCCGGCCTTGCCGGTGCCGGCGACGGTGGCGGGGTCGAGGCCGGTCTCGGCAGCGAGGCGGCGGACGGCGGGGGAAACAGTGGCGGAGTCGCCGGTCCGAGATGATGTGGCCGGGCTCGCTGAGCCCGGGCCGGGGTCAGCGACCCCGGCTACAACTGCGGGATCGATCGTGGCGACGACCTGGCCGATTTTCACCTCGTCGCCGACGGCGGCCTTGAACGAGATTTTTCCCGCGGCCTCCGCCGTGCCCTCGCTCGTGATCTTGTCGGTCTCCAGCTCGAAGAGCGGCTGGTCCTTTTTGACGACGTCGCCGTCGTTGACGTGCCACTTGGCGAGAATACCGGAGGTGATGGATTCACCCATCGGCGGGATTTTTACTTCGAGGAGGGGCATGGGAAAAATTGCGGTGTGATGGGTGGCGTGGGACGAAACAGAATCAGAGACTGAAGGCGTCGTTGAGGAGAGCGGCGACCTCGAAACGATGGAGGGCGAGGGTGCCGACGGCGGGCGAGGCGGCGGCGTCGCGGCCGGCGTAGAGCGGGAGGAAGCCGAAGATCTCGGCGAACTGCGGGCAGACGTAGGACCAGGCGCCCATGTTCTGCGGCTCCTCCTGGCACCAGACGACGCGGGCGCCGGCGTAGCGGTCGGCGAGCTCGGCGAGGTGATTGCGATGAAGCGGATAGAGCTGTTCGAGGCGCACGATGGCCGTGTCGGTGAGCTGCTTCTTCGTGCGATAGTCGATGAGATCGTAGTAGACCTTGCCGGAACAGAAGATCAACCGGGCGGGCTTCGCGTCGGCGAACGACGGATCGTCGATGACTTCCTGAAACGCGCCGGCCGTGAATTCGGCGAGTTTCGAAACCGCGGCGGGATGGCGGAGGAGCGACTTGGGCGACATGACGACGAGCGGCTTCTTGACGTCGCGCTTCACCTGGCGGCGGAGGGCGTGAAAGAAATTGGCGGGCGTCGTGATGTTGGCGACCTGGATGTTGTCCTCGGCGCAGAGCTGGAGGAAGCGCTCGAGGCGCGCGGAGGAATGCTCGGGGCCCTGGCCCTCGTAGCCGTGCGGGAGCAGCAGCACGATGCCGCTCGTGCGCTGCCATTTCGATTCGCCGCTGGCGATGAACTGGTCGATCACGACCTGCGCGCCGTTGGCAAAATCGCCGAACTGCGCCTCCCACAGGCAGAGCATGTTGGGGAAATCGAGCGAGTAGCCGTAGTCGAACCCGAGCACCGCGGCCTCGGAGAGGAGCGAGTTGTAGACGCAGAAGCGCGCCTGCTGCGGGTCGAGATTTTTCAACGGCGCGTAGGTGTTGCCGTTGTCCATATCGTGCAGCACGGCATGCCGGTGGCTGAAGGTGCCGCGCTCGCAATCCTGGCCGCTGAGCCGGATCGGCTCGCCCTCGAGGACGAGCGTGCCAAACGCGAGCGCCTCGGCGAAGCCCCAGTCGATCGGGCCGCCGTCGCGATGGGCGTTCACGCGGGCGTCGAGGAAGCGCTTGATCTTCGGGTTGGGCTTGAAGCCGGCGGGCAGCGTCGTGAGGCCGCGAACCACGCGGTCGATGAGTTCGGACGAGACGCCGGTCGGCACGGGTTTGAAATGGAAATCCGGCTGGAAGACGGCGGTAGAGCCTGCGAATTTTTTCGCCTCGGCGGCGGCGGCGCGCTTGGCGGACTTGGCGGTCTCGGTGGCCTTGGCCATCTCGAGGTTCTTCTCGAGCGCCTCCGAATACTCCGCGCGAATCGCCTCGGCCTTGGCCTCCGTGATGGTGCCCTCGGCGATGAGCTTGCGCGTGAGCACGGCGGAGATCGCCGGGTGGGCGGCGATTTTCTTGTAGAGGAGCGGCTGGGTGAAGGCGGGCTCGTCGGTCTCGTTGTGCCCGTGCTTGCGGTAACAGAACATGTCGATGACGACGTCGCGCTGCCATTTCTCACGGAATTCGAGGGCGAGGCGGGCGACCAGGCAGACGGCCTCGGGGTCGTCGCCGTTCACATGGAAGATCGGCGCCTCGATCATTTTCGCGACGTCGGTGCAATAGAGCGTCGAGCGCGAGTCGCTCGGATCGGTCGTGAAACCGATCTGGTTGTTGATGACGAAATGCAGCGTGCCGCCGGTTTGGTAGCCGGGGAGTTGGGAGAAATTGAGCGTCTCGGCGACGACGCCCTGGCCGGCGAACGCGGCGTCGCCGTGGATGAGGAGCGGCAGGACGGTGGTGCGGCGCTCCATGTCGCCGCGGGCGCGCTGGCGGGCGCGGGCGCGGCCTTCGACGACGGGGTTGACGATCTCGAGGTGCGAGGGATTCGAGGTGAGGCGGACCTCGACCTGCTTGCCCGAGGCGGTGTCGAGGACGGCGTGGTAGCCGAGGTGGTATTTCACGTCGCCGTCGCCGCCCACGGCGTCGGGGAGGTAGTTTTCGGAAAACTGCTCGAAGAGGACATCGAAGTGTTTCCGCATGACGCTGGTGAGGATGTTGAGCCGGCCGCGGTGGGCCATGCCCATGACGACCTCGGCGACGCCGGCGCGCGGGCAGTGCTCGATGATCGAGTCGATCGCGGCGATCATGGTCTCGCCGCCCTCGAGCGAGAAGCGTTTCTGGCCGACGTATTTCGTGTGGAGAAAGCGCTCGAAGAGCTCGGCCTTGTGGATGCGGCGGAGGATGCGGATTTTCTCGGCCTTGGAAAAATCGGGCTGGTTGCGCGTCGTCTCCATTTTTTCCTGGAGCCAGCGGCGGACGTCGACGTCCTGGATGTGGGTGTATTCGACGCCGATATGGTCGCAATAGGTCGTGCGGAGCGCGATGAGGATGTCGCGCAGCTTCATCTGGCCGCCGCCAAGGTAGGTGCCGATGTCGAAGAACGTGTCGAGGTCGGCGTCGGAGAGGTTGAACGCGGCGAGGGCGAGCTTGGGATGGGGCTCGGGCGGCTCGCCGAGGGGATCGAGGTGGGCCTCGAGGTGCCCGAGCGCGCGATAGGTGTTGATGAGATGGTGGACGTGCGACTGCTTGAGGCTGTCGATGATGGGAGTCGCGGCGGCGGGATGGGTCGATTCGGCGAGCGCCGCGGAAGGCGTGGCGCCGGAGTTGCCGAGGGTGAAGCCCTGAAAGAACGCGCGCCACGTCGGGTCGACCGAGTCGGGATTTTGCAGCCACGATTCGTAGGCCGCCTCAATGACGGCGGCATTGGCGGCGGTGGGCAGCGAGGAGGAAGATTTGACGGGAGACATGCGGATGGTCGCGCGCGGCGCGGGAGCAAAGAAACGGAGGGTCAACGAAACACGGCGGCCGCGCAGACTCAAGTGCGGCGCGGACCGCGACAGGGATTGCAAAGAGCCTTAACGTGGGTAACAGCGGGATTAGTATTTGCTCCCGACGATCATGGAAACCCAGATAAAAGCGTCCCTTAACTCGCTCCTTGCGGCCATCAAAGCGGCTGATGGCCAGACGATTGCCGACGAAATGGCGAAATTGGATGGCATGTTGGAGCACGGGCGGGCGGGGCTGCATCCGCAACTGGCTCATTTTCTGGAGAACCGGAGCTACGCGAAGGCGCTGATGTTTTTGGGCGGCGAGAGCGACATTCCGGTCGGAGTGTGCGGCGGGCGGGCAGGGAAAACGGGAGGAGCCTGAATATGGCCGGCGGCGGAAAGATTCCGACGGATGGCGGCGGCGGCCTTGGGCAGAATCCGTTTGGCGCGCTGAGCGCCGCGGGGTTGCCGGTCGCTCCGAAGGTGGTTTTGGAGCAGGCGGCGGCGAAGCTGGCCGGGAACCCGGGGCGGCCGGGGACAGTCGCGACCGCCGCTCAGACGAAGAATCGTGGACGCGTGGATATCCGGCGCGAGACGGGAAACCGCGGCGGAAAGACGGTCACGGTCGTCGACGGATTCGTGGGGATCGGGCTGCCGGAAAAGGAGCAGCTCGCGAAGAAAATGCGCGCGGCGTGCGGCTGTGGCGGAACGGTGAAGGACGGCGCGATCGAGATCCAAGGCGACCAGCGGGAAAAAATCGCGGCGATTTTGAGCGCGGCGGGATTCCGGCCGGTATTCGCGGGCGGATGAAGAAATGGGTCTCGCGAAGGACGCGAAGGAAACGAAGGGAAGCAAAGGGGCAGGGAGAAGGACCGGGGGCTGTCTCCGACGCGCCTTTCGCGAAGCGATTCAGGCGGCCAGGCCGGCCGTGAGGGCGAGGGCGCCTTTGGCCCGGTTGAGAATGTAGAGGTGGTAACCGGGCGCGCCGTTGGCGAGCAGGCCGCGAATCTGGTTGAGCGCCCAGTCGACGCCGACGATCTCGACGACCTCGGGGCTCTCGGCGGCGACCTCGAGGCGGGTGGTGAGCGGCGCGGGGAGCGTCGTGCCGCAGATCGAGGTGAACCGGCGGATCTGTTTCAACGACAGCACGGGCATGATGCCGGGGACGATCGGCACGGTGATGCCGGCCGCGCGGCATTTTTCGACGAAGCGGTAATAGACGGCGTTGTCGAAGAAGAGCTGCGTCGTGATGAAATCGGCGCCGGCGTCGACCTTGCGCTTGAGATGGGTGAGGTCGGCGTCGAGCGACGGTGCCTCGGGGTGTTTCTCCGGATAGCCGCCAACCCCGAGGCAGAAATCGGCGTGGCGCGACTTGAGCAGGGCGACGAGGTCGCTCGCGTAACGAAGACCGTCCAGATAGGGCGTGAACGTGGTCTCACCCTTCGGCGGATCGCCGCGCAGCGTCATGATGTTCCGGAAACCGCTCGCGTGAATCCGGTCGGCGACCTCGGCGAGCTCGGCGCGCGAATGGCCGACACAGGTGAGGTGGGGCATGACCGTGAAGTTGAACTCCGACTTGAGCAGCGCGCTGACCTGCGCGGTGCGTTCGCGGGTCGAGCCGCCGGCGCCGTAGGTGACGGACACGAAATCGGGATTCATGCGCCGGAGCGCGGCCGCGGTGGCGCGGAGGGCCTCGACGCCGGCATCGTCCTTGGGCGGAAAAAACTCCAGCGAGCGCAGCGGGCGGCGTTGCGCGAAGAGTTCGGAGATGGGCCGGTCGGGCGTCATGCGTGGCGGCGACGGAAAGCGAAAGGCGGCCGGTCGTAAAGCGGCGAGTGCGGCATGCGTGGCGGACGGCGCGGGCACGCTGGGGTCCGGGGGGCCGGAGAGGTTGTCAACTAATAGTTGACAACCGGCGCTTTGCCCGGCGGAGCGGGGACCGTCGACGGGCGATTCCGGTCGCCGAGACGGGAGCGTCGACGGGCGGTTCCGATCTACGAGGTAGGCCCGTCGACAAGGTGGGGCCGTTGACGGGGCGGGGCGATTAGACGGAGCGGGCGAGGTAGGCGCGCCAGCCGCCGAAACGCGTGATGTCCTCGGCGCCGGCGAGGGCGGCGGGTTCGCAGAGGAAACCTTTCACGGATTCGCCCGTGGCGAGGACCACGGTGCCGATGCAGAGCGGCGATGGCACGGCGGCAACAAAACTGCCGAAAGCGGCAACGGGGAGTTCCCACACTTCCACGGCGATGGATGCACCGCCGTCGGCGACACGGACGAGGCCGGGTTTCGGCGGGGTTGAGTTGGGCAGGGCGTGGAGACGGTAGACCGGCGCGGTGTTGCCCGACCAGACGAGGCGAGCGCCACGGTCGGTGAGTTGATGATTGAGGGGCAGACCGGAGAGATGGGCGCCGACGACGGCGAGCTGGATGGTCGTTGGTGCGGCCGTAGTGGCGGTGGGCGGCGATGACGGCGCGGGCGGGAGCGGATGCGAGGTGGCGCCGAGTTTGCCGCCGATGGCGGCGTGCCAACGGGCGGCAAGGGCGAGGAGAGTGGGCTCGCTCCACGCGGGTGCGATGAACGTGACGCCCCACGGGGCGCCGTCGCGGCGGATGCCGGCGGGCACGGCGAGGGCGGCGAGGTCGAGGAGGTTAACGAAGTTGGTGTAGGTGCCGAGGCGGGTGTTGAGGAGCAACGGCTCGGCGGCGACCTCGGCGACGGTGTAGGGGCGCGGCGCAGTGGGGACGAGGAGCACATCCATTTTCTCCCACTCGGCGGCGGCGCGGCGGGCGAGGGCGGCGAGGCGATAAAAGCCTTCGAACGTGTCGGCGGCGCTGAGATTCGCGGCGCCCTCGACGATCTTGCGCGTGACGGGGAAAAACGCGTCCGCGTTTTTCTGGTGAAATGCGCGGAGCGCGGCCCAGCGCTCAGCGACCCACGGACCCTGGTAGAGCAAGGCGGCGGCTTCGCGGAAAGGGGAAAAGTCGATCTCGACGAGCTGGGCGCCGAGGGCGGTAATGCGGGAGAGATTTTCGCGGAAGAGGCGTTCGGCTTCGGCGTCACCGAAGAACTCGAGCGCGGTGGGTTCGGGAACGCCGACGCGAAGCGACGCGGGAGCGGAGGTGGTGGTTGCGCGCGAGCGGGAAAACGAATCCTCGGGATCGAAGGCCTCGGCGACGCGGGCGACATCGGCGGCGTCGCCGCAGGTGAGCGCGAAGATCGAAACGCAGTCGAGCGAGCGGCAGGCGGGGACGACGCCGCGGGTGCTGAGGGCGCCCTTGGTGAGCTTGAAGCCGACGAGGTTGTTCAGGCCGGCGGGGATGCGGCCGGAGCCGGCGGTGTCGGTGCCGAGGGAAAACGAGGCGAGGCCGGCGGCGACGGCGACGGCGGAGCCGCTGCTGGAGCCGCCGGGGATCAGGTCGGCGCGAAACGGATTGCGCGGGACGCCATAGGGCGAGCGGACGCCAACGAGGCCGGTGGCGAACTGGTCGAGGTTGGTCTTGCCCACGGGAATCGCGCCGGCGTCGAGGAGACGCTGGACGACGGGCGCGGAGTCGGCGGGCGTGTAGGCGAACTCCGGGCAGCCGGCGGTGGTGGGGACGCCGGTGAGGTCGATGTTGTCCTTGATCGCGAAGGGAACGCCGTAGAGCGGCAACGTGGAGCGGTCGAGCGATTCGAGACGGCGGGCGTGGACGAGGAGTTCGTCGCGCGAGAGGAGACGAATCCAGACGGCGGGATCGGCGTGCGTGGCGATGCGACGGAGAAGTTCGTCGACGAGAGCGGTCGGCGTGAGGGAGCCGTCGGCGTAGGCGGCACGGAGGGCGGCGAGGTCGAGGGAGAAAGGCATTTCGGAAGAGTGTCTCGCGAAGGATTGGAAGGGAGCGAAGGATAAAACCAAAGGAAGGAAAAGGTTGGAGCTGGGATGGATTGGGCCTTCGCTTCCTTCGAATCCTTCGCGGGAAATTTGGATTGGATCAGCTTTCCAGGACGATGAGGGTTTCGCCGGCGTTGACGGGGCGGCCTTCGGCGCAGCGGATTTCGCGGACTTTGCCTGCGCGGCTGGCGACGACGGTGATTTCCATCTTCATCGATTCGAGGATCACGAGCGCGTCACCCTCGTTGACGGCGGCGCCGGCGGCGACGGCGATTTTCCAGACGTTGCCGGGGATATGGGCGATCACGGCGGTGCAGCCGGCGGGAATCGCCTGCTCGTCGACGGCGGCGGCCGAATCGGATTCGGAGGAGAAGTTGAGCTGGCCGGAAATCTCCCAGCGATGGCGCTCGGCCTCGAAGGCGGCCTGCTGGCGGGATTTGGCGGCGGCGATCGTAGCGGCGTTGGCGGCGAGAAATTTTTCGTAGTCGCGGAGACGGAAGGTCGTTTGCTCGATTTTCAGCTGCGCGCGACCGTGGGTAAAATCTTCACGGAACTTCGTGAGCTCGGCGTTCGTGACCGGATAGAAACGAATCTGGTCGAAGAAGCGGAGGAGCCACGGGTGGCCGTCGGTGAACTCGGCGGTTTGCTTGTAGCGGTTCCACATCTGGCAGGTGCGGCCGATGAACTGGTAGCCACCGGGGCCCTCCATGCCGTAGACGCAGAGGTAGGCGCCGCCGATGCCGACGGCGTTTTCCGGCGTCCAGGTGCGGGCAGGATTGTATTTCGTGGTGACGAGACGGTGGCGCGGATCGACCGGGGTGGCGACGGGGGCGCCGAGGTAAACGTCGCCGAGCGCGAGGACGAGGTAGCTTGCCTCGAAGGCGATGCGGTGGACGTCGGCGACGGAATCGAGGCCGTTGATGCGGCGGATGAACTCGATGTTGCTGGGGCACCACGGCGCGTCCTTGCGGACGATCTGCATGTATTTGCGGATCGCGAGAAGGGTGGACTCGTCCTCCCAGGAGAGCGGCAGGTGAACGATGCGCGAGGGCACCTCGATGTCGTCGACGGCGGGGAGTTCGGACTCGGCGCGGAGCAGAATCTCCATCAGGCGTTCGAGCGGAAGCAGGCGGGCGTCGAAATGAATTTGGAGCGAGCGGATGCCGGGCGTGAGGTCGACGATGCCGGGGAGGTGGTGGCGTTCGAGCCAGGTTTGGAGCGCGTGGACGCGCATCCGGAGCGCGATGTCGAGGACGAGCGGACCGTATTCGACGAGGAGGTAGGCGTCGCCGGCGCGGCGGTAGACGACCGCGGGGGCGGCGGGGCGGGCGGGGATGGCGTGGAGGATGGCGGGTTCGGAGGGCGAGGAATGACGAATGACGGATGACGAATGACGAATGGCGGAGAGGCGGAGGGATTCGATTTCGGCGTCCTGGGCGGTCGCGATGATCCGGGCTTGTTCGGCGGTGAGGGCACGGAAGCGGACCTTGTCGCCGGGCTTGAGCTGGCCGATTTTCCAGAGTTCGCCGCTGGCGATCGTCGCGGGACAGACGAAGCCGCCGCAACTCGGGCCGTCGGGGCCGAGGATGATCGGCATGTCGCCGGTGAAATCGATCGCGCCGATCGCGTAGGCGTTGTCGTGGATGTTCGAAGGGTGCAGGCCGGCCTCGCCGCCGTCGCGGCGCGCCCACTGCGGTTTCGGGCCGATGAGGCGGACGCCGGTCCGGGCGGAGTTGTAGTGGACTTCGTAGATGGCGCTGAAGAGAGCGGCGATGTCGTCGTTGGTGAAAAAATCTGGCGCGCCGTGCGGGCCGTAGAGGACGCCGATATCCCAGTCGCGCGTGAGCGGCGAGTGGATCGAGGCGGGTGCGCGGAGGAGCGGAGCGGCGTCGGTCACGCCGGCGGGCGTGGCGCGATTGACGCGAAGGACATCGCCGGTGCGGAGGGCGCGGCCGGAGTGACCGCCGAAGAGGCCGAGCGTGAAGGTGGATTTGCTGCCGAGGTAATCCGGGACGTCGAGGCCGTGGCGGATGGCGAGGTAGGCGCGGAGGCCGGGGCCGTCGACGGAAGCGAGTTGGAGGGTCTGGCCGCGTTTGATGCGAAAGGCGCGATGAAAGGCGATGGGTTTGCCGTCGAGCGTCGCGGGCATGTGCGCGCCGGTGAGCGCGACGACGGCGGCCGTGTTGAAGCGGAGCCTGGGGCCGTTGACGGTGAGTTCGAGGCCGGCGGCGGTGTCGGGGTTGCCAACGAGACGGTTGGCGAGGCGGAACGAGCGGCCATCCATCGGGCCGGAGGGTGGAACACCGACGTCCCAATAGCCGAGGCGGCCGGGATAATCCTGCACGGTGGTCTGGGTGCCGCCCTCGAGGACGTCGATCGTCGAGGCGGCGTAGGGCAGCGTGGCGAGGTATTTGGTGGTGACGCCGCCGGCGCGAAACCCGGTGGAGGCGGCGATCTGGCGAAGGTAGTCGAGATTGGTTTCGAGGCCGTGGAGGCGGGTGTCGGCGAGGGCGGCGTCGAGGCGGGCGAGGGCATCGGCGCGGTCGGAACCGCGGACGATGATTTTCGCGAGGAGCGGATCGTAGAACGCGGAGACCTCGGTGCCGCGCTCGATCCACGTCTCGATGCGGGCGGACGTGGCGAAATGGACGTCGGTGAGGGTGCCGGCGGCAGGTTGAAAGTTTTTGCCGGGATCCTCGGCGTAGACGCGGACCTGGATCGAGGCGCCGGTGGAGGCGGGCGTGAAGTTGGAAAGATCAAGTTCGCCGGCGGCGGCGCGAAGCATCCATTCGACAAGATCGATGCCGGTGACTTCCTCGGTGACGCCGTGCTCGACCTGGAGGCGCGTGTTGACTTCGAGAAAATAGAATTCGCCGGTGGCGTTGTCGTAGACGAATTCGACGGTGCCGGCGTTCTGGTAGCCGGCGGCGGCGCCGAGGCGGGCGGCGCAATCGAGGAGGCGCGTGCGCTGCGCGGGCGACAGGCCGGGAGCGGGCGTCTCCTCGATGACCTTCTGGTTGCGGCGCTGGACGGAGCAGTCGCGTTCGCCGACGGCGACGACGTGGCCGCGGCCGTCGCCGAAAATCTGGACCTCGATGTGGCGGGCGTGCTCGACGAATTTCTCGAGGAAGATGCCGCCCTCCTTGAAATTGTTTTTCGCGAGGCGGCCGACGGCGGCGAAGGCGGCGGAGAGCTCGGCGGGCTGGCGGATGAGCGACATGCCGATGCCGCCGCCGCCGGCGGTGGACTTGAGCATGACGGGGTAGCCGATGCGCGCGGCCTCGGCGCGGGCGTGAGCCTCGTCGCGGAGAAGTTCGGAGCCGGGGAGGAGGGGGACGTTTTGTTTTTGCGCGATGGCGCGGGCGGCGTGCTTGAGCCCGAACATGCGCATCTGGTCGCCAGTGGGGCCGATGAAGACGAGGCCGGCGGCGGCGCAGGCGTCGGCGAAGGCGGGATTTTCGGAGAGGAAACCGTAGCCGGGATGGATGGCTTGAGCGCCGGTGGCTTTGGCGGCGGCGATGATCTTGTCGGCGTCGAGGTAAGACTGAGCGGCAGGAGCGGGGCCGAGGTGGACGGATTCGTCGGCTTGCTGGACGTGGAGGGAGTGCCGGTCGGCGTCGGAGTAAACGGCGACGGACGCGATGCCCATGTGCCGCAAGGTGCGAATCACACGGCAGGCGATGGCGCCGCGGTTGGCGATGAGGACTTTGGAAAACATCGGAAAGGTGTCTCGCGAAGGATTCGAAGGGGACGAAGGTTCGAAAAAAGGAGAGCCGGAATATCTCTACTGGATTGGACGTTCGCTTCCTTCGTATCCCTCGCGAGACATGGGATTATCAGGCGA
Source organism: uncultured Opitutaceae bacterium (assembly GCA_937902925.1). Classification (GTDB taxonomy): domain Bacteria; phylum Verrucomicrobiota; class Verrucomicrobiia; order Opitutales; family Opitutaceae; genus CALFNN01. Next base: position 52,349 of record CALFNN010000080.1, read on the forward strand.
AGAAATCTTTTCCCTCGGCTCCGTTCGTGACGCGCGTGATGCCGTTTTTGAGATGAACTTCGTTGAAGTTGATGAGGAACCCGAGCTGGAGCGGGATCAGGCGAAGGTAATTCCAAGTCGTCTTCTTGAAGAGGTCGGTGACTTGAGCCACGGACTTCAGCTCGACCAAGACGAGATTGTCGATGATGAGGTCGGCGCGAAAGCCGACTTCCTCCAGCAGTTCACCATCGTAAAAAACAGGAATCGGTTTCTGTCGTTCGATTTGGTGACCAAGCTTTCGGAGTTCCTTCGCCATCGCGGTTTCGCAAGCGGACTCCAGCAGACCCGGCCCGAGTTTCGTGTGGGCTTTGAACGCGGCATCTAACGCGGCTTTTCCAACGATCTCTTGGTTCATGATTCCTTCGTTTCCTTCGGACCCTTCGCGAGACACCCTCAGGGATTCCAGATCAGGACCTCGATCGGCGTCGGGTTGTAGGCGTTGCAGGGGTTGTTGAGCTGGGGGCAGTTCGAGATCACGCAGACGACGTCGCGCTCGGCGCGGAGTTCGACGTAGTAGCCCGGGGCGCTGACGCCGTCGGCGAAGGTGAGGCGGCCGTCGGGCGTCACAGGGACGTTCATGAAGAAATTGATGTTCGGGGCGACGTCGCGCTTGCCGAGATCGGGGCGCCAGGCGTGGACGCCGCAAATGAAGCTGTCGCGACAGGCGTGCATGAACTCCTTGTCGTGGGCGTAGCGCATCGTGTTGCTCTCGCGGGAGCAGGCGCCGCCGAGCGTGTCGTGTCGGCCGCAGGTGTCGGCGACGATGGTAAGAAGCGGGTCGCCGAGCTGGGAGTAGAGCGTTGTCCCGGTGCTGAGATAGAGCGCGGCCTGACGCTGGACGGTGTCGCTCGCGCTGTAGCGGTTGAACGGATCGTGCGCGTCGTAGAAGAGAGTGTCCGCGGCCTGGTTGCCCTCGAGGTCGACGATGCGGAGGATCTGGCCGCGTTTGATTTCGTGCGACCACGGATCGCCGGCGGGGATGACATGGCGATAAAGAGCCACGGTTGGATCGAGCGTGCTGGTGGTCATGGCGATCAATCGCGGAGGGCGTGGTAGGTTTCGGTGTTCGCGAAGGCGCGGACGTTTTCGGGGCGGGAGCGGCGGCACGCGTCGTCGGGAGCGGGAGGCGAAGTGCGGAAGACCTCGAGGCGGACGGAGCGCGGGTGATAGGCGGGATCGGGATCGAGCGGATGCTGGCAGGTGTTGAGGACGACGAGCGTGTCGAGTTCGAAGCGCAGGTCGACGTGGGCGCCGGGTGGCGAGTTGTCGGGCACGAAGGTGAGGCGGCCGGTATCGTCGGCGACGACCTTGCTGAAAAGATTGAGGTTGGGGACGAGGTCGCGCGGGCCGAGGCCCCATTTCGCCAGTTCGATGAGAAAGCAGTCGCGGGCGTTGCGATGCCAGTCGTTGCGGGCGGTCTGATAGTTTTTCAGGCCGTATTTTTTCGCGACGAGGCTGGCGTCGGAGCAGCCGCAGACGGTGTCGTGCCAGCCGGCGGTGTCCGCGGTGATCGAGGCGAGGATGCGGCCCATGTCGGAGTGGAGGCAGTAGGGCGCGCGGAGATAGAAAATGTGCTGGCCCTTGAGCGTGTCGGGGAGGTTGTAGCGCTCGGTCGGAACGTCGGCGTGATAGAGGAGGAGGCCGACGTTGGCGCCGCCGTCGAGATCGGTGAGGCGGAGGGTCTTGCCGCGGGAGAGCACGGCGGACCACATGCCGGCGTGGGTGAGCGTGCGGGCGAAGATCGGGGCGGCGGGCGCGGGGTCGATGATGAGGTCGGGAGCGGCGGGCATGGCGGGCGGGGGAGGAATGGGACCGACGGGACGAATGGGACCAATGGGACGGATAGGGTGGGTGGAGATGGCGGATGGAAACGGGAGGATGTTACGATTATTTATATTCGTGTGCTGACAAGAGCAGAGCGCGGGCCAAACCCGAGACGGCGTGCGGCGGGCAAGACCGTGCGAGCGAGGCGCTACAGGAGCGGCGGCATCGCGGTGGCGGTGAGGTTCAGGCGGGCGTGCTTCACGCCCTTGCAGGCGGCGAGCGTGTCGGCAAGGCTGCGCAGATCGCGGGCGGGACCCTGCACGAGGAGCACCTCGAGATAGTGATGGTGCTCGAGATGGACGTGGGTCGAGGTGACGACCATGAGATAATTCTGGTGCTGGATGTCGGCGAGCTTCCGCTGGAGATTTCGTTTCCGATAGTCGTAAACGAGGCTGATCGTGCCGGCCATCGACTTGGTGCCGAGCTCCTGCGCGTGCTCGATCAATTGCTCGCGGGCCATCTCGGCGATGGCGTGGGAGCGGTTGGGGAGCTGACGACGGGTGACCATGTCGTCGAGCTCGTCGAGGAGGTCGGCGGGGAGCGAGACGCTGAAGCGGGCGAGCTGGGGGCGGCGGGCGGCGGTCATGGGCGGGGTGTCTCGCGAAGGGAGCGAAGGGCGGAGGAGGCAGACTTCATGGCCGGGAGGGTTTGCGCAAGACGTGGCGGTCGCGGGCTATTCGACATCATCGCCGACCTGCGTCAGGCGGACGATGGGAAGTTTTTCCACGGCGGATTCGGTGCGGGGGTGGATGAGTTCGTCGATGCGACGGCGGGTGGCGAGGAACTCGGGCGCGGTGAACTGGTCGGCGTGACGCGGGCGCGGGACGGAGACCTCGATGAGTTCCTGCACCTCGCCCGGGTGCGCCTTGAGCACGAGGATGCGGTCGGCAAGCAGCACGGCCTCGTCGAGGTCGTGCGTGATGAAGAGGATGGTGACGTCGACGTTGCGCCAGATTTCCATCAGGTGCATCTGCATCTGGCAGCGGGTCTGGGCGTCGAGGGCGCCGAACGGTTCGTCCATGAGCAGAATCCGGGGCTGGGCGGCGAGGGCGCGGGCGATGGCGGTGCGTTGCTTCATCCCGCCGGAGAGTTGCGCGGGATAGGAATCCTGAAAACGCGAGAGGCCGACGAGATCGATCCACTGGCGGGCCTCGCTGTCGGCCTGACTGAGCGACATGCCTTTCATCGTGAGCCCGAACATCACGTTGCGCTTTACGGTGAGCCACGGGAAGAGCGTGTAGCCCTGAAACACCATGCCGCGATCGGGGCCGGGGCCGTGGACCTCGTGGCCGTCGAGCAGGATCCGGCCCGAGGTCGGCTGCTCGAGGCCGGCGACGAGGCGGATGAGGGTGGACTTGCCGCAGCCCGAGGGCCCGATCACGCAGATGAATTCGCGCCGATGGACGCGAAACGAAACGTCGCGCAGCGCGGTGACGATGCCGCCATCGTTGCCGGCGAACTGGCGGCCGAGGTGCTCGACGTCGAGAACGACGGGGCGTTCCTTCAGCCGGCGGAAACGATCGGCGACCGCGGGCGATTGCGCGCGATAGTCGGGCAGGAAATCTTCGACCGGAGCGCTCACGATCCCGTGGGAGGTTGGTCGTTGTCCGGGAACAGCAGCACGTCGCGCCCGGCGAAGAGCCGCTGGAAGAAATTGCGAATGCCGGTCGGGCGGGGATCCTTCCAGACGAAGATCTGGCGGCCGAGAAACGCGAGGGCCTGGTCGGTGGTGAGCCCGATCACGCCGATGATGATGATGGCGGCGTAGACGTTGTCGAAGTTGCGGTATTTGGCCTGCTGGTTGATGAAAAACGTGATTCCGCTGCTGACGCCGACGACCTCGGCGACGATGAGGTAGGTCCACGCCCAGCCGAGGAGGATGCGCTGGTCGTTGTAGATGTCGACAAGGCAGCTCGGGACGATGACGCGAAGCAGGAGCTGGCCGGGGCGGGCGCCGAGGGTTTGCGCGGCCTCGACGAGCGCGGGGTCGTGGCGGCGGACGGTGTTGGCGATGACGAGGACCTGTTGAAAAAACGTGCCGAGGACGATGATGGCGATCTTCGGCGCGTCGTAGATGCCGAGGACGGCGACGGCGAGCGCGCCGAACGCCGGCGCTGGCATGTAGCGAACGAAATCGATCACCGGCTCGAAGAGGCGCGAGACCGGGCCATAGGCGCCGCAGACGATGCCGAGAGGGACGCCGACGAGCGACGAGATGACGAAGCCCCAGAAGATGGTCTTGATGCTGAGCGCGAGACTCTGGTGAAGCCACGGCTCGCCGCGGAGAATCGGCGGCGTCGTGAAGGCGGTCCAGAATGCGCGACCGACCTCGTGCGGCGCGGGGAGAAAAACGGGATTCGCCGGCCGGCCGGTGGCGGCGTGGCCGCCGGCGGCGACGGCCTTCGCATTTTCCTCGGCGAAGGCCGGGCGCTCCACGAGGAGGCCCGGCTTGAACCACGCGACGTCACCCGGCGAATCGATCCGCATCAGCGGGTGCCAGATCCACGGCACGTAGCTGACGAGCGCCCAAAGCGCCAGCGGCAGGAGGAACGAGCAGGTCGTCAGGACCGCACGCAGGCGAGGCGAGGGCTCCCTGCCGATGGCCACCCAGCGGGCGCGAGACATGAACGCGAGGTTGAACGGGCGCCGGTGGCCCGGGAATTATTTTTTCGCGGCGGCGATGGCCTCGGCGGTGAGCTTGGCGTCGAAGTAAGTGGTGACGTTCTGCGACTCCTTGTAGACGCTGTTTTTCACGTTGAAATCGTTGGCGACGGCGGAGGAGCCGGCGAGCGAATTGAAGCCGGGGCCCTTCCTGGCGATGATTTTCGCGCTGTCCGCGAGCGTGAGAAAATGGGTGCCGCCGATGAACGCCGCATAGTCGGCGGGCGTGGAGCCGGTGCGCGCGGCCATGATCTTCAGGGCGTCGTCCTTCGTGGCCGGGTCGGTGATGTAGGCGAGGACCTTGTCCCAGACCGAGACGAGCTTCACCCATTCGGCGCGATGCTGCGCGAGGCTCTGCGGGGAGACGGCGATGGTGTCGTAGATGAGGCCGGGCTCGTTGGCGCTGGTGTAGATGGCGGTCGAGCCGGCGACGGCCTTGAGCGCCTGGCCGGCGTTGGGATTCCAGGCGGCGATGGCGTCGACCTGGCCCGAGGCGAAGACCTGCGGCGTCTGGTTGGTCGGCGTGTTGACGATGGTGAGATCGGCCTCGCTCATCCCGATTTTCTTGAGGGCGTTGAGCAGCATGAGGTGCTCGACGAGGCCGACCTCGAGGCCGATCTTCCTGCCCTTGAGCTCGGCGAGCGACTTGATGCCGGGCTTCGCGACGATCATGTCGTTGCCGTTCGAATAGTCGGTCAGCATGATGACGACGTTCTTCGCGCCGTTGGCGCCGGTGACGAGCGAGTCGCCGTTGGTGACCATGACGGCGTCGACCTTGCCGGCGGTGAACGCGTCCATCGACGGGGCGTATTCGAACCATGAAAATTCGGCGTCGACGCCGGCGTCCTTGAGCCAGCCCTTCTGGATGGCGACCTCCCACGCAACCCAGCCGGGCCAGTCGCTATAGGCGATTTTAAGCGGGGCGGCCGGCAGGATGGAAGGCAGCGCGGCGAGCACCGGAAGGGCGAGGCAGAGAAGGCGGCGGAGGAGCTTCATGGCGGGATCGTGTTACGAATGTTTTCGGGTGTGTTACGCCTCGGTTTCAGCACGTAGTGTGCCGGGCCATCGAGAATTTGCCCATGGGGTGGAGGCAGCGGCGCGGGCATCGATAGCGGCGCCGTGTCTGCCGGATGCCGCGCGGACGACAAAAAAAGCCCGGCGGGTGGCCGGGCTGGGAGGAATCAGGGCTTGGCCGGGACGGCGGCGGGCGGCTTGGCCCCGGCCTTCTTGTCGTCCGCCTTGGCGGGGGCGGGCGGCGGCGGGGGCGGGGCGGGCTCGAAAAGTTCGTCCGTCTTTTGCGGGAGGCCGGTGAAGATGTAGTCGGAAATCTGGAAGGCCCGTTTCTGCATGAGCGCGTTCACCGGCGCGGCGGCGTCGCTGCTGGAGACGACGACGAAGACGGGACCGGCGGGAATGGTTTCGTATTCGGGTGCGAGGGGTTTCTTTTCGTCCGGCTTCTTGTCGTCGGCGGCCTTGGGTTCGCTTTCCTTGGGGGCGGTTTCCTTCTTGGCGAGATCGGTCACGGAGCCCAGGGAGGCCGGACCGGTCTTGCCGTCGGTGGTCGGCGCGGGCGGCTTGAGTTTCTTCTCCTCGGGCTTGCGGCCCATCGCGACGGTGTAGGTCTTGCCGTCAAAAGTCGTGAGCTTGAAAACGCGTTCGTTCGCCTTGGCCGCGGCGAAGTTCGGATCGGTGAGGTCGTTGGTGTCGGAAAAGCGAATGTTTCCGAGCGAGGAGAGAACCGAGGAGACCTTGTCGGCTTTCACTTTTTGCCCCGCCGGTGTCTTGCCGGCGGTCCACGGGTCATCCTTCTTGGCGCGGGAAACCGTGACCGGTCCGCCGTCGGTGAAAGGAATTTCGACCTTCGCGATATCCTCGGGCTTGAGATTCAGGAGTTCGGCGTTGGCCCAGTTCTTCGATTCGGAGTCGATCCAAGCGCTGACATTGGCGAGGTAACCTTTCTGTTCGGTGCCGTAGCGCACGTAGCGGCCGCCGCTGTCGGCGGTCTTGCCGAGGGTGACGGACCAGAGTTCCTTGCCGGCCGCGTCGAGGAGCGCGACCTTGGTGTCCTTGAACTCGAGACGCGCGAGGCGTTCGGCGTTGCTCGTGACGAGACGCTGGATCTTGGCGTCGGTGAGATTGCCGATGAAACCGGAGAGCTTGGTGAAATCGGCGGGAAGGTCGTAGTAGGACGTGACGCGCCAGGTGCCGTCGGATTGGCGCGCGAGGTCGACGGTCTTGCCCTGGTCGGAGAGACGAAGCTTGGCGGCTTTTTCCACCACAGCCTGGTCGACGAGCGACTGGCCGAGGCGCGGGTCGGTCGACGGCGGCGGGGCGGGACGACGGGCGATGAAGGCGGCGACGGACAACGCGGCGAGGACGGCGACGGTGATGATCAGGGAGCGGAGTTTCATCGCGAAGAAGCGGGAAAGTCGAAAGTGAGTGGGAAGGGAGGGTCGCGAGAGAGGTGGAATCCAGCCGGGACGCGAGGCCGGGCGGAGGTTGGCGCTACTTTTTGCGGGCGCGGTAGAACCAGAGGCCGAAACCGCAGACGAGCAGCGGGCTGGCGAGCAGGTTGAGGATCAGCAGGTGATTTTCGAGGGCGTCGATGTCCTCGCGGAGCGCGCGGCGGATTTCGCGGCGCTGCCCGCGGAGGTCGGCCTGCTGCTTTTGGAAATCCTCGATGGCCTTGGCCATCTCGGGCGTGGCGACGAGGCGGTTGCCTTCGGTCTTCTTGCCCTGGATGTCGCTCAATTTTTTCTGCACATCGGAAAGGCGGGCATCGAGCTCGGTGAGCTTGTCCTGGTATTTCTTCTGGGCCGTCGCCTCCATCTTGCGCACGACGGTGAACGGCCGGATCGAGCTGCCCTTGCCGCGAATGGAGATGAGGTCCTCGGAGCCGCCGAGGAACTCCATGGTGTTGGCGGCGAGGGCGAGGTTGTCGTTGAACGGCTCGGCGGCGGTCTGGCCGAAGAAGTTGTATTTGCGAACGCTGTAGTCGTCGAAGAGCCAGTCGGTGTCCGCGATGACGAAGAGCGTCGAGGTCGTCTTCGATTCCTTGAGCGCGGGCGCGGCGGGTTTTTCCTCGGGCTTTTTCTCGTCCTTCTTGTCGGCCGTCTTCGCGGCGTCGTCCTTTTTCTCCTCCTCCTTCGGCGGACCGTCGGGGAACGCGGACTTGAACTTGCCGGTGACGAGCGCGGCGATGGTTTTCTCGCCGCTCGGCGTGATCTGCCGCGAAACGTCGTCGGGCTGGGCGAATTGCAGCATCATGCTCGCGACGGTGCCGGCCTGCGCGGAGGTGCGGATGAGCGGCGTGAAGGTGAGGCTGCTGCCGGCCTTGGGGGCGATGGCGCCCGCCTCGATGAACATCGCGGAGTTGAGTTGCGCGGTCGCCATCGCCTGCTGGTTGAAGGCGTCCTTCTGCAGGCTGAGCCAGATGGGATAACGGGCGACGCCGCCGTTGCCGGTCGAGACCTGGGTCGCGTTGTTGAGGTCGCCGACGACCTTCTGCGGATCGTAGTCGACGCCGTAAGCGTTGAGCAGCGTCGGCAGATCGCTCGAGACGTTGGGCTGCGGGCCGCCCATCATGGCCTGCTGGCCGCCCTGGCGCTTGAAGTATTGCGAGGCGGGATCGACGGCGAGGAAGACGGGCTTGCCGCCGAGGAGGAACTGGTCGATGGCGAACTGGAGCTTGGGCGTGACGTTCTCCGGATGGATCACCGCGAGGGCGTCGAGGCCGGCGGGGAGTTCGGTCGCGGTGGGTTCGACGGTGACGATGTCGAAAGTATCCTTCCATTCCTCGATGATGAACTGGCCGGGCTGAGGCTGCTGCCGCATCATCATCATCATTTGCACGTCCTGCGGATTGCTGCCCTGGAGCGGCAGGCTGGTGAGCAGGCCGAGCTTCCGCTTGTCGAGTTGCTGCACGCTGTAGATGAGCTTCGAGAGGTCGTATTCGAGGAACTGCTCGCGTTGCGGCGTGAAGGCCGGGACGGTTTTCTGCTGGTCGGCCTGGATCACGACCAGGCCGAAGTAGAACTGGTCGCCGCCCTGCTGCGAAACCTGGGGCGTGAGGCCGGCGGCGGTCGCCTTCTCCTCCTCGGGCGTGTCGGGACCCGGGTTGATGACGTTGAGCGTGAGGTGGCCATGCCCGGCGCGGACGTATTGGCGGAGCATCTCCTCGACGCGCGCGGCGTAGTTCTTGTAGGCGATGGGGAGGCCGTTCGCGTCCTTGGAAAAATAAAGCTCGAGCGAGACCGGTTCCTCGATCTTGCCGAGCATCGCCTTGGTGCCGGGCGAGAGCGAATAGATGGACTCGGCCGTCGCGTCGAGCCGCACAGGGATCGACGAGGCGAGGTAGTTGACGAGCACGAGGCCGACGAAAAGGAGCGCGATGGCGAGGGCTTTGCTGCCGAATTTCATGGTGGGGCGGCGAAGGGTTTAGCGTTCGAGGGCGACGACGTTAAGGAAGAGCGTGAAGCCCATCAGCGACAGGAAGAACACGACGTCCTTTGGGTCGATGATGCCCTTGGTGAACGCATCGAAATGCGTGATGAAGCTGAAATTCGCGAATGCGTCCGCGACCGCGACCGGCAGGAAGCCCTCGAGCGTGTCGGTGAAGCTGCTGAAACCGAGAAACAGGACGATCGCGCAGGCGCCGAGACTGAGCACGAAGCTGATGACCTGGTTTTTCGTGAGCGCCGACGTGAGCGCGCAGACGCCGAGGTAGCCGCCGGCCATCAGGATCGCGCCGAGATAGGTCGTGACGATGACGCCCCAATCGGGGTCGCCGAGATAGGCGAGCGTGAGCGTCATCGGAAAACTCAGCAGCACGGCGAGCGAGAGGAACGCCCAGCCGGCGAGAAATTTGCCGAGCACCGCCTCGAGCGTCGTGACGGGCAGAGTGAAGAGCAACTCGACGGTGCCGGAGCGCTTTTCCTCGGACCAGAGCCGCATGCCGACGGCGGGGACGATGAAGAGAAAAAGCCACGGGAAAAACGTGAAGTAGCTCTCCATGCTCGCGACGCCGCCCTTGAAGAAGCCGCCGTAGCGCGAAAAGGCGAGCGACACAGAGATGACGAGAAAGGCGACGAGGAAGACGTAGGCGACGGGCGCGCGGAAATAGCCGAGGAACTCGCGCTTGAAGACGGGGGGAATCTGTTTCATGGGCGGGAACGGGGCGGGCTTACACGTCGGACGCGGTCAGCGCGCGGAAAACTTCATCCAAGCGCGCCCCGGGCTTGCGCGCGTGAAGCTGGGCCGGGGTCTCGTCGGCGACGACCTTGCCCTGCGAGATGATGATCACGCGGGTGCAGATGGCGTCGACCTCCTCGAGGATGTGCGTCGAGAGGATGACCGCCTTTTCGACCGCCATGTTCTTGATGAGCGAGCGGACCTCGTTCTTCTGGTTGGGGTCGAGGCCGTCGGTCGGTTCGTCGAGCACCAGCGCCGGCGGGTCGTGGAGGAGCGCCTGCGCGAAGCCGACGCGCTGCTTGAAACCCTTCGAGAGCGTCTCGATCGTCTGCGCGCGGACCGGCGCGAGATGGGTCAGGCCGATGGCGCGGTCGACCGCGGCGCGCCGGGCGTCGTGGGCGCGAAAGCCGCGCACCTCGGCAATGAACGCGAGAAACTCCTCGACGGTCATCTCGGGATAGGCGGGCGCGCTCTCCGGGAGGTAGCCGAGCTTGCGTTTGACGGCGACGGGATCGGCCGTGACATCGATGCCGTCGACGGTGGCGGTGCCGGCGTCGGGCCGCAGGAAGCCCGTGATCATCTTCATCGTGGTCGACTTGCCGGCGCCGTTGGGGCCGAGGAAGCCGAGGATATCGCCGCGTTTCACGGCGAAGCTGACGCCGTCGACTGCGCGTTTGGGGCCGTATGTTTTAACCAGACCTTTGACTTCAATCATGATTGGGCGAAGCGGGAGGGAACAAAACGGTTCTGACAAACGCGACGGAAAAGGTTCCGTTTTAAATTTGCGGGCGAGTGGCGTAAAAAATCGCGGGGCGCCGGGGCAAGGGAAATTTTCTGGCGCGGAGATTTATGACGAAGGTGCGTCGACGCCCAATATCATAAAACCGGGATTTTCGCCGAGGACTTGCAGTCGGAACGGCGGGCCGCCCCAGCGGGCGTGGCGGTTCACGAAGGCGACCGCCGGGGCGAATTTCGAGAGCACGACGACGTGCAGCCCCGACTCACGCCACCGGCGGGCGGCGTCGGCGGGGGACAGTTGCGGGTCGAACAACCACGCCGCCTGCGGGCTCCAGAACGGAATCGCGGAGACGCCGTGGGGCGCGAGCAGCGGTTGAAAGCCGGGGCTGTCGGTGAGCACGACCGAGGGATGCTGCGCAAGAATCGCGGGCACAATTTGTTCGCCACCGCCGGGCGCGGCCGGCGGCGCGAGGCGCCATGGCGCGGGCCAGTCGCGGAGAGGGATACGTGCGGGATTCTGCGGCAACAGCAGCGTGAACGGGAGCGTGACGAGAACCAGCGCGGCGGGCAACGCGGACCGAACGGCGACGAACCGCGCGCGGGCAACGAGAACTCCCGCGGCAACCGCACCGAGGGCGAGCGCCGGACTCGCCACGCGCAGGGAATAGAACAATCCGCCGATGGTATAGGGGACCGAGAGAAACCAGAGGCCAAGCAGAGTCGCGATCGCCACCCCGGCAAATGCGGCGCGACGCTGCCGGCGGGCCGCTACCAGCAAGACGATCCATCCGGTGAGCGCGGGGGCGGCGCCAAGGGCGAGCCAGCGCAGCACGTAGAGCCAGCCGGCGCGGTCGGCGAGCGCGGCGCCGAAGACTGCCCGGTGGTGGTTGAGCCATGCGACGAAGACGGCGTTGACCGGCAGCAGCCCCGCGAAATCGAGACTGTAGAAGGGGTTTCCGGTGCGGAGAACGCAACGCGCGGGCCACGCCAGCGCGAGCGGGAGCGCCGCGAGTGCGAACGCGATCCACGTCGCACGCGTCGCGCGTCCGAAAAGCAGTGCCGCGACCGCCAGCGCGGGGAAAACGAGACCGTATTCGCGCGTCATCGCGCCGAGCACGGCGACGAGTCCGGCGGCGGCGGCCCAGGCAGGACGGGAGGTCGACCGCCACCGCAGGAGCGCCAACGCGAGTCCGAGCGCAGCGAGGGTGGTAAGTCCGGTTTCCTGTCCGAGCCGGCAGGACCAAACCAGCAGCGGGCAGGCTGCGGCGAGCGCGGCGGCGGGGCGGGCGGCGTCTTCGCCCGCGACCGCCGCCGCCGTGCGCCACGCCAGATCGTGGAGGGCGAGGAATTGGAGAGCGGTGACGGGAATCGTCCACGCCGGAGAGAAACTGCCGCCGCAGGCAAACGCCCATGCGTGCAAGCCGGCCACGCCTGGTGGAATGCTCTCCACCCAGAAGTAAGAGAGGAAATCGGTGGGCGAAACGGGCGGGTAAAAGTCGAGGTTGCCGTGGCGCAGCCATTGTGCCGGCAGAAATGCCCAGCGAAATTGGATATCGGGCCCGGCGAGCGGTTCGCGCCAGAGGAGGAACCCGACGACGGCCCAGAAGAGCAGCATCACCGGGGTGAGCGCGCCGAGCCGGGTGAATGGCGCGTGCCAGGGCGGGTCGTCTTCCAAGTTCGCCGACGTTGGCGGGCAAATCCGGCGCGCGACGAGCCGGGCGACAGTCGTGATGACGGCGAGGGTGAAGGTGAGCGACCCGAGAGACAGGCGAAAACCGAGGAAATCGAGAGCGAGCGCGCAACCGTAAATGACTACCGCCGAGCTGGCGAAACAGAGACCGATCGAGCGAGGCAGGCGCAACGCGCGCAGCAACGCCGCGCCGGGCACGAGCAGCCCCGCGAGCAACAGGGCGAGCCGCGGCCACAACCAGACAGGGGCGAGCGTTTCCATGAGGCCGCGCCATGACAGCAGGAACCGGCGGCGCGGCGAGCGAGAATGCGTTGCCGCGGAGCGCCCGCGCCGGAGCCGTCTCAGTTTTTCGGCGCGGGATGTTTTTCGACGTCAGGCAGCAGGACCGTCAGGAGCCCGATGAGCGGCAAAAACGAACAGACGTGGTAGACGTATTCGATGCCGGAGCGGTCGGCGAGGCGGCCGAGCACGGCGGAACCGATGCCGCCCATGCCGAACGCGAAGCCGAAAAAGACGCCCGATATCAGGCCTACCCGGCTGGGAATCAGTTCCTGCGCGTAGACGATGATCGCGGAAAAAGCCGAGGCCAGCACGACGCCGATGATGACGCTGAGCACGGCGGTCCAGAACAGCCCGGCGTAGGGCAGCGCGAGCGTGAACGGGGCGACGCCGAGGATGGAGCCCCAGATGACGTATTTGCGGCCGATGCGGTCGCCGACCGGGCCGCCGATGATCGTGCCCGCGGCGACGGCGGCGAGGAAGAGAAAGAGGTAAAGCTGCGCGGCGCGGACCGAGACGTGGAATTTGTGGATGAGGAAAAAAGTGTAGTAGCTGCCGAGGCTCGCGAGGTAGAAGTATTTTGAAAAGATCAGCACGGCGAGGACGGCGAGCGCGACAATCACGCGACCGCGACTGACGGTGCCGATTCGGATCGCGTCACGGGCGGGCCCCGCCGCGTGCAGTGCGCGAAGCCGCGCGCGATACCAGCGGCCGACCCGCAGGAGCAGCGCGATGGCGAGGATGGGCAGAAAAACGAACCAGGCGATCTTCGACTGCCCGTGATGCGCGACCACGAGCGCCGCGAGGAGCGGACCGAGGGCACTGCCGGCGTTGCCGCCGACCTGGAAAAGCGACTGCGCGAACCCGTGCCGTCCGCCCGAGGCCATCCGCGCGACCCGCGAGGCCTCGGGATGAAACACCGCCGAGCCAACGCCGACCAGCGCGGCGGCGATCAACACGGCGGTGAACGATCCGGCGACGGAGAGCAGCAGCAGGCCGACCAGCGTGAAGACCATGCCGGTGGCGAGGGAGAACGGCTGCGGCCGATGATCGGTGTAGATCCCGACGAGCGGCTGGAGCAGCGAGGCGGTGAGCTGGAACGCGAGCGTGATCAGGCCGATCTCGCCGAACGTGAGGCCGAGTTCGGTTTTCAGCAGCGGGTAGATCGCCGGCAGCAGCGACTGGATGGTGTCGTTGAGCAGATGCCCGGCGCTGATGGCGAGAATCACGCGCAGGGCGGTTGTAGCCGGCGGCGATCCGCTGGCCGGCCCGGGCGCAGCGACGGCGGGTTTCATGCGACGGCGGTCGCGCGGTCCTTCTCGGTCTTGAGGCGCAGCTGGCCGCAGGCGGCGGCGATGTCGTGGCCCTTCTCGCGGCGAAGGGTGACGGAGAGGCGGGCGGCGCGGAGGATGTCGGCGAAGCGTTCCTGCCGCGTGATCGACGGACGCTTCCAAGGCAGGCCGTCGACGGTGTTGTAGGGAATCAGGTTCACGTGGGCGTGGAGATCGAGCGCGATATCGCGGAGCGCGCGGGCCTGTTCGAGCGAGTCGTTCACGTCCTCGATGAGGATGAACTCGAGCGTGATCATCCGGCCGTGTTTTTCGGAGAACGCGCGGACGGCGGGGATGAGCTTGGCGAGCGGGAACGCCTTGTTTACCGGCATGATTTTTTCGCGAACCTCGTCGGTCGCGCCGTGGAGCGAGATGGCGAGGCGGAAGCCGAGCGGCTCGTCGGCGAGCTTGAGGATTTTCGGCACGAGCCCGCTGGTGGAAATCGTGATGCGGCGGGCGCCGAAGCCGAGGCCCCACTCGGCGTTGAGGATGGTGAGGGCGCGGAGGAGGGCGTCGTAGTTGGCCAGCGGTTCGCCCATGCCCATGACGACGATGTTGTCGAACGAGGCCAGTTCCATGCGGGCGCGGGGCGTGAGGGCGTCCTCGCGATAGCAAACCTGGAGGAGTTGCGCGACAATCTCCCCGGCGGAGAGGTCGCGCTTGAGGCCCTCGAGTCCGCTGGCGCAGAAGACGCAGCCCATCGCGCAGCCGACCTGGGTGGAGATGCAGATGGTCTTGCGCGATTGGTCGAGGCCGACGCCTTCCTGCGGGGCGCGGATGATCACGGTTTCGATGAGCGAACGGTCGCCGAGTTCGAGGAGGAGCTTGTCGGTGACATCGTCGGACTGCTTGTTGAGGACGAGCGCGGCCGGGACGAGGTCGAAGGTCTCGGCGAGCCACGTGCGGAGCGGCTTGGAGAGGTTGGTCATCTCGTCCCAGGCGCGGACGCGCTTTTTGTAGAGCCACGCGAGAATCTGTTTTGCCCGGAACGCCGGCTCGCCGCGCTCCGCCAGGCGCGCAGCAAGCGAGTCGAGCGTCTCGCCGGTGAGCGGCGGTCTGGCGGGCGTGAATTTCATGCGAGCGCGCAGCGTAGGCGGGGCGTCGCGGTGCGCAAGCGGCGGCTTGCGCGGAGCCTCACGGCTTCAGCCAGCGGACGAACCACTCGCGGGCGAGGACGAGCGACTCGGGGAGGACCTTGTGGGCGGTTTTGGGCTCGATGTGCAGGACGAGTTTATCGTCCGCACCGGCGGCGTGATAAAGCGGGCGGGCGGCGTCGAGGCAGAGGTCGAGCCCGGGGCGCGGGGTGCGGGGATCGATCTCGCCGTTGATCGAGAGGAGCGGGCGCGGGGCGATGAGCGGGACCATTGCGGGGCCGTCGAATTCGCGGTCGAGGCCGGGAGCGACGCGGGCGTAGAACGCATGGACGAAATCGGCGCCGGGTTTTTCGACGCCGCTTTCCTTCGCGGCCGTATCGAAGGCGGCTTGGACGGTGCCGATGCGCGAATGCCAGGAGTCGTTCTCGACGGCCCAGCGGAAGCTCTCGACGCCGATGCACGGCACGGCGACAGCGATGCGCGGATCGACGGCGGCGGTGAGGTAGGTCTCGATGCCGCCCTTGGAAATACCGAAGAGGCCGATGCGCGCCGGGTCGACGTCGTCGCGGGTGTCGAGGTAGTCGACGAGGCGCATCACGTCCCACACGGTGTCGTAGAAGAACGGGTGGCCGCGACCGGTGCGGAAGGTTTCGAGGATGGCGTCGACGTATTCCTTGCTGCCCTTGCCGGCTTTTGTGCGCGCACCGTGATGCGGGGCGTCGATGGCAACGGCGATGAAGCCGGCGCGAGCGAGGTCCTCGAGGAACGCGAGCTGGCCTTCCTTCGTGCCGCCCGTGCCGTGGAGATCGATGACGACGGGGCGACGCCCGGAGGCGGCAGCCGGTTTCACGAGGATGCCGGGGACGCGATCGTCGGCGTCGGAGGCGTAACTGAACGTGAAATGGCGGAGACCGCCGGTTGGGGGAGCGGCAGACTCCTTCACCTCGACGGCGGGTGCGACGCGGGGGCGGTCGATGAGTTGGAGGAAATCGGCGCGGGTGTCCGCCGCCGGGAGGTGAGAGCCGAGCGCGAGGAACGCGAGACAGGCGAGCAGGGGTAAGTGCCGGGTCATCGTGGGATCGCAGCGCGGCCGAGGCGCGACGACAAATCAAAAGGAAGCGGGTCCGATATGCCACCGGCTTTACGGCAACTTGTGCCGTCGGCCGGAAAAAAGCCACTCGCCTCCGCCCGTCGGGAAACGGCGACGCGCGGAAGCGAGTGGCGAAGTCGGGACGCGGTTATTTTTTCGCGAGCGTGCGGTTGACCGCGCCGACGATGGCCTTGATCGAGGCGAGCTCGATGTTCGTGTCGATGCCGGCGCCGAAGAGCGTGTGGCCGCGCTCGGTCTTGATCTGGATGTAGCTCACGGCGCGCGCCTCCGCGCCCTTGCCGAGGGAGTGTTCGGAGTAGAAGAGCACCTCGAACTTCGGCACGGACGTGGTCGCCAGGGCGCGGACGAAGGCATCGATCGGGCCGTTGCCCTCAGCCGTGAGTTTGTGCGCGGTGCCGGCGATGGTGAGCGCGGCTTCGCACTCCACGGTGCTGTCGCGCTCGGTGGTCTTGAAGTGCTGGAGCGAGACGGGCGCGGTGCGCTCGAGGTATTCGCGACGGAAAACCTCGTGCACTTCCGCGGACGTGAGCTCGGTGCCCTTGGCATCCGCGACATCGTTGATGATCTTGCCGATTTCCCTGTGCATGAGCTTCGGGAGCGAGAACCCAAACTCGTGCTCGAGGACATAGGCGACGCCGCCTTTGCCGGACTGGCTGTTGATGCGGATGATCGCCTTGTAGCTGCGGCCGATGTCGGCGGGATCGAGGGGGATGTAGAGCACGTCCCACGGCGCGTCCGGCTTTTGCGCGGCCCAGGATTTCTTGATGGCGTCCTGATGCGAGCCGCTGAACGCGGTGAACACGAGTTCGCCGGCGTAAGGCTGGCGCGGCGGGACTTCGAGGCGCGTGCAGCGCTCGTAGACCTCGCGGATGCCGTTGATGTCGGAGAAATCCAGGCCCGGATGGATGCCCTGCGTGTAGAGATTCATCGCGACGGTCACGATGTCCACGTTACCCGTGCGCTCGCCGTTGCCGAAGAGGGTGCCCTCGACGCGGTCGGCGCCCGCGAGGATCGCCAGCTCGGTGGCCGCGATGCCGGTGCCGCGGTCGTTGTGTGTGTGGAGCGAGACCAGCGTGCGATCGCGGCGGGTGAGGTGCGTGCACATCCATTCGATCTGGTCGGCGTGGACGTTGGGCGTGGTGTATTCGACGGTCGCCGGGAGATTGAGGATGATCTTATCCGCGGCGGTCGGCTGCCAGACATCCGTGACGGCCTCGCAAACCTCGAGCGCAAAATCGAGCTCGGTGCTCGTGAAGCTCTCCGGCGAATACTCGAAGCGCATCCGTGTGCCCGCGGCGACCAGTGGAGCGGAATACTGCTTCACCCACTTCGTGCCCTGGACGGCGATGCGTTTGATGTCATCGCGCGACGCGTTGAAGACGTGCTTCCGTTGCGAGGGCGAGGTGGAGTTGTAGAGGTGAAAGATGGCGTTCTTTGCGCCGCGCATGGCCTCGATGCTGCGCGTGATGAGCTCCTCGCGACACTGGCAGAGAATCTGGATGGCGACATCGCCGGGGATGCGGTTTTCCTCGATGAGGCGGCGGCAGAAATCGAACTCGATCTGCGAGGCGGACGGGAAGCCGACCTCGATCTCCTTGAAGCCGATTTTCACGAGCAGTTCGAAGAATTCGAGTTTTTCCTCGACGCTCATGGGCTGGGCGAGGGCCTGATTGCCGTCGCGCAGGTCGACGCTGCACCAGATCGGGGTGCGCGTAAACGTGCGGTTGGGCCACTGGCGGTTGGGCAGGACGACCGGCGGGAACGGTCGGTATTTCGTGACGGGAGCGGATTGCATGACGGGCAGACGAACGGAAAAGGTTGAACGAATGGCAGACGGGAAGCGAGCAGACGAAATGACGCCGATAAATCACGGCGACAGCGGGAGAAACAGGCCTACGCACGACCGGCCGCTAGGCGGCGTCCTCAGAGGTCGTGCGCGATAATAAGTCGAAGGGCCTGGAGCGAAACTCGCATTGCTTGCCTTTTGATATCGGCGTGCGGCGGGAAAAGTCAAGGGGCGGGTCGGGTCATCTCGGGGTCAAGGTTTTGGGTAAATCGGCGGCGGAAGGCGGGGTGTAACCCCATGGAACAAAGCACGTCTTGCCTGATGTGCATGACCTTGCCTCCATCTTCACATGCCTGACGACGATCCGCCGTTCGATCTGGCTGGCTGCCTCGAGCGAGTGCGCCAGCGCGATCAGGTGGCTGCGCGCGAGCTGGTCGATCACCTCTATCCACTGGTCATCCGCATCGTCCGCGCGCACCTGCCGCGACGCGTCCCCGAGGAGGACCTGGCCCAGGACATCTTTCTGAAAATGTTCACGCGACTCGAACAATATCAGGGCGCCGTGCCCTTTCCGCACTGGGTTTCGCGGATCGCGGTGACGACGTGCATCGACCAGTTGCGCGCGCAGAGACGCCGGCCGGAGTTCCGCATGGCGGATCTGTCCGAGACCGAGGCCGAGGTGCTCGGCAACGTGATGACGGGCGAGAACGACGTCGCCGCCAACGATGCGATGGCGGCGCACGAACTCGTGCACAAGCTCCTCGCGCAGCTCAAGCCGGACGACCAGCTCGTGATCCGGCTGCTCGACCTCGAACAGAAGACGATCGCGGAAATCAGCGACCTGACGGGTTGGAACCAGTCGCTCATCAAGGTGCGGGCGTTTCGCGCGAGACGGAAGTTGCAGAAACTATTTCAAGAACTACAACGAAAGGAACGCCAATGAACTCCAGCGACCCTCAGCACCCCTGGGCACGGCTCACCGCCGCCGCCCGCCGCGCACCCGACGAGCGCGAGACCGCGGCGCCCTACGGTTTTGCCACGCGCGTGGTCGCGCAGGCCTTCGCGCAGGAACGGGCGGCCGCCTCGCTCTTCGACCGGTTTGCGCTGCGGGCCCTCGGGGTCGCCTGCCTGCTGGCCTTGCTCAGTGTGGCGGTGAACTACTCGGTGTTCAGCACGTCCAGCACGGCGGATGACGATTTGCCCGCGGACGATCCGATCTCGGCATTGCTCAACGCCTGAGGAATGGACAAGCCCTGGAAAGTCGTCTTCGCCTTTGTCGGCGTGTTCATCGCGGGAGCGGTGTTTGGCGGATTTTTCGCACTGCGCATCGGCGGTCGCGTGCTCCAGATGGATGGCCTGGCGATTCGCGGCAAAGCCGGGTCGCCGCAAGACCGCCCGCAGCCGCAACAGCGCCCGCTGATCGCCAGTGTGGAACCGGTCCGCGCCGCCCAGATCATGCGGCGTTATGCCGAGCAACTGGAGCTGACGCCCGAGCAGAAAGAACGAATCAATCCGCTCATTCAGCGCGCCACCGAGGATCTCCGCCGCCAGCAACAGACGAATTTCCGCGAAAGCAGCATCATCCTGCAGCGGTTGCAGGAGGATCTCGCCAAGGAGTTGACGCCCGACCAGCGCAAGCGCCTTGAGAAGCTCGAGCAAAAACAACGCGATTTGAGGATGCTTTATGGCGGCCGGGGCGCGGCGGGACCGCGGCCGCCGGGAGAGCGCGACGGCGCGCGCGCGGGTAGTCCCGGTGGTCCCGGTGCCCCGAAACCGCCGCCGGACGGTGGCGAGGGCAAGGGCATGAGGCTGCAGCCGCCGGCGCCGGAGCCGGGCGACGCGGGAAAATAATAGGTGTTGCGCGAGGAGCGCAGCCGCGCATGGTCCGCACCGGCCAGGTGCCATGCATGGGCAGGCGCGTGAACTCCGCCAGGGCCGGAAGGCAGCAACGGTAACGACGTCCT
>CALFNN010000081.1 GCA_937902925.1 uncultured Opitutaceae bacterium
CGGCCTGCGCTCGCCCCGCTACGTAGTTTTGCACCTTCGCGGCGGCGGGCCCGAAATTTCCAACGAAACGACCCGCCAGAAGGTGGCGGTCGACGTCCTCCAAAATGCGGCTCCCCGTGGCGATCATTGCAGTGCGAGTTTGTTGCGCACCAACACGCGCGGTGAAACCATCTGGTAGCTGGCCAGCGTTCCGCTAGTGGCGCTGCCCGTGGCCGAGGTGAATGTAAACTCAACCGATTTTACGAAGAGCGATGTCGGCGTGACCGAATTGCCGGCGGCGTCGTAGTAATTCAAGGTGAAAGCGGTCACATGCGAAAGCAGAGTCGTAGTCGCTGTTGCAGTCGAGGGCGTGGCGGCAGGATCGACGACCACCTCGGTGCGCGTCAGGGTGCCCGCACCCGATGAGTAGGCATACGTTACGGTGTCCGACGTCGCCGTGGCGGACTTCGCCGGCTTCGTGAACGCCACCTGACTCGTCGATGGGGTCGGAGTCGTCGCGATCTGGATCGCCGCACTCAAATCCTGAGTGAACCGCTGCAAGGCACGACGGCTGGCCACCCCTTGCTCCTGCGTGTTGACCAGCCGCGTCAAATTTCGGCCCAGAAAAAGATAGGCCGAAAGAATGGCCGCAAACACGATCGCGGACAAGCCGGTCGCGACCATGATTTCCACCAAGGTGAAGCCTGTGGCCGGCGCCAATGACCTATGACCGCTGATACGTGACATAGAGTCCGTTCTTGCCAAAATACGTTGAGCTGCTGCGCGAATATGACCGCCCCGTATTGCCCGTCCAAGTCACGGTAAACGTGATCTTCTTCATGTTGGTTTTCACCGACGCCACGGTCCGCGTGCAATTGAATCCCGAAGTGATGCCCTGAAAACTCGAGTTAATCGTGACGGACGCCGACGCGGGCAGAGCACTCACCACTGTCCAATCGCTCAGATGCAGCTTGTCGATTTCGCCGTGAATTATCTGCGTCGCGATCGTCTGTTTGCGCGACACATCGATCATTTCCGAACCCGAAATCAGAACCTGAGTCATGCCCATTACCCCCGCGAGCAATACGGCAGCTGCCATCATCACCTCAAGCAGGGTGAAGGCTTTCTCGTGCTTCGCTAACAGCGACGTCGGAGTTCGTGTTCTGAGCCTCATTGAGGATTAACCCCTATGCTTCGCGCCAATCATAGGTGGGTCAACCCTCATCATGGAATTTACCTCCCCTGAAAGGGAGTATTGATACGTATTCCGTAACGCCGTATACGTAATTACCACCTTTTGATAGAAGGTTAATTTCGGCCGAAAATCAGGGTATTTAACCCATATTACCAATTACTCACTTACTGATGAAAATACGCTCAGCCGACGCAATACGCAGTTAGCGAGCGAGGCACGACAGCCGAAAGTGTGCTTCAACCACGTTCGAACTGCTCCTAAACTATCCCATTGTTGGGAATCGATTTTCCCACCTGAAGCACAAGCTTCCCTGCCGGGTTTGGGCGATAGTTTTTATTTCATTAAGCTATATCGCCTTACATCTTGCTAAAATTGTTGGCACACCCGCTGCAAACTCGCGTGCACCAAATCGAAAATCCCATGAAAACGTCCCTCAAAACCATCTCATTTCTACTCTCAGTCGGCCTCCCCGCCACGGTCATCGCCGACTTCGCCGGCATCCAACTTCCGTCCGCGCTCGACTCCGCACATATCTTCGACGCTTTCATCGTTGCGCTCACTTTGCTGACGGTCGTTGCCGACTATTCTCAATCCGCCAAACCGACCGCCGTCACAAATCGTGCACCCGCGGAAGGCAATCGTGTCAACCTCCCGGAAAACGATTCGGAGCACCTGCGCCTCGCCGCTTAGGCTCGCTCCCTTGACACACCCGGACGCCACCAGTCTTTTCATTCATGCCCGACGCTCCGCCTGTTCGGATCCTCGTCGCCGATGATCAGCCCGACGTGCTTGAGGCATTGCGGCTGTTGTTGAAAAGCGAGGGCTACGCGATCGAAACCGTCAAGTCGCCGTCCGCCGTCATCAAGGCGGTGGAGGCGCACGACTACGCGCTCGTGCTGATGGATCTCAATTATGCACGCGACACCACCAGCGGACAGGAGGGACTCGACCTCCTGCACAAGCTGCAGACGCTCGACACCACCCTCCCCGTTGTCGTGATGACGGCGTGGGCCAGTGTCGATGTCGCCGTCGAAGCCATGCGGCGCGGCGCTCGCGACTTCGTCACCAAACCGTGGGACAACCCGCGCCTGCTCGCGATCGTCCGGAATCAAGTCGAGCTGGGCAGCGCAGTGCGCGCCTATCGCCGGCTGGAACAGGAAAACCAGCTCCTCCGTGGCAAAAGCGGACCCTCGATCATTGCACAGTCCGCCGCGATGCGCCCCGTGCTCGAGGTCATCGCCCGCGTCGGGCCCTCCGACGCGAACATTCTCATCACCGGCGAAAACGGCACCGGCAAGGGCCTCGTCGCGCAGGCGTTGCACGCGTTATCCGCCCGCGCCGGCAAGGCCTTCATCTCCGTCAACATGGGCGGCCTTCCGGAAGGCGTGTTCGAAAGCGAGCTGTTCGGCCATGTGCGCGGCGCGTTCACCGACGCCAAGGCGGACCGCGCCGGCCGCTTCGAACTCGCGGACGGCGGCACGCTGTTCCTCGACGAGATCGGCAACATTCCGCTCAGCCAGCAGGCAAAAATCCTGCGCACGATCGAGACTGGGGAATTCGAGCCGGTCGGTTCGTCCCGCACCCACCGCGCGAGTGTCCGGCTCGTCTCCGCCACCAATTCCGATCTTCAAGCCGAGGTCGCGGCGGGAAAATTCCGCCAGGATCTTCTCTTCCGGCTGAACACGATCCAGATTCACCTGCCGCCGCTCCGCGAGCGGCGCGAGGACATCGAGTTGCTCGCGCAACACTTCCTGAAGCAGCATGTCGCGCGCTATCGCAAACCCATCACCGGCTTCGACCCATCCGCGCTCGACGCGCTGCGCGATTACGCGTGGCCCGGCAACGTCCGCGAGCTCGATCATGCCGTCGAACGCGGGGTGCTGATGGCGCCCGCCAAAATCGTGCGGGCCACCGATCTTGGCCTCAACGCGGCCCAGTCCGCCCCGCGCCTTGAGGAGATGAGCATCGAGGAGGTCGAGGCCTTCCTGATCAAGAAGACGCTCGCCCGCTGCGATGGCAACGCCCGCAAGGCGGCCGAGGAGCTCGGCCTCAGTCGCAGCGCATTCTATCGGCGCTTGGAAAAATACGGTTTGTAGTCCAGCACTCGCGCCCGACCGGCGCTCGCTCCACGCCGCCGGTCGCCGCTCCATCATGGCCAAGGCCAACCCGAAGCTCTCGCACGACCAGCTCGTCTTTGTTTACGCGCTTCTGGCCGGACTTCCCGCCGTCGCCGTCTCGATTTATTTCCTGTGGTTCGCCGACACCCCACAGGAACCGAAAGTCCAATGGACCTTCACGCTGCTCGTGGTCGGCTTCTGGCTCGGCTACGCCGCCGCCATGCGAGGCCGGGTCATCCGCCCACTCCAGACCATGGCCAACCTCCTCTCCGCGCTCCGCGAGGGCGATTTCGCGGTCCGGGCGCGCGGCGTGCGCCGGGACGAACCGCTCGGCGACGTGATGGCGGAGATCAACACCCTGAGTCGCACGCTGCAGGCGCAGCGGCTCAGCGCACTTGAGGCCACCGCCCTGCTCCGCACGGTGATGGAAGAAATCAACATCGCCATCTTCGCCTTCGACGGCGACCGCAAGCTCCGCCTCGCCAATCACGCGGCGCAACTCCTCCTCGGCAAACCCGCCGAGCGCATCCTCGGCCGCGATGCCGCGGAAATCGGCCTCGCCGACTGCCTCGATGGCGATCCCGCCCGCCTCCTGACACTCTCGTTTCCCGGCGGCTCCGGTCGGTGGGGAATGCGCCGCAGCCAGTTCCGGGAAGGCGGCCGGCCCCACGACCTGGTCGTCATCGCGGATCTCAGCCGCACGCTGCGCGAGGAGGAGCTTCAGGCGTGGCAGCGTCTGGTGCGCGTGCTAGGCCACGAGCTCAATAATTCCCTCGCTCCCATCAAATCCATCGCCGGCAGCCTCGCGGCAATGCTCAAACGCGAATCCCGCGCGCCCGATTGGGAAACCGACATGCGCAGCGGGCTCGACATCATCGCCGCCCGCGCCGAGGGCCTCGCCCGTTTCATGGAGGCCTACGCGCGTCTCGCCCGTCTCCCCCAGCCCAAGCTCGCCCCGACTCCCTTTCCCGCGTTGGTGCAACGCGTCGTTGCGCTTGAGACCCGCTTGCCCGTCCAAGTCGCCGGCGGCCCCGATCTCACGCTCCCATGCGACTCCGCGCAGATCGAGCAGCTATTGATCAACTTGGTGAAGAACGCCGTCGAAGCCGCCTTGGAGCAACGCGCCACCGGCCGCGCCGAGGCCTCCGTCCGCGTTCGATGGCGCAAGACCGCCGGCACCGTCGAGCTCTTGATTGAGGACGACGGCCCGGGCATCGCCCAGGCCACGAATCTGTTCGTGCCTTTCTTCACGACCAAGCCGGAGGGCACGGGCATCGGCCTCGTGCTCTGCCGCCAGATCGCGGAAAATCACGGCGGCTCCCTCTCGCTGGCGAATCGCGGCGACACCGGCGGCTGCGTTGCCACGTTGCGCCTGCCCGGCTGAACCCGCACCCTCCTGCCGGCCTTGCTCCACATATACCAATAGATCGGAGCCGGACTCGGCTGCCCGGAGTCGCATCCCATTTCCGGGACAACATCGTCCCGCCTTCGACGCCCCGGCGTTTGGCAGAATTCCGCCTGAAAATTTTTTCCGCCTAATCTCCAGCAATTTAGGCCTGGCGGCTGACCGCAGGCACAGGCGTTGCAAAGCCGGCCCATCCACATGGACATCCAGCGCCCCGATCAATCGAAAGCCAAACGCAAGAAGCGCATCATCTACGCCGCCGTCGCCGTCGCCGCGCTCGCCGGGATCACTGTGTTACTCGCCCGCTTGAAGCCCGCCGCGCCCACCGTCGACCGCAACCTCGTCTGGATTGGCGACGTGAAACGCGGCCAGATGCTCCGCCAGGTCCGCGGCCTGGGCACGCTCGTTCCCGAGGAAATTCGTTGGATCGCCGCCCGCACCCAGGGTCGCGTCGACCAGATCATCCTCCGGCCCGGCGCCATCGTCACGCCCGACAGCGTTATCCTCATGCTCGCGAATCCCGACGTCGTGCAAGCCGCCGCCAACGCCGACTCCCAGCTCAAGGCGTCCGAGGCCGAGCTCCTCAACCTCAAGGTCACGCTCCAAAGCGGCGTGCTCGCCGCCGAGTCGGTGGCCGCCAGCGCCAAGGCCGACTTCGAGCAGTCGCGGCTTCGCGCCCAGGTCAACGACCAGCTTTTTGCGGACGGCCTGGTGTCCAAGCTCGAACGCGATCTCTCCAAGGTCACCGCGGAGCAGGCGCAGACCCGCGACAGCATCGAGCAAAAGAAATTCGCCTTCACGAAGGAATCCATCGCGCCGCAACTCGCGGTCAAGGAAGCCGAGGTCGACCGCCTTCGCGCCCAGGCCAAGCTCCGCCACGACGAACTCGACGCCCTCGCCGTGCGCGCCGGCATGAACGGCGTCCTCCAGTTGCTCCCCGTCGAGGTCGGCGCTCAGGTCCAGCCCGGCTCCAACCTCGCCCGGGTCGCCGACCCCGCGCGCCTCAAGGCCGAGGTCCGCGTCGCCGAGACCCAGGCCAAGGATATCCAGATCGGTCAGCTTGCCCAGATCGACACGCGCAACGGCATCGTCGACGGCAAGGTCGCCCGCATCGATCCATCCGTGCAGAACGGCACCGTGCTCGTCGATGTCTCCATCACCGGCGAGTTGCCGAAGGGCGCACGCCCCGATCTTTCCGTCGACGGCACCATCGAGCTCGAGCGGCTCGACGACGTCGTCTACGTCGGCCGGCCGGCGTTCGGCCAGGAGAACTCGCCCGTCGGCATCTTCAAGCTCGACGCCGATGGCAACTACGCCACGCGCACCCAGGTGAAACTCGGCCGCAGCTCCGTCAACACCATCGAGATCGTCAGCGGCCTCCAGCCCGGCGACCGCGTGATCCTCTCCGACATGTCGCCCTATGACGCCAACGACCGGGTCAAGTTGAACTGATTTTTCCTGAAACTTTATGCGCCTTCCCGGGCTTTATTTTCCGCCGGTCCGCCCGGCACCCGCTTCCGCCATGTTCGCCGTCACCCTCATTCTCGCCCTCCTCGTCGCCTTCGTCGCCCACGACACCAGTGCCGACCGCTGATCTATTTTGCCCCAATCCGTCCGTCTCCAATCCCAACCCGTCAACTCCATGGAATCCCTCATCAAACTCGAAGGCGTCACGAAAGTCTTCCTTACCGACGAAGTCGAAACGCACGCGCTGTCCGGCATCCATCTCGACATCCGCCAGGGCGAATACGTCTCCATCGCCGGCCCCTCCGGCTGCGGGAAGTCCACCCTGCTCTCCATTCTCGGCCTCCTCGATTCGCCGACCGACGGTTCCTACATCCTCAACGGCCGCCCCGTGCAGGGCCTCTCGCTCCCCGAGCGCGCCCGCATCCGCAACCGCGAGATCGGGTTCATTTTCCAATCCTTCAATCTCATCGGCGACCTCACGGTCTATGAAAACGTCGAGCTGCCGCTCACCTACCGCGGCATGCCCGCGAGCGAGCGCAAGGCCGCCGTCACCGGCGCGCTCGAGAAGGTCGGCATGGGCCACCGCGCGAAGCACCTGCCCTCGCAGCTCTCCGGCGGCCAGCAGCAGCGCGTCGCCGTCGCCCGCGCCCTCGCCGGCCGGCCGGCCGTCCTTCTCGCCGACGAGCCCACCGGCAACCTCGACTCGAAGAACGGCGACTCCGTCATGCAGCTCCTCGCCGAGCTCCACAAGGGCGGCGCCACGATCGTGATGGTCACCCACGACACGCGCTTCGCCCGGCACGCCGACCGCACGATCCACATCTTCGACGGTCGCGTGGTGCAGGAGCAGATGGAGACCGATCCCACCCGCTGAGCCCGCCGCTCCGCCGCGTATGCGAGGCGTGATTTGGGACGAGCCTCACGCCTCACCTTCCCGTTCCCACCGCTCGTCACCCGTCAAGAGTCACCCGGCCCAATGATTTCTGACCTTCGCTTCGCCTTGCGCCAGCTCGCGAAATCGCCCGGCTTTGCCGCCATCGCGATCTTCACGCTCGCGCTGGGCATCGGGTCGGCCACCACCGCGTTCACCGCGCTCGACGCCATCCTGCTGCGGCCGCTCCCGTTCATCCAGCATCAGGACCGGATGCTTTACCTCGGCGAGGCCATTCCGTCGAAGGGCGTCGACTCGACCGATGTCTGCTACGCGGACTTTCTCGCGTGGCGCGAGCGCGCGCAGACCCTCGGCGCGCTCTGGGCGTTCGAGGACCGCACCGTCATCCTGAGCGGCAAGGACACGCCGGAGCGGGTCAACGGCTGCGGCCTCGATCCCGGCGCTTTCCAAGCCATGGGCGTGCAGCCGGTCTACGGTCGCAATTTTCTCCCGGCGGAGGATCGGGCCGATGCCCCGCGCGTCGCGATTCTCGGCTACGGCCTGTGGCAGCGCCGCTTTGGCGGCGATCCCGCCGTGGTCGGCCAGGACGTTCGGATCAACGGCCAGCCCACGAGGATCGTCGGCGTCATGCCCGATGGCTGGCGTTATCCCGCAACCGCCGACCTCTGGCAACCGCTCCAGCCCGAACCCGACAGCGAACAGCGCCACGGTTTCTTCCACTACAGCGCCCACGCCATGCTCAAGCCGGGCGCGACGGTCGAGCAGGCGCGCGCCGAGCTCGCGGGCATCTCGGCGTCGCTCGCCCGGGAATTTCCCGCCACCAACGAGGGCCTGGTCGCCGTCGTGCGGCCCGTGCGCGAACAGGCCGTCGACAACGCCCGCGAGCTCACGTTGCTGCTCTTCGGGGCGGTGATGTTCGTTTTTCTCATCGCGTGCGCCAATGTGTCGAATCTCCTCCTCGCCAGCGCGTCCTCCCGCACGAAGGAGATCGCCGTCCGCCTCGCGCTCGGCGCCGGCCGCCGCGTTCTCCTGCGCCAGTTGCTCGTCGAGAGCCTGCTCCTTGGCGCGCTCGGTGCCGGCGGCGGCCTGCTGCTCGCCTCGTGGGGCGTTCCACTGATGCTGTCGGCGATCCCCGTCGACCTGCCGTTCTGGCTGCGGTTCGACTTCGACCCGCGCGTCTTCGGCTTCGTGACGGGCCTCGCCGTGATCGGCAGCGTGCTCTGCGGGCTCGTCCCGGCCTGGCAGGCTTCGCACCCCGGCATTGTCGACGAGATCAAGGAAGGCGGCCGCAGCGGCCACGCCAGCGCCCGTTCCCACCGCGTGCGCAACGGACTTGTCATCGCCGAAATCGCGCTCGCCCTCGTCCTGCTCGTCGGCGCGGGACTGATGATGCGCAGCTTCCTCCAGTTGGGTCGCGTGGCGCCGGGCTTCGATCCCCGCGGCGTGCTCACTTTCCGCGTCGGGTTCCCCTCGGCGCTCACCGACGACCCGAACGTCCCGCGCCGTTTCTTCCACGATCTCGTGCCCGCGCTCGCGGCGCTGCCCGGTGTCGAGTCCGCCGCCGCGACGAGCGGGCTGCCCGGCATCAACGCCGGCGGGTTCGCCGGCATCCAGGTCGAGGGTCAGCCGGCGCCGAAGAACTTTTCCGAGCAACCCTACGCGATGACCCGGACTGTGACACCCGGATATTTCACCACCCTGCGCATCCCGCAGCATAGGGGCCGCCTCTTCAACGCAAACGACGACGAGCAGCATCCGCGCGTCGCGATCGTCGACGACGCCTTCGTGCAGAAATTCTTTCCGCACCAGGACCCCCTCGGCCGGCGTTTCCAGCCAACGGGCAAATCCGAGGGCGCGGCTCGCTGGATGGAAATTGTCGGCGTGGTCGGCAACACGCGCCGGTCGCTGGATCGCACCGAGCCGAATCCCACCTTCTACACCCCGGCCAGCCAGGACACGCCGAACTTCATGTCGCTCGCCTTGCGCGTGCGCGGCGACCCGGCGGCCTACGCCGATGCCGCCCGCACCGCCGTGCTCGCGGTCAACAAGGACATTCCCATCTACTGGATCTACCCGTTCGAGCAGGCGATCGCCCGCTCCGACACGATCTGGATCCGGCGTTTCTTCGGCTGGCTGTTCGCCGCGTTCGCCGTCGTCGCGCTGCTGCTCGCCTCGATCGGCATCTACGGCGTCATGGCCTTCTCCGTCGCGCAACGCACCCAGGAAATCGGCGTGCGCATGGCGCTGGGCGCCCAGCCGCGCGACGTGATCGCGATGGTCGTGTTGCAGGGCGCCCGGCTCGTCGCGATCGGGCTGACGCTCGGTTTCATCGGCGCCTACTTCATCGCTCTGCTTCTCGCCGGCAGTCTTTACGGCATCTCGCCCCACGATCCGCCGACGTTTGCCGTCGTGCCGCTGCTGCTCGCGGCGGTTGCGCTCCTCGCCTGTTACCTGCCCTCGCGCCGCGCCACGCTCATCAACCCGCTCGTCGCACTCCGCGCCGGATAATTCTTCCGCCTCCTCCCGCCCGTCCTCCTTCCCTATGCTCTCCGATTTCAAATTCGCCTTTCGCATCCTGGCGAAATCCCCCGGTTTCACCACCGCCGCCGTCGCCGTCCTTGCGCTCGGCATCGGCGCCAACTCCGCCGTCTTCAGCCTCGTCCACGCGCTACTGTTCGCTCCGCCGTCCTACGTGCGGCCCGCCGAGATCGTGCAGGTCTACTCGCAGGACCAGAAGGATCCGAAAACCTTCCGCGGCTTTTCCTATCCCACCTACCGCGACATCCGGGAGAAGAACGCCGTCTTCACCGACACGATCGGCTTCAACCTTGCGATGGTCGGGCTCGGTGAAAAGGACAACACGCGCCGCGTCTTCACCGAGATCGTCAGCTCGAATTTCTTTTCCGTCATGGGCGTCGCGCCCCTGCAGGGCCGAGCGTTTTTGCCGGAGGAGGAAACACCCGGTCGCGCGGCACCCGTCGCGATCGTGAGCTACAATTTCTGGAAGAAGCACAACCTCGATCCCGGTCTCGTCGGCTCCAAGGTCGTCGTCAACGGCCGCCCCTTCACCGTCGTCGGCATCATGTCCCGCGGATTCACGGGAACGCTGAATCTTTTCTCCGCCGAGCTCTGGCTGCCCCTCGGTGTCTACGATCAGGTCGCCAACGATTTCGAGGCGGAGAACCACGTCTCGCTCGCGGATCGCGCCGGCACCCAGCTCCTGCTCCTCGGCCGCCTCAAGCCCGGCCTCACTCCCGCCAGCGCGGAACCCGCGATGAAAACGCTCGCTGCGAATCTCGCGCAGGCGTTTCCCGTCGCGCAGAAGGACCAGACTTTTCTGCTGCGCCCGATCCCGCGCTTCTCTTCCAGCACCGATCCGTCCGACGAAAAGGAACTCACGATGCTCGGCACCCTGCTCCTCGGCATGGCCGGCGTCGTGCTGCTCGTCGCGTGCCTCAACCTCGCCAATATGCTCCTCGCGCGCGGCACCGCCCGTCGCAAGGAGATCGCCATCCGCCTCGCGCTCGGCGGTGGCCGCGCCCGCATCGTCCGCCAGTTGTTGTGTGAGGGCCTCGTGCTTTCGCTGCTCGGCGGCGGCGCCGGCCTCATCCTCGCCATGTGGTCGTCCGACCTCCTCTTCAGTTCTTTCGGCCAGTTGATGCCGCTCGACATCGTCATCCCGAGCGGCCCGCAGCCCGCGTTGCTCGGCGCGACCTTCGGCTTCTGTTTGCTGGGCACGGTCGCCTTCGGCCTCGGGCCTGCACTCAAGCTCTCGCGTCCCGACGTTCTCGCCGATCTCAAGGAGCAGGCCGGCGAGGATGCCGTCCGCCGCCGCTGGCGTTTCCTGCCGCGCCATCCGCTCGTCGTCGCCCAGATCGCGTTGTCCCTCGCGCTCCTCACCGCCGCCGCCCTGTTCATCCGCGGCGCCGGCAAGGCCGCCTCGGTCGACACCGGCCTCAAGACCGATCGCGAACTCCTGCTCGAGGTCGACGCCAGCCTCGGCGGTCTCGACCAGCCGCGCGCGCGCGCCATCTACCAGCAACTCGAGCAAAAACTCGCCGCCCTGCCCGGCGTGGAGAGCGCGAGCATTTCCTCCACCGTGCCGTTCGGCATGATCAAGCTCAACAAGCTCGTCCAGCGCGCCGGTCTCCGCCCCGGGCCCGACGACAAGCCCGCGACCGCCGCCGAGGGTCTCGCCTTCAACGCCCACTTCAGCAGCATCGGCGCCGATTATTTCCGGACCGTCGGGCTGCCGCTGCTGCGCGGCCGGCCGTTCACCGCCGCCGAGGCCTTCTCTGCCGCCGCCCCGCCGGTCGCCATCATCGACGAGGCGCTCGCGAAAAAGCTCTGGCCCGACGGCGATGCACTCGGCCAGCGCCTCCAGTTCGCCTCGAACAACGCGCCGCGCGCCAAGGGCGGCGGCAGCAGCGGCGTCAACATCTCCGAGGATCTCAACAGCGCGATCAAGCCCGATGAAGCGTTCGAGATCGTCGGCATCACCCCGACGACCCGCACCGCCCTGTTCGAGAAGGAACCCGGCACCGTCCTTTATCTGCCTTTCGCCCGCGGCTTCCAGAGCGACGTGTTCTTTCACGTGAAGTTTGCCTCGCTCGTTCCCGGCCAGGAGGCCGCGCTGGCCGACGTCATCCGCCGCACCGTGCGCGAGGTCGACGCCACGATGCCCATCCTCTCGCTCCGCACCTTCGCCCAGCACCTCGACGCCAACATTTCCCTCTGGCTCGTCCGCGCCGGCGCCGCGCTGTTCTCCGTCTTCGGCGGCCTCGCCCTCGCGCTCGCCGTCGTCGGCGTCTACGGCGTGAAGGCTTACGCCGTCGCCCGGCGCACGCGCGAAATCGGCATCCGGATGGCCCTCGGCGCCGAGCCTTCCGCGGTGCTCTGGATGATTCTCCGCGAGGCCGCCACGATGCTCGCGCTCGGCGTCACGCTCGGGCTCTTGCTCGCCCTCGGCACCGGCCAGATCGTCAGCGGACTGCTCTACCAAGTCGGCGCGCTCGACCCCGTCGCGTTCACCATCGCACCCATCGTCCTCGCGGCCGCGGCCTTCCTCGCCTGCTACGTTCCCGCCCGTCGCGCCACGCGGATCAACCCGATCGTCGCGCTTCGCACCGAATAATCCGCCCGCTTCGCCCGCCATGAAAACCACCGCCTGCCTTCTCGCCGTTCTCGCCGGGTTCGCCACGACCGCGCTCGCCGCGAATTTCACCGCGTCGGAAAAGTTCAGCCAGACCTACCCGCTCGCCGCCGACGGCGCCCTCCGGCTTGCCAACGTCAACGGCAGCGTCGACA
Organism: uncultured Opitutaceae bacterium; assembly: GCA_937902925.1. Lineage (GTDB taxonomy): Bacteria > Verrucomicrobiota > Verrucomicrobiia > Opitutales > Opitutaceae > CALFNN01. The sequence continues at coordinate 12,363 of CALFNN010000081.1, forward strand.
TCGCGACCTGGGACCGCAACGAGGTCCTCGTCGAGGCCGAGAAGCGCGCCGAGTCCACCGCGGACCTCGCTCGCATCCACATCGTCGTCGACCCCCAGCCCGGTCGCCTCGCGATTAAATCCGAGCACGAGAAAACCGGCTTCTTCGGCCGCGAGGTCCACGGCGAGGTGATCTATCACCTCAAGGTCCCCGCCGGCATCGCGCTCGAGAAAATCGGCGTGGTGAATTCCAGCGTCACCGTCCGCGACGTGCGCGGCCCCGTGACGCTCGAAACCGTCAACGGTTCCATCCACGCCTCCGGCCTCGGCGCCGACGTCCGGTTGGAAACCGTCAACGGTTCCATCCATGCTGCGTTCGCCAAGGTCTCCCCAAGCCAGCGGATCACCGCCGAGTCCGTGAACGGCGCGTGCGAGCTCACGCTGCCGTCCGGCACCGGGGCCCACCTCGACCTCTCCTCGGTCAACGGCAGCACGCGCTGCGATTTCCCCGTCACGATCGAGAAAACCGGCCGCACCACGCTGCGCGGCACGATCGGCGGCGGCGGCGCCTCGCTCAAGGCCAACACCGTCAACGGCAGCATCCGCGTCGCGCAGCTCTGAGTTATCTCCGCCTCCTTTTCCCATCGTTCCCACCGTCATCGCGGCCCCGCGCCGCCCGTTCCCATGATCTTCCAAGCCTTCGTCCAGGATATCCGCATCGGCCTGCGCCTGCTCATCAAGGAAAAGAGTTTCTGCCTCCTCGCCGTGCTCGTGCTCGCCCTCGGCATCGGCGGCGTCACCACCATGTTCAGCGTCGTCAACGGCGTGATGCTGCGCGGCTTTTCCTTCCCCAACGCCGACCGCCTCGCGGGCATCCAGGTCATCGACATCACGCAGACCAACGCGAACCGCAACGGTTTCGGCGGCCAGATCTTCACCCTCGATTACGAGGCCATGCGCGCGCAGCAGAAGTCGTTCGACCTGCTCGCCGCCTACATTGCCGGCGCCACCGTCAACGTGACCCACGACGGTGTCCCGAAGCGCTACACCGGCGCCTACGTGACGGATGAGTTCTTCAAGATCCTCGGCGTCGTGCCGGTCGTCGGCCGCGATTTCACGCCCGCCGACAACCAGGTCGGCGCGGAAAAGGTCGCGCTCATCAGCTATCAGCTCTGGAAGGACGACTTCGAGGGCTCGCCCGGCGTCGTCGGCAAGGGCATCCGCATCAATGGCAAGCCCGCGACCGTCATCGGCGTCATGCCGCCCGGGTTCCAGTTCCCGACGAACGAGACCGTGTGGATTCCGCTCTACAACGAATATCCGCCCGTCCCGCGCAACAATCCCAACGCCCAGGGCAGCGCCCCGTCCGTCCTCGGCCTCATCAAGCAGGGCGTCTCCTACGAGCAGGCGAGCGCCGAGTTCACCGTGATCGCCAAGCAGCTCGCCGAGGCGTTTCCCGAGACCAACAAGAAATTCAACACCGCCGACGTTAAGCCGCTGATCAAGTCCTTCATCCCGTCGTCCCTCGCCGGCCTCCTCTGGACGATGCTGCTCTTCTGCGTCGGCATCCTGCTCATCGCGTGCGTCAACGTCATGAACATGCAGTTCGCCCGCGCCGCCCTCCGCGGCAAGGAGCTCGCCGTGCGCTCCTCGCTCGGCGCGACCCGCTTCCGGCTCATCCGCCAGATGCTCACCGAGAGCCTGCTCCTCGCCGTCGTCGGCGCCGTCATCGGCATCGGGCTGGCGCTTTGGACCACCGATTATCTCAACGCCGCGACGCACAACTCCGCCAACCCCATCCCCACCTACATCCGGTTCGACATCGACAACCGCGTGCTCGTCGCCGTCGTCGCGGCCACCGTGCTCGCCACGCTCGCCTCCGGCCTCATCCCGGCTTGGATCGCCTCGCGCACCAGCGCCGTCGAGGCGCTCAAGGAATCCGGCCGCGGCAACACCAGCCGCGCCATCAGCGTCATCACGCGCGGGCTCGTCGTCTTCCAGATCCTCGTCACCTGCGTGCTCCTCATCGGCTCGCTCCTGCAGGTGAAGTCGATCCTCCGCCAGCAGCGCCTCGACTACGGCTACGACACCACGTCGCTCCTCGCCGCGCGCATGGCGCTCATGGAGGGCGCCTACCCGACGCCCGAGGCGCGGAAACTTTTCTTCGACCAGTTGCTCCGCGAACTCCGCGCCAGCACCGACTTCGACGCCGCCGCGCTCACAAACCGCCGGCAGATGACGTTCTCCGGCTTCGGCCCGATCGAGATCGAGGGCCGCGTCTACAAGACCGAGACCGACCGGCCGAACGCCAACTTCGAGCAGGTCTCCGACGGCTATTTCGCCACGCTCGGCGCAAAAATCCTCGAGGGCCGCGATTTCCAGGACGACGACACCGACGCCAAGCTTCCCATCGCCATCGTCAACGCCGCCTTCGCGCATAAATACTTCGGCAACGAAAGCGCGCTCGGCCGCCGTTTCCGCACCGTCGGCAACAACGGCCAGCTCTTCGGCCCGTGGCGGACCATCGTCGGCGTCGTCACCACGACGCGCATGGCGCTGCCGTTCAACATTCCGAATGTCGACGACACCGGCTTCTACGTTCCGTTCTTCTCGTCCGTCTTCGGTCCCGCGCTGCCGGGTCCGGTCACGCAGCAGTTCGCCACCGTCGTCGTGCGGCCGCGCGGCTCCGGCCGCGTCCACGCCGTCGCCGTGCCGTTGCAGCGCGAGGTGAACAAGGTCGACGCCAACCTCCCGCTCTACTTCGTCGGCACCGCGCAGGAAAACCAGGACACGTTCATCTCGCAGAACCGCATCATCGCCTCGATGTTCTCCGCCTTCGGCGTGGTCGCCATCGTGCTCGCCTCGGTCGGCCTCTACGGCGTGACCAGCTTCTCGGTCAACCAGCGCACGCAGGAGTTCGGCATCCGGATGGCGCTCGGCGCCGACCACGGCCGCATCCTCACCATGGTGCTCCGCCAGGGCGGCATCCAGCTCGCCCTCGGCCTCGCGCTCGGTCTCGGCCTCACGCTGCTGATCACCCTCGTCGCGCGCGACGGCATCAGCAACGCCCTCTTCCAGGTCAGCCCGCGCGACCCGCTCACCTACCTCGGCGTGAGCGTGCTGCTCACCCTCGTGGCGTTTATCGCCACCTTCGTCCCCGCCCGCCGCGCCACCCGCGTCGACCCGATGGTCGCCCTCAGAGCCGAATAAAAATCCTTCTCGTTCTCTTAATCGTTCTCTCGAAAAAACGTCCGCTGCCTCCTTCTCGCCGAGAGAACGGGAAAGATTACGATTACGAGAACGATTCATTTCCTTCCCTTTCCCATGACCTCGTTCCTCCAGGACCTCCGCATCGGCGCTCGCGTGCTGTTGAAGGAAAAATCCTTCTGCGCCCTCGCCGTCCTCGTGCTCGCGCTCGGCATCGGCGGCGTCACCACCATGTTCAGTGTCATCGACGGCGTGCTCCTGCGCGGCATGCCGTTTCCACACCCCGAGCAGCTCGTCGACGTGCAGTGGCGCGATCCCAAGCAGCCGCCGGACGTCACCGCCAACCTGCTGCCCGCCGACTATCTCGAGTTGCGCACGACCCAAAAATCGTTCGTCGACCTTGCGGCCTACCTCAATCTCTCGACGGTCAACGTCACGATCGACCGCACACCACTGCGGCTGCAGGGCGCCTACGTGACGGAAAACTTCTTCTCCCTCGTCGGCGCGAAGCCGGTCATGGGCCGCGATTTCACCGCCGCCGACAACTCCCCCGAGGCGCCGCGCGTCGCCGTGATCGGCTACTCGACCTGGCAGCACGAGTTCGCGGGTAATCCCGCCATCGTCGGCCAGGCCGTGCGCATCAACGGCCGCGCGGCAACCATCGTCGGGGTGATGCCGCCGGGCTTCGCGTTTCCCCAGCAGGAGCAGCTCTGGCTGCCGCTCTTCAACACGTTCGCGCCGCCCGCGCGGAATTTCCAGGTCGCCGTCGGCCTCGGCGTCGCCGCCGCGCCCAACGTCGGCATCGTCGCCCGCCTCAAGCCCGGCGTGACGCTCGCCGAGGCGAAACACGAGTGGGACGCGCTCGCCGCGCGTTTCGCCACGATGTATCCCGACACCAACAAGCTTCTCACGGAGTCCGTCGTCCGGCCGCTCGTGCAGGCCTTCGTCGGCCGCAACCAGCGCATGATGCTCTACCTCATGTTCGGTGCCGTGCTCGGCGTGCTGCTCATCGCCTGCGTCAACGTGATGAACATGCAGTTCGCGCGCGCCACGCTGCGGCACAAGGAACTCGCGGTCCGCAACGCCCTCGGCGCCACGCGCTGGCGCCTCGTCCGCCAGTTGCTCACCGAAAACATCCTGCTCGCCGCCCTCGGCGGCACCGCGGGCGTGCTGCTCTCGCTGTATGCGGTCGACCTGTTCAACCACGCGCTCGCCGTGCAACAACCGCCGCCGCCGTTCTGGATCAAGTTCCTCATCGATCCGCGTGCGCTCGCCTTCACGGTCGGCATCGCGATGGGCGCCGCGGTCCTGTCGGGACTCCTGCCGGCCTTCGTCGCTTCCCGCGCCAACGCCGCTGACGCGCTCAAGGATGCCGGCCGCGGCAACACCAGCCGCGCCGCCAACGCGATGACGCGCGCGCTCGTCATCAGCCAGATCGGTCTCGCCTGTGCGTTGCTCGTGCTTTCCACGCTCGTCATCCGCTCCGTCGTCAACCAGCAGCAGATCGACTACGGCTACGACACGAACGCCGTGCTGTCCGCGCGTGTCGGCCTGTTTTCCACCGACGACTACCCGACCGACGCGGATCGCGGGAAATTCTACGCGCGCGTCCTCCGGCAACTGCGCGCCACGCCCGGCATCGCCGCCGCCTCCGTGACTTCGCGCTTCCGCATGACGATCGGCGGCAGCGGCCCCTACGAGGTCGAGGGCGTCCCCTACGCCACGCAGCGCGACCGGCCGCAGGGTTCGTTCGAAAACATCAGCGAGGACTACTTCGCCACGCTCGGCCTGAAAATCCTCGAGGGCCGCGACTTCACGCCCGAGGACAACGACGCCCGCCAGCCGGTCGCGATCGTCAACGCCTCGTTCGCCCGCAGGAATTTCGGCGCCGCCAGCGCGCTCGGCCGGCGGATCCGGCCGTTCAACGCCGGCAACCCCGGCCCGTGGCGCACCATCGTCGGCGTCGTGCCCGACACCGTGATGCAGGCGCCGCCGCTCAACCCGCGCCTCGACACGACCGGGATGTTCCTCCCGCTGACGGTGCTGTCGCCGCAGTTCGCCACCATCCTCGTGCGCCCGCCGGGCGGTTCGCCGCACGCGATCGAGGACGCGCTGCGCAAGGCCGTCGCCGCCGTCGATCCCAACCTGCCGCTCTATTTCGTCAGCACGCCGCAGCAAAGCCACGACGAGTTCCTCGCGCAGAACCGCATCCTCGCGACGATGTTCAGCCTCTTCGGCGCCGTCGCCACCGTGCTCGCCGCCGTCGGCGTGTATGGCGTGATGGCGTTCGCCGTCAGCCAGCGCACGCAGGAATTCGGCGTCCGCATGGCGCTCGGCGCCGACCGCCGCCAGATCGTGACGATGGTGCTCGGTCAGGGCGGCCGCCAGTTGCTCATCGGGCTTGGTCTCGGCCTCGTCGCCGCGGTGACGCTCGTGCTTTGGTTCACCGGCGCCTACGCCGGGCTGTTCTTCGGCGTCAACCGCTTCGATCCGGCCACCTACGGCTTCGTCGTCGCGCTCCTCAGCGGCGTCGCCGCGATCTCCTGCTTCGTGCCCGCGCTCCGCGCCACCCGCGTCGACCCGATGGTCGCGTTGCGGGCAGAGTGAATCTTTCCCTCCAAATCTCTCAGCGAACTTTCTCGCCACAACTGACGACCCCGAACCTCCGCGCGAGCCTGCGCTCTCCCGCCATGTAGACCGCTCTTCATGATCTCCCTCCTCCGCCACGGCTTCGTTTCCCTCCGCCGCACGCCGGTGCTCGCGCTCACCATCATCGCGACGCTCGGCATCGCCCTCGCCGCGACGGTCCTCGTCTTCTCGTTCCTCAATTCGTTTCTGCTCCGCCCGCTGCCTTACGGCGACGCCACGCGGCTCCTCGTGATCTACGAGCACCCGCTCAAGTCGGGCCGGCAGGACCTCAGCCGCGTCACCGCCGGCAACCTCACCGATCTCATGGCGCGGGCCACGTCGTTCTCGCGGACGGGTTTTTTCCGCAACGAATCCGTCACCGTCCACGCCGGCGACGCCACCGAGGTCGACTTTGTCCAGCGCGTCACCGCCGACGTGTTTCCGATGATGCGCACCGCGCCCGCGTTCGGCGCCGTCATCTCGCCCGCCAATTTCTCGGTCGGCGGCATTCGTGCGGCCCTGCTCTCCGATGCCCTCTGGCGCCGCCGCTTCGGCGCCGATCCCTCGATCGTCGGCCGCACGATCCAGCTCGACGACAAAAATTACCAGGTGGTCGGCGTGATGCCCGCCGATTTCCGCGTGCCGAGCGGCGACGATAATCCGCAGGCCTGGCTCGCGCTCCTCCCCGGCGACTATCCCGCCAGCGATCGCACGCAGCGGCGCCATCACTTCTGGGCCGAGCTCGCCCCCGGCCGCTCGCTCGCCGCGGCGCAGGGCGAACTCGATGCCATCGCCGCCACGCTTCGCACCGAGCATCCGGCGGAAAACGCCGACCGCGGCTTCATGGCCCTGACCCTGCGCGACGACATCGTCGGCAATTTCAACCAGCAGCTCTTCCTGCTCCAGGGCGCCGTGCTGCTCGTGCTGGCCGTGGCGTGCTTCAACTGCCTCTGCCTCCTCATCGCCCGTGCCATCCAGCGCCGCCGCGAATTCGCCGTGCGCCTCGCGCTCGGCGCCGCCCGCCGCCACCTGCTCGCGCAACTCTTCGCCGAGTCGCTCTGGCTCGCGCTCCCCGCCGCCGCCCTCGCGTGCGGCCTCGCGGAATTGCTCCTGCCGTTCGGTGTCGCGCTGCTGCCGGCGGACGGCGGGCTCCAGTTGCTGGCCGCCCCGCACGTCGACGCCAACGTCGCCGCCGCGGTCAGCCTCGTCGCGCTGCTGGTCGCCGGCTCCTTCAGCGCCGTGCCGCTGATCGAAACCCGCCGGCTCAACCTTGAGTCGGCCCTCCGCGAGGGCGGCCGCTCGGCCGGCTCCCCGTCCGGCGCGCGCGCCGCCCGCTGGCTCGCCGCCGCCCAGATCGCCGTCGCGCTCGCGCTTCTCATCAGCGCCGGTCTCCTCGTGCGCACCCAGCAGCGCCTCGCCGCGCTCGATCCCGGTTTCCCGATCGCCCACCTGGACCAGTTTCGCGTCGGCCTCCGCGGCAGCACCTACGGCGACCCCGTCCGCCGCCTCGCGTTCTACGAACGCGTCGCCGACAACCTCCGCATCCTGCCCGGCGTGCGCGATGTCGCCTACTCCAATTTCATCACGACCTCCCCGCCCGCCGGTTACCAGGGGTTCGTCGTCGAGGGCGACGGCCTTCAGCTTTCCGACACGCCCAAGCGCGCCTTCGCGCGCGCGGTCTCGCCCAATCTTTTCACGACGATTGACCTGCGCCTGCTCGCGGGCCGTTTTCTTTCCGAGGACGACGTCGACGGCCATCCGCCCGTCGCCGTCATCAACGCCGGCCTGGCCGCGAAATACTGGCCCGGCCAGTCGCCGCTCGGCCGCCGCGTGCACATCGAGGGCGGTCCGGCCGCGTGGGTCGAAATCGTCGGCGTCGTGTCCGACACGATCGGCTTCGGCAACCAGCCCCAGGTCGTCGACGGCTTCTATCTCACGCTCGCACAGTGGGTCCAACCCGGCCTCGGCATGGGCTTCATCGTCCGCCACGACGGCCCGGCGCCCGACGAGCGCTCGCTCCAGCGCGCCGTGTGGCAGGTCGATCCCAACATGCAGTTCTTCGCGCACCAGAACTTCGGGCAGCTCTACACCCGCGCCGCCTGGCGGACACGTTTTGTCACGCAACTTGTCGTCACGTTCGCCTTGCTCGCGGTGATCCTCTCGCTCGCCGGCATCTACGCGGTGAACTCGTTCTTCGTCGCCCGCCGCCTCGGCGAATTCGGCATCCGCGTCGCGCTCGGCGCCACCTCGCAAAACATCCTCGGCCTCGTCCTGCGCGACAGCCTCCGCCTCACGCTCGCCGGTCTGGCCGTCGGCGTCGTGCTGGCCGTCCTCGCGAGCCGCGGCCTCGCCGGCCTGCTCTACGCCGTCCCGCCGCTCGATCTCCTCGTCTATGCCGCCGCCGCGTTCGTGATGACCGCGGCCTGCCTCGCCGCCGCGCTCGTCCCCGCCCGCCGCGCCGCCCGTGTCGATCCGCTCATCGCCCTCCGCGCGGAATGAATCCCTTCCCTCCTCCCCCTCGATCCGTCTGACGAAAGCGAATCACCAAACGCAACCGACCGCACTCCCCTCTCCCATGGCCTCCTTTCTCCAAGATCTCCGCATCGGCTGGCGTGTCCTGTTGAAGGAAAAATCCTTCTTCGCCATCTCCGTCTTCATCCTCGCGCTCGGGATCTGTGGCGTGACGACGCAGTTCAGCGTCATCAACTCCGCGCTGATCCGCGGCCTGCCCTTTCCCGATGCCGGTCGCCTGGTGCGCGTCGCGCTGCGCGATCCGTCGTGGGCGCCCGAGCGCACCCGCGGCCTCTTCGCGACCAACCTCCTGGCCTGGTCCGGCCAGCAGAAATCGTTCACCGGGCTCGCCGGCTACTTTCTCAACGGTTCGTTCATCGCCACGATTCACGACGTGCCGGAGCGGTTCAGCGGATCGCACGTGACCGACGGATTTTTCTCCGTGCTCGGCGTCAAGCCCGCGCTTGGCCGCGACTTCACCGCCGCCGATCAGCGGACGGAGGCGCCGCGCGTCACGATCATCAGCGACGCGTTCTGGCAATCCGAGTTCGCGCGCGATCCGAACATCCTCGGCCGCACCTTCCGGCTCAACGGCCGCACCGCCACGGTGATCGGCGTGATGCCGGCGGACTATGAGTTTTCCCGCGACCAGTTGTGGCTGCCGATGTTCAACGAGTATTCGATGGCGTCGGGCACCGGCGGCGTGGGCAGCGTCGTCGGCCGGCTGAAATCCGGCGTCTCGCTCGAGCAGGCCGCGGCGGAAATGAGCGGGTTCGCGCAGCGGGCCGCGCAGGAATCCCCCGACACGAATCGCAACCTCACCGAGGCCGTCGTCGAGCCGCTGCTGAACGTCTTCGTCGGCCGGGACGCGCGGGAGTTGATGACCGTGATGCTCGTGGCGGTCGTCGCCGTGCTGCTCATCGCCTGCATCAATGTCATGAACATGCAGTTCGCCCGGGCCACCCGGCGCGCGAAGGAACTCGCCGTGCGCGGCGCGCTCGGCGCTTCGCGCGCGCGGCTGGTCGCGCAGATGCTGACCGAAAGCCTGATCGTCGCGATGCTGGGCGGCACCCTCGGCGTGCTGCTCGCCGCGTGGGCGATCGACTTTTACTCCGGCCTGGTCAGCTCGCTCCCCGGCGGCAGCGCGCTGCCTGTCTGGTTGCGGTTCCAAATCGATGGCACCGTGCTCGCCGGCACGCTCGCGGCGGTCGCCGCCGCCGTCCTCTTTTCCGGTCTCCTGCCTGCCTTGCTCGCCTCGCGCACCAACGCGCTCGACGTCCTCAAGGAGGGCGGCCGCGGCCATACGAGCCGGTTCGTCAAGCGCGCGACCGGCGGGCTTGTCGTGGGGCAGATCGCCCTGACCGGCGCGTTGTTGATCGCGTCGCTGCTGCTCGTGAAATCCGTCCGCAGCCGCTACGCGTTGGACCTGGGCTACGACGCCACCACCGTCCTCGCCGGCCGGATGAACTTCGAGACCGACTACCACGACGACGACGCGGTCCGGGCGATCCAGGCCAGGGTCCTCCAGCGCCTGCGCAGCGTGCCGGAGCTCACCGCGGCGGCCTTCACGTCGCGCCGCAACATGATGACGAACAGCTCGCTCAGCCTCCAGCTCGAGGGCCGCGAGTCGGAGCACGTGGCCACCGCCTCCGAGTTCATCAGCGACGGCTATTTCGCCACGCTCGGGCTGCAGGCCCGCCAGGGTCGCGAGTTCGCGCTCACCGACACGCCCGACTCGCCGATGGTCGTGCTTGTCAACGCGACGTTCGCCCAAAAATACTTTCCGCGGGGCGACGCGCTTGGTCACCGCGTGCGCGAGGATCCGACCGAACCGTGGCGCACGATCGTCGGCGTCGTGCCCGACACGCTCATGCAGGGGCCGCTCGATCCGCGGGCGGACGGCGCCGGGCTGTTCATTCCGCTCGCGAACTATGCGCAGCCCTACGTGACGCTCGTCGTGCGCGGGCACGGCGCGGCGCTCGCGCTGCGCGAGACAGTGCGGCGCGAACTCGCCCGCGTCGACCCCAACCTCGCGATCTATCAACTCGACACCCCGCAGAGATTTCTCCGCAGCGCGCTCGCGCAGACCCGGACGGTGACCACGCTCTTCGGCGTGTTCGCCCTCGTGGCGGTCGTGCTCTCCGTCGTCGGCCTCTACGGCGTGGCGGCGTTCTCGGTCAGCCAGCGCACCTCGGAATTCGGCATCCGGATCGCCTTGGGCGCCACTCCACGGGAAATCATGCGGATGGTCCTCGGCCAGGGCCTGGGGCGCTTTGCCATCGGGGCGCTGCTCGGGATCGGTCTCGCCTTCGCCCTCACGCGCTTCGGTGGCGCCGTGTTGAACAACTTCCTCTACAAGACCAGCCCACACGACCCGGCGACCTACGTCCTCGTCACCCTGCTCCTCGGCGCCGCCACCCTGCTCGCCTGCCTCGTCCCCGCCCGGCGCGCCACCCGCATCGACCCCATGACCGCGCTCCGGGCGGAATAATTGCGGAAATATTCCTCGCCATCACCTCTCCCGCACCCGGTGAAAAAACGTCTCGTCCTCCTCCTGACCGCGCTGGGCTGCACGACGCCCGTATTCGCCGTCGTCGACCCGGCCGCGCTCGACGCGGCGCGCACGCTTTTCAGCTCGACCGGCAAATCCCGCGAGGCCCAGGCCGCGTATGAAAAGATCGCCGCCGCCGACCCGGCGTGCGCCGAGGCGCAGCGGTCGCTCGCCGAGCTCGCACTGCGGCGCGACGACGCCGACCAGGCCCTGGCCTATGCCGGGAAAGCCGTGGCGCTCTCGCCCGACAACGACGACTGCCAGACCACGCTCGGCGACGCCTGCGGCCGCGCCGCGCAAAAGGCCTCCATCTTCCGCCAGCCCGGCCTCGCAAAAAAATGCCTCGCCGCCTACCAGCGCGCCGCCGAGCTCGCGCCCGCGAAGGTCCGCTCCCACCAGAACCTGTTCGAGTTCTACCGGCAGGCGCCCGGCTTCCTCGGCGGCGGCACCGCCAAGGCCCTCGCCGAGGCCGCGACCATCAAGCAGCTCGATGTGCCGCAAGGCTGCCTCGCGTTCGTCACGCTCTACGCCGCCGACAAACAATACGACCTTGCCTTCGCCGAGTTCGACGAGGCCCTCCGGGCTTCGCCCGATAATTACACGGCGCTCTACTACGTCGGCCGCCTGGCCGCCACCACGGGCCAGCATCTGGACCGCGGCCTCGCCTCGCTCCGCCATTGTCTCGAGCTCACTCCGGGAAAAAACGACCCGCCCCTCGCCGCCGCCCACTGGCGCATCGGCAACATCCTCGAGAAGAAAAACGATCCCGTCGGCGCGCGCGCCGCCTACGAGGCCGCGTTGCAGGCCGACCCCAAATTCGCGCAGGCCGCCGACGCGCTGAAAAAACTTCGCTAGCCCGCCCCATGCTCACCGACCTCCGTCACGCCCTCCGCTCGCTCGCCAAGTCCCCCGACTTCACCGCCGTCGCCGTCCTGACGCTCGCCGTCGGCATCGGCGCCAACACCGCGATCTTCTCGCTCATCGACTCGCTGCTGCTCCGCTCGCTTCCGTTCGCCGAGCCCGACCGGCTGCTCCGCGTTTACGGCGACGCCCCCGAGCGCCAGCTCAGCCAGCTCAACCTCTCCGTTCCGAAGTTCCAGCACCTGCGCGACCACCAGACCGTGTTCTCCTCCCTCGCCGCCCATACCGGCGCGGCGTTCACGCTCACGGGTTTCGGCGATCCCGTGCAGATTCCCGGCCAGCATGTCACGGCAAATTATTTCGACGTGATGGGCGTGCACTTGGCGCAGGGCCGCATGTTCCGTTCCGACGAGGAGGACGCTGCGCCCGTCGCGATCGTCAGTGATGGATTCTGGCGCACGCGCCTCGCGGCCGATCCCGCCGTGCTCGGCCGCACGCTCCAGCTCGATGGCGAACCCGTCACCATCATCGGCGTGCTCCCGCCGCTCTCGACCGTCGATGTCGGCCCCACCGATGTCTGGACCACCCGGCCGTTCGAACTCGCCGGGGTCGCGCGCGAACTGCTTCAGCGTGGAGTGAGTTATCTCCGCGTGATCGGCCGGTTGAAACCCGGCGTCACTCCCGAGGCCGCCGCGGCCGAGTTCAAGCTCCTCGGCGAAAGCTATCGCGCGACCTATCCCGACAAGGCGGACGCCACCTGGCAGGTTTCGCTGCTGGCGCTGCGCGAGGACCTTTTCGGGTCCTACCGCCCCGCCCTGCTCACGTTGCTGGGCGCCGTCGGCTTCGTGCTGCTCATCGCCTGCAGCAACGTCGCCAATCTCCTCCTCGTTCGCTTCACCGGCCGGCGCCGCGAGATCGCCATCCGCGCCGCCTTGGGCGCCACCCGCAGCCGGCTCGTGCGGCTGTTCCTCACCGAAAGCCTCGTGGTGAGCCTGCTGGCGGGCGGGCTCGGCGTGCTCATCGCCCTCTGGAGTTTGCAACTGCTCACGCAGCTCGGCGCCGCGCTGCCGGCGCCTCCCGCCGTCGAGCTTAACCTTCCGGTCCTGGCGTTCACCCTCGTCCTCAGCTTCGCGAGCGGCGCGTTGCTCGGCCTTTATCCCGCCCTCCAGGCCTCGCGCAGCGGCGTCGCCGAAGTCCTGAAGGAGGGCGGCCGCGGTAACACCGCTTCGCGCGCCCAGAATCGCTTTCGCGCGTTGCTCCTCGGTGGGCAGGTCGCGTTGTCGCTCGCGCTCCTCGTCGCCGCCGGGCTGCTGCTCGCCAGTTTTGCCCGGCTCTCGCGCCAGCCCGCCGGCTTCGATCCGCGCCACCTCTTCACCGCGGCCATCAACGTCCCACCCACGCGCTACGCCGATGCGCAGCACCAGTGGGATTTCTACAACCAGCTCGCCGAAAACCTCCGCCACGCTCCCGGCGTGCAGCAGGCGGCGCTCGTCAACGGTCTTCCTCTCACGGGCAACAACTCCCGCGCGCCCTATGCCCGCGCCGACGGCGAGGTCGCCCCGCTCAACCGCCGCCCCCTCGGGCTCACGCGCTCCGTCACGCCCGGTTATTTCGCGACGCTCGGCGTTCCGTTCGTGGCGGGTCGCGACTTCACCCTGCGCGATCGCGCCGATGCTCCGCAGACCGTCATCATCAGCGCTGCAACGGCGAAGCGCCTTTTCCCCGGCGAGGATCCGCTCGGCCATCGGTTGCTGATGGGCTCGAACAACGGCACCGGTCTCGCGATGGAGATTGTCGGCGTCGTCGGCGACGTGCGCTCCGCCTCGCTCGCCCAGGAGAACAACGTGGAGTTTTACCGCCCGCTCTCGCAGCGCGGCAACACCTTCGTCCAGCTCGTCGTCCGCCTCGCCGCCGCGCCCCAAAACGCCGGCACCGCCGACGCCGCGATCTTCACGCCGACCGCGCGCACCGTGCTGCGCGACCTCGACACCGCGATCCCGCTCACCCAACCCGCCACGATGGACGCGATCTTCGACGATTCGCTCGGCCAGCAACGCCTGCTCCTGTCGCTCCTCGCGATTTTCGCCAGCCTCGCCGTCGCCCTGGCCGCGGTCGGGATCTACAGCGTCGTCGCGTTCATGGTCGGCCAGCGCACCGGTGAAATCGGCGTGCGACTCGCCCTTGGCGCCACTCCCGCCGACATCCGCACGCTCGTTCTCGGGCAGGGCATGAAGCCCGTGCTCCTCGGCCTGGCCGCCGGCCTCGCCGCCACGCTCGCACTCGCCCGCCTCCTCGCGGCCCAACTCTACGGCGTCGCCAGCTACGACCCGTTCACGCTCGGTGCCGCCACCACCGGCCTCGCCCTTGTCGCGCTGCTCGCCTGCTGGCTCCCCGCCCGCCGCGCCGCCCGCATCGACCCGATGATCGCCCTCCGCGCCGAGTGAACATCAATCGTTCTCGTTCTCCTAATCCTCATCGCTCTCTCGACGAAAAATCCCGCCGCCACCTCCCTCCCGCCCAAGAGAACGAGCAAGATTACGATTGAGAGAACGATTCCTCCCCCGCCATGCACAACCTCCGCCACGCCTTCCGCTCGCTCCTGAAATCCCCCGGCTACACCGCGCTCGCCGTCGGCGCGCTCGCCCTCGGCATCGGCGCCAACACCGTCCTCTTCTCCGCGATCGACACGCTCTTTCTCCGTCCGCTCCCCTACGCTCATCCGGACGAGCTCGTCCGCGTCTGGGGCTCGTTCCCCGAGCGCGGACTCGAGCAGGCCAACGTGTCGTGGCCGCGCTACCAGGCGTTGCGCGACGGCCAGCAAAACTTCTCGTCGCTCGCCGCGCATGCGTTCACCGGTTTCACGCTCACCGGCCGCGGCGATCCCGAACGCGTCGCCGCGATGCGCGTGACCGCCAACTTCTTCCCCACGCTCGGCGTGCAACCCGAGCTCGGCCGGTCGTTCACCACCGCCGAGGATCGGCCCGGCGGCGCCAACGTCGTGCTCCTCAGCCACGGCTTCTGGGAACGTCAGTTCGGCGGCGATCCGCATGTCGTCGGCCAGACCCTCACGCTCAACGGCGCCACGCACACGATCATTGGCGTCCTGCCGCCCTCGCTCTCGTTTCCCTGGGCGCAGATCCAGGTCTGGGCGCCGCGCGTGTTCGACTTGGAAGGCCTGCCCGCCGACCTCGTGCAACGCGGCACCGGCTACCTGCTCGTGCTCGGACGGCTCAAGCCCGGCGCCACGCCCGCCCAGGCCCAGGCGCAGTTGCGCGGCGTCTCCCAGGCCTATGGCGCAGCCAACCCGGAGAAGGTCGACTCCAACGCCGGCTTGTCCGCGCCTTCGTTCCACGAGGATCTGGTCGGCGGCCAGCGGCCGATGTTCCTCACCCTGCTCGCCGCCGTCGGCTGCGTGCTGCTCGTCGCCTGCGCCAACGTCGCCAATCTCCTCCTCGCCCGCTTCACCGCCCGTCGCAAGGAGATCGCCATCCGCACCGCGCTCGGCGCCACCCGCGGCCGCATCGTCGCGCAATTCCTCACCGAGAGCGTCCTGACCGCCGCGCTCGCCGGCCTGCTCGGCGTGCTGCTCGCCGTCTGGGGCATCGACGTGCTCGCGCGCGTCGGCGCGGATTTCCTTCCGCGCGTCGCCGATCTCTCGCTCGACCGCACCGTGCTCGGCTTCGCCGTCGCGCTCTCGCTGCTCACGGGCCTCGGCCTCGGCATCGTGCCGGCCGTGCAGGCCTCGCGCACCGATCCCGGCGAATCGCTCAAGGATTCCGCGCGCGGCTCCACCGGCGGACGCCACACCGGCCGCCTCCGCTCCGGCCTGCTCGTCGCCGAGGTCGCGCTCTCGCTCGTGCTGCTCGTCGGCGCCGCGCTGCTGACCGACAGCTTCCGCCGCCTGCAAAACGTCGCACCCGGGTTCCGCTCCGCCGACATCACAAGCTTCAACCTCGCGCTTCCCGCCGGCACCTATCCCGACATCGGCAGCCAGGGCCGCCTCTTCGAGCAGGTAATCGCCAGACTGCTCGCCGTCCCCGGCGTCACCCATGCCGCCGCCACGGCGAGCCTGCCGGTCGCCGCCGGCGGGTCCACGCGGTCGCCCGCCTCCGTCGAGGGCCGCCCCGTGCCGCCCGTCAACGAGCGCGCCATCATGCTTCGCTCGACCATCACGCCCGGTTTTTTCGCCGCGCTCGATATCCCGGTCAAGCAGGGCCGCGATTTCAACTGGCGCGACCGCGGCGACGCCCCGCGCGTCGTCATCATCAACGCGTCGCTCGCGCAGAAATTCTTTCCCGGCGAGAACCCGATCGGCCGCCGGCTCATCACCGGCATCGCCTCCATCCCGCGCGAAATCGTCGGCGTCGTCGGCGACGTCCGTTCGCAAAGCCTTTCGCTGACGCCCGCGCCCGAGATGTATTATCCCTCCACGCAGGAGGACGGCGCTTTCCTCAGCGTGGTCGTCCGCAGCACCCGCCCCGCCGCCAGCCTCCGCGCCGAGCTGGTCGCCGCCGTGCACGCCGTCGATCCCGGCCTGCCCGTCGCCGAGGTAAAGTCCTACGACGAACTGCTCGCCGATGCGGTCGCCGACCGCCGCCTGTCGGTGCTGATGCTCGGCGCCTTCGCCGCGCTCGCGCTCGTCCTCGCCGGCATGGGCATCTACAGCGTGATCGCCTACGGCGTCGCGCAACGCACCAACGAATTTGGCGTCCGCATGGCGCTCGGCGCCGAGCCGGCCGACATCGTCCGCCTCGTGATGAAGGAGGGCTTCCGCCTCGCGCTGCTCGGCCTCGCGATCGGCCTGGCTGCGGCGGTCGCGCTCACGCGCCTGATGCAGAGCCAGCTCTTCGAGGTCAGCCCGACGAACCCGGCCGTCCTCGGCGGCGTCGCCCTCTTCCTCGCCGCCGTCGCCGCCCTAGCCTGCTTCGTCCCCGCCCGCCGCGCGACGAAAATCGACCCCATGGTCGCCCTCCGCGCGGAGTGATTTTTCCAACTCTGGACTCTCAGCCCTCAGCTTTCGACTTCATGCTCGCCGACCTCCGTTTCGCCGTCCGTTCCCTCCTGAAATCCCCCGGCTTCACCCTCGTCGCCGTGCTGACCCTCGCGCTCGGCATCGGGGCGAACACCGCCCTCTTCAGCACGTTCAACACCCTCGTGCTGCACCCGATGACGGTCCCCCAGTCCGACCAACTCGTCCGCGTCTGGGCCAGCAACCCCACCGTGAACTTCAGCGGCCCGTTCCTCTCGTGGCCGCGTTACGAGTTCATCCGCGACCAGCAAAAATCCTTCACGAGCCTCTCGGCCGCCACCTCCACCGGTTACGCGCTCACCCGCGCCGGCGCCGAGCCCGAGCAGCTCAACGCGCTCCAGGTCTCCGCCAGCTTCTTTCCCACGCTCGGCATCCAGCCGGTCCGCGGCCGCAACTTCACCGCCGCCGAGGACACCGCCGGCGGCCCCAATGCCGCGATGCTCAGCTACGAGTGCTGGCAGACGAAGTTCGGCGGACGCGAGTCGGTCGTCGGCGAAAACCTCATGCTCAACGGCGCGTCCTGCACCGTCGTCGGCATCCTGCCGCGCGCCCTCGGCAACCCGTTCGGCACGGTGATGGTCTTCGTGCCGCGCGCCTTCGAGGCCAACGGGCTCACGCCCGTCCAGGTGCAAAACGGCGCCGGTTATCTCGGCGTCACCGCGCGGCTCAAGCCCGGCGTGTCGCTGGCGCAGGCGGCCGCCGAGATGAAGACGCTCTTCGCCGACTACAACGCCGCCTACCCCGCGCGCCTCGACGGCAAGATCAACCCCGTGGTCGTCACGTTCGCCGAGGAACTCGTCGGCAACCTGAAGCCGACATTCTACCTGCTGCTGGCCGCCGTCGGCTTCGTGCTGCTCATCGCCTGCGCCAACGTCGCCGCCCTGTTCCTCGGCCGGCTCTCGGCCCGCCACAAGGAAATCGCCGTCCGCCTCTCGCTGGGGGCGACGCGCGGCCAGCTCGTCCGCCAGTTTTTCGTCGAGAGCCTCCTCTTCTCCGCCGCCGCCGGCGGGCTCGGCGTCCTGTTCGGCTGGTGGGCGCTCGCCGCGATCCAACGCCTCTCGTCGAGCCAGATTCCGGCGGGCGTCACTCTCACGGTCGACCCCGCGGCGCTCGCGTTCACCGTCGGCCTCTCCGTGCTGTCCGCGGTCCTGATCGGGCTCGTTCCCGCGTTGAATGCCTCGCGCACCGACGTCGCCGAGGTGCTCAAGGACACCGCCCGCAGCGCCGCGGGCGGCACGCGCGGCGCCCGCGTCCGCGGCGGGCTGATCGTCGGCGAGGTGCTGTTGTCCGTCGTGCTGCTCGTCGGCTCCTCGCTTCTGCTCGTCAGCTTCGTCCGGCTGCAGCGCACGCCGCCCGGCTTCGAGGTGTCCGGCGTCGGCACCGCGTTCCTCAACATCGCCGGCCCGC
This sequence comes from uncultured Opitutaceae bacterium, assembly GCA_937902925.1. Classification (GTDB taxonomy): domain Bacteria; phylum Verrucomicrobiota; class Verrucomicrobiia; order Opitutales; family Opitutaceae; genus CALFNN01. The sequence goes on from CALFNN010000081.1 coordinate 30,535, forward strand.
GCTACGCCACCGGCCCGCAACAGGCCGACTTCTTCGCCCGGCTGGTCGAGCGCCTCGAGGCGCAGCCGCGCGTGCAGGGCGCCGCCGTCGCGGTCGGTCTGCCCCTCAGCGGTTTCCAGGTGCGCTCGCCCTATGTCGTCGGCGGCCGGCTCGTGCCGCCGCTGCCCGAACGCGCGCTCGCGCAGCTCGACATCGTGAGCGAGCACTACTTCGCCACCATGGGCGTCCCCCTCCGGGCCGGCCGCGCGTTCACGACCCGGGACAACGAGCACGCCCCGGTCGTCTGCCTTGTCAACGAGTCGTTCGCCCGCCGGCTGTTCCCCGCCGGATCGGCCGTCGGAAAAATCCTCCGCCGCGGCCGCGACGCCGGGATCCCGTGCGAGATCGTCGGCATCGCCGCCGATGTAAAGAGCAACGGCCTCAACGCCCCGCCGCCCGACGAGATGTATCTCTCGTTCCGCCAGCTCGCCCGCCCCGGCGCCAGCCTGGTCGTGCGCACGACCGGCGACCCCGCGGCGCTCCAGGCGGTGATGCGCTCCACACTCGCGTCGCTCGACGGCACGATCCCGCTCACGTTGTTCGCCACGCTCGAGACGACCGTCCGCCAGTCGCTCGCCTTCCAGCGCATCACCGCGTGGCTCACCGGCATCTTCGCCGGGGTCGCGCTCGTGCTGTCGGTCGTCGGGCTCTATTCGGTGCTGGCCTACGCCGTCACGCAGCGCACGAACGAGATCGGCCTCCGCATGGCGCTCGGTGCGCAGCGCGAGCAGGTCGTCGGCCTCGTCCTCCGCCGCGGCCTCCGCCTCGTCGTGGTCGGTCTGGTCCTCGGGCTCGCCGTCGCCGCGGGCGCCTCGCGGCTCATCGCCACGCTGCTCTACAACGTCCAGCCGCTCGACCCGCTCGTCTACGGCGGCGTCGCGGTCCTGTTCGCCACCATCGCGACGCTCGCCTGCCTCGTGCCCGCGCTCCGCGCCAGCCGCATCGACCCGCTGATCGCGTTGCGCGCGGAGTGACCGCCCAATCGTTCTCGTTCTCCTAATCCTAATCGTTCTCCCAAAAGAAAAGCCAACGCCTGCCTCTTCCCGCCCGGGAGAACGAGAAAGATTACGATTAAGAGAACGATTGTTTCACCCGCTCCCATGCTCGCCGATCTCCGCTACGCCCTCCGCCAGCTCGCCAAATCCCCCGGCTTCACCGCCGTCGCCGTGCTCACCCTCGCCCTCGGCATCGGCGCCTGCACCGCGATCTTTTCCGTCGTCGACGGCGTGCTGCTCCGCCCGCTCGACTACGCGCAGCCCGACCGGATCGTCGTCGTGCGTTCGTCCGCACCGCCCGAGTTTCCCGAGTTCTCGGTGTCGCCGCCCGACTTCCTCGATTGGGAAAAGCAGGCCAGGTCCTTCTCGCACCTCGCCGCCGCCACCGGCGCCTCGCTCAATCTCACCGGCGACGGCGAGCCGCAGCGGCTGAACGGGATCAAGGTCACCGCCCGCTATTTCGACGTCTACGGCGTCCAGCCCGCGCTCGGGCGCACGTTTCTTCCCGGGGAAGATGCGGCCGGAAAGAGTCACGTCGCCGTCCTGAGTTATCCGTGCTGGCAGCGCCTCTTTGCCGGCGCAACCGATGTCCTCGGGCGCGCCCTCCAGCTCAACGGCGAGCCTTACACCGTCGTCGGCGTTACCCCTCCGGGTTTTGGCGCCGCGAACAAAACCGACGCCTTTGTCCCGATGGCGTTCACCCCGGACGAAACCGCCAACGACAACCGCGGCGCGCACTACGTCAGTGTCATCGGTCGGTTGAAGCCCGGGGTCACCGCCGCCCAGGCCGATGCCGAGCTCAAGCTCATCGCCGCCCGGCTTGCGCAACAATATCCCGACTCGAACAAGGGCTGGACCGCATTCGCGCTGCCGCTGCTCGACTACAGCGTGCGCGACGTCCGCGTCGTGCTCTGGACGCTGCTCGGCGCCGTCGGCTGCGTGCTGCTCATCGCCTGCGCCAACATCGCCAATCTCCTCCTCGCCCGCGCCACCGCGCGCCATCGCGAGATCTCCATCCGCGCCGCGCTCGGCGCCGGCCGTGCCCGGCTCGTCCGCCAGCTGCTCACCGAGAGCGTCGTGCTCGCCCTCGCCGGCGGCGCCGCCGGCGTGCTCGTCTCCCGCTGGGGACTCGACGCGCTCCTCGCGCTCGCGCCCGCCAGCCTGCCGCGCACGGCCGACATCCATCTCGACGGCGGCGTGCTCGCGTTTTCGCTGCTGCTCAGCCTCGCGACCGGCATCCTGTTCGGGCTCGCGCCGGCGTGGCTCGCGGCGCGCACCGACGTCAACGAGGCCCTCAAGCAGGGCGCGCGCGGCACGACCGAGGGCGGCGGGCGCGGCCGGCTCCGCAGCACGCTCCTCGTGCTCGAGGTGGCGTTCGCCCTCGTGCTGCTCGCCAGCGCCGGCCTGCTCGTGCGCAGCTTCGGCCGGCTCGCGCACGTCGATCCCGGCTTCAACCCGGAAAACGCCACGCTGATCCGCCTCTCGCTGCCGGCGAAAAAATACGGCCAGCCCGCGCAGCAGGCCGCGTTCGCCGACGCGCTGCTTTCCCGCCTCTCCGCGCTGCCCGGCGTGCAGGCCGCCGGGCTCACCCACTCGATGCCGCTCGTCGGTGACTACAACCTCAGCTTCGAGATCCAGGGCCGCCCGGTCGCGCCGAGCGACCAGCCCAGCGCCAGCTACTACTCCGTCACGCCTGGCTATTTTCCCGCGATGGGCATCCGGCTCGTCCGCGGCCGGCTCTTCACCGCGCGCGACGATGCCAAGGCGCCGCGCGTCGCGATCGTCAACGAGGCCTTCGTGCGCCAGCATTTCCCGCACGAGGAAGTCCTCGGCCACCGCATTTATATCACCAACACTGCTCGGACTCCCGAGTCGTGGCGCGAGATCGTCGGGGTCGTCGCCGATGTCACGCAATCCGGCGTCGATCGCGTCACGCCGGCGCAAACCTACGAGCCGTTCGCACAACAGCCCTTCGACTCGCTCAACGTCGTCGTGCGCACCAGCAGCTCGCCCGCGGCGCTGCTCGGTGCGCTGCGCCCCACCGTCTACAGCGTCGACAAGGACCAACCCGTCCGCGGCATCCAGCCGCTCGAGGAAATCATGGCGGCAAGCCTCTCGCGGCAACGGTTCGCGACGCTTCTCCTCGCGATCTTCTCGCTTGTCGCCCTCGTCATCGCCGCCGTTGGCATCTACGGCGTGATGGCCTACAATGTCACGCAGCGCACCGGCGAGATCGGCATCCGGATGGCGCTGGGCGCCCAGCCGCGCGACGTGCTCGGCCTGATGTTCCGCCACGGCGCCCGGCTCGTCGGACTCGGCCTCGTGCTCGGCCTTGCCGGCACCCTCGCCACCGCCCGCGTGCTCGGCTCGCTGCTCTTCCACACCAGCACCCGCGACCCGCTCACGCTCGCCGCGATCACGCTGCTCCTCGGCGCCGTCGCCGCCCTCGCGTGCCTCATTCCCGCGCGCCGCGCCACCAGGGTCGACCCGATGACCGCCCTGCGCGCGGAATGACCAATCCGTGGCGAGCATATCGAACCAGCCATCTCCATCGCCCCGCCTGCCCGCCACCCGCCACTCACGGCTCGCTACTTTCCACCCATGCACGACCTGCGCTACGCCCTCCGGGCCCTCACGAAGACGCCCGGCCTCTCGCTGGTCATCGTGCTCTCGCTCGGGCTCGGCATCGGGGCGAACACCACGATCTTTTCCTGGCTCAACGGCGCCATCTTCCGCCCGCTGCCGGGCGTGTCCGCCGACCTGCTCTGTGTCGAGGCGCGCGATGCCGCCGGCACCTATACCAACTCGTCGTGGCTCGAGTATCGGGATCTCGTCGGGCGGCTGCCGTCGTTCGCAAGCCTCGTCGCGCAGCGCCCGCGCGCGTTCTACCTCGGCGACAGCGAAAAGGGCGAGCGCATCTGGGGCGAATTGGTCTCGGGCAATTTCTTCGCCACGCTCGGCCTGCGCCCCGCGCTCGGCCGTTTCTTCCGGTCCGACGAGGCCGCGACCATCGGCGGCGCGCCCGTCGTGGTCATCTCGCATCGTTTCTGGCTGCGTCAGTTCGGCGGCCGGCCCGACGCGATCGGCCGGACGATCAAGCTCAACAACCGCACCCTCACCGTCGTCGGCGTGGCTCCCGCGGCCTTTGTCGGCGGATTGACCTCGCTGGCCTTCGAGGCCTGGGTGCCGCTCACCATGGCGACGGAGTTGACCCCCGCCACGAGCGAACTTTCGCACCGCGATAACCGCGGCTACATGCTGACCGGCACCCTCCAGCCCGGCATCGCGCGCGCGCAGGCGGAGGGCGAACTCGCCGCCGCCGCCCGCGCACTTGCCGCCGCGCATTTCGACACGAACGACGGCGTTCGCTTCGAACTTCTTCCGCTCTGGCGCAATCCCCGCGGCGGCGCGATCGTCAGCGGTGCGCTCGCCACGCTCCAGTTGTTCGCCGCGCTGGTGCTCGTCGTCGTCTGCGTCAACACCGCCAACCTCCTCCTCGCGCGCGCCAGCGTGCGCCGGCGCGAGATCGGCATCCGGCTCGCCTGCGGAGCCGGCGCCGGCCGCATCCTCCGCCAACTGCTCACCGAGAGCCTGTTGCTCGCACTCGCCGGCGCGGCCCTCGGTGTGGTCCTTGCGCTGTGGGGCGTCGACGCGCTCCGCCACGCGCCCGTGCCGACCAACCTGCCCGTGCGCCTGGACGCGGCGCTCGACTGGCGCGGACTGCTCTTCGCCGCCGGTGTCGCCATCGCCTGCGGCATCATTTTCGGCCTCGCTCCGGCGCTGCAACTCGCGCGCGCCGACGTGCAGCACGCGCTCCGCGGCGGCCGCGGCTCGCTCGCCGGTCGCAGCCGGTTGCGCGACGGACTCGTCGCGGCCGAGGTCGCGGTCGCGCTCGTCGTGCTCGTCCTCGCGGGGCTCTTCACGAAAAGTTTCCGCAACGCCCAGGCGATCAACCCCGGCTACACCCCCGATCGCGTGCTGCTCGTCACCGTCGATCTGGTCGGGCGCGGCTATACGCGGCCGGCCATGCGTTCCTTTGTCCGCGACGCCCAGCTGCGCCTCGCCCGGCTGCCCGGCGTCGAGGCCGTGGCCGCCGCCAACCTCCTGCCGCTCGATATCCGCGGCGTGCCCCGGGAGTCCGTCACGATCGACGGCTCGCCCCGTCAGCCCGGCGATACCGCGCAAATCATGTATTTCAACGCCACGTCCGGCTACTTCGCCACGATGGGCATGCCGCTCCTCGCCGGCACCGACCTCGCGCCGCTCGACGAGCAGAAGCGCGCGCCGGACGCCGTCATCAACGAGGAAATGGCTCGCCGCTTCTGGCCCGGGATCTCGCCGCTCGGCCATCATCTCCGTCTCGACGGCACGGATTTCGAGGTCGTCGGGGTCGTCCGCAACGCAAAATACGAAAACCTCGCCGAGCGCCCGCAACCGGCCGCGTGGCCCAACGCGCGCAATATGTGGCTTTTCACGCCGGTGTTTCACCTCCGCATTCCCTCCGGCGACCCGCTGAAACTCCTGCCGGCGGTGCGCGACGTCTTCCACACCCTCGACGCCGAGGTTTCGGTCTACGACGGCCGCTCGCTCGCCCAGCACATCGACAACAGCCTTTTCCTCCAGCGCACGCCCGCGCAGATGCTCGGGATCCTCGGGCCCCTCGCCCTCGTCCTCGCGGCCATCGGCCTCTACTCGGTGCTCGCTTACTCGCTCGCGCAACGCACCCAGGAAATCGGCGTGCGCCTCACGCTTGGCGCCACCCCCGCGTCCATCATCGGACTGATGTTGCGCGAGGGCATGAAGGTGGTCCTCGCGGGCGCGGCGGCCGGCTGGATCGTGGCCTTCGGCTTCGGCTGGTGGTTCCGGCAAAAACTCGTCGGCGTGCCCGTGGGCGACCCGGCGATTTATGCGGGCGTGCCCGCGCTGCTGCTCGCGGTCGCCGCGCTCGCCTGCTGGCTCCCCTCCCGCCGCGCCGCGAAAGTCGACCCGATGACCGCCCTCCGCGCCGAATGATTTTCCACCACTGATAACGGACACCACACCCAGTCGCACCAATCCTTATGAAACTCGCCGTCCGTTCCCTCCTGAAATCGCCCGGCTTCACGCTGGTCGCCATCCTCACCATCGCCGTCGGCATCGCCGCCAACACCGCGCTGTTCTCCGTCTTCGACCGGCTCGTCCTCAATCCCACCACGCTGCCGCGCCCGTCCTCCCTCGTCGCGATCTGGGCCGTTAACAACAACATCAACTTCGTCGCGCCGGCGGTGGCGTGGCAGCGCTACGAGGAAATTCGCACGCACGCCACGTCGTTCTCCTCGGTCGCCAACAGTGCCGGCGACAACTTCACCCTCACCGGCAACGGCGATCCCTACCAGCTCAACGGCCTGCGCGTCACCGCCTCGTTCTTCCCGACGCTCGGCGTCGCACCCGCGCTCGGCCGCAACTTCACCCCGGAGGAGGACGTGCCCCACGGCCCCGCCGTCTGCATCCTCAGCCACGAGCTGTGGCAGACGCGCTTCGGCGGCCGCGCCTCGATCGTCGGCGAGGTCATCCAGCTCAACGGCCAGCCATGGCAGGTCGTCGGCGTGATGCCGCCGCAGCTCGGCAATCCTTTCGGGCAGACGGAAATTTTCGCCCCGCGCGTCTACGAGATCGGCGGCCTCACACCTGTGCAGGTGCAGAACGGCGCCGGTTACTCCCAGCCGATCGCCCGCCTCAAGCCCGGCGTTTCGCTCGCACAGGCGACAGCGGAACTCGCCGCGCTCAGCCACGGTTACCACGACCAATTCGCCGGCCGGCTCGACGCCGACGTCGTCACCGAGCCGCGCGACTTCGTGGGCGCGCTCGTCGGCCCGCTCAAGCCGACGTTCTACACGCTGCTCGGCGCCGTGAGCTTCGTGCTGCTCATCGCCTGCGCCAACGTCGCCTCGCTCTTCCTCGGCCGCCTCACCGCGCGCCACCGGGAAATCGCCGTCCGCCAGTCGCTCGGCGCCACGCGCACCGCCATCGTCCGCCAGTTCCTCGCCGAGAGCGCGTTATTCTCGGCGGTCGCCGGCGTGCTCGGCCTCGTGCTCTCGCTCTGGGCGCTCGCCGCCATCCAGTCCACGGTCAGCTCCCAGCTCCCGCCCGGCACGCAGCTCTCGCTCGACTGGCGCGCGCTCGTCTTCACGGGCGGCGTCACACTTGTCAGTGCGCTGCTCGTCGGACTCGTCCCCGCCTGGCAGGCATCGAGGTCGCAACTTGTCGAGGTGCTGAAGGACAGCGCCCGCGGTTCCTCCAGCGCGCACGGCGGCCGGTTCCGCGCCTACCTCATCGTCGCCGAAGTCGCACTCTCGGTCGTGCTCCTCGTTGGCTCGAGCCTCCTGTTGATCAGCTTCCTGAAACTCCAGCGCACTCCCCCCGGCTTCGAGGCGAAGGGCGTCGCCGCGGCCTTCGTTTCCGTTCCCGGCAACCGCTACAAAACCAATCCCGCGCAGGCCGACTTTTTCCTCCGCGTCATCGAGCAGCTCCGCGCCAACCCCCGGGTGAAGGACGCCGCCGCGTCGCTCGGCCTGCCGCTGAACGGCTTCGGCGCGCTGTCGCCCTACAGCGTCGATGGCCGCCCGATCCTCCCGCTGCCGCGGCGCCCGCTCGCGGGGTTCCAAGTCGTGAGCGACGACTATTTCCGCCTGATGCACATCCCGCTCAAGGAAGGCCGGCCGTTCAACGCGCAGGACCGCGCCGGTGCCCCCGAGGCGTGCATCGTCAACGAGACGCTCGCCCGGCACTTGTTTCCCGGCGAGTCCGCGCTCGGCAAAGTTCTCCTCCACGGCCGCGACGCCGAGATCAAGACCCAGATCGTCGGCGTGATCGCCGACGTGAAGAGCGGCGGCATCAACGCACCGGTGCCCGAGGAAATCTACTACGCGATCCGCCAGCTCGGCCGCCCCGGCATGAGCGTGATGGCCAGGACCGACGGCGATGCCGCCGCCCTCCAGGCCGTGATCCGCTCCGCCGTGGCCGCAGTCGACCCGGACCAGCCGATCTCGTTTTTCCAGACGCTCGAAACAGCGCTCGCGACGAGCCTCGGCGTGCAACGCATCGTCGCCTCGCTCACCGCGGTCTTCGCCGGCATCGCGCTCGTGCTCGCCGCCGTCGGACTCTACTCGGTGCTCGCCTACGCCGTCATGCAGCGCACGGGCGAGATCGGCATCCGGATGGCGCTCGGCGCGCAACGCGGCCAGGTCGTCGGCCTCGTGATGCGCAGCGGCCTGAAGCTCGTCGCCCTCGGCCTCGTCCTCGGCCTCGCCGCGGCGGCGGGCGTCGCGCACGCGATCCAGACCCTGCTCTTCAATGTCCAGCCGCTCGACCCGTTCGTCTACGCCGGCGTCGCCGTCGTGTTTGCCGCCGTCGCCATCTTCGCATGCCTGCTGCCGTCGCTGCGGGCCTCCCGCATCGATCCGTTGGTGGCTCTACGATCGGAATAAATCGCCCGGATTTATCAATGTTTCAGGTCAGCAACGTGCGAAGCGCGTTGGCTGTAGCGGCTGAACCTTCATCAGTATTTCCTTTTCCCAGTCACTTCATCGAGTTCGTAAGTGATGCCAAATGGCCGCTCGTCAGGCTCCATTTTTTTGGCTGTCGGGGTCCTCCCCACGTAGGGAAACTCAAGTTCAACATCTTCCGGCATATCGAACCGCACCTTTCCTTTCAGTCTCACCTTGTCGGGAAATGTCGGTCCATTGGTGGAGAGCGGAAAGAAACGCCACAACTTCATGGCGTCCACCAAAGCCGCTTGAAATTGGGGAAACTTGGCGTGCAGAACGACGTCGGCGATCGAGCCATCTTTGAGCACAGTGAATTCGAAATCCACGTCGCCGCCGACATGAGCGCGGCGCATTTCCAACGGAAACCCTGGCAATGGTAGCGAGTCGTAAAGCGGCACCGTCTCGATTCCCCGTTTTTCGTCGAACGCCACCATTACTCGAAAGGCGAAATTTGGCTGCCACATGGTCCTGGCCGGCAGCGCAGGGGAAAGCATACTAACGATGCCCACGACCAGCAGTGTTTTCGTTTTCATAGTCTCTTTGAAGAACCGTGTTATTATGCTGGGCGCCTATTTGTGTCGGCCCGTTTCGAATCGACGTAAATAGGGTAAGCTTCCGGCCCGGCTCTCGTCGCAAGAGTGTCTGGCAACCGCACCCGCACGAGATAAATTCCCGCCAGCGGTTACGCCCGGGGTCATTCCGTTTTTTCCAGCGCTTTCCGAATCCAGTTCGGATTCCGCCTGCAATCCAGCACCCGGAAAACGACGGCTTCGCCGGCGACCAGACGATAATAAACCGCAAAGGGAAACCGCTTGGCGAGCAGCCGATGGAAACCGAAGTGAACGCGATGAATGCCTGCATAGAGAACGAGCGAATCGATCTCCGAAAACAGACTGTCGAAAAAATAACTGCCGACACTATTTGCATGCCGGTCGTAAAATCGTCGGCCAGCCGCAAGGTCCTCCAATGCCGGCCGGAGAACCCTGACTTTCATTCGAACTGCTTCCGCAATTCCTTCTTCGCTTCGTCCCAGTCCAAGACTTCGATCCGTCCCGCCGCGAATTCAGTCTCGGTCTTGCGCAATTCATCCTCATGCCACGCCGGGCTGGCAAACGCCTCGTCATCGGAGGCGAGGTCGCTCCATAAGGCCTCGATGATCTTCAGCTTCTCCTCCGACGGAAGTCTGCGGAGTTCAACGATGCTCATACGTCAATCCTAGCCGGATCGACCTGCCCGGCAAGAGAGTTCCTCGGTAAAGCGGGCGAGCTCTCGTCTTCGAACGACGCGGTCCGGTCGGGCACAGAACGGTTGACGACAATCGCCACCCCGGCACGCGCGTTGCCGGCGCTGGGGCGGGCGCCCGGATTCATTTGTAGGGAAATCCCGGGCCCGGAAAAACTTCCAATGTCACGCCGCCATTTTTCGACACGATCTTGAACTCCTTTGCCTGGCCGCGCTCCGAAACGAGCAGGAGCCGGTCGTTTTTTTGCTCCCAGCGCCCCTTGGTCCCGCGAGCCATCCTTTCTTCTTCGGTATCCGAGTTCAGCATGGCTCCCGCATACTCCAGATAAGTCTGATCGGCGTTCAGTCTGAGACACGTTTCGTCGTCGATCCCAACGCTGCTGAACGTGCGAATGAGACTGCGATCGAAATCGCTCCGCGGCCCGACCGACGGCAATGAGCAACCGGCACAGGTCAACAACGAGAGAAATACGATCATCTTCATGGCCCGATGTTAAGATGCGAGCCGCGCGCCCTGGCGCGCGAGTAGTTTTCTTTGACCAGAACGGTCCGGTCGAATGCAGAAGGGCTGGCGAAAATCGCAGCCTCGCAAAGCGCGATGGCTGACGGCTGTTTGGGCTCCTTCCTCAAGCTTCGAAGCATGTGAAGCGAACGATAAAACCATTGCGACGCTGAGCTGTGATAAGACGGTGACCGGCATGCAGCAACTGCAGTTATCACTCACGCCCACCATCGGCGTCAGAGAGGAGATGCGATTCCTGCTCCGGCGCGCCGTCACATCCGTGCCACAGCTTGCACTTTTCACAGGACAAATTTCCAGCCCGACTCACGGCCCGGATTGTGCCCCGTCCGGCGTCGTGCACGAGGAAAATCACGGAGGCCGGAGACCATCCGAAACTCGCCACGGACCTTTGAAGCAAAGTAGTCCAATGGGTTACCCTGCCGCGGACGACGATCACGGGCCGTGCCCGCGCTGGTTGCCGGACTGCCTCCAAGCTCTCGCGGCGTTCAGGCGGACGTCGTCACGCGTGAATTCACCGCGCCCTTCCGCGCCTCGTCTTTCTCTGAAACCCGCACGCTTGTCTCGTTTCGCGACCGCGGTTGCCAGCGGTCAGCTCGGTTTTCCAATTCCCTGCCGTCATCGACTGAACATTTGCGACGTCGCCGGCAGCGAGCAGGAAAGAACGGCCGGATTGGGGGTTTTCACTTCGTAATCAAATCCATCGACTGAATATTGTAGCCCACGAGCAGTGCCTTCTCTCCGTCCATCTCGAAAGTGAATGACTCGGTTCCTTCCCCTTTTTCGAAAACCGTCTTTTGTGCCATCTTCACGGTGGTCGTGGCATTGAACGCTCCGACGTTCCAATTGACGTTCGCCGTGGATGTGACCTTGCCCAGTTTATTTTGCACCGCGTGCAACAACTGTTCGTATTTTTCCTTCTTCGACGCGCTTCGAAACTTCGGATGCGCTCCCTCCCAAATGGCGTCGAGCCTTCCGGCGTTATACTGTTCATGAAAACGGACAATGGCGGCGTCCGCCGCGGCTTTCCCTTTGGTGAGACCGCCGCAGCCGCCGAGACACAGCCCGAAACAAACCAGCGCCATCGAGATGATTGTCTTCATATGTTTTCTTTGCCGCACAGTGTTATTCGCCGGACGTGCGATTTCTCGCCGCAGCGCACAGTTGAACTCGGAACCTCGTTCTGCGCTTTTCGGAGGGTGAATTTCCGGCCCGGCTCACGTCGCGAAGGAGTGTCCGGAAACCGCACAGGCACGAGATAAATTCGCTCCACCACCAAAGAGGTCCAGCGCGTAGCCCCCGAAACCGCCGCCGCAATATTCCCCGCGAGCGCGCCGGCGCCTCAGGGCCGAAACGCATTCGGCCCGTTGGGCGCGGGCCGGGGGCGCGCGGGGAGCGTCGAAACCTGCGGCACCAGCGGCACCACCCAGGCGTATTGCTCCGGCAGCTTCGCCAGGTCCGGATAAGTCATCGTGCTCGTCGACGTGCTGCGCGGCGCCTTCTGCCGGTCGTTCAACACGAGGCGCGGCTCGCTTCCCCCGATCCCCGGTTCACGGGAAAACGTCAGCGTGCGTTCTTCTCCGCCGAAACTGTTGAACGCCCGCGTCAACTGGTCGGTCTGCAGCGCCAGGAACAACTCGTTCCGCTCCGGGCCGAGCGTCCGCGCGAATGCATCCATCAGCGAATCGTAAACGTCGCCGCCACCCGCGAACGGCTTCACCTCGACCACCACCGTGTCGCCGCTCGGCGTCACGGTCGCGTTGGCCGCCATCAGTCCGTCGATCTGCTGCCGCCCCTGGGCCACGGCGTTTTGCAGCGCCTCGGTCTCGGTCGGCGTGAGGTCGAACATCTGCGCAAAACCCGGCGCCAGCTTCCCGTCGCGCGTCACGATCGGCAGGTTGATGCTGGCCGTCTTGTCCTTCTGCGCCTCCGCCAGCGCCCGCAGCTTCGCCATCCGCGCCGCGTGCTCGTCGGCCGCCGCGGGCAGGGCACGCACCGCCGCGGCCGGTTCTCCGGGTGTCGCGGGCGTTTTTGCCCGCCGCTCGTTTTCGCTGCGCAACCGCGCGACTTCCTCGCGCAGCCGGGCAGTCTCGCCGGGCGTGGCGCCCGCATCGGCCGTCGGAGAATTTGCCGACGGCTCGACGTCCCCCGCCTGTCGCCGGCCGACCTCATATCCGGCCACGCCGGCAAGCGCGACCAGGCCAAACGTCAGCAAGGCTCGGGCGGGGGTGTTCATGAATCCGATGCCCACGAAAAACCAACCCCGCCCCCGAAAGGCAACCGCCGATCCGCCGGCCGGCGATGCTCGAAGGCGGTCGAGCCGCCTCCGATCGCCTACCGCGCCGCCACGAGCGGCTCGATCGGCCGGAAGCCCGTCCGCGCGCACGCCGCGTCCCGCTGCGCCGGTTCGCCGAAGAGATACAGCGCGTAGCCGCCGAAGCCGCCGCCGCAATATTTCCAGGCGAGCGCGCCGGGCAGGTCCGCGGGGAGCGCAGCCATGCCCTCGCCGCATTGCATCGCCCAAGAAATCTTCACCGCCTCGGCCAGCCGCGCGAGACTGCCCTGCCAGACCGCCTCGCGCGCCAGCGCCCCTGCCCGCTCGATCGCATCATAGTCGCGCGGCCGGTTGGCCAGGTCGGGCGTGTCGTGCGGCGCGCCGGTCCAGAACAGCGCCATCCGCCCGGCGAGGAATTCGCCCGCCGTCTTGATTTCCAGCTCCGGCCGCCGGCCGCTGCGCCAGACGCACAGTCCGGTTTCCGCGATGATCGCGGGATCCTGCCAGCCGACGCCGAGGTCGAGCTCCGCCGCGATGCCGTCGCGGCCGTTGAGCAGCGCCCACGCGCCGCTGCCGCCGAGCCCGGCGTTCTGCTCGTAGGGCCAGTCGCGCAACGACACCGCCGGCGAGATCGCGCAATTCACCACGAACGCGCCTTCGCGCGCGAACCGCGGCACGTCGAGCCAGCCGCCCGCGAAATCCACCCGCAGTGGCGCGACTTCCGGCGCGCGGATGAATTTCACGATCTGCGTCGTCGACACCGGCGAAAATTGCGGCGGCGTCTTCGGCAGCAGCAGATAGCGCGCGCCGACCTGGGCGCAGAGTTCGCGTTTCAGCGCCCCGTATTTGTCGTCTTCCGTGACGGCGAGGATGTCGGGCCGGAGCCGGAGGAAGTGTTCGCGAAAATCCATCCCGTCCTCGAGCCGGTCGCCCACGACGACCTCGTCGACCATGTCGAGCGCCGCGAGCACCGCCCGCTTGTGATCGTCCGGCAGCGAGCTGCGCCGCTGCTTGTGCAGCCAGAGGACCTCGGCCGAGGCGAAACAGACCGTCAGGTGATCGCCGAGCGCCCGCGCCTCGCGGAAAAACTGCACGTGTCCCGCGTGGACAATGTCGTAGCACCCGGAAACGAAGACGCGAATCATGAGATTCCGCCCAGCACGCCCTCGCCCGCGGCCCGCGTCAACCCGGCAATGCGGCCCGCCGCAAATCGACGGTAACTTTTCCCGCCAATCCGGGTTTTCGAAACCGCATGCTCGCCGACCTGAAATTCGCCCTCCGCCAGCTCGCCAAGACTCCCGGGTTCACCGCCGTCGCCCTGCTCACCCTCGCCCTCGGCATCGGCGCGAACACCGCGATTTTCTCCGTGGTCAAATCCGTCCTCCTCAGCCCGCTGCCGTATCCCGGGCCCGGCCGGCTCGTCGTGCTGTGGGAGGACGAGACCAACTTCCAGCAGGCCTCGATCGCCTGGCCCGACTTGCAGGACTGGCAGCGCGACAACACCGCCTTCACCGCGCTCGGTGGCTACCGGCGCGACAACTACGCGCTCACCGGCCGCGGCGAGCCTGAGATGCTCCGCGGCGCCCGCGCCAGCGCCGCGCTTTTCGACGCGATCAAGCTCCCGCCGCAACTCGGCCGCGTCTTCACCGCCGCCGAGGACAAGGTCGGCGCCCCCGGGCTCGTCGTCCTCAGTCACGGGTTGTGGCAGCGCCAGTTCGGCGGAACGCCGGACGCGCTCGGAAAAACGCTCACGCTCAATGGCGAATCCTACACCGTCATCGGCGTGCTGCCGGCGGAGTTCGGCTCGCCGACGGGCGTCGATTTCTGGACGCAGCTCGCCCGCGGCAGCGACAACCCCAACTGGCAGAACCGCAGCAATCATCCCGGCATCTACGCCATCGGTCGCATGAAGCCCGGCCAGACCTTCGCCACCGCGCTGGCCGATTTGAAACGGATATCCGCGCGCATCGCCCAGGACCATCCCGACGACAGCACGGGCGTGACCGCCTCCGGCCAGCTCCTCTTCGACAGCACGGTTGGCGACTACCGGCGCGGCCTCACGGTGCTGCTCGGCGCCGTCGGCCTCGTGCTGCTCATCGCCTGCGCGAACCTCGCCAACCTGCTCCTCGCCCGCAGCGCCGCGCGCGAGTCCGAGTTCGCCGTCCGCGCCGCGCTCGGCGCCTCGCGCGGCCGGCTCGTGCGCCAGCTCCTGCTCGAGAGCCTCGTGCTCGCGCTGGGCGGCGGCGTGCTCGGCGTCATCCTCGCGGGTTGGGCGCGCAGCGGCATCGTCGCACTCAGTCCCGCCGGCGTGACGCGTTTCCAGCAAACCGCGATCGACGCCCCCGTGCTCGCGGTAACCTTCGGGCTCGCGCTGATCACCGCGCTCGTCTTCGGGCTCTGGCCCGCGTGGAAGGCCGCGCAACCCGACCTGCGCTCTTCGCTCGCTTCCGGCGGGCGCACCGGCTCCGACGGCCCCGGCGCCACGCGCGCCCGCGAGGCGTTGATCGTCGCCGAGGTGGCGCTCACGCTCATGCTGCTCGTCGGCGCCGGCTTGTTGTTGCGCAGCTTCGAGCGCATGCAGACGGCGAATCTCGGGTTCGCCGCTCATGGTGTCCTCACCGCCCGCCTCTCGCTGCCGAAGAAAAACTACGGCACCAAGGAGCAGATCGACACCTTCGGCGACCGCCTGCTCGAGCGGGTGCGCGCGCTGCCCGGCGTGAAATCCGCCGATCTCGCGACCAATTCGCCGCTCAACACGGGCTGGCAGACGTCCTTCCTCCCCGAGGGCCACGCCCCGTGGCCGGCGGGACAAAACCCGCTCGCCGAGATGAACGTCGTGAGCGACGGCTATTTTCGCACGCTCGGCATTCCGTTGCTGCGCGGCCGGGCGTTCGGGCCTGAGGACGGACTCAAGTCCCCGCGCACCGCAATCATTGACCAGGCGTTTGCCGACAAATTCTGGCCGGGCGCCGACCCGGTCGGCCAGAAGATGACGCTCAGCGGTGACCCGGCGGTCGTCGTCGGCGTCGTGCCCACGCTCAAGGTTTACGGCTACGCCTCCGAACCGAAGCTCGTGCAGGCCTACCTGGCCGCGCGCCAGGATGCGCCCGACGATTTCGCGCTGCTCGTCCGCACCGATGGCGATGCCGCCGCCCTCGCCTCTTCCGTGCGGCGCGTCGTTTCCGAGATCGACCCCAACCAACCCGTCTGGAACGTGCGCACGCTCGACGATCGCATCGACGCCTCGTTCAGCACGCCGCGGCTCTACACCTTCCTGCTCGCGATCTTCGCCGGGCTCGCGCTGCTGCTCGCGGCGGTCGGGCTCTACGGCGTGCTCGCCTACCAGGTCAGCCGGCGCACGCGCGAGTTCGGCATCCGCCTCGCCCTCGGCTCGCTCACGTCGCAGATCACCACGCTCGTCCTCCGCCGCGGCTTGCGCCTGCTCGCGGCCGGCCTCGCCGTGGGCCTGCTCGGCGCGCTCGCGCTCGGCCGCGTGCTCGGCACCTTGCTCTATCGCACCAGCTCGTTCGACCCCGCGGTCGTCGGCGGCGTGGCGGGCCTGCTTGGCGTCGTCGCGCTGCTCGCGTGCTGGCTGCCCGCGCGCCGCGCCGCACGCGTCAATCCGCTCATCGCGCTGCGGGCCGATTGAGAATCCCGCCGGCCCACTCCGGCGGTCGCGACGCGTGTTTCCCGATTTTGGGAAAGCGTTATTCCACAAACGAGCCATCCGCCTCGCCGGCCTCCGCCAGTGGCCGGAGTGGAGAATTTCTAAACGTTATCGGGCCGCTATTTAGGAACGATCGACAATGACGGCACAGCCGTTGCTAAACTCTCGACCGCAACGCTTCCGCATCATGAAAAATCTCCCGCCCGCCCTGTTGTTTTTTCTCGGCGCGCCGCTGCTGCTCCCGGCGCTGGCCTGCGAGTCTTCGGAGTCAACCCCCGCGGCGCCGGTCGCATCCGTCCGGGCGGTTTCGCGCGCGGAGTCCCGGCCGGCCGGCCGGGATTCGGCCACCGCGACGCCCGCTCGCCCCGCCTCGCCTGCCAAGCCGTCGCCCTCTTCGCCGCCGCGCCCGCACGCCGCCCGCCCCGGTTATCTTTTCATGTGAATTTCGCCGATTTCATCGCCAACCTCGCTTCATGATCTCCCTTCGCCACGTCGACCGCGTCTATCCACTCAAGGGCGGCCCCTACTACGCCCTCCGCAACATCAACCTCGAGGTCAACGAAGGCGACTTCCTCTCGATCATGGGCCCGTCGGGCTCGGGCAAGTCCACGCTGCTCCACATCCTCGGCCTGCACGACGCCGCGTGGGACGGCGAATTCCACCTCGTCGGCGAACCCGTCCACAAGCTCGACAAGAAGAAGCGTTTCGAGCTGCAGAAAAAACACATCGGGTTCGTCTTTCAAAGCTACCACCTGCTCGACGACCTGACCGTCTACGAGAACCTGGAGATTCCGCTCTCGTATCGCGACGTGCCGCGCAAGGATCGCGAAGGCATCGTGTGCGACGCACTCGACCGCTTCCACATCGTCGGGAAAAAGGACCTCTATCCGAACCAGCTCTCCGGCGGCCAGCAGCAGCTCGTCGGCATCGCCCGCGCACTCGTCGCCAAGCCCGCGCTCATCCTCGCGGATGAGCCGACCGGCAACCTCCATTCCGACCAGGGCCGCGAAATCATGGAGCTCTTCAAGAAGCTCAACCAGGAGGACGGCGTGACCATCGTTCAGGTCACGCATTCCAACGACAACGCCGGCTTCGGCACGCGCATCGTCCGCCTCGCCGACGGCATGATGCTGAAATGATCGCCGCCGCCCTTTTCCGTCCGCCGCCGTCCGCCGAATGAAAAACCGCTCCGTCCTCGCCGCGTCGCCGTCCGCCAGCTCGAAAAGCGAAGGCCGGCGCGCACCCAAATCCGCCGCCCCGGCCCGCCCGGCCGCCGCCCGTCGCACCGCGCTCGCCACCGTCGCGTTCGCGCTCGCCGTCCTCGGCCCGCGCGCCTCGGCCGAAGAGGCCGCGACGCCTGCGCCCAGTCCGCCGGCGGTCGGCGCCGCCGCCGCCAATGCCTCGGACGGGGCGAACGCCCTCACGCTCGACCGCGCGATCGCCCTCGCCCTCGAGCACAACCAGCGCGTCAAGGTCAGCGCTTTCAATCCCCAGATCGCCCGCGCCAACGTCCTCACCGCTTACGGCGCCTTCGATCCCGCGCTCACTTTCCGCCGCACCAAGAGCGAAGCGGAGGGTGCCGGTGCGGTCCTCACGCCGCTCGCCCGCCCGCTCACGAAAGAGGACGACTACAGCCTCTCCCTCGACGGGCTGATGCCGTGGGGCCTCACCTACAGCGTCGGCGCCACCGCCACCAACCAGCGCGGCACGTTCAACACGTTCAGCGACAGCTACGCCACGTTCGGCGGCGTCAGCGTCACGCAGCCGCTGCTCCGCGGCTTCGGTTTCGGCGCGACCCTCGCGAACCTCCGCATCGCCAAGGCCAGCCGCGGCATCTCCGACTGGCAGCACCGCCAGACCGTGATCGACACCGTCACCAGCGTCATCCTCGCCTTCAACAATCTCCAGCAGGCGCGGGATAACGTGAAGATCGCCCGCTTCTCCCGCGACCTCGCCGCCCAGCTCCTGGCCGACAACGAGAAGAAACTTGGCATCGGCGCCACGTCCGACGCCGATGTCACCCAGGCGCGCGCCCGCGTCGCGAATCGCGAGGAGAGCATCCTGATCGCCGAGCGCAGCGCCCACGACGTCGAGAACCAGCTCCGCCTGCTCATCGGCGAAGCCGCGTTCACCGTCGACGGTCCCCCGCTTGCGATCACCGAGCTTCCCGCCGCACCGGACATCGCCGTCGACCCGGCGGCGGACCTCAAGCACGCCTACGAACTCCGCCCCGATTACCAAGCGGCGCGACTCGGCATCGCCATCGATCGCGCCACCAGCGCCTCGGCGCAAAACGCCCTCCTGCCTCGGCTCGATTTCGTCGGCAGTTATGGCTACGGCGGCCTTGACCACGACTTTGCCACCGCCCGCGGCCAGGTCCGCGATCAGGATGCGCGATCCTACTCCGCCGGCATGGTGGTGCGCATTCCGCTGACATTCGCCGAGGGTCGCGGTCGCGCCCGCGCCGCGAAGCTCAATCTCCGCCAGTCCGAGGCCGACCTCACCCGGCTGGAGCAAGACATCGCCATCAGCATCGCCGCCGCCGCCGGCCAGATCGAGACGACGAAGCAGCGCGTCGCCGCCACGAAAGTCGCGATGGATCTCGCCTCCCAGGAGCTGACGAACGAACAGAAGCGCCTGAACGCGGGGAACAGCACCACGTTCCTCGTCTCGAACGCCCAGAGCGACCTCTCCGCCGCGCAAAGCAGCTACGCCCGCGCCGTCGCCGACCAGCGCCGGGCCATCGCCACCTACGAGCGCGAACTCGGCACGACGCTCCTCAGCCACCACCTCAACGTGGAGTGAACGCCCGCGGGCTGGGCGCCGCCCTCAGGCCGCGACCCGCAGCGCAATCTTGCCGCGCAGCCGGCCCTGCCTCGCCCGTTCGTAGGCGGAGGGCGCGGCCGCCAGCGGGTATTCTCCGGCAACGAACACGCGCAGTTCTCCCGTGTCGAGCAGGTGGGAAACCTGCCGCAACTGCGCACCGTTCGCCTCGACGAGCATGAACGCATCGCGCACCCGCGGGTCGGCGGCGCCGGCGCTGCGCGTCGCGATCGTCACGAGCGTGCCGCCCGGCCGGAGCCCGGCCCACGAGCGTTCCAGCGTCTCGCCGCCGATGCTGTCGAAAACAAAATCGACGTCGCGCGCGACGTTCTCGAACCGGTCCGCGCAATAGTCGACGACCTCGTCCGCGCCGAGCGAACGAACAAAATCCAGATTACCCGCCGAGGCCGTGGCGATGACGTGCGCCCCGCGCCAGCGCGCGAGCTGCGCCGCAAACACGCCCACGCCGCCCGCCGCACCGTGGATCAACACGCGCTGCCCCGGTTGCACGTCGCCGCGACCGATCAACGCCTGCCACGCCGTGAGCGCGGAGATCGGCACGACCGCCGCCTCGATGGGCGTCAGCGAGCCCGGCATCGGCGCGAGCGCCGTCGCCGGCGCGACGACATACTCCGCCAGCGCACCGTTGGTGAACCAGTCGTTGAGTCCGTAGATGGCATCGCCCACCTTGAAGTCGTCGACGCCCGGCCCGACGGCCGCCACGACGCCGGACAACTCGTGCCCCGGCACGATGGGAAACGGCCGCGGTTCGCCGTTGCGGGTGTTGAACGTCGGGAACCATTGGAACTCGGTCGGCGTGACGCCGGTGGCGCGCACGCGGACCAGCACCTCGCCAGCCTGCGGCCGCGGCTGCGGAAGTTCGCCCCAGATCAACGCCTCGGGGCCGGCCTTTCTTTCGAGATACATCGCATTCATGACAGGATTTGTTCGGGTGCCGATCGGCACGGTTTCAGGATTGATGGGTTGATGCGCTCATCGGCGCTGTCGTCTGCCAGCCGCCACCGAGCGCTTTGAAAAGGGCGATCGCATCCGTGCTGACCGCGCGGTCGCTCTGCGCGATGTTGTCCTCCGCGGCGGCCAGCGAACGCTCGGCATCGATCACGCCTAGAAAATCCGTCACGCCCTGGCGATAGAGTTCGGTGGCCGTTGCCACGGATTTTTGCGCCGCGTCTGCGGCGTCCACGAGTGCGCCATGCCGGCGCTGCTCGGAGTTGAGCGCTCCAATCGCGTTCTCCACGTCGGTGAGCGCGCCGAGCACGACCTTGCGGTATTCCATGTAGGCGCGCTCGGTCCGCGCGGACTCGGCCTCGACCTGCGCCCGCACGCGACCGGCATCGAACAAATTCCAATGCAGCCCCGGCCCGGCGCTGAAGTAGCGGTTGGAGTAGTCGAACAAATCCGAACTCTGCGTGCTCACGAAACCGATCGTGCCCGCCAGACCGAGGTGCGGATAGAGCTGCGCCTCCGTCGCGCCGATCCGCGCCGTGGACGCCGCGAGCCGCCGTTCCGCGGCGCGGATATCCGGCCGCCGCCGCAGCAGCTCCGCCGGCAAGCCCGCCGCCACGTTCGCGGGCGCCGTCGGGATCGGTTCCGGAGCCGCCAACTCCCCGGCGAGCTCATTCGGTTCGTCGCCGAGCAACACGCCGAGCCGGTGGATCAATTGGTCGCGCCCGTCCTCGAGCACCGGGAGCAGCGCCTCGGTGTTCGCCACCAAACCGGCGGCGCGAAACGCGTCAAGATCGCTGGCGACGCCGGCATGCAGCCGTTCGCGCGTGAGTTCGAGCGTCCGCTGTTGCAGGGCGAGGTTGGTTCGCGCGATGGCCAGCCGGTGCTGCACGGCGCGCAGCTCGACGTAGTCGCGCGCCACCTCGGCCGCCAGCGCCACGCGCACGCCGCGGCCTTCCTCCTCGGTCGCCTCGAGCGCCGCGCCCGCCGATTCGACGGCCCGGCGCGTGCCGCCCCAGAGATCGATTTCCCAACTGGCATCGAAACCCGTCTGGAACGTCGGATAGTTTCCGCGATAGAGCGTGTTCAACGGACCCGTGCGCCGGTATTCCATTTTCCCGGCGCCCACGCCCACCGTGGGAAGTTCGCCGCCGGCGACCGACTTCAACCCCGCTCGCGCCTCGCGCACGCGCTGCGCCGCGATCGCGATGTCGGGGCTCGACTCCAGCGCGCGCTCGATGAGCCGCGTGAGCTCCGGATCGCCGAAGGTGGTCCACCACTGATCCATCGCGGGCGCCGCGTTCGTGGCCGTCGCGTTGGCGGACGCCGGCGGCGTGGTCCATGCCTTCATCTTCACCGCCGACGCGGGCGCGTGATAGTCGGGGCCAACCATGCAGCCCGCGCCAAACAAGAGTGCGGTCCAACCCGCCGCGAGCGCCGCCCCGCGGCGCAACCAGGAGATGCGAGGTTGAGCGTTCATGGCGGCCTCACGGGTTGAGGGTGACCGGTTGGGAGGTGGCAGCCGGCGCGCGGCCGGTATCGACGGTGGCGATCACCGACATGCCGAGCGCGAGTTGCGGCAGCCGCCGGAGATCGGCGCGGTCGAAGACGATCTTCACCGGCACGCGCTGGACCACCTTCACGAAATTTCCCGTGGCGTTTTCCGGCGGCAGCAGCGCGAACGCCGAGCCGGTTCCGGCCATGCGGCTCTCGACACGCCCCTTGAACGTCACGCCGGGATAAGTGTCGACCGTGATGGTGGCCGGCTGGCCGGGGCGCAGGTCGGTCAACTGCGTCTCCTTGAAGTTGGCGGTGACGAATAGTTCCTCGGTCACGAGGTTCAACAGCGGCTGCCCCATCTGGATGAAGTTGCCCGCCTCGACATTCTTGCGCGTGACGTAACCCGCGACCGGCGCCTTCACCTCGCAATAGGAAAGATTCAACCGCGCCTGCGCGACCTGCGCCGCCGCGGCGCGCACATTGGCCTCGGCGGCCTCGACCGCCGTCTGCGCGAGGGGAATCTGCGATTCCGCTCCAATCGCCGCCTCGCGCGCGGCGTCGGCCTGGGCCGCGCCCACGGTATTCTGCGTCGCGACGGCATCGAGCGCGATGCGCGAGACGGCGTTGTCGCTGAGCTGCTGGTAACGGTGGAGATCGTCGGCCGTCTTGCGGGCATTGGCCTCGGCCACCTTCACCTGCGCCCGCGCCTGGCTGGCCATCGCTTCCACCACGGGCAACTGTGCCCGGGCGTGGGCGAGCGCGCCGTCGGCCTGCGCCTGCGCCGCCTCCGCCTGCTCGAGTTTCACCCGGTAGTCGGCGGGATCGATCCGGAGCACTACCTGACCCGCGACCACATGCTGGTTGTCGTCGACCAGCACCTCGCTCACGCGACCGGACGCCTGCGGCGCGAGCGCGACGTGATGACCCTCGACAAACGCCGAGTCGGTCGTCTCGTGGCCGCGCGTGGTCCAACCGAGCCAGCCGACGCCGGCCGTCACCGCCGCCGCGGCGAACACGAGGGTGACGCCAAGCGCCCGCCGGTGCGACCACGGTCCGCCCGCCGGGGTCGTCGGATTCGGTCCAATGACGCGAGGCGCGGAAATGGGAGTCGCCGGGGTCGCGGTTTGGAACATGTGCGCGCCCGGCAGATCGGGGGCGATTTCAACGGTGAGTATCTTTGAGTTCATGATGATTTTGGGAGGTTGAGTTATTGGGAAGAAGGAGAGGCGGATCTCGGAGCGACCGCCGCACGGGCCCGGCGCAGTCGGGGAAGGCCGAGGCTCAGCACGCTTACGACGACTCCGACCACGGTCGTGAGCAAAAACAGGTCGTGGAACGCCAGCACCGCCGACTCGCGCGCGACGATCCGCCCTAGCACGGCGGTGGCCGCCTGCGGGGCAAACGCGGGTGGCAGCCCGTGGCTCGCCAGGCCACGGCCGATTGCGATCAGAGTCTGCCGCACCAGCGGGCTGACCCCGGTCAGATTCTCGGCCAGCTGGCTCGAGTGGATCGTCGTCCGCGTGTCGAGGATCATCACGACGCCCGCGATCGCGACGGCGCTGCCGAGCTGCCGGGCCGTGTAGTGCCACGCGCGGCCTTCGCTGTTGTGGTGCTGGTTGGCCCCGATGGCGCGGAAGGAGAAAATGCCGATCGGCGGCAGCGCCAGCCCGATGCCGAGCCCGTGAAGGGCCATCGGCAGATAGAGCGCCTCGACCGGCGTCGCCGAGGTGATCCGGAACGCCAGCAGCATCATCGACGCGGAAAACAGCATCCCCGCCAGCGTGAGCAGCGACCGCGTGAGGATCCGGCCCAACGTCCAGACGGTGAACGCGAGGCCCGCCATCATCGCGAAGGCATCGATGCTCATCAGCCAGCCGGTCCGATACGCGTCGCAGCCGACGACCCGGAGCAGGAACTGCGGCAGCACGTAGACGCCGCCAATCATCATGACGCCCGCGAGAAACGAGAGCGTCACGCCGACGCCCATGCCGCGATAGCGCAGGCTCGCGATCGTGATCAGCCGGCGGTCGTTGCCCGGACGATGCTGGCGCCAGAAGAACAGCGGAACGGCCAGGAGCACGGTCGTGAGCAGCGCCACGATCGCCGGCGAGCCCAGCCAGTCGTCGCGCTGGCCGCGCATCAACAGCACGAGCAGGGCGCCCAGTCCGCCGGCGAGCAACGCGAGTCCAATCAGGTCGGGCGCGGTCCGCCGGCGGCGCGGCCAGATTTCCGTCGAGTAAAACAAGGCCGGCAGCGCACCGCAGCCGATCACGATCGCCGGCAGCGCAAACAGCGCGCGCCACGACAGGTTGTCCACGAGATAGCCGCCCAGCGGCAGCCCGAACGCGCGCAGCGAAAACGCGCCGATGAAAATGTAGAACGCCTTCCACAACACCGGCGGCCGCAGTTCCTTCGTGAACGTGAAGATCGCCCGCGCCAGAAACGCCGCGCCCGCCGCCCCCTGCAGGACGCGCATCGCGAGAAAAACCGGCAGCGTCGGGCTTGCCATGCAGCCGACCGACGTCAGCAGGTAGGCAAGCATCGAAAATCCAACGTAGCGCCGCTGACCGAGCACGTCGGAGAACCAGGCCGTCAGCGGCAGGAACACCGCATAGCTCGCAAGGTAGAGCGTCACGGCCCAGCTGATTTCATCGGGCGAGGCGGCGAAGCCCGCGGCGATGCGCGGCAGCGCAATGCCGACCGCACTCGAGGTGAAGGCCTCGGCGCCGGTCGCGAGCGCGAGCGCCAGCACAAGCGGCAGATGCGGCCGCAGGCTGGGCAGGGCCGAGGTCGCAGCGCCGGAAATTTCGCGGGAGCCGGTGGGAATGGTTTTCATGGCAATTTCAGGTAAGCGCGGCGGCGGCGGCATCCGCGGCGAGCAACGCGGCTCCCGCGCGGAGCTTGTCCGACGTGGTGAGACAGGCCGTCAGTTCCTGTTCATCGAGCGATTCGGTCGCCAAACCGGCGCCGGCGACATAGCGCCGCAGCGCCAGGGCGGTCCGTTCGACTCCCTCCGGCGTGAGCCGCAGCCAGAGGAGGCGGCGGTCCTGCGAATCGCGCTGCCGCCGCACGAGCCGCGACATTTCCAGCCGCGTTAGCGCATCGGTCGTCCGCATCGGCGAGAGGCCGGCGGCGAGCCCGAGGTCGGACCGCAGCACGGGCCCGGGCTCATGGGCATAAAGCACCGCCATCACGGCGAACCCGGACTCGGTGAGCCCGCAACGCGCGAGCTCGCCTTGCAACGCCGCCCGCGTCTCGTGAACAGAGACCGAACGCGAAAGCAGCGCGCGGCAACGAAGCTCGGCGGCGGGGCTTTCCTGCCGGGCGGCGGCCAGCAGGGTTTGGGCGGGAATGGAGTCAGGGTGCATGGTTCGAAAAAGTCTTCTTCGTGATCAGTGCCGGTCGTTCGCCGAACCGTCCCACGCCGTGACGACCACGAGCAGGGAGAGGACGGCGATGAGCGGGATCATGGCGGAGTGAGTGGTGGTGCGGCGGGTGAAAAAGTTTTTCCCGCCGGTCTCGGCCGGGACTGGCGTGAGAATATCGCGACCCGGTCTTCCCGGGAACGACTTTGTTCTTCGCACCGTGTTAGCTTTTGGCTAACAGTGCCGCCCATGGAACTCCGGCACCTCCGCTACTTCGTGGCCGTGGCCGAGGAATTGAATTTCCGGCGCGCCGCCGAGCGGCTGCATCTCTCGACGCCGACGCTCAGCCAGCAGATCAAGGACCTCGAGGATTCCCTCGGCGCCCGGCTGCTCGAGCGCGACACGACCCGCGTGAGCCTGACCGGCCCGGGCGAGGTTTTTTTGCACGAAGCGCGGCTGGTCCTCGAGCAGGCCGGGCGCGCGGCGGCCGTCACGAAGGATGCGGCGCAGGGCCGGCGCGGCCTGCTGCGCATCGGCAACGCCGGGCCGTTGTCGCACGGCTTCATGCCCGCGTGCCTCCAGGCGTTCGGCAAACGTTTTCCCGACGTGGAGGTCGTGCTCGTCGAGATCGACCTGAACGACCAGGCCCGCGCGGTGGGCGTCGGGGAAATCCAACTCGGCTTCACGCTGCGCCCGGATGTCCAAGCTCTCGATGGCCTGGAGCACCATCTCGTCGTCCGCGCCCCGCTCCGTGTCCTGCTCCACACCGCGCATCCGTTGGCGCGGCAGAAAAAAATCGCGCTGGCGGACGTCGCCCGCGAGCGCCTGCTGGCGATCGGCGGAATGCGCGTCTCCAGTCACGGCGAGTTGCTCCAGCGCGTGCTCGCCGCCCGCGGCCTGAAGATCGCGCCGCCGCGCGCCGTCAGCGGCTACGAGGCGTTCCTCGCGATGGTTGCCAGCGGCCAGGGCGTTTCGCTGCTCCAAAAAACGCCGAGTCTCGGCGCGCTCGAAAGCCTGACGACCCGCCCGCTCAAGGAAGACGGGCCGGACCTCACGCTCGAGGCGCACGCCATCTGGCGGAAAGAAACCGCCTCGCCCATCGTGGATAACTTCGTCGCAGTCCTGCGCACGATCCGTCCCGCGGCCTGAACCGCTGCGGGTCCGAGCCCGGCACCCGCTTTACCTTCTTCGGCCCGTCTTCATTCCACGCGCCAATGCCACGCGGGCGGCTTTCCGCGGCGGGCAGGTCGCGCCGTCGAACCATGTGCCCTCGACAAAGGTCGTCGTCGGGATTTCCGGCACGCCGTATTTATTGTGCTGCAGTTGTCCCGCGAGAATTTCCACCGCCAGCCCGCCAACCTCGGCGTGATTCTGCCGCACGCCCGCGATCGCGCCGGACCGGTCCTCGAGAAAAACGTCGACCACCGCGACGTCGCGCGGCACGCGCAGCTTCATCTCGGCCAGCACGCCATCGAGGAACGATTTCTTCCCGATCAAGACCTCCGGCCGGTATTTCTCGAACCAGCGCGCGAACGGCTTCGGATCCGGCGTGACATCCGACTTGCTCTC
This sequence comes from uncultured Opitutaceae bacterium, assembly GCA_937902925.1. GTDB lineage: Bacteria > Verrucomicrobiota > Verrucomicrobiia > Opitutales > Opitutaceae > CALFNN01. Next base: position 57,022 of record CALFNN010000081.1, read on the forward strand.
GTTCAGCCAGCGCTCCACCGGTTCCGGCTCGGGAAAGAGGTGCGCCGGGATCCGCTCCCTCGCCGCCACCGCTTGCTGCTCGCACAGAAAACCCGCCGTCCACAGGTGGTCGACGGCGTGATCCCAGCCGCGGTGCATCACGAACCCGATCCGCCGGTAGCCGGCCGCGATCACCTTCTGCATCGCGAGCCGCACGATGTCGCACTGGTTGTTGGTCACGTTGTGCAGCGCCGGCTTGTGCGGGAAATAGTCGATCTTCACCGCGCTGAAATTCTGCCAGTCGAACTGCAACGCATCGCCCATCTCGCGGCCATGCGACGCGATGATCAGGCCGTTGATGCCGCGCGAGACGAGAATCTGGCTGAGCCTTCCCTGCGTCATGCCTTCCTCCTTGAGCCAGAAATGATCCAGTCCGTAGCCGAGCTCCTTCGCCTTCGCCAGCGCCCCCGCGTAAAAGTCCGGATGCGCCGTCACTTTTTTCCAACCCCAGCGCGTGTTCCAATTCGTGACGTAGGCGAGCGTCGGCGCGTTGCGCCGTTCCATGATCCGCCCGCGATACGCCACCAGCGCGCGCAGGAATGGATCCGGCGCGTAGCCCATCTCGCGCGCCAGGGCCTGGATGCGCTGCCGCGTCGACTCCGGCAGCCGCGGATGATTGCGCAGCGCCAGCGAGACGGTCGTCACGTGCACGCCGGCTTTCACGGCGACGTCGGTAAGGGTGATCCGGCGCTCGTTCATGGGGCCGGCTCCAGTGCGACGCGTCCCGCGGCCGGTCTCAAGTCTAATGTTAGCGTGCTCGCCCGGTTGCCGGTCCCCGGTGCGCCCCCGAAATGGGCCGCGAACCCCCGCCGCCCGGCGGCCCGAGCCCGCTCGCCCCGCTAGACTTTCGGCGCGCGCGCCCGCTTAGTTCACCCAATCCCTCATGAGCGCCCCCACCGCAAAACTTTCCTTCCTCGAGAAGGCCGGCTACAGCGCCGGCGACGCCGCGGCGAACTTCGTCTTCATGACGATGATCCTGTTCCAGTCGGCTTTCTACACCGACGTCTTCGGCCTCTCCGCCGCCGCCGCCGCCGCGATTCTGCTCTGGCCGCGCCTGTGGGATGCGTTTTTCGACCCGGTGATGGGTGTGCTCGCCGACCGCACCGACACCCGCTGGGGCAAATTCCGCCCGTGGGTCCTCTGGACCGCCGTGCCGTGGGCGGTCGTCATGATCCTCGCTTACACGACCCCGCTGGGTTTCGGCATGGGCGCGATGATCGCGTGGGCCGCGATCACCAACACGGTGCTGATGACGCTCTACTCGATGAACAACATGCCCTACTCCGCCCTTGGTGGCGTGATGACGGGCGATCTGAACGAGCGCGCGCGCCTCAACTCCTATCGTTTCGTCTCGGCCAACATCGCGCAGTTCATCGTCGGCGGTTTCACCCTGCCCCTGGTGGCGAAGTTCGCGATCGGCCACGACCTGCAATACGGCTGGCGGATGACGATGACCATCTGGGCTGTCCTTTGCCTCGTCCTCTTCGTCACCACCTTCCTCACCACGCACGAGCGGATCAAGCCGGTCAGCCAGGAGAAGTCCTCCCCGAAGCACGACTTCCTCGACCTGCTCAAGAACAGCCCGTGGCGGGTCATGGCGATCATGACGCTGATCCACTTCGGCATCCTCTCCTTCCGTGGCGGCGCGCTCTATAACTACTACCACCACTACGCCGACCGCGCCTCGATGTATGACTTCCTGGAAAAAATCGGCCTCACCAACCATGCGGCGGCCAAGTCCGGCGGCTTCCTCGACTGGCTGGGTTACATCGTGCATGGCGATCGCAACCAGCTCGCCACCTCCAATGTCGCCGACGTGTTCAACAGCATCATCAACATGGCCGGCACGGCCACGACCATCACGGTCATCATGCTCTCGGCCTCGTTCGCCGCGCGCTTCGGCAAGAAGGCCGTCGCCGTCGCCGGCTTCGCCCTCTCGACCGTCAACGCCCTCGGCTTCTACCTGCTCGCGCCCACCAACACGACCGGCATGCTCCTGATGACCATCACCGGCTCGATCGTCTACGCGCCAACCATCCCGCTCGTCTGGGCCATCTTTGCCGACGTGGCGGATTACTCCGAATGGCAGACCGGCCGCCGCTTCACCGGCATGGTTTTCGCCACCATCGGCTTCGCCCTCAAATCCGGCCTGGCCATCGGCTCGGCCGGCTTCCTCTGGGTCATGGCCGGACTGTTCAACTACGACACCAAGCTGTCCGACGCCGCCAACGCCGTCGCCGGCTACCATGCGTGCAGCAGCATCGCGGTCGGCATCCTTTTCGCCATCTGCACCGGCCTGCTCATCGCCTACAAGCTCAACAAACGCGTGACGATCGAAATGGCCGACGAACTCGCCGCGCGCCGCGCGAAAGCCGTCGCCGCCTGATTCGCGCTCTTGCCGCCATGCCGATCGTGCGGTGGTTGTTCCTCTTCGCCTGTGCCACCCTCGCCGCTGCCGCGGCGGAACCGGCGGGCGCATTCGCGACCGGGCGTTACCGCGATCTCTTCCACGAATACCTCGGGAAATCCGACGCGGCGGTCGACGCGAAGCTCGCCGGCGCGTGGCAGCACTTCTTTCGCGGCGACGAAGCCGCGCAGCGGCTCTTCTATCCGATCGCCGGCGACATGGCCTACATTCCCGACGTCGCCAACAACGACGTCCGCACCGAGGGCCTGTCCTACGGGATGATGATCTGCGTGCAGACCGGCCACCAGCCGGAGTTCAACCAACTCTGGAAATACGCGAAGCATTTCCTGCAGCACGAGAGTGGCCCGATGCGCGGCTACTTCGCCTGGCACAGCACGCTCGACGGCCGCCAGCTCGACCCCGGGCCAGCGTGCGACGGCGAGGAATGGTTCGTCACCGCACTTTTTTTCGCCGCGCACCGGTGGGGCAACGACGACGGCATCTTCAACTACGAAGCCGAGGCGCAGTCGCTCCTTCGCACGATGCTGCACAAGGACGAGGAGCCCGGCCACGGCGACGCCACCAACATGATCGACCGCACGGCCCATCAGGTGAACTTCGTGCCCCACGGCCCGGGCGCCACTTACACGGATCCTTCGTATCATCTGCCCGCGTTCTATGAGCTCTGGGCGCGCTGGGCCGCCGCGCCCGAAGACCGCGCGACGCTCGCCCAACTCGCCCCGACGAGCCGCGAGTTTTTTCGCCGCGTCGCGCATCCGCAGACCGGCTTGATGCCCGACCTTTGCGGCTTCGACGGGAAATCCGTGCAACCCGGGCGCGACGCCTTCCTCTACGACGCGTGGCGCACGCTCTCGAATCCCGCCGTCGACTGGTCGTGGTGGGCCGCCGACCCGTGGGAGATCGCGCAGTCGAACCGGGTGCTCGGGTTCCTCGCGGCGCAGGGGCCCAACTGCGTCAACCGGTTCCAATTGGACGGCACGCCGATCGGCCGCGACGTCAACTCGCCCGGCGTGATCGCGATGGCCGCGTGCGCCGCGCTCGCCGCCGATCGAAAAACCGGCGCGCCGTTCGTGCAACGCCTGTGGGACCTGCCGCTCCCCGAAGGCCGCTACCGCTACTACAACGGACTGCTGACCTATTTGGCGCTGCTCGAGGTCAGTGGAAATTTCCGGATCTTCCCGCCGCCGGTGAGTCATTGACCGCCATGAATGTATTCGCCGCGATCGTCAAAGCCACCGTTGGCGGTATCGCCACGACGCTGCTGGCCGGTTGCGCGAGCGATTCAAAACCGGACACCACCGCCGCCGGTCCTCCCATGAGCCCCCAGCTGGCGGCCTCGCCCGCCGCCGCCGCCGTTGCCAAACTCTCCAGGAATCTCACGGGTGAACAGGTGATCGCGCTGATTGGTCCTCCCGCCGCCACCAAGCCGATCACGACCGGCGGACTCAACGCCCGGATCTGGTCCTATCCCTTTCGTGGCGCCACCGATGTTCGCCTGGTCCCCGTCGCCACCCAGGACGTCCCCGCGATCAATCCCTTGACCGGCCGGGAAACCACTCGAACCGAGCCCGTCTATCAAAACCAAACCATCGAGGTCACCGACACGCTGCATCTGCTCATGGTCGAAGATCAGCTGATCGAATGGCGGGTCGTCCGCGACGAAAAGAAGGACTTTCAGTAAACCATGATTCGCCGCACTTTTTCCTTCTTCACCGCCACCCGGAAGTCCGCGCCATTGGCCTGGCGATGCGTCAGGATGGCCATTGCAGGTCTGGTCATCGGCCTCGCGCTCGGCGCGTCCCGCGCTTTCGCCGACGATGGTTACCGGCTCTGGCTCCGCTACGACCGGATCGCCGATGAATCGCTCCGCACCGCCGACGCCGCTGCGTTGTCGCACCTCGTCCTCGCCACGCCCGACGGCACCGACTCGCCGACCCTCACCGCCGCGCGCAACGAGCTCACCGCCGGGTTGAAAGGGCTGCTCGGCCTCGACGCGAAAATCGACCTCGCGAAATCCACCGATCTCCCCGCCGCCGTCGGCGCCGAGGGCTACTCGCTCCACCGCCGCGGCCGCGACACCGTTGTCATCTCCGCCCGCCATGACGTCGGCGTGCTCTACGGCGCGTTCGCGCTTTTGCGCGACGTGCAACTCCAGACGCCGCTCGCGAAGCTCGACACCGTCAGCGCACCGAAAATCTCCCGTCGTCTCCTCGATCACTGGGACAATCTCGATCGCACTATCGAGAGAGGCTACGCCGGCTTCTCGCTGTGGGAATGGTTTTACCTCCCGGAATACCGGAATCCCCGCTATCGCGACTACGCCCGCGCCTGTGCCTCGCTCGGGCTGAACGGCGCCGTCCTCAACAATGTCAACGCTGACTCCCTCATCCTCAGTTCGCTGTGGCTCCGCAAGGTCGCCGCCCTCGCGGAGGAGTTCCGCCCTTATGGCATCCGCGTTTACCTTTCCGTCCGCTGGACGGCGCCGAAGGACCTCGGCGGCCCGCAGACCGCCGACCCGCTCGATCCCGGCGTCGCCGCGTGGTGGCGCGCAAAGGTCGACGAGATCTATAAACTCATTCCCGACTTCGGCGGCTTCCTCGTGAAAGCCAACTCCGAGGGCGAACCCGGCCCGCAGGACTACGGCCGCACCCATGCCGACGGCGCCAACGTCCTCGCCGACGCGCTCGCGCCCCACGGCGGCATCGTGATGTGGCGCGCCTTCGTCTACGCCGCGGAGAACACCACCGACCGCGTCAAGCAGGCCTACAACGAATTCATGCCGCTGGACGGCAAGTTCCGCCCCAACGTCGCAATCCAGATCAAGAACGGGCCGCTCGATTTCATGCCGCGCGAGCCGTTTCACCCGCTGTTCGGCGGCCTGGCGCACACGTCTGCGGCGCTCGAATTGCAGATCACGCAGGAATATCTCGGCCAGGGCACTCAGCTCGCCTACCTCGCCCCGCTCTGGAAGGAAGTCCTCGACGCCGACACCTTCGCCCGTGGCCCCGCCCGTGGTGAGCTTGCCGAATCCAGCTCGACCGTCGGCCGCGTGATCGATGGCAGCATTTATCATCAACCGCTCACCGTCATCGCCGGTGTCGCCAACACCGGCACCGATCGCGACTGGACCGGCCATCCGCTCGCGCAGGCCAACTGGTATGCCTTCGGCCGGCTCGCGTGGGATCACGACCTGACCGCCGCCGCCATCGCCGACGAGTGGACGCGCCTGACCTACTCAAACGATCCGCGCGTCGTGCAACCGGTCACGGCGATGCTCCTCGCCTCCCGCGAAACCGTCGTCGATTACTCGATGCCGCTCGGCCTGCACCACCTCATGGCCACCGGCCACCACTACGGCCCCGGCCCGTGGGTCGCCGATCTCAAGCGTCCGGACTGGAATCCCGTTTACTATCACCGTGCCGATGAAAATGGCCTTGGCGCCGACCGCACCGTCACCGGCTCCAACGCCCTCGAGCAATACGCCCCCGAAGTCGCGAAACGCTGGGCCGACCTCGCCACCTGCCCGGATGAATATCTGCTGTGGTTTCATCACGTGCCGTGGGACTACCGGATGCGCTCCGGCCGCACGCTCTGGGACGAACTTTGCCTACACTACCAACACGGGGTCGAATCCGTCCGTGGCTGGCAGAAAACCTGGGACGGCCTCCAGCCGTTGATCGATGCCGAACGCTTTGCGCACGTAAAAGCCCTCCTCGTCCGGCAGGAGAGCGACGCCCGCGACTGGCGCGATGCGTGTCTGCTCTACTTTCAAACTTTCTCGAAACGCCCGCTCCCCGCCGGCGTCGAGCCGCCCGCCCACACGCTCGACTACTACCAAGCCGTCAAACGGCGCTACGCCCCCGGTCACGGCGACGAGAAATAATCGTCGCCGCAGCCGCTCCTAAAACCGCCCATGCGCCTGTCGCTTCTCACCACCATGATCGCCACGGCGTTCGCCACCGCCGCGACCGCGGCGCCCGCGCCCGCGCCCGTCGTCTTCGACTGGTTCGAATACACCGGCCGCGACACCGCGTTTGCGCCGCCGCTCCCCGCCGGCTCCTACCGCAATCCCATCCTCGCCGGCTTCTATCCCGATCCTAGCCTCTGCCGTGTTCCGGCTAAAAACGCCTCTGACGCCGACGACTACTATCTCGTCAACTCCACCTTCGCCTATTTCCCCGGCATCCCGATTTTCCACAGTCGCGATCTCGTCAACTGGACCCAACTCGGCCACGTCATCGAGCGGCCGACGCAGCTGAAATACGATGGGCTTGGCGTGACGCGCGGCCTCTTTGCGCCGACGATCAACTACCACGATGGCACATTCTACGTGCTCTGCACGATGGTCGACGGCGGCGGAAACTTTCTCGTCACCGCCACGAATCCCGCCGGCCCGTGGTCCGATCCCGTGTGGCTCGGCTTCGACGGCATCGACCCGTCGCTCTTCTTCGACGACGACGGCCGCGCGTGGCTCGTCAACAACGGCAATCCGCCCGACAACCATCCACTCTACTCCGGCCACCGCGCGATCTGGATCCAGGAATTCGACCCCGCCGCGAAAAAACTCACCGGCCCGCGCTCGATCATCGTCAACGGTGGCGCCGATCTTTCCAAAAAACCCGTCTGGATCGAGGGCCCGCATCTCCTGAAGCGCGCCGGCTGGTATTACCTCTGTTGCGCCGAAGGCGGCACGAGCATCCAGCACTCGCAGGTCATCCTCCGCAGCAAATCGCCCACCGGTCCGTTCGTGCCGTGGGAGAAAAACCCGATCCTCACCCAACGCGAGCTCGACGGCACCGCGCCGCTCGCCGTCACCTGCACCGGCCACGCCGATCTCGTGGTCGGCCCCGACGGCAACTGGTGGTCGGTCTTCCTCGGCTGCCGCCCCTTCGCGGGCGAATACTGGACGACCGGCCGCGAAACTTTCCTGCTCCCCGTCACCTGGACCGACGACGGCTGGCCGCAAATCCTTCCGGCCGGAGAACGCGTGCCGTATATCGTCAAGGCTCCTCTCGCCTCCCGCCCTTCGCCTCTCGCCCCGGTTCCCCTCACCGGCAACTTCACCTGGCGCGACGATTTCACCGCGAAAACGCTTTCTCCGCTCTGGATCATGCTCCGCACGTCAAAGGAAACGTGGTGGAGCCTGGAAAATCCCGCCGGCCACCTGAGCCTCAGCCCGCGGGCCGAGCCGCTCGGCGGCAAAGCCAACCCGACTTTCCTCGCCCGCCGCCTGCAACATTCGCGGTTCGACGCCGCCACGTCGTTCGCTGTCCCGTCCGACCCCGGCGTCTCCGCCGGACTCGTCGCCTTCCAAAACGAAACGCACTACTACTACCTCGGCGTCCGCCGCACCGCCGACGGCCTAAGCATCTTCCTCGAGTGCGCCAATGGCAAAACTCCCGGGCAAATCGCGATCGCCAAAATTCCCGACGCCGCCAATCTCCAACTCCGGATCACCGGCGAGGAAACAAAACTCTCCTTCGCCTACGCGACGACGCCCGGCTCATGGCAGACGCTCGCCGCCGATGCCGACACAACGCCCATCACCGTCCAAGCCGCCGGCGGCGGCCTCCACTTCACCGGCGCCGTCATCGGCCTCCATGCGCGGATTGAGCCGTAGGGCGTCGGCTCGTGGTCGCCCACCGCAGATCCAATGGCGGAGATTAGTTTCTCACCACTTGATCCGCAGGAAATCCATTTCGACCCGCGTCTTCTGCGGGCGGAACTTGGCGTCGTCGGCCATGATATCGATCGGGGTCCACAGCCCCACGGCGATCGGGAGTGAGCCGAATTTTCCGGTCCAAAGCGGACCGCCGCCCAGCAGCGAGAACTTATCCGGCTCGGGCTCCACCGCCTTCAACGGCGCCATCGGCAGCTTCGAGTCCCGCACAAATATCTTGTCGAGCACCACGGTCGGTTCCGCCTCCGGCTTCGCGGGTTTTTCCGCGGGAGCGACCGTTTCCTCCGGCGCCAGCCGGACCCGCGGCTGCGGTGCGGTCTTTTCGGCCGGCTTCTCCTCCGCCGCATAACCTCCGACCGTCAGCGCAAGCCCGAGGATAAGTGGGATCATGATCTTCATGAAGGCCGGGAACCGCCCAACCTTATTGCGGGTGCCGCGGGAGTCGAGGGCGGGAATGCCCTAGAAGCGGAACGGAATTCCGAGTCAATCACCCTCGATCCGTGGTCAACAACCGCGGTGCCTTTTTCCTGGTTTCCTGGCTTCAGAATTTTAATTCAGAAGCCACAAAGCCGTGAATCACCGCGCTCGAAGATGCCCCCCCATCAAACCGCTTCGTCATCCATGCCCATCCGGGCAATCCGTGGTTAACGACCACTGCGCCTTTCTCCCGGTTTCCCGGCTTCGGAATTTTAATTCAGAAGCCAGGAAGCCATGAATCAGAGCTCTCGGCAGCAAACCCAAGTAGACCGTTCCCTCGTCCAGGCCCTTCGGAGCAATCCGTGATCAGGGCCGCCGCCTCCCGGCGAATCCCGATTCGTGCTTTTCGCGTCCATTCGTGGTCAGGGCCATTCCGTTCGTCTCGTGGTTTCATGGCTTCAGAATTCCAATTCGGAAACCACGAGGCCACGAATACCGAATCTCCCGCGGCTATCGGAATCCCGACGCCGGTTAGCGATGAGCCGCCGACGCCACGGAAAACCGATACTCGGTGGTGCTCGAAAATGTTTCGCCAGGGCGGAGGATCGTCGACGGAAAGTCCGGGTGATGCACCGAGTCGGGATAGTGCTGCGTCTCGAGACAGAAGAACCCGGCGCTTTCCGGCGGCGCTGGACCCGCGAGCGGGCTCGTATAGAGCTGGATGCCAGGTTGCGTCGTCCAGACCTCCATCACGCGGCCCGACCGCGGCTCGGATGCGCGCGCCGCGAGCGCGAGCCCGCTGCCGGCCGGGCGGTGGAGGACGAAGCTGTGATCGTAGCGGCGGGAGGCGCCAAGCTGGTCGCCGCGGGCGCCGAGCGGCTGCGGCGCGCGGAAGTCGAGCGGGGTGTTTTCGACGCCCTTGATTTCGCCCGTCGGAATGAGCGTCGCGTCGGCCACGGTGTAGCGGTCGGCGTTGAGCTGGAGCACCGTGTCAAGCACATCGCCCTCGCCCGCGAGGTTGAAGTAGGCGTGGTTGGTGAGGTTGACCGGCGTCGTCTGGTCCGTGGTCGCACGGTAGTCGAGCCGGAGCGTATTGTCGTTCGTCAGCGTGTAGGTGACGGTCGCGGTGAGATTGCCGGGATAACCTTGATCGCCGTCGGGACTCAGGTAAGTGAGTTTCACGGCAGCGCCATCGGCGGCAGTGACTGGTTGCGCCTGCCAGATGACGTGGCCGAAACCCTTCGGTCCGCCGTGGATCGAGTGCCGGCCGTTGTTCGCGATGAGCGTGTAGTCGTGGCCGTCGAGCGTGAAGCGCGCGTTGGCAATCCGGTTCGCCACCCGGCCGGCGATCATCGCGGCCTGCGGGAAGCCGCGCGCATAATTCGTCTCGGAGAAAACCGTCTCGTGCACGACACCCGCGAATTTCCCGTCGCGATCCGGCACGCGGAGATCGGCGAGGATCGCGCCGTAGGTGATGACCTTCGCGCTCGCGCCGCGCGAATTCGTCAGCGTGAGGACATCGATGGTCGTGCCGTCGCCCGCGCGGCCGAAGAGCGCGCGCTGCACGGACGGTTCAGCGGCGCGAGTGGGGAGCGAAACGATGGCCGCCAGGGCGAACGATGCGGCGATCGCCCGGGGATGACGAAGCAGCGCGGAAAGCATGGGCGAAGCGAAGCGCGAAGACCGCCATGAGTCCACCGCGTTGTGGCCGGCCCCCGCTTCAGCGCCGGCGATTGAAGGCATCGACTTCTTCCCGGATGGCGCGCGTGTGGTCCGGCGTGCTGCCACAGCACGAGCCGACGATGTTCGCTCCCGCGGCGAGCACCTCCGGAACGCCCGCGGCCATGTCGGCGGGGAGCTGCTTGTAGACGGCTTTCAGGTTTTCGAGGACGGGCAGGCCGGCGTTCGGTTGCACCATGATCGGCAGCGCGCACGTCTCGCGATAGATCTGCGCGACCCTGGCGGCGCCGGGCATGTCCATCCCCGCGCCGCAGTTCAACGCGACAATGTCCGCCCCGCGCTCCGCCACGAACTCGGCCGCCTGCTCGGGCGAGACGCCCATCATCGTCTTGTAAAACGTGCCGTCCAGCGAGAGGTCGTAGGCGAGCGACGCGATGACCGAGGGCGCGTGGGCGGCTTTCGCGGCGGCGATCGCGAGACCGAGTTCCTCGAGGCCGGTCTGCGTCTCGATGATGATCGCGTCGACGCCGCCGGCGACCAGCGCGGCGCATTGCTCCTCGAGCGCAGCCTGCGCGTCGGCCGCGGAGAGATCGCCGTAAGGCTCGAGCAGCGCGCCGAGCGGACCGACATCGCCAAGCACGAAGCCCGGCCGGCCGCCGAACGCCTCGCGCGTGATGCGCGCCCCGGCTTGGTTGATTTCAGCGAGCTCCCGCTCGTGGCCGTGACGGCGGAGCATGATCCGGCTGCCGCCAAACGTGTTGGTGATGATGCAAGCCGCGCCCGCGTCGGCGTAGCGCCGCTGGATCGCGAGCACGCGGTCCGGATGGGTGAAATTCCACGCCTCGCCGCATCCGCCCTGCTCGAGTCCGGCGAGCATGAGCTGCGTGCCCATCGCGCCATCGCCGACCAGGCGGCGTTCGCGCGCGGCTTCATGGAGAAGTTGGTTGGTCATCGGCGTGGTTGTTTCCCATTGCTACAGCCCCTGCACGTCCGGATTCGCTCCCGATTCGTAGGGCTCCCCGTCGAAGATTACGATCCCCGGCCGGCGGAGATTGGCGACCGTTTCGAGTGGAGAATGCCGCGTGAGAATGAAGCGGCTTTGCCACCCCGGCGCGATCCGGCCAAACTTTTCCCGGTAGGCGAGTCGGTTCGCCCCAGTGCCCGTCGCCGCGTTGATGACGGCGAGCGCCGGCAAGCCGGCCCGCTCCATCAACTCCAGTTCGCGCAGAAACCCGACGCCGTGGGCGACGCCATACGACCCCGCATCGCTGCCCGCCACGATCAACACGCCCAGCGCCTGCGCCTTCACGAGACTCGCCGCGTGGCGGTCGAGGATGTCGCGAAGGTTGGCCACGATGCGTTCGTCCCAGCCCACGATCGTGGCGTGATCCACCTGCGCCTGCACCGGCGCGAATGTCGGCACCCAGGCGGTCTGCCGATCGCGCATCCGCGCGAGCTGATCGTCGCGCACGAAAAAACCGTGCTCCACCGAATCGACGCCGCCCCCGATCACCCGCTCGATGCCGGCGTCGCCGGACGCGTGCGCGAAAGTCTGGCGGCCGAACGATTTTGCGGCGGCAACCAGTTCCCGAATTTCCTCCGTCGTCATCTGCGGCTCGGTCGTAACGGCGCCTTGCTTGAAATTGATGATGCCGGTCGGGATGAGCTTGATCCGGTCCGCGCCGGCCGCAACGCGCGCTTCGACGCACGCGCGCAGCGACGGAAAATCCTCCAGCGCGCCGCCCATGAAGCCGCCGTAGCGGCCGCGGTGATGGATCGCCGCCCCCGGGCTCTCGACGTAGGGTATCAATAGGCGCGCAGGCGACGTAGCCGGCCTCGTTGAGGCCGGGCCGGGGTCTGCGACCCCGGCTACAACGGACGCGCTCCGGTAGAGTTTACTCAACGCGAGACCGACACCGTCCTTGTCGCCGGCGTCGCGCACGGCGGTCACGCCGAGGCGGACGAGTTTTTCCAGCCGCTCGCGCGCGGCGGCGAGCAACGCGGCGGGATCCTGCTTCAAATACCCGGCGCGTTTCTCCGCATCGAGTTCGCCGCCCTCGAGAAACAGGTGCGCATGCGCCTCGATCAAACCGGGAAGCAGCGTTGCGTCGGGGGCGTCGACATCGGGCGCGATCTGGCCGTCGCGCAGGAGTTCGCGCGGCGGGGTGCGGTCGACTGCGCCCACGAAAAGAATTTCGGTCGCGTCGTAAACGATGTGAGCGTTGCGTATCGGCACGGTGCTCGTGCCGTCGAGCAGCGTGCCGACGCGCAGCCAGACCGGGTGATCGGCGGACGCCGGAGGCGGGACCAGAGGTGAGGAAGCAGATGTGGTGCCCATGTTCATCAGCCAACCGAAGCTCCAAGCTCCAACCTCCAAGCTCCAATGCAGCGCCAAACGAGACGAACGAATTGATGATTGATCATTGAAGTTTCTCTGGAGCTTGGTGCTTAGCCGTTGGAGCTTCCCATCGGCGTCAGTCGACCGGCGCGGCGTCGTGGCAGATGGCCATGATCGCCTCGGCTTGGCGGAAACCGGCGGTTTCCTGGGTTTCGCCGTCCCGCGCGCGGCCCTGCTCGAGGGCGGCGCGGAGCTGGCGGACCATCGGATGGTTCGTCGGCAGCGGACCGGGATTTTTTTCCGGGTTCGCGAGCGCGTAGTCGAGGCCGGCCTCCATGCCGAGCGTGAGATAGGCGTTCTCCAACTGCTCGCGCACACCCTTCGGCGTGCCCCACGCGAAATTCGAGAGGCCCACGATGAAATGCACGCCCTTGAGGTCCGGATCGTCGCGGATGAGCCGCATCGCATCGAGGCCGATGTTGACGAGGCCGTAGGTGTCGGCACCCACCGGCGCGAGGCCGGGGTCGATGATGATCTGGTCGGGTCGGCGGCCGGCGCGGGTGACGAGCCTCTCGATAAAATGCTTCGCCGCCGCATGGGCGTCGGCGGCGTTCAGGCATTGAGAGGTTCCCTCCGGCGTGAAATGTTCCGAGGCCATCACGATCACGTTCGTGTCGTAGTGTTTCACGAGCTCGATCATCCCGTCGAGGCGCGTGCGCGAGGCGGCGACCGAGTTGAGGATGGGTGGCCCGCTCTTCGTGCGGTCGTAGTGCTGAAGGGCGACCTTGTGATATTCGATCGACGGGTTGTCGAAGCTGATGGGCACGGACGTGACCGACTGAATCGCCGCGATCACATCGGGCAGAAACGCGAGCATCTCGGCCATCTTCACCTGGAGACGCGCGGTGCCATCGAGATTCAGCGTGAGATATTTCACCCCGAGGTTGGTCTGCGTCTTCGCGAGCGAGGCGTAGGCAACGGCGCTGCGCGTCGTAAAGGCCTGACGCGCGCGCGCGTAGGAATTGTTCATCAGCTCGCCGATGACGTTTAGTCTGTTTCCGGTCATTTTGAATTCTCCGTTGCGGGACGGCGGGCCGCATGGTCGCGGCCGAGCCAGTGGTTCGCCCACGACGACGTGCCGCGCAGCGCCTGGTTCTGGACGACGGGCGCGTGGGAAAGCAGTTCGTGTTCGCGGCGGTCGTGCTTCAGCCGCTCGTAGGCCCGCAGCCAGATGCAATCGCCGTAGCCGTCGACCTCGCAGCGGCCATCGCGCGTGCCGCCACAGGGGCCGTTGCGCTGGTTTTTCGCGCACTGCGACTCCGGGCAGAGGTAGGCGATCTCGGGCAGCGAGCAATCGCCGCAATCGTGACAGCGGAAGAGCGCCGCCTTGCTGAGGTGCTCGACCACACGCAACGGACGCGGGCCCTGCATCGGATCGCCCGCGCCCGCGCAAAGTTTCGCCCCGAGCCGGCTCAGCGCGCGGTCCGGCGTGAACATCAGCGTGTGCGTCCACTTCGACAGCCGGTAAATCGGGCCGACATGCCCGGAGCGAGGCGCCGGCGCATCGGCGCGCCGCTGCGGGTCGGCCAGGCCGGTGGCGGCATCCTGTGCGTAATAAAAAAATTCGCCGGGCCGGGAGAACTGAATCTCGCAGGCGAACTGTTTCCAGTCGTCGCGGGCAAAGGTGCGCGCGAGCTCGAGGATGCCCTGCGTCGCCTCGAAATTATGCACGCCGCCGAGATAGACGCCGCGGAAGCCGAGCCCGCGATAGACCGCGATCTGCTTCGCGGCGAACTCGCGGAAGAAGGCGCGGCCGCCGTCGGGTGAAGCGGCGTGTTTCACGCAGAGGTCATGCAACTCCCGCGTGACGACTACGCCCGGAATGCGGCCTGCGTGGAACAGCGCGACGACGCGCGGACTGAGCAGGTAAACGTTGCCGATCAACGGCACGCCACCCATCCCGTGCGCCGCCATGTAGGCGAGGAGCTCGCTCTGCTTGCGGGCGTCGAACCCGATTTGATTGATGATAAAACGCGCGCCGCCGGCGACCTTGGCGGCCAGCTTGGCGTATTGCGGCATGACCTCGCCCTCGCGCAGCTTGAAGTTCGTGGTGACCGCGCCGACGAGGAAATTGGTGCGCTCGAAACGCGGCCGGGCCACGCCGCCGCGGGCCTCGTGCGGATCGAGCCCGCGATTCATCTGCTCGAGCATCGCGATGAGCCCGACCGAATCGATGTCGAAGACCGGCTTCGCGCTGCCGCCGTTGCCCGCCACGGGATAATCGCCGGTCATGGCGAGGATGTTGTTGAAGCCCTCGCTGTGCAGGAGCCACGCCTCGCTCTCGAGACCGTTTCGATTGAGGTCCTTGCAGGTGAGATGGATCACGACCTCCTTGCCGGCGTAGAGGATCGGTTTACCGAGGGCGGTGGGCGCGAGCTGCGGGTTGCCGCCGGCGTTGTCGGTGATTGAAATCCAGTCGATGTCCGGTGACTCGACGAGTTGGTTCGCGAAGGTCCGAGCCTTTACCGCGCTCTGTTCGCTCATGCCGCCGCGCACGGAGACGAGCTCGGTTCCGATCAGGAATCGCGACGACTGCTCCAGTTTTTCACGCAGCGTCTGCATCGTGGAGAATGGCGTGCGCCTACGGCGATGCCGCCTCGAGTTCCGCCTTCAACGCGGCCGCGACCTCGGTCGGCGTGCCGGGGCGTTCGGCTTCGTCGCTCCAGCGGAGCTGAGCAATGTAGTCGTCGCCTTTCGTGACGCCCAGTCGCTGCGCGGTCGCGTCGATCCGGTCGGCGAAACGCTGGGGCAACGCGACCTTGATCTCCTCGAAATCGTCCCACGCCTTGATCTCCGCCGCCAGGTTCTGCCAGTAGAGAACCTGGAAGCGCGCCACCGGATTCGGTCCGCGTTGCGCGGCCGTCGGCGCGGTTTTGACCGGGGCCGCGCCCGTCTTGAACGAGGCCTTCGGCGCCTCGCCCTTGCCGACGAGATAGAGGAAAAGGTCGACGGCGCTTGAGGCGTCCGCGCCGTAGCCATCGGCGCCGATTTCGTCCGCGAACATCTGGCTGATCGGCGCGCCGCCGATGGCCATCTTGATGTGGTCACGACCGGGGACGTTGAAACCGTCGATCACGGTCTTCATGTAGGTCATCGTCGTAGTGAGCAGCGCGCTCATGCCGATGATGTCGGGTTTGAATTCCTCCGCGGCGGCGGCGAATTTCTCCACGCTCTGGTCGACCCCGATATCCTTCACGATGAAGCCCGCGCCCTCGGCCATCATGCAGACGAGGTTCTTGCCGATGTCGTGGAGATCGCCGCGCACCGTGCCCATGAGCAGCCGGCCGGAAGACGTGTCGGTCGCGCCCTTGGCCGACAGCAGAGGCTTGAGCACGGCCATGCCGGCCTTCATCGCGCGGGCGGCGATGAGCACCTCGGGCACGTAGAGGATGTTGTGCTTAAAATCCTCGCCGACGACGCTCATGCCGGCGATGAGGCCATCCTGCAGGATTTCCTGCGCGGTCCGGCCCTCGGCGAGGGCGGCCTGGGTCATCTGTTCGACCTCCTTCGCTTTGCCGTCGTAGATGCACTGGTTCATCAAGGCGTAGTCGGGCATGGGAGAAATGGGACGGATGGGACGCGTGGGATCGGGCTTCAGCTCTGGCCGAAGTGCGCCTGGTTGAATTCCGCGAGCGCGGCCTGCATCGCGACGATGTTCTGGCGCGGCATGCCGGGGCTCGTGCCGCCGCCGACGGAAAGGACGATGTTTTTGCCGCCGCTCTTCTCGAGGACGTCGAGCGTGGCGGCGCGGACTTCCTCCGGCGTGCCGCGCACGCCGACCTCGAGGGGATTCACATTTCCCATGAGGCACATGCGGCCGCCAACACGCGCAATCACATCGGCGATGTCGGTCTGCTTGCCCCAGTTGAGCATGTTGAAACCGCAGTCGGGCAGGTGCTCAAGGCATGCCTCGATCGAGGCGTCGTTGTGGTAAAGCTTCACCCACTCTTTCGGGAACGCATCGCAGATCCGCTTGAGATACGGGTGGCAGAACTCCTGATAGTGCTCCTCGTTCACGAACCCCACGATGTCGTCGAGGAGGAAGATGCCCTCGACGGTCGGGCCCATCACCTTCACCTGCGCCTTGAGCCAGTCGATCGTCATGCGCGTGGCGAGGTCGAGGAGCTTGTGGGCCCACTCGGGCTTCTCGACGAGATCGATCATGAAGTCGCTCGTGTTGCGCACGAAGCCGGCGGTGCACATCGGGCCGCGCGCGGTGGCCATCGTGAAAATCTCGCCCGTGTCGAACACCTGCTGGCGTTGCATCTTCAGCCGGTGGAGCGTGAGCGCCATGAACGCATCCGCCTCGACCTCGTATTCGGGGAACAGGTCGATGTCCTCGATATGGTGCAGCGTGTGGTATTCGCTCGGGGTGTTGTCCTGCCAGAACTTGATCTTCGAGCCGAGGACCGACGGCTCGGCGGCCATGCCGTATTCCAGCCACCAGCCGGGCACGAAAATGATGTCAGGAAACTCCGCGTGAATCTTGCGGTGCGACTCGAACCAAACCTGCGGGTCGAGGAAGAAGTCGAGGTGCTTGACGCCGACGTAGCCCGGGATCCACGGGCTGTCGATGATCAGCGCCATCGGCACCTTGTCCAATGGCTCGAGGCGCGCGGCGCGTTTGAAGATGTCCCATTGTTCGGGTCTCATGTGAGGAAGTTCCTTTCGGGCTGGCGGGGGCTGGGGTTGATCAGGGCGCGAGGAGAATCTCGGTGTCGGTGACTGCCAGCTCCACGCCGGCGGCCTTGGCGGCCTCCTGCAGCGCGGCGTCGAGCATCACCACCGGATCGGTGCTGACGGCGAGTCGGCGCATCAGGCCGTCGCCTTTCTTGGTCAGGCCGACCTTGAGCGTAATGCGCAGGCCCTTGCGCTTGCACGAGACGCGGGTCGGCGGCGCGTCGGGCAACGTGGCGTTCATCGGCGCGATGAACGCGTCGACGTAGTGGACGCCGATCCCTGACTTGTCCTGAAACTTCGGCGGCAGTTTTTCCGCGGCGGCGAGATTGCGATTGCAGAGTTTGATCATGGCGAGGTGGTGGAAAAATCGTTGGTGGATTGCGTCAGGGCGAAGTGGATCGCCTCGAGCGCGAGACCCCATTTGTGCGCGCGGCTCGCGGCGTCGCAGTGACAACCGGAGGAAGCGGCGGGGCGGGACCACATGAGGACCTCATCGAGCGGACGACCGAGGAGCGGTTTTTCCGTGGCGATCGCCTGCATCAGCGCCGGGCTATCGCTCAGGTAGGCGCACGTGAACCGGTGGCCGTCGTCGTCCGGTGCCGGCCGGCAATCGGCTTCGAGAATGGTGTAGCCGTCTCGCGAGGCGCCGAGCGTGACGACATAGTCGAACGCGAGCGGCCGGCCCATGTTGGAGCACGTCGTGCCATCAAACCGAAACGTGGCCGCCAGCGAGCCGTCGCCGCGCGATTCAAGCCGGACGCGCTCCTGCGCCCATTTGCGCAGGGCGCGAGGGTTGACGGTGTAAGTCGCACCGCGCGCCGGCGAAAGCGCCTGCATATTCTCGCTAGCGGCTGGCGCATGGCGGTAAGACACGCGGCGATATTGGCACCGCGCGAACGAGCAGCTCGCACAGGGCACCATTTGCGCGACACCCGGCTCGGCGCGGACGCCGGGCACGAGGCCCACGATGGCGAGCAGCGATTTCTTCGGCCGGAGCATCCCGCTCGATAGCACCTCGAGCGGTCCGGGCAGCGATTGGGCGCCGCAGCGCACAATCAAATCGAAGAGTTTGTTCTGCTCGGCGACGTCCCATCCGCTGTAGCCAGGGCTGTAATGACGCAGCGCCATCAAGCCGTCGCGTTCCGCCAGAGCGCAGAGCCGGCCGTTCAACGTCGCGACCAATCGCTCGACCACTGCCGAACCAAACATCTCCAGGAAGAAATACTCGTCGGGCTTTCCCTCCTGCCAGAGTTGGTGCGCGTGCTGTTCGCAGGCCGCGCCCGCGCTCACGGCCACGACCAAGGCGCGACGCGCGTCCGCGCGCCGCAGGTGGTCGCGCAGCGGTGCCGGCCGAAATTCCACCCCGTCGATGTGCAAGGTGTCGGCGGCGAGCAACAACTCCGCCTCGCGAACGTAGACCCACGGGCGGCCGTGTTCGCCGAACCACCGTCGCGCCCACGCCGCCAGCTCGTCGGCGCGTTCGCCGGGCACGGGATGATTCGGATAGCCGAGCAACCGCCGGTATTCCACCTCGGCGACCTCGACAACGGGGCGCGCGTCGAACAGTTCGAGCGGCGCGCGCGCAATTTCAGGCGTGGCACTCATGACCGCGGCACCTCCAGTGAATCGTCGACAGGTGCGAACTGGCAGCCGTTGACAAAGAAATCGAAAAAGCCCGGATGCGTTTCGAGCCGGCAGTGAGTGACGCGCCGGACGAGTTGCTCCAGCTCGGCGCGCTTGGAGACTGAGAGCAACGCGATGCATGCACCCTCGACCGAGGCGTTGCCGACCTGGATGATCCGCGCGTCCGGGATATTCGGGATCAGCCCGATGCGTTTCGACGACTCGATGTTCAGATGCCGGCCGAAGCCGCCGGCGAGATAGAACACGTCGAGATCCTTATAACGGATGCCATATTCGGCGAACGCAATCTGCAGGCCGGCGACGTTGGCACCCTTCGCCTGCGCGAGTGCGTTCACATCGCTCTCGCCAAACGTGATCCGCTGGTCGCCGTCCGCCTGGACTACGAAGTCCTGTGCGCCCTCCTCGAAGCGGCCGAGCGCGTTCATTCGCCCTGTCCGCAGCAATTCGCCCAACAAGTCAACCAACCCCGAGCCGCAGAGGCCCGCGACCGGCGAATCGCCGATGACGGTGGTGCGCATCGTGCCGTCATCGGCGATGGTCACCTTCTCGATCGCGCCCGGCAGCCCGGGCATTCCGCAGGTAATCTGGCCGCCCTCGAATGCCGGGCCGGCCGGACACGAGGCGGCGAGCACCTTGTGCCTGTTGCCGACGATCAGCTCGGTGTTCGTTCCGATGTCCATCACCGCGACCAACCGGTCCTCGTTCGCGATGTCGACCGCGAGCATGCACGCCGCCGCGTCGGCGCCGACGTGGCCGCTGACGATCGGCAGGCCGTAGACGCGCGCCCTCGGATGAACCGGCAGGCCGAGTTTGCGCGCCGGCTCCGCGAGGCTCGTCGTCATGCGTTTGCCCTCGGCGAGTTCGAGCTCGGTGAGTGACTGATAGGGACTCTGGCCGATCGAGTAGACCGACAATTTAAAAAACAAGTCCCGCATCGTCGAGTTGCCCGCGAGCACAACCTCGTAAATCGAGCGTGGATCGACCGGGAATTCCGCGATGGCGCGGCCGAGATAACCGACAAGTGTGCGCTGCAGTGTTTTTGTCCGGTCCTCGGTATCGTATTGAATCCGCGCCATCACGTCGGAGCCGCCGAACCGCTGCGGATTTTCGAACGACGAATCGGCCACGACCTCGCCCGTCTCGAGATTCAGCAACCGCATCACGATCGTCGTCGTGCCAAGGTCGATCGCGAGGCCGTGGAGCGGGCCCGGACCCCGGTCGATTTCCACTCCGTCAAGGAGGATGCGCTCGCCGTCACGCGTCACCGCCGGTTCCAGTTTCCATTTCGATCCGTGCACCGGCAATTCGAATGCGTGTTTTTCGATGCGCATCGCGCCGCGCCGCATCGTATGGCAGCGCACCGCGCCCATCTCCTCCTTGATCCGCGTGCAGCAGGACAAACGAAACGCGCCCTTGAGGTGCCGCTCCTCGGGGCTCGGCGGCGAGAGCCGGTCCATGCCCTCGGTCACCTCGACGACGCACTCCTTGCACTTGCCCTGCTTGTTACAGGAGGTCGGCACCGGCACGCCGAGCTTTTCGGCGCAGGTGAAGATCGAGACCCCTGTTTCGGCCTCGAACACATGGCCGTTGAGATGCAGCCGCACGCTCATCGCGCGACCTCCGTCCATACCAAGCACGAGCCGTCGTCGCGGCTGGGAGCGGGGCCCGGTTGATCGGCCGCGATCGTGCCGGTCGCGGCATCCAGGCGCAGGTAACGATCCGTGGAGAGCGAGAGCAGGATCAGGTCACCGTAAACGTTCTCGATCCACTGAAAGGTCGTGGCCTGCCCCGGTTCGCCGTGCACGAGTGCCACGCGATTGCGATCGACCGAAAGCAGACGCCCGTCCGCGCTGCGCAGCGTGACGCGGCCCAGACCGACATCGTTCACCGTGAAACTCGCGGCCTCGGCCGCGGGCACGACGGCGAGCGCACCCTCTTTCACACCAAGACCGACGCCCCGCTCGTGGGCCGTCAGCGTGATCGCACGGCCAAATGGAATCGGGCGCATCAGGCCGCTCGGGTTCGGCTCGTCCACCGTGAACCGATCGAAGTCCGCGTAACCGCCGGGCGTGCCATCGGCGCTGAAGGCGAAGAGCGAATAGCGCACGCCTTGAAACGTCTTGAGCTGAAAGATCATCGTGAACGTCCCGCCGAGCGGCCGGAACTTTTCGCCATCGTCGCTGTAGGCGAAGGTTGCCTGCTCGGTGAGAAAATCGCACTGCGCCCGCAGCCAGACCCGCGGGCCGGCGAGCGGCGCGCGGGCCGTGGCGCCGGTGGATTGATCGAATTGCTCGAGCACGAAATTGTCGCCCTCGTGGCGCACGCCGATCCAAGCGTAGGGCAAATTCAACAGCGCGAGTCCGGCAACGTCGCCCCGGAGAAGTCCGCTCGCGTCGAGCAGGGTGGTCGGGCTGGAGCGCGGGCCGATGGCGCGTTGCGTGAGCGTGTCGCGGGCGTGCCAGAAATCCGGCGCCGGGAGTGCGTGCAGGCGCAGGAATCCCGGCCGCTCGGCGAGCGACCACTTCGTGTCGTCCGGCACATGGTTCCACTGCCAGACGTTCGCGAGCTTCGGCCCGGAAAAGTCGTCGTCTCGCTGGTAAGGTGCCGAGGGCGGCGAAGCGTGGCCGGTGTCGGGTTTCACCCATGTGCGCGGCGTCCGGCCAAGGTTTCCCGGCAGCCCGAAATACGGCCAGCCATCCTGCCACGTCACGGGTGAGAGGCTCGTGAGCCGGCCGACCGAGTTGGCATCCATCATCGAAAAGCCCCACCATTCGCCGGCCGGCGTGGCGACGAGGCCGCCCTGATGGAGCGACATGCGCCCGCGCGACGCGGGGTTGCCCGGCGTTATGTCAAACGGCGGGCCGGCATTTTTCTTGAGGCGGTTCCCCTCGGCGAGGCCGAAGTCTTCGTCGATCGAGATGGCCTGGTTCACCTCGTAGGGGCCTTCGGGCCGGTCGGCGCGGGCGCAGGCCAGGCGCATATGATCGTTGAACCAGGCGCTGGTGATGAAGTAGCGGCCGTCGATCTTATAGAAATGCGAGCCTTCCCCCATGCCGGCGGATTTCGCGAAGAGTGTGCGCCGCGTGCCGGGCACAAGGTCGGTAAGATCGTCGTTGAGCTGCGCGAACTGGATCTCCTGGTAGCCCCAGACGACGTAGACTTTTCCGTCGTCGTCGAAGAGCACCGAGAGATCGTGCAGCGACTGTTTCATCGCGACACGCGTCCACGGCCCGGCGGGATTCTTCGCGGTGAAATGCTGCGTCGTGTGGCGGTTGACGTTCGTGAAGAGGTGAAACGTGCCGTCGTGATAGCGAAAACTCGGCGCCCAGATTCCCTGGCCGTAGATTTCCCTGCCGTCCTCGAGGCGAAACTCGGGCCCGAGATCGAGTCGCTCAAAGGCGTAGCCGAGCAGGTTCCAGTTGACCAAATCCCGCGAATGCAGGATCGGCAGCCCGGGCATCGCGTGCATCGTCGTCCCCGTGAGATAAAAGTCGTCGCCCACCCGAATGAGGTCGGGGTCGGAAAACTCGTCGTAGAACAGCGGGTTGGTGAACGTGCCGTTGCCGTTGTCGGCGGTCCACGTCTTCGCTGCCGTCGCGACGGCGGCGAACGCGAGCACAAATACCATGACGCGGCGAAATCTCATGTCCCGCGCAACGAATCGGGCGCCCCGAGCGCCTGGATGCCGGCCTTGATGAACCCCATCGCGAACGCCATGCCGGCATGCCACGGCGCGGCGCACGACATCTGGGGCGCGTGGTCGGGGATGACCACGCCGTCGAATTTGTTGCGGTGCAGGATCGCGAGGACGCGAAGGACGTCGACCTCGCCGTCGTCGATGAAGGTCTCCTTGTAGTGCGGCACCTTGTCGCGGACGTTGCGAAGGTGGATGTAACCAAGCCGGTTCTGCCGCGCGTAGCGGTCGACCGTCTCGTAGATGTCGCCCTCCGTCATCTCCGCGAGCGAGCCGATGCAAAACTCGAGCGCGTTCGCCGGGCTCGGATTGAGATCGATCACGCGCTGATAAAGTCGCGGCTGGTAGACGAGCCGCGGCTGTCCGCGCATCGTCGGCATCGGCGGGTCGTCGGGATGGAGCGCCAGCCGGACGCCGGCCTTCTCCGCCACGGGCAGCACTTCGTCGAGAAACCGCTGCAGCCGCGACCAGAGTTGCGCGGGCGTCGCCGGTGGGATCGTGCCGGTGGCGCGCGTCGGCGCGGTGGGATCGACCACCATGTTCCACGCGAGGCCGTTTGGCATCGGCAAATCGTCGGGCCCCTCCATGCCGACCGACGGCGCACCGCCGCGCGCGTAGTTGCCCTTGGTGCGCCCGGCCACGCCGGCGATCGAAAAATTATAGCCGATGATCGGGATGCCCGCCTCGCCAACGCGGCGGACGATCGTCTTCACGTTTTCGATGTGTTTCGCGCGTTGCGGGCCATCGAGTAGGATGTCGTGCCAGTGCGCGGGATCGAAGTTCTCGATCGCCTCCAACGTCAGCCCCGCCGCCTCGACGTCACGGCGCAACGCAACGAGTTCATCGAGCGCCCAGAGCTTGTCCGGATCGCCCGCGAGGCCCCACCCCCAGTCGGTGCCCGTCGGCTGGTCGTCGGGGCCGACGTGCCCGCCGCCACGGAAATAGTCGACAAGATGCGCAACGACGTGCGTGGCGCCGGCCTGCTTCGCGAAGGCGAAGTTCTCAGGCGTGAGCATGTGCCGGTAGAGACCGAGGCCGAGCTTCATGGGGGTAAACGCGACGATACGCCGGCCCGCCGGCGCCGCGACCGAAACTCAGCTCAACTGTTGACCGCGCCGGAGCGCCGGCAGCGACCCGCCATCGATCCATTCGCTCTCGACCATTTCAATCCGTGGATTGTCCGGCATCCCGAGGTCGTGGTTGGCGATCCGGGCGGCGAGCAACTCGACGGCCCAGGCACCCATCAAATGCTGGTTTTGCTGCAAGCCGGAGAAACCGGTGCCGCGCACGACGTGGCTCAGCACGGCCACGCCGAGTTGCGCCGGCACCCGCAGCCGTTGTTCCCGCAGGGCGGCGCGCAGTTGCGGGATCGCTTCCGGGAGATGGACAAAGAGGAGCACATCCGGCGCGTGCGTCTCGAGCCACGCCGCCAGCGGTTTCTTTTCGACCGCGGTCACGCGCAGGATCGGCAGCGCCCGGCCGGCGCCGAGCACATGCTCGCACCAGCCGAGGTAGGCCGCCGAGTGCGCGTGCGCGCTGCGCGTCTCCTCGTAGCTGCCGAGCACCAGCCCGGGCCGGAGGTAGCCGAGGCGGTGGACGCGGTTGAGCGTCGTGAGCATGTCATTGTAGAAATGGCTCGTCACGCGGTGCATCGGCGGCCGGATGCTGAGGCCGACGGTGACGACGGCGCAGCGGCCGAGCTCGCGCGGAAATTCCTGCTCGAAATCCGGACTGCCGAAGCACAGCAGCCCCTCGATCCCGCGCGCCTCGAGAATCCCACAGGCGCGCGCATAAGTCATCCCCGGTTCGCGCAGCCAGATCGATTCGAGCCGGTAGCCCAGTTCGCCCGCCCGGCGGGTCATGCCCGCAAAGATGCGCGCCAGGTGAAACGAGCCCTCCCACGGCTGCGGCCGATCGTAGAACGAAATCACCCCGAAGCACGCCTGCTGCCGCACGGCGCGCGGCTTGCGCAGATGGCTCATCATCGCGACCAGCTTCGCGTCGACGCGATAGCCCGTTTTTTCCGCGAGCTGGCGGACACGCTTCCTGGTCGCCGCGGAAACCTTCGGGCTGTCGCGCAGGGCCAGCGAAACGGCCGACGGTGACAGTTCCGCAAGCTTCGCGAGGTGGCGCAGGTTCATGGTCAACGGTTGACTAAATCACCGACCGCTCGCGTGTCGAGGCGGCTTCAAGGCGTGGCGGGTTCGATTTCATTCTCTCTGGCGCCACGGCAAAGCCGCTCGGCGAAGTTGGCGCTGACCCGATGTAAAAGAACTCGCCGGTTGCGGCGGCGTGGCCAATACAACGATGAGGTGTCATGAAACTCCTTTCCCTTCGCAAAGGGACCACAAAGCTCGGGGCTCCCCGTTAACTTTGCCGTTCATGCTATTCGCCTTTTGGGTCGATCACCCGACACCGTTTTTGGGTCCGCATTGGGGCAACGTCGGCATCCGTTTTTACGGCCTGGGCTACGTGCTGGGGTTTCTCGCGGCCGCCTGGCTGTTCTCGCGTTACGCCCGGGCCGGCCGCTCTCAATTGCCCGCAGCCGGAATATCCGACCTGATGATCGCACTGGTGGCCGGCGTCATGATCGGGGGGCGGCTGGGCTCATTCGTTCTCTACCATCCGGCTGACATCGTGCGAGATCCCTTGAACTTTTTCCGCATCTGGGAGCCAGGCATGGCAAGCCACGGCGGATTCGTTGGCGTGACGATTGCGCTGTGGTGGTTTTCCGCGCGCACCCGGATTCCGTTTCTTCACCTCAGTGACTTGATCGTATCTGCGGCGCCGGTTGGAATCCTGCTGGTGCGGGTGGCGAACTTCCTGAACGGCGAGCTGTGGGGAAAAGTCACTTCAGTGCCATGGGCGGTCATCTTCAACGACACCGGAGGGGGCGGCCTGCCGCGCCATCCTTCCCAGCTTTACGAAGCGATGCTCGAGGGCGGCGTCCTGCTTGGGTTCATGCAGTGGCGTTTCTGGCGCACCACTGTCGTGCAGGCACATCCAGGGCGATTGGCGGGAGAATTTCTAATCGCGTATGCGGCGGTCAGGATGATTGGTGAGGTTTTTCGCGAGCCCGACGCAGCGCTGATCCTTGGCATGAGCCGCGGAACATTCTATTCCATTTTCCTCGTGTTGGCCGGCACCGCCTTGATCGTGCGCCGACCACGTCCAATCACGCCCAAATAGGCAACGATCGGCGTTGCTTCCCAACCCGCACTTTGACCAACACCGCAACCCGGAACCGCGTTGACCGTCGCAGGCGGCGTTCAGTTCAGGGCGGTTTCAGGAACGTGGGACTCAACGCGCGACCGGTCCGCGAATACTCTCCGGCGGGCCGAGGTAGCTGGGGCGTTCGCCGCCGAGGTCCACGACCAGCTTCTGCAGCACGACGCCAGGATCGATCATCCACAGCTTCAACGTGTGATAACCCGGCTTGGTCAGCGTGTGGGCCGAATGAGCGACGTGCGCGTTGTTGCCGACCGATTTTTCCCAGTCGCGATTTCCGTTCTGCGCCCGGTAGCCGGCGGGCACGAGCGTCACGACCTGTGGCGGTTCGTCGTCGAACGAGACGGCGTAACGCACCGCGCGGTCGGGAATGAAGTTGAGCGTCGGGGCGGTGATCGCCGTCACGTCCACTTTTCCCGCGTCGAAAAGATACATCCGGTATTCGAGTCGCGGCGCATCCTTGCCGGGCACTGCTGCGGGAGCGTCGACCGGCGCCTCAGCACGCATGCCCGAGAGCGTCCGGCCGTAGTCCGCGATGCGCATCCAGCGATTCGCCCCGGCTGGGAGGTTCCTCGTAAAGTGCTCCGGTTCGATCGACACGACACCCTCCCCTTCCGCGAAACCGCGCAGCGAACCGCGGGTGATGCCCGGCGGATTGAGCGCATCGATCTTCACGACCACCTCGGCTGCCGTGCCGGAAATTTTCACGGACCCGCTCGCCTTGCCCTTCGGCGCCTTGCTCCAGTCGATGCTGACCCACATGCGGGTGTCAGGACCGACGTTGCCGTGCGTTGCGCCCAGCACGATCCAAGGCGCACTCGCGGTCGCCGTGAAATCGAACGGCACACGCCCGCGATTAAACACGTCGACGTAGTAGCGCTGCCGGTTGAGCGCGTCGAATTGCGGCAAGCGCGCGTCGCCCGATGCCCCGGGCCACGCCGCGTCCGAGCCTTCGACCGCCACGCCGAGCGCCGCGCCGTCCGGCACCATGGGCGCGACGAGTTTGATCGCATCGAGGGTGTTCGCCGGCGGATCGCGCCACGTCGTGTAGCCGAGCACCGGCTGGTCCATGAAATGATCCCATCTCCCGCCCGCCAGCTCGTGGTGAAAATGCGCAACCATCTCCAGATACTTCTGAAACGCCGCCCTGGTTTCGACCGCCCAATCGGCCGCGCTCGCCCGACCCTGCCTCGCCACCAGCGCGTTTCGACCCGCGTCGAGATACAACTCGTTCACCAGCGCACTGGCTTTCACGGGAAACAGCACGAGTTCGTAGAAAGCGTCGCGCTTCGCCGCGGACAGCGCCCCTAAGATTTCCTCCGCGCGGGCGGCAAGCGCATTGAAATCCGCGACCACGGTCTCCGCCTCGCGATAGTCGACGAGGCTGTAAGTGTCCGGCGCGAGCAGCTCGGGCTTCCGGCGGCCGTTGTATTTCGTGTATTTCGCAAGGATGTCGGCGACGGCGTCGGCGTGTTCGGAACCGAATTCGCGCGCGGCCCACTGCCGGGTGAAGTCGCCGAGGTTTTCGCCGTTCCAGCGCGCCGGATTCCAGGCGAGGTTGAGAAAAAACTCCGTCGGCAGCTCGTAGCCCTTGAAGTGGCCGACGTTCACGATCCAGATCCGGTCGGCCCCGTATTTTTTAGCGAGCGACATCTGGTCCCAGATTTTCGGCAGCGGGCTGGTGTCGAGCCACTGGTAGCTCCGCGGCCCGCCGTGGTAATCGAAATGATAGTAGATACCGGCGCCGCCGCTGCGCTGGCGCTCCTCCGCCGTCGGCAGCCGGCGGACGTTGCCCCAGTTGTCCTCGGCCCAGAGCAGCGTCACGTCGTCCGGCGCGCGCATGCCGGCATCGTAGTAATCCTGCACCTCCTTGTAGAGGCACCAGAGCTGCGGCACTTTCGTGGGATCCGGGTTCACCTCCTCGCGGAGAATCTGCCGCTGCACGCCGACGATTTTTTCCAGCAGCGCCCGGTTCGCCTCCGGCCCGCCGGGCGCCATCTCGGTGTCGTTGGCGCCGCGCAGGCCGAGGGTGACGATGCTCTCGAAGTCCTTGTTTCGTCGCACGCCCTCGCGCCAGAAATGTTCCAGCAGGTCCGGCTGTTTCGCGTAGTTCCACGTGCCGATCGTGGCGAGGTAGCGTCGGTCCCACTCCTTTTGGGCGCGCAGCATCGGCTCCTGGTGCGAGGTGCCCATGACCACGCCATATTCATCGGCCAGCCGGGCGTTGTCGGCGTCGTCCTCGTTGAACGCATTGTTCCACATCGCCGGCCAGAGGTAATTGCCGCGCAGCCGCAGGAGCACCTCGAAGATTCGCGCGTAGAACTCGTGCCCGTAGTTGGCGATCTCTGCCGGAACCGGCGGGTTCGCGCGGGGCGGCACGGTGCCGAATTTCGCCTTGATCCAGTTGGTCAGGTCCGGCGCCTCGTCGTTCAGAAAGATGCCGCGATACTTTACGGCCGGCGGGCCCTGGACAAGCCGGCCCGGTTTCACGACAAGGGCATCGTGACGCTCGGCCGGCACATCGGCCCACCAATACCACGGCGACACCCCGATCTGCTCCGACAAATCGTAGATGCCGTAGATGGTGCCGCGCTTGTCGCTGCCGGCGATCACGAGCGCCTGGTCGACGCCGGGCTCCGGCCGGTCGACGGTCTGGACGAGAAACGATTCCCATTTTCCCCGGATCGCCGTGACATCGATCTTCCGCTCGCGCACGAGCCGGTCGATCGCCGCACTCCGCCCGATGGTGCCGACGATCACGGCGGGGCCCCGCGCGTTCGCGTTTTCCCCGACGAACCCGGGCATGACGCCGGTTACGCGACCGATATCGGCCTGCAGGTCGTGCGCGGCGCGAATCACACCGGGATAATCCTGGGCCTCGACACGCAAGCCCGCCGCCCGTCCGGCGACCACGAGGGGAAACCCCCGCGTCTCCGCACGGTATGTCACGCGCGACTCCTCACCGATGGCCGCACCCGCGTCATGCACCGGCACCCCGAGGATGGCGGCGACGATGCAGAATGGTATCCGGCGAGGCCAGCGCGGGACGGGAATTTTCTTACGCATCGACAAAGGATTACACTGTCACGTCGCAGTCGTGCGACCCGGAATCTGTGCCGACCGGTGGACCGCCGGCGCGCGAAAACGCCCGATGGCATCCGTGACGCCGGCCGGCCTGATGCCGCCACGAGTCGAGCACGAACGGACGGAGAATTTTCGGGTCAGGCCTTTCATTGCGCCGGGGATTCGACGGCGCGAAGCGGTCGGAGCGCGCCGGTTGATTGGCCGGACAATTCACACACCTGGGGCGCCGGCGCAAAATCGCTGTTAATCTAACTGTAGCTTCAGAACCCGACGCCTGGAATACGCGATCCGGGACGACGCCCGCGCGCGAGCATCCTGAGATGCCGTCTTGCTCCGACGGGCCGTTGCGCTACCAGATGGTCGCCGGGGGCCCATAGCTCAACGGTCAGAGCAGAGGACTCATAATCCTTTGGT
>CALFNN010000082.1 GCA_937902925.1 uncultured Opitutaceae bacterium
CGTGGCGATGCCGACGGTGCTGTCGGTGACGATGGCGGTCGGCGCGCGCCTGCTGTCCAAAAAACAGGCGATTGTCAGCCGGCTCGTGGCCATCGAGGAACTGGCGGGGGTGGACGTCTTGTGCGCGGACAAGACCGGCACGCTGACGCAAAATAAACTGACGCTCGGCGACCCGTTCGGCGTCAACGGCACGCCTGCGGATCAGGTCATACTCGCCGGTGCGCTCGCCTCCCGGTCGGAAAACAACGACGTGATCGACCTCGCCGTGCTCGGCGGCCTGAAGGATCCGAAGGCGAAAGAAGGTTTCTCGGTAACGCACTTTCAGCCGTTCGACCCGGTGCACAAACGCACCGAGGCGACCGTGAAGGGTCCCGACGGCAAGGAATTCAAGGTCACCAAGGGAGCGCCCCAGGTGATTCTCGCATTGGCGGCCAACGCCGGATCGGTGAAGTCCGCCGTCGAGCAGGCGGTCGATGCATTCGCGGCGCGGGGCTTTCGCTCGCTCGGTGTGGCGCGCGCCGGGGACGACGGCGCCTGGCAGTTCCTCGGCGTGCTGCCGCTTTTCGATCCGCCACGGGACGACGCCAAGGAGACCATCGCGACCGCGCGCGCGATGGGCGTGAAGATCAAGATGGTGACCGGCGACGCGCTGGCCATCGCCCTGGAGACCGCGAAGAAACTCGCGATGGGTGGAAACATTCTCGACGCCGCCAGCCTCGGGGACGCCAAGAAACAGGAGACCGCCGAAGTGTCGGCGTCGATCGAGCAGGCCGATGGATTCGCACAGGTGTTCCCCGAGCACAAATTCCACATCGTCGATGTCCTGCAAAAGCGCGGCCATATCGTCGGCATGACCGGCGACGGCGTGAACGACGCCCCCGCGCTGAAGAAGGCCGATTGCGGGATCGCCGTGTCGGGCGCCACCGACGCGGCGCGGGCCGCCGCCTCCATCGTGCTGCTGACGCCGGGCCTCTCCGTCATCATCGATGCGATCAAGGAGAGCCGGAAAATTTTCCAGCGGATGAACAGCTATGCGATCTACCGCATCACCGAGACGCTGCGCGTGCTGCTGTTCATGACGCTGTCGATTCTCGTCTTCAATTTCTATCCGGTCACCGCGGTGATGATCGTGATGCTCGCGCTGCTCAACGACGGCGCCATCCTCGCGATCGCCTACGACAACGTCGTCTACAAGAACCAGCCCGAGGCCTGGAACATGCGCATGGTGCTGGGCATCTCGTCGGTGCTGGGCGTCATCGGCGTGGTCTCCGCCTTCGGGTTGTTCTATCTGGGCGAGCGTGTCTTCCACCTCGACCGCGCGCACATCCAGACGCTGATGTATCTGAAACTTTCGGTGGCCGGCCACCTGACGATTTTCCTGACGCGCACGCGGGGCCCGTTCTGGTCGCACCGGCCCGCCCGCATCCTGTGGGTGGCGGTGCTCGGCACGCAGATCATCGCCACGCTGATCGCGGTTTACGGCGTGTTCATGACGCCGCTCGGCTGGAACTGGGCGTTGTTCGTCTGGGGCTACGCCCTCGCGTGGTTCCTGTTGAACGATCAATTAAAGCTGATCGCCTATCGGATTTTCGATCCGATCAAACGCGTGCCGCCGCCGGGGGATTTGCGTCCGCAGATCGCCGGCCGGGCCTACGAACTTTATCAAGCCGGCGGCAGCCGGGATGGGCGCGCCGAGCAAGACTGGCGACAGGCGGAGCAGGAAATCCGAAATCCCACCCGCCCGAAATAAGCGCCCCAATCGCCGGCCCGAACGCGCGCCTCACCGCTTCACCAGCCGGCGCACGACGCGCTCGAGCGTGAGCCCCTGCGCCAGGATCGAAAAGATCACGATGATGTAGGTCACAGCCAGCACGATGTCGCGTTGCGGACTGAGGGGCAGCGACAACGCCAGCGCCACCGAGATGCCGCCGCGCAAACCGCCCCACGTCATGATCGTGACGGCCCCGGGCGTGAATTTCCGCCAGCGGCTGATCACCGCGATCGGAACCACCACGCTCACCCAGCGCGCAAAGAGAATCGCGGGAATCGCGAGCAGGCCCGCGAACAGCAGCGAGCGCGTGAAGGTCAGGACCAGAACCTCCAATCCGATCAACACGAAGAGCAGCGCGTTCAGGATTTCGTCGAGCAGTTCCCAGAAGGCGTCGAGGTTCTTGCGCGTCGTCTCGCTCATCGCAAAGCGCCGGCCATGATTGCCGATGAACAGCCCGGCCACGACGACCGCGATCGGACCGCTGACGTGAATCTCCGCCGCGAGAGCGTAGCCGCCCATCACGAGCGCCAGTGTCAGCATTACTTCCACGCGGTAGTTATCCACGCTCTTCAGCAGCCGGTAGGTGATCCAACCGATGACGAAGCCGAAGACCGCTCCGCCGATCGCCTCCTCGAGAAACAGCATCCCGATGTGCCCCGCCGACACCGCGTGACCCGCGAGCGCGATTTCGCCCAGGACGATGAAGGCCACCACGCCGATGCCATCGTTGAACAGCGACTCGCCGGCGATCTGGATCTCGAGCGCACGCGGGACCTTGGCGTCCTTGAGAATTCCGATCACCGCCACCGGATCGGTGGGCGAGATGAGGGCGCCGAACAGCAGGCACCACACGTAATCCAATTCGAGTCCGACCCAGCCAAGCGCAAAGTAGATCAGGGTGCCAAAGACAAACAACGAAATGACCACGCCCGCGATCGACAGCGTGGTGATGACGCCGCGCTGTTCGGCGAGATCGTTTAGATTGATGTGCAGCGCGCCGGCAAAGAGCAGAAACGACAGCATGCCTTGCATCAGCGCCTGATCGAAATCGATCTGCTTGAGCAGGTGCTCGGCGCTTTCCCGAATTCGCGGCTCGAGCACGCCGGCGGCGATCAGTCCGAGCGAGACGAGCAGGGCGATCAACATGACGCCGATGGTGGCGGGCAGCTTGATGTAGCGGTAGTTCAGGTAACTGAACATCGCCGTCAGCGTGATGAGAATCGCGATGATTTGGAAAACGGTCATTCGACGGAAGGTTCGCGCCGTTAGTCGGCAAAGGGAAGGCGGCAG
The DNA here is from genome assembly GCA_937902925.1 of uncultured Opitutaceae bacterium. GTDB lineage: Bacteria > Verrucomicrobiota > Verrucomicrobiia > Opitutales > Opitutaceae > CALFNN01. The sequence continues at coordinate 3,062 of CALFNN010000082.1, forward strand.
CCGGTGTCTTTTCCAACGAGGGCGGGCGCGCGGTCGGGCTCGGCGGGCGCGTTCGACTGCGCGCTGGAGCTTTCGGGCCACATTCGCCGCACTCCGGGGCGGTTCAGCCGGCGTCCGAGAGCGTGTTCCAGCGGGCTATGACCGGCGTCTTCCGGTCCGGGTGTTCGTAACCGAGAATGCTCACGGAACCGGTATCGAGGCCAAAAAGTTGGCCATTGCCCACGGGCAGGCCGACCCAACGCACCGCCAGCGCCCGCAGGAAATGTCCGTGGGAAAACAGCGCCACCGTTCCGGCAAGCGGGCGAACCGATGCCAGCACCCGGTCGGCCCGTTGGGAAATCTGCGCCACCGACTCGCCATTCGGGCACCCATCGGCGAAAATATTCCACCCCGGCTGGCGCGCGCGAATCTGTGCGGTGGTCAAGCCTTCATAATCGCCGTAGTTCCATTCCTGAAGATCCGGTTCCACCCGTGCGGCGGCACCGCATCCGGCGAGTTCGCAGGTCCGGCGGGCGCGCTGGAGCGGACTCGTGAGCACGTGGGTGAACGTGATGCCGCGCAACCGCTCCCGCAGGTGGGCGGCGCGCTGCTCGCCGTTGGCCGTGAGCGGCAGGTCGGTGCGGCCGGTGTGCTGCCCCGAGAGCGACCACGCGGTTTCACCGTGGCGAAAGAGATCGAGTTGGGCGGCCATGGCGGGATGGGGTGGGCGGCGTCGAGCAAACACGCGGGAATGCGGGAGGAAAGCTTTCCGTCAACGGTGACCGTTTCCCTTGAAGAGCCGAAACAGAAAATACAGTGACGGGAGCAGCACCACGGCCCCGGCTGCCAGCGCGCCGACGAGCAGGCGCAACGTCGCGTCCGGCGCGCGGGCGCTCGCGACGGTGACATCCGGGGTGATTAGATTCGGATACTGTGCGAGGCTCCAGCCGACGAGGATCAGCGTCACCTGGCCCACGGCTGCCGCCCGCGCCAGGGCGAACCGCCGCCGGCCCAGCGCCGCGAGCGCCCCGACGGCGCAGATGCTCGTCGCCCCGAGGAGCCAGGGCGCCCACCAGTTTGTCAGACCATGAAACAATTCCGGTGCGCCGTGTCGGGCCGTGAAAAAGACCGCGCTGGCCACCGGCCCGAGGGCGAGACCGGACCAGATCGCCCGCCACCGAAAGTCGTTTTGCAGGTCGGGCTCGTCCCGTGCATCGAGCGTCAGGTAGGTGGCCGCCAGAAATGCAAACAAGCCCAGCGCGAACACGCCGCACGCGAGGGCAAACGGGGTCAGCCAGCCCACGAGATAGCCCGTGGTCACGCCGCCGTTCGCGACACGAATCCGACCGCAGGCCATCGCGCCGAGGATCACGCCTTGGACGAACGGCGTGAAGAAACTGGCGATGCCGAATGCCGTGCCCCAGCGGTGCGGCGCCGCGCCTGGCTGCGAATCGTAGTTGCGGAAAATGAACGCGGACCCGCGCAGCACGATCCCGAGCAGCATCAGCGTGACCGGAATGTGCAACGCGATCATCATCGCCGCAAAGCCAGCCGGAAACCCGGTGAACAGCAGGACGACGACGAGGATCAGCCAGACGTGGTTGGCCTCCCAAATGGGTGCGATGGCGTGCGAGATCAGCGCGCGCTGCCGGGCGGCACGCGGCCCGGCCGCCAGCAAATCCCACATGCCGCCGCCGAAATCCGCGCCGCCCATCAGCGCATACAGGATGAGCGACGCCAGCAGGAAAACAGCCACGGCCAGGGTTAGCATGGGTTCAGGCGGATGGCAGTTGGGAAGGCGCCGCGGCCGTCTCCACAAACAGCCGGCGCAGGAGCTTCACGACGACGAATGCGAGCACGAGGTAGAGCACCGTAAACGCGATGAACGGGACCGCGACGCCGGGCATCGGGGTGACGGCATCGGCGGTCCGGATCACCTGGTAAATGATCCAGGGCTGGCGTCCGACTTCGGTCACGACCCAGCCGGTTTCGATGGCTACAAACCCCAGCGGCCCGGCGAGCACAAGCGCGCGCAGCAAACGGGGATGATCCGCTGGTCGTCGGCCTCGCCACCAGGTCCAGCCCACCCACCCCGCCACCGCCAGCATCATGAAGCCGGAGGCCACCATCAGGTCGAAGGACCAGTGCACGATCCGGACATTTGGCCAGGTGTCGCGCGGAAACGCCTCGAGGCCGATGACCGTGGCGTTCGGATTGTCGTCGAGCAGCAGGCTCAAGCCGCGAGGAAGGCTGAGCGCATAGTCGGTCGTCCCGGTCGCATCGTGGGGCATGCCGCCGAGAAGCAACGGCGCCCCGGCCTGCGTCCGGTAGTGCGCCTCCATCGCCGCGAGCTTGACCGGTTGCAACCGGCCCACCGCGCGGGCGCTGAGATCGCCACTCGCGATTTGCAGCGGGATGCTGACGCACGCCACCGCGAGGGCCAGCCCGAGCGCACGGCGATGGAAGCGGCTTGCCGGATGGCGCAGCAGAAGGAAAGCGTGAACCGCTGCGACCGCAAAACCGGTCGCGACAAATGCCGCCAGCGTCATGTGGAGAACCTCATGAAAGCTCGCGGGATTCAGCATCGCGGCAATCGGGTCGAGGTCGGTGAACCGGCCGTGGGCGAATCTGAAACCAGTCGGCGCGTTCATCCACGCATTGGCCGTCACGACAAAAATTCCCGAGAGGACTCCGCTGCCGGCGACGACGACCCCCGACAGCCAGTGCAGCAACGGCGGCAGCCGTTTCCTCCCATAAAAATAGATCCCGATGAAAATCGCCTCCGCAAAAAACGCGAAGCCCTCGAGCGAAAACGGCATGCCGATGATGGCGCCGGCCTGGGCCATGAAACCTGGCCAGAGCAGGCCCAGCTCGAACGACAGCACGGTCCCGGAAACCGCGCCCACCGCAAACAGAATCGCGGTGCCCTTCGCCCACCGCTGGCTGAGTTCAAGATAAACGGGCTGGCGTGTCCGGAGCCACGCGCCCTCGGCCAGCACCATGAGGAGCGGCATCCCGATGCCGCATGCGGCGAAGACGATATGGAATGCCAGCGACAGCGCCATCAGCGCACGGGCGAAAAAGAAATCGCTCATGCCTCCGCCCTCCCGCCGGCGAACACGCCCCGGCAATCAGTCCGTGTCGGCGCGATCGGTTTCGACATCTTGGCAGCCTGCTAAATCGGGTTGCCGATCGCGATGGAGTAATTCCGGCCTTCCCAGCGCTGGTCCGATTTCCAGAAAAACGTGAACTCGATCCTAGATCCGCCGGCACAATCCCCGGTCGGCAGATCGGCGAACCACAGGTTCAATGGGTGGCTCGCTTTCGCCTCACTGCATTGGGTCGTGGCCCAGTTGTCGGCGGACCAGGTCACCGTCGCTTCCGCGCCGGCGATGAGGCGAAGCGTTTTCCCGGGTGGCATCCGCCGGATCGCGTGACGGAAACTCCACATCTCGTGGGAATGGGTCACGCGTTGCACCACGTAGCGCTGGAACGCGGGTTCAATGCGATCGAAACACACGCCGTCGTGATGGCTGCGCACGAGCGAAATATATTCGGCGTGGGACCAGCAGAGCGGCATCGCCGCGCCGGTGGGCTGACCGCGTGTCAGTTCTTTTCCGGGCAGGTCGTCGGCATCCCACAACTGCTCGCTGATCATCCCGCCCTCGTTGGCGAAGTTTTCCATCGCGGCACTGAACGGTTTGGGATCGCGGCCCGCGGCGAGTTCATAGTGGCCGCGCTCGCCGGTCAGGATCGGCCACGCGCGGCCCACGCCCGCGCCATCGAACGCGCCGCCGTCATCCTTCTGGCCATAGCCATCGTGATTGTAGCGGCGCCAGCCCGGGCCCTGCGGCAAGTCGCACTTGAGCACGCGATCGACGACCGCGATCGAATCGCGCACGATTGGATCGTCCGCTGCGCGGATGCCGAGCCGCACGAGTTGCAGAAAATCTCCGCCGACGACATTTCTCGCCGCATGGACGCCGCCGGCGTTGGCCACGGGAAGCATCGTCGAATTAGGATCGGCGTGCGGGTCCGGGGACTCCGCATCGGTGGGGTTGATCCGGATGTAGTGGCGCGGGCATCCTTCGACGAGTTCGCCGGCGGTGGTCACGGTCCAATCCTCGATGTGCGCCGCCAGCCAATCCGCATACTGCAAAATAAAACCCGTGGTGCCGGCGTCGTGACTTTGCGCGGCCAAATCCGCGGCACAAACGAGACCGGCGATCACCATGGCGAGCGTCGAGGGGGAATACCCGGCATTCTCCTCCCAGCGTTCCTGGGCCGTGACCGGGCCCTGCCGGATGAGATAGGCCGCGGCCCGCCCAATCATCACGCCCGGATCGAACCGGCCCAGCGAGACGCCTTCGCGCTGCAGCCGCCACGCGAGCAGGATCGGCGCAGCCACTTCGTCGAGTTGCACGCCGGACCAATACGCCTTGCCGTTGATCCAGCTGTTTTGCGGAAACCGTCCGTCTTTCCGTTGAATCGCGGCCAGCCAGATCAGGGCGCGCAACGGAGTCCCGGTCTGGCCGGAGGCGAGCAGCGCGGTCGCGCTCTGCACGAGATCGCGCGTCCAGACGAGGTGATAGCCGCCGAGATCGCCATCGCCCTTCGTCTCGCCCCACGGGATGCTCATGGAGGCGACGATCGCGCCTTGAAACGATTTGTCCTCGTGCGCGAGCAGGATGCAGCGACTCAGCCGGTAAATGTGCCCCCCATCCGACGTATATTCGTGGAAATCGGAATTTGGTTTGACCACCGTGCGCTGCCACTGGCGCACGTAGGTCGCGCGATGTTGCTCGAACGGTTCCGCGAGCGATTGGAGCAGGCGCGCAACGGTGCTCTGGCGGCTTCGGCCCAGGGCGATCGCGACCGTGAACTCGTCACCTTTCCCCAGATCGATTCCGGCGGTGAGCGCGATGTTGCCGGGTCCGGCGGAGCGGAATTCCCAATCCATCTTGAGGTGTTGCATCACATCCTGCCACCCATCGCTGCTCCCGACGTAGCCCACGGAGCGCTGCGTAAAGCCTGCGCTGCAGCCCATCACCAGATGCACGTCCTGGCGCTCGGCGTGCAGCAGGTTGTTGCCGCTGACCTCGGAACACCATCCGGCGTTGCCCGCGCCCTGACGCGCGAGGTGCGGCGTCAGCAAGGCGAAGAGCCGCAGCCTCCCGCGCAGCGACTCGTCGAGCACTTCGAGTTTTGTGTGCACCAGCAGCACCGGGCGGTGGGGGTCGGCGAGGACGTGCTTGACCAGCCGGTAGCGTCCGCCGCGATCCGAATTGGTCAGGCGGTAGAGCACGCAATCCTTCTCCGGGTATTCGATCCGGTGATCGAGGTCGCGTTTTTCCTCGTGGCAGAACGTCTCCCCGTCGGTGATCAGGAATTGAAAATCGCGCGTGTTGGGTTCGTCGACCGACGGATAGTAGATTTCGTTGACGATGCCATGGCTAAGCGTGAACCAAAGCCGGCAACTCGTGTGATAAGCGGTGCCGAGGCCTTCTTTCGCACTGGACGTCCAGCGGGGCTCGATGCCGGGTGCGCCGAACGCGACGGGATTTTCGGTGGGGTTCATCGGGGAGCGTTATTGGCCGGAGCTAAGGGACGAAGCGTTCGTGCCCGGAGCCGCCGAAGCGTTTTGTCCAGAGGCGAAAGCCGCCCTTGAACGCGTGGGAATTTTTCCCGAGTCGCGCACCGGCCGGCAGTTTTTTCAACCGCCGCGCGTTGCCTCCGCCGAGCACGACGTCGTCCGCCTGCACCGCGCTCCGGAGCAGCCGGGTAACTTTGTCGACATGCCGGCGCCAGTGCTTTTTCCCCGAGCGCTTCAGGCCGGCCAGCCCCACGTAATCCTCATAGCTGCGACCATGTTTGTAAGGCAGATGCGCCAGTTCCATCGGCTCCAGCGCATCGGCGACGATCAGCGCCGAGCCGAGTCCCGTGCCCAGTCCGAGAAAAAGCATCCGGCCGCTTCGGTAACTGCCGAGCGCCTGCATGGCCGCATCGTTGATCATTTTCACCGGGCGGCCCAACGCCTTTCTGAAATCGAAACCCACCCAGCCGCGTCCGAGATGGCACGGCTCGCTGACCGGCCGGCCGTGCACGACCGCTCCGGGATAGCCGATCGAGACGACCTCGTAGTTCCATCCGGCCGTGGCGGTTTTCAGGGCGGCGACCATTTTGGCGGGGGTCATTTTTGGCCCCGACGAAATTTTAATCTCGTGCTGGCGGCCGGTGGCGAGCGCCTTCACGTGCGTGCCACCGATATCGATGACCAGGATTTTCGGATGCAACCGCTCGGGTTTGGTCACGACGATTTCCCTTTCTTCGCGCGGGCGCCCGTGAGTTCAGTCGGCCGTGGCCAACTGTGACCTTCGGCGAGCAACCCCTGCGCCTCCTCCGGTCCCCAGGTGCCGGCGGCGTAATTCGGGAAATCACTCGGTGCAGTAATTTGCCACGCCCCGAGCACCGGCATCAACCATTGCCAGGCCGCCTCCACTTGATCGGCGCGCATGAAGAGCGTGGCGTCGTTCTTCATCACATCCCACAGCAACGTTTCGTAGGCATCCGGCGAGGGCGCCGCGAAGCTGTCGCGATAATTGAACCGCATGTCCACCGGCCGCAGTTGCATCTTCGCCCCGGGATATTTCGCCTGAAAGCCCAGCACGATGCCTTCGACCGGCTGGATCGACAGCACGAGGCGGGACGGCTGCCAGCCGAGCGAGGCCTCGGGCGGAAAGGATTGGTGCGGCACGGCGCGGAATTGGATGGAAACTTCCGACGCCTGCTGCGGCAGCCGCTTGCCGGTGCGCAGGTAAAACGGCACGTCCTGCCAGCGCCAGTTGTCGATGAACAGTTTCAACGCCGCAAACGTCTCCGTCGCGGAATCGGGCGCCACGCCGGGTTCCTCGCGATAGCCGGGGGCTTTTTTTCCGCTCGTGTTGCCGGCGCCATACTGGCCGCGCACCGCGCACTTCGGGACGGCATCCCGGTGGATCGGTCGTGCCGCGTGCAGCACGTCCACCTTCTTGTTCCGAATCTCGTCGGCCTCGAAGGAGACCATCGGCTCCATCGCCACGAGACAGAGCAGTTGCATCAGGTGGTTCTGCACCATGTCGCGAAGCGCGCCGGCGTGATCGTAGTAGCCGCCGCGGTGCTCGACGCCGACGGTCTCGGCGACGGTGATCGTCACGTAGTCGATATAGCGCCGGTTCCAGATCGGCTCGAAGAGGGGATTGGCGAAGCGAAACGCCAGGATGTTCTGCACGGTCTCCTTGCCGAGATAGTGATCGATCCGGAAAATCTGCGACTCCTCGAAACTCGCCGCGAGCACCGCATTCAACGCGCGCGCCGATTCCAGATCGTAGCCGATCGGTTTTTCGATGACGATGCGCGCGAATTCCCGATCGCGGGCGAGACCGGCGCGTCCGAGATATTTTGGGATTTCGCCGAACATGCTCGGCGGCGTCGCCATGTAGAAAATGCGGTGGGCCTTGGCGCCCCACTGCTTTTCCAGTTTCGTGCACAAGCCGCCCAGCGCCGCGTAGGTCGACGGTTTCTTGAAGTCGCCCGGTTGGTAGTGAACGTGCGGGGCGAATTGATTCCAGACGGCGGCCTTCGCTTTGCCGAAGCGGGAGAATTGATTGACCCCGTCGTGCAGGCGGTGGCGGAGCGCGGCATCGCCGAGCTTGATGCGATCCACCGCGATGATCGCGAATTTCTCCGGCAGGCTGCGATCCTGCGAGAGGTCGAACAGGGCCGGCACGAGTTTGCGCCACGTGAGATCGCCCGCGCCGCCAAAGATGACGAAGATCGTGGGGTCGAGTTGGTCGGTCGTTTTCATGCGCTGGCCTTCGCGGTCCATTCCGAGTGAAAGGTGCCCTTGGCGTCGATTCGCTCGTAGGTGTGCGCGCCGAAGTAATCGCGCTGCGCCTGGATGAGATTGGCGGGCAGCCACGCGCTCCGGTAGGCATCGAGGTAGCCGAGCGCCGACATCAGGCCGGGCGCCGGCAGGCCGAGTTGCGCGGCCGTGGCGACAACGACGCGCAAATCCTCCTGATGGGCCATCACCGTTTTCCCGATCTCGGGGTCGAGGAGCAGGTTGGGCAGGGTAGGCTGGATGCGGTAGGCCTCGCGAAAATGGTCAAGAGCAGCCGAGCGAATGATGCAGCCGCCACGCCAGATGCGCGCCACGGCGGACAGATCCAATCCATAGGCGTATTTGTCCGACGCGGTTTTCAAAAGCGCCATCCCTTGGGCATAGGCAATGATCGTGGCGGCAAAAAGTCCGCCGCGCAATTGCTCCAGAAAGATCTTGGAGTCGCCCGCAAAAGGCCGCGCCGGACGCGGCAGGGCGGCGCTGGCGGTCGCGCGCTCGCCGGCCAGCGTGGAGAGATTGCGCATCGCGACTCCGGCGTCGATCGTCGGGACCGGCACCTGCAGGTCCAGCGCGCTTTCCGAAGTCCACTTGCCCGTGCCGTTTTGCCGGGCGACGTCGAGGACTTCATCGACCAGCCGCCGGCCGGTTTTCTTGTCCCGCTTGGAAAAAATATCGCCCGTGATTTCGACGAGATAGCCGGCCAGCTCGCCCTGATTCCAGCCCGCGTAGAACTCGTGCAGCTCATCGTCACTCAATCCCAGGCCCCGTTTCATCAAATCATACGTTTCCGCCAGCAGCTGCATCAGGCCGTATTCGATGCCATTATGGACCATCTTGACGTAGTGCCCGGCTGAACCGGGACCGAGCAACGTGACGCAGGGTTCGCCGTTGATTTGGGCGGCGGCCGCCTCGAAGACGGGACGCACCCGCTCGTAGGCTTCCTTGGTTCCACCGGGCATGATGCTCGGGCCATGCCGCGCACCCTCGGCGCCGCCCGAGACGCCGACTCCGAGAAACTGAATTCCCTTCGCCGTCAGTTGCAGCGTGCGGGCATCGGTGTCGCTGAAATGGGAGTTTCCCGCGTCGACGATCAGATCGCCTTTTTCCAGGTGCGGCAGCAAATCCGCAATGACCGAGTCCACCGGCGCGCCGGCCGGCACGAGCATCATGATGGCGCGCGGATGGCGGAGCAGCGCGACAAACTCTTTGATGTCAGCCGCGCCACGCACGTCGCGCTGTTCGGCTTCCGTGTGCAGGGCCGCGACCTTGGCGGCGTCCTTGTCCAGGCCCGCCACGGAGAAGCCATGGTCGGCCATGTTGAGCACAAAATTTCGTCCCATGACGCCGAGGCCGACCATGCCGATGTCGGCTCCGGGTCGAGATGTTTTCTTGTTCATGATAGTTCCTTTTACTGTTATCCGTCTGTGATGGAGCGAGTTTTGGATCATTTCTGCCATACGATCCAACCGGCCTCCAGCGGCACGCTGAGTCCCGCGCTTTTCGAAACGATGCGCGCGGTGAAGTCGGTCGTCAGCCGCGTCGACGCCACGTCGGCGCTGTAGCTGAAGCCGCCCAGCCCGCCTGGGACCGGATGCAGCCGTGTCATTTCCAGATGGAGCGCACCATCGCCGTTCGCAGCGTTCGCGTAGAGTTCCACGTTCACGGCGGCGGGGTCGATGTCGGGCAAGAAGACATTCAGCGTGAAAAAGTGCCGGTCGTCCCTGGTTTCGATGTTCGTCGCTCCGAAACGGAATGCCGCCCATTTCGGGGCGAGAGCGTTGCGCTGCTCCACCAGTTTTCGCGCGAGCTCGCCCGAGTTCGCGGCGCGCGCCCGATACGCGTCGGCGGCCGGGAGATAATGCAGCCCGGTGTATTCGGTCACGGTGCGACTGGCGGCAAAGGCGGGCGTCAACCGTGCCATGCTCTCCCGCATGCGTGCAACCCAGGCCGTCGGGATGCCTTTGTCGTTTCGCGTATAAAATTCCGGGACTACCTGTTGTTCCAGTTGTTCGTAAAGCGCCTCCGCCTCGGCGGCGTCCCACGCCGGATCGTCGCCATGCTCCTGACCGTCGCCCAACGCCCAGCCGACCTCCGGCGCATAGGCTTCGGCCCACCAGCCATCCAACTCGGACAGATTGAGGCCGCCATTGACCAGCACCTTCATGCCGCTGGTGCCGCTGGCTTCCCACGGCCGGCGCGGGGTGTTGATCCACACGTCGACGCCCTGCACGAGATGCTCGGCCAGCAGCATGTCGTAGTCGGCGAGAAAAATCACGGGCGGGCTCGCATCGCTGCGCCGGATGAACTGCGTCCATTCCTTGATCAACGCCTGCCCGGCCTGGTCGGCGGGATGCGCCTTGCCGGCGAGGATGAGCTGCACCGGGCGCTGCGGATGTTTCAGAATGCGAAGCAGGCGTTCCGGATCGTGCAGCAGAAGATTCGGCCGCTTGTAGGTCGCGAAGCGGCGCGCGATGCCGAGCGTGAGCACGCCCGGGTTCAATCGGGCCTGTGTGCGGGCGATGGTCTCTCGATCGGCTCCGACCGAGGCCATCTGGCGGCCCACAGCCTTGCGGGCGTAAGTCACCAGTGCTTTCCGGCTGTCCGTCCGCAGGGCCCAGAGCGTTTCGTCGGCCACGCCCCGCAGGTCTTTTTCCAGCGTTGCGGACGTTCCCTGCCACCGGTTTTTGCCGCAGGCGTCGGTCCAGAGTTTGTCCGCGGCCGGCGAATCCCACGTCGGCATGTGGACGCCGTTCGTGATGTGGCCGACCGGCACTTCGTCCACCGGCCACCGGGAAAATAGCGGCGAAAAAATCTGCCGGCTCACCTGGCCGTGCAATCGACTGACCCCATTGATCGCGCCGCTCCCGTTCGTCGCCAGATAAGCCATGTTGAACGGCTCGGCCGGGTCCGCGGGATTCCGGCGCCCGAGCGCAAGCAGGTCATGCAGCGAAATCCCCAATTCGTCCTGCGCATACCCTCCGAGATATTGCTCCATCAATCCCGGGGAAAAGAGATCGAAGCCGGCCGCGACCGCCGTGTGGGTCGTAAACAAATTGCCCGCGCGCGTCGCCGCCAGCGACACGGCGAACGGCAGTCGGTGCGCCTGGGTGAAACTCCGGGCCCGCTCCAGCAGCGCGAACGCCGCGTGGCCCTCGTTGAGGTGGCAGACCTCCGGTTTGAGACCGAGCGCCTCGATCAAGCGCCAGCCGCCGATGCCGAGCACCATTTCCTGTTTCAGCCGCAACTCCTGGTCGCCGCCGTAGAGTTCGCTGGTGATCCCGCGATGCACCGGCAGGTTGTCGGCCTCGTTGCTATCGAGCAGATACAGATTGCACCGGCCGACCCGAACCTGCCACACGCGCAGCCAGACGGAATCGCCCGGCAGCCTGACCTCCACCCGCAGGAGTTCGCCATCCGGCCGCCGGACCGGCGTGACGGGCAATTGACCGGGATCGTTGGTCGGATAAAGGGCCTGTTGCGCGCCGTCGCGATCGATCACCTGGCGGAAATAGCCGTGTTGATAGAGCAGGCCGACGCCGACGACCGGCACGCCGAGATCGCTGGCCGCCTTGAGCTGGTCGCCGGCCACGTTGCCGAGTCCGCCCGAATAAATCGGCAGCGCCTCGGTCAGCATGAACTCCATGCAAAAATACGCGACGCAGGTCAGGCCGGCCTGCGGGTGGGTCTGCTGAAACCACGCGGGCGTCGTTTCCGCCTGGCGTTTTTCCTTGACCAATTGGTCGAGCGACTGGCGGAAACCCGGATCGGCGAGAGCGGCGGTCAGCCTGTCGCGTGCGACCGTCTGCAACATCACGCTCGGGTGATGCGTCCGTTCCCAGAGCGCGGGGTCGAGCCGGCGCCACAACTCGTCCGCGCCATGATTCCACGTCCAGCGCAGATCCATGGCGAGCTCGGTCAGGGCGTCGAAGCCTGGCGGTGACTGGGACGGAGGTGGGTTGCCCGTCGAAGTTGTGCTCATGATTTGGAATTCACCTGGGAAGAGCCGCCGATCAGGGCCGCGTCGACGACCGTCTGGGCCTCCGCGAGAATTTTTTTCAGGTGGGCCTCGTCGCGAAAACTTTCCGCGTAAATTTTGTAGATGTCCTCGGTGCCGGAGGGACGCGCGGCGAACCAGCCGTGGGCGGTCGCCACCTTCACGCCGCCGAGCGGCTCGTGGTTGCCGGGGGCGTGGGTCTGAATGCCTTCGATCTTTTCACCGGCCAGTTCGGTCAGCTTGATCTGCTCGCGCGACAGCCTGGCGAGCGCGGCTTTTTGCGCGGGCGTGGCGGGCGCCTCCACGCGATCGTAAAACGGCTGGCCGAATTCCTGCGTGAGTCCGCGATAGAGTTCGCCGGGATTGCGGCCCGTCCGTGCCGTGATCTCGGCGGCGAGCAAACACGGGATGAATCCGTCCTTGTCCGTCGTCCACACGCTGCCATCCCGCCGGAGAAATGATGCGCCGGCGCTCTCTTCGCCTCCGAAACCCAGCGAACCGTCGAGCAGGCCGTCGCCGAACCATTTAAACCCGACCGGAACCTCGTAGAGTTTGCGGCCGAGCTTCGCCGTGACGCGATCGATCATCGCGCTGCTGACGACGGTTTTCCCGACGGACGCCTCTGCGCTCCACGCGGGACGAGTCTTGAAAAGTTCAAGGATCGCGACGGCGAGATAATGATTCGGCGGGAGCAGGCCGTCGCCGGGCGTGACGATGCCGTGCCGGTCATGGTCCGTGTCGCACGCGAACGAGAGATCGAAGCGATCCTTCATTCCGACCAGCCGCGCCATCGCATAAGGCGAGGACGGATCCATCCGGATCCGGCCGTCCCAATCCACCGTCATAAAACGAAACGTGGGATCGACGGCGTCGTTGACGACGGTGAGGTCCAGATGATGCCGCTCCGCGATCCGCGGCCAGTAGTGAACGCCGGCGCCACCGAGCGGATCGACGCCGAGCCGGAGTTTCGCGCCGCGGATGACATCCAGCGCGACAACGGCGCCGAGATCGTCGATGTAGGCGTTGAGATAGTCGTGTCGATGCGTCGTGGCGGCGGTCAGCGCGCGCGCATGTGGAACGCGCTTTATGCTGGCGGCGCCGGCTTCGAGCAGCGCGTTGGCCTTCGCCTCGATCCAACGGGTGACCGTCTTGTCCGCCGGTCCGCCATGGGACGGGTTATATTTGAACCCGCCGTCGCGGGGTGGATTGTGCGAGGGCGTAACGACGATGCCATCCGCGAGCCCGCTTCTTCGCCCGCGATTGTAGGTCAGGATGGCGTGGGAAATGACCGGAGTGGGGGTGTAGTCGTCACCCTCGGCGAGCATCACCTCGACGCTACGGGCCGCCAGCACCTCCAGCGCCGTCGCACACGCCGGCGCCGACAACGCATGGGTGTCGATGCCGAGAAACAGGGGGCCGTTGATACCCTGTTGCGTCCGATGCAGACAGATCGCCTCCGTGATCGCGAGGATGTGCGATTCGTTAAATGAAAGGTCCAGCGACGATCCGCGGTGTCCCGACGTGCCAAAGGCCACGCGTTGGGCTGGAACGGCGGCGTCCGGCACGCCGCTGTGGTAGGCGGCAACGAGCCGCGGCACGTCGATCAGGATTTCGGGCGGTGCCGGCTTGCCGGCGAGTGGACTGATTTTCACGAGCCTTCCTTTGCGCCGGCCTGTTCGAGCGCCGCCACTTTCGCCAGGCGGCGGCGGTGGCGCTCCGCACCGCTGAAACGCGCCGTGAGAAAAGTCTGCACCAGGCCCCACGCGGTCTCGTGGCCGACGACGAGGCCGCCGAGGCAGATGACGTTGAGGTCATCATCCTCGACTCCCTGCCGCGCCGAAAAATTCTCATGGATCAGGCACGCGCGAACGCCCGCCACTTTGTTGGCCGCCACGCACGCCCCGACGCCACTGCCACAGACGGCCACGCCGCGCTCCACCTCGCCCCGCGCGACGGCCCGCGCCAGCGGGACGACGAAATCCGGATAGTCGTCGTCGGGCTGCGGCCGGTGGCCGCCGAAATCGTTTACGCGGTGGCCGGCCTCGCGCAGGCGGGTCTCCAGATACTGCTTCAATTCATACCCGCCGTGATCGGCGGCCACCCCGATCCGCCGCGATTCCATTTCCGATGGCATGTTCTCGTTTGTCATCTGGCTCCGGTCATTTTGCGGTGCCGGAGGGCGGGCCCGCGCGTTCCGCCTCGGCCGAATACTTGCCCTGCACGGCGAGGCCGTTGCAGCGGGCGCGGTGCAGCAGCGCCGCCTGCGCCGCCGCCACGTTGGCCGGCGCGCCGTGCCACGTTTTCATCGCGGCGTCCTGCAACGCCCGCCCGAACGAGAAGGTCAGTTTCCACGGTGCGGCGCCCGTGGCGCAAATGGCGTTGAGGCGCTCCGTTGCCGCCACGTCGCTTTGCCCGCCAGAAAGGAAGACGACCCCCGGCACCGCGGCGGGCACCGCCCGGCGCAGGCAGCGGAGCGTGGCCGCGGCTACTTCCTTCGTGCCTGCCTGCTGGGGACATTCCTTGCCGGACAGCACCATGCCGGTCTTGAGCAGCATCGCCTCGAGCACGACGCGATGGCCAATCAACGCGGCCAACACCGCTTGCAGCGTGAGGCCCGTGACCTCCTCACAGCGGGCGAGCGTATGGTTGCCGTCCATCAAGACTTCCGGCTCCACGATCGGCACCAGCCCGGCCTCCTGACTGCGGGCGGCGAACAGGGCGAGCAGGCGGGCGTTCGCGCCGATGCACGTGGCTGTCGGCAGCCCGTCACCGATGGCGATCACGGCGCGCCATTTGGTAAACCGGCCGCCGAGCTCCCGGTATCGCAGGAGTCGTTCCGGCAGGCCGTCAAGCCCGCGGGTGATTTTCTCGCCGGGAAAATTCGCGAGCGCGATCGTGGCCCCGTCCACTTTTACGCCCGGCACGATCCCGCGGCTGATGAGGACTCCGGGCAGCGATTCTCCCAGTCCGGTTCTTTGGCTGGTCGTTTCGTCGAAGAGAATCGCGCCGCTGATGCTCTCGTTCAAATGGCGCGTCGAGAACAGCAGTTCGCGGTAGGCCCGGCGATTTTCCTCGGTGGGCGCGATGTTGAGCGCCGCGAATCGCTTGCCGATGGTTGGCAGACTTTCATCCGCGGCGAGGATGCCCTTGCCGGGCGCGAGGAGCGCCGCGACGGTCGATTCCAAGGGGTGGGCGGTCATGAGCGTTCGTGTCGTTGGCTAGGCGAGCTTGACCACCATCTTGCCGATATTCTTCCCCGCGAAGAGACCGAGGAACGCGCCGACGGCCTCGTCGATTCCGGCGACGACCGTCTCCTTGTTCTTCAGTTGGCCGGATTGGAAATAGCCGCCCACTTCCCTTTGAAATTCGGCCTGGCGATCCAACCAGTCGCGGACAATCAGCCCCTTCATCGTGAGTCGTTGGGTGATCATATTCGACAGATTGGAGGGTCCGGGCCGCGGTCTTTCCTCATTGTAACTGGAGATGCCGCCGCACGCGACGATCCGGCCATGCACCCGCAGCGTCGCCAGCGCCGCTTCGAGCGCTTCGCCACCGACGTTGTCGAAATAGACGTCGATACCGCCGGGCAGTTCCAAGTTCAGTTGCTCGAGAACCGGGCCGGTCTTGTAGTCGAAGGCGATGTCGAAGCCGCATTCCTCTCGCAAAAACCGCACTTTCTCCATCGAACCGGCGGAGCCGATGACCCGGCAGCCACGCAATTTCGCGAGTTGCCCGGCGACATTGCCGACCGCACCGGCGGCGCCCGAGATGTAGATGACATCGCCGGCTTTGACCTCCACGAGATTCAGCCCGGCCCAAGCCGTCATTCCGGTCACGCCGAGCGCACCCAGGTAAACCGACAGCGGCTGCATCTTGCGGCTTACGGGATGCAGGTTGTCCGGTGTCGCAACAAAATATTCCCGCCAGCCGAAATTCGAGGTGACAGCGTCACCCGGTTGAAAGGCCGTAGCGCGCGACGCGATGACCTCGCCGACCGCGCCGCCCGCGAGGGGCCGGCCCAACTCGAACGGCGGCAAATGGGATTTCCCTTCGTTCATGCGACCGCGCATGTAGGGGTCAACCGACATGAAAAGGTTGCGCACGAGCACCTGGCCCTCCTGCAGCGGGGGCAGCTCGACTCGGGCTTGGATGAAGTTCGCGGCGGTCGGGAGGCCCCTCGGGCGGGAGACGAGCCGGATTTCGCGACTGGAGATGTTCGACATGGACAGGAGGCGACGTCTCGTCCGCCGGCTTTACGCGCGCGGCACGTTGATCCCGAGCGCGGCGCTCAGATCGATTGCGTGGTCCTGTTCCTGCACGATGATCCCGCGCAAGGTCTCGCTTAACCCAAATTCTCCCATCGCTTCGGCCTGCTGGATTCGCTCGCGATAGCGCCCGACGGTGATCCGTTCGTTCTCCAGATCCGCCTGCAGCATTTCGACCGGGTCGTTGGACGTTGTTACCGGCTTGGGTGTCACCGCCGGCATTCCACCGAGGTAGTCAATCTGTCTGGCGATCTTGATGGCGTGCTGCAATTCCTCGGCCGCGTGCAGTTCCAATTCCCCGGCGACGTCCGTGTAAGCGGCGCCTTTCAGCACCTGGCTATACACCGTGTAGGCGATGATGGCCTGATATTCGCCGGCCAGATCTTCGTTGAGCAGCTCAATCATCTGCTCGCGCGTTATTTTAAATTCCGCAGGCGTTGGTTCTTTGGGCATAAATAGGTCCGGAGGTTGTTGGTCTTACTGGTGGTGCTGCAGGTTCTCCGGCTTGGTGCGGGACACGGCCTCCCTGGCGGCGGAGATTTCGGCGGCGGAGCCATGAACGATCAGGAGGAACTTGTCGGTTTTGAGCGCCGTTTCATATTGCAGGATGCTGTCCTTCGGGATGCCCAGGCTGAACAGTCCCGCCCCGAGCGCGCTCAATCCACTCACGACGACGGCGGTTTCCAGCGCGCCAACCAGCCAGCCGACCAGCGGCCCTGCCACCACCAACGGCCCGATGCCCGGAATCAAAAAGAACGCGGAGCCGAAAAGGCACCCCCAGATCCAGCCCCAGAATGCGCCCCGCCTGCCCCAGACGTTCATGCGATCGCCCGCATTGTAGTAGCCGACGACGTGCTCGTCGGTGTGATAGTCGCGTCCAACGATCGACAGTTTCTTCATGTCGAAGCCGGATTGCTGCAGTTCCTTGACCGCGGCTTCGGCGGCGAGGTGCGTGGGATAAATGGCGACGATGGATTGGTTCGGATTCATGGTTTTCGTTTCGTGGTTGGATTCATAGCGGGCAGATAACCGGGAAGGCGGCGGTGGTTCTCGTTCCGCGTCGTCGGCCAATTCCCGCTTGGCCTGCTCCCAATCGGATTTCGTCGCGTCATGCGCAGCGCGGCCGTTAATCACGGCGAGTTCGACCGCCCGCTCCCGCAGCTTTCTCCGGGTCACCGACTCGTGGGAGACGGCGTTTTCCGTCAGTGCACGTTGCGTGTGCAGGCTATCTGGCACGTTCGTCTGCTTTCGCTTCGGATTTGGCCGCCTGGAGCATGCGATCGCGTGCGGCTGCTTCGGCGCCCTCGTCGACGAGTTGCTCGGTTTCGCTGCGTCCCTCGGCGTCCTCGTCCTCGCTGGCCGTCTGCGGCGCCTGATGCCCCGTCGAGCCGGGAACGGGATCCCAGCGTTTGGCTTCGGGCAGCGCGTCGAGGATCGCGTCCTGCTGATCGACGTCCGACTCACCGGTCAGTTCGCGTTTGGCCCGCTCGTAGTCCGCCTGGGACACGTTGGGTGGAACGCGGCCGGCGATCAGCGCCAGCTCGCGCGTGCGTGCGTTGAGCATGGCACGGGTCACCGGGCCGATGCCGGCGGTGTTGTTGGTGACGACGCCCCGGTTGAGAGGATTTTGGTTCATGAGAAAGAGAGCAGGACGCGCGCGATCGGACGACTTCCGTCCGGGAAAAACTTCAGGCCTGATGGCGAACACGCTCCGCGGTCGCCGGACACACCCGAACGCGGCTGCGAATATCCACCGGCTCGATCAGGCGCCGGATTTCGCGAGTTCGTTTTCTGCCGTCCGTTGGATCTCGGCCTTGGTGAGGTCCACGAACACGTTCGAGTCCTCATAGCTGATGCGCAAAACCTTGCCGGAGGAGATCCGGATTTCCTTGCCCGAATACCAGTGGCCGGCTTCGACGACCACCTCGTGAATCGCCCAGCTCCTGTCGTCCACCATGAATCCGTTGACGGTGCCGATCGCCTCGTCGGTGGCGTGGATTTGATAGCCGGTCACGGCTTTCATGCTCTGCAGATGCTTGTCGTCCCGGTGGTGATGGGGCTGCTGCGCCTCAATCTGGTCTTTCGAGGGTGGCATCACCATGGGATAGCCGCCGAGGCCCCAGATCGCGCCGCCATTCCAATAAGCCGGCCAGCCGTAGTAGCGGTAATAGTCGACCTCGTATTGACGGGAAACCGGCTTGTGCGACTCGATCGAGGGGCTGTCTTCAATCTGCTTTTTGTTGAGGTTTACATGGAGCGCGTTCCCTTCGCGGTCCAATTTCCCGAAGGCATGCGGCGAGAGCAGCACTTGCCGCCCACTCAACCATGAGCCGGTGTCCACGACCAGGTAGCGCACCACCCAGGTCTTGTCGTCGAAGTAAAAGTCCTTCACGTGACCGATGTCGCCATCCGACGCGGTGAGTTTGATGCCGTAGAGTGTTCTGCTTTCCTGTAACATGATTAATTGCCCTGGTTGAGTTGTCGGGAGAGAGGGGAGCGCGGAGATGAACCGGATCTACGAAGCGAGGATTCTGGCCTCGATCGAAAGGAGCGAAAAATCACCGGCGGGCCGGTGGAGATGCTGATGAAGACGGGTGCCGGACTGGTGCGGGGGAATGTTTGCGCGCAGGCACGCGGTGGCTTCCAGCCAGTTGGCGAGGTCCTGCCCGGGAGTGCAGCTGTCCTCCTGGTAGAGGTGAAAGGCGTAGGCACGAATGTCTGCTTCGCTGAACGCGGAAACAATGGGCGGCGGAAGGGATTGGTTATTCATGCTAGTTTTTCCGGGCGTGAGATTCGCGATTCAGCGAATCCGGCTGGCGTGACAATAAGCCTGTGGACCATCGGAGAGCCATGGGGTGTAACCCTAGCGCGGAAGCGGCGCGGGGATGAGATGCGCACGTCTTTCCGCCGGGGCCGCTCACGGCGCGAGATGCTCTGGCGCGCGAGCGAAGATCAATCACGGACTTCCGCGCGGGAACCGGTCGGAGCAGATTGCAGGCGCCCGAAAATAGGCGCGGCGGTGAACTCGCGCGGCGGCGGGCGGGTAACACCCCATTCTTTCGTTTCGCGCGACGGACTATCTTACCGGCGAGACCGGGAAGACGAAGCAGCTAGCTGTCTTGGCTCTGACGACCGCCGAACAATACCATGCACACGAATTCTTCCGGATACCGACTCGCGGCTCTCCTCGCTCTCGCGGTCACGACTATGCTGGGGATCGGATTTCCCGCTCCTGTCCGCAGCGCCGAGCCGTTTCAGCCGCTCAACCAGCCCGCGACGAAGGAGCACCGCCCCGGCAAGTTCGTCTGGGCGGATCTCTTCACGACCGACCCCGTAGCCGCGACCAAATTCTACAGCGGCCTCTTCGGCTGGACGGCCAACACTATTACGCAGGACGGCAAGGCCTATACCGTATTCAGCAACGGCAGCCGGCCGGTGGCTGGAATTGCGCCGCGTCCCTCGTCGAACACCAAGCGGCCGTCCCGGTGGGTTGCTTACATCGCGGTGAAGAACATGTCTTCGACCCTTAAGCTGGTGACGAAAGCTGGCGGACAAATTCGGGCCAAGGCCCTTGAATTCCCCAATCGCGGTATCCAGGCGATCATCGCGGACAATGAGGGCTCCACCATCGGACTGCTGCAGTCGTCGTCGGGCGATTCGGTCGATGACCAGTTGAAGATCGGCGACTGGAGCTGGTTCGAACTTTACGTCAAACAACCACAAGTGGTCGCCGCCTTCTACCGCGACATCGTCAATTACGCCATGACCCCGGATCTGCGCACCGAGCGAAAGGGCGATTTGCTACTTTCGAGCGACGGTGTCGCCCGCGCCGGCGTCGCCCCGCTCCCCGATCTCGAGGATGCGAAACCCGGCTGGCTCGGTGTCATCCGGGTGGCGGACATCGACGAGGCGCTGGCGCGGACGACCAAGCTCGGCGGCGAAGTTTTGCTGGCTCCCCGACCGGCCGCCTTCGAGAGCCGTTTCGCGATCATCGCCGATTCCACCGGCGGCACCGTCGGTTTGTTGGAATATGTCGACAGCGCCAAAGTCGCCACCCACCCATGAAACACACCCGCAAGATTCTCCTCGGTTCCCTTCTTCTGGCCGGCCTGCAATTCGGGCTGACCAGCTGCCTCACGGGTGCCTACGTGGGCACCGGCGTCTACTACGGCCCGCGGCGCGATCCGTGGTTTCACGACGATCCGTGGATGGATGGCAATCGCTGGTATGGTGGCGATCGCGGCCCAAGAGGCGGCGGCAACGTTGATGTCTACATCAGCCCGCCGCGGATCTCCGGACAACTGCACCTGCCACTCCCGCCAGGCATCGGGCGGTAATTGCTCCGTCATTCCGGCAAGCCGCGGTGGTTCGAACCCGCCGCTGATCGCACTCCCCGCTTCGCTGTTGCTCCTCCCGATCTCGACCAATCCTCCAACCTCCTCACCTTCATGGCTCATCTCTTTGTCGCCCTTTTTCTCATCATCTTCGGCCTGAACGTGCTGTTCGGGCTTTCCATCCCGATCTGGGTTTCCGGCCTGCTCGCATTGATCGGCGGCGTCCTCCTGCTGTTGGAGCGCTTCGGCATGCGCATTGGTGGAAGGTAACCCGCGCCTTCGTCGGCCAACACCATGAGCTTCCCTCTCCGGACATTGAAACTGTCCGCCTTCCTCCTGCTTGGCGCTGGCCTGAGTCTGCACGCGCAGGAGCTGACTTTCCTCGGCGGCATGCTGCCGCGCGCGAACCTGGAGCGATCAAGCGTCACCTGGCAGGTCGACTACCGCCAGGACCTGTATCGCAATTTTGCGGGATCGATCGCCTATATCAATGAAGGTCATGTGACGGGACACCACCGCGACGGCACGGCGTGGCAGGTTTGGGGTCGGCTGCCGTTCAACGAAGATCTTCTCTCCGTCTCGTTGGGCCTCGGCGGCTATTATTTTTTCGACACCCAGCCGTTGCCCGGTGGCGACACGGCAAACGTTCACGGCATGGCGCCGATTTACAGCCTGTCAGCCACCGGCTATTTTTCGAATCGCTGGTTCTGGCGGGCGATGGTTAATCGCATCAGCCCGGCGAATGACATCAAGGTGACCACGGCGACGGGCGGTGTGGGCTTCTGGTTTGGCCGCGAGCGAAAGCCCACGCCCGGAAAACTCGGCGACGCGCCGGACGAAGATTCCTATGTGACCGATCCCGAACTCACCTTCTTTGGCGGCCAGAGTGTCGTGAACACTTTCCTGAGCCAGGAGGCGCGCGCCTATGCCGGCGAATATCGCCGGGGCGTCGTGCCCCACGTCGATTGGACCGCGTCCGCCATCTATGAAGGCGACCCGAAAATCATCCGGCGCAGCGGCCTGGCCACGCAGTTGTGGTTTGTGAACAGCTTTTTTCACGATCGCATCGCGATTGGTGGCGGCCTCGGCCCCTACATTTACCTCGATCACCATCATCCTGCCGGCGCCGGCGCGAAGAACCCCGCGGCGGTCGCGCCGCTCGCGTCGCTGACGTTTTCCACCCGGCTCTCCGCGCACTGGATCATGCGGCTGGTCTTCGACCGCGTAACCAGCAGCTACAACCGCGATGCGGATATTTTCCTGATCGGGCTCGGCTACCGCTGGCGCAACGATTGAGGGACTCCGCCGGTGGCCACCGCGCGCCGGAGATTCCTGCCGGGTTTCACCCCATAGTGATTCACGGGTGCGACCGATAGGATGGGCGCTTCAAGGAATCACGGTCACCGGTGATGTCGTCCCGCAGTCCGCGGGAATCTGACGCGCATCCAAACAGAGGCCCTCATCCCCTTGCAAAAATCAAATCCATGAAACTTGAATTAATGACAATCGCGATTTCCGCGATGCTCGTCGCCGGTTGTGCCAGCCAACAACCTGTTGCTAATATTGCCTCCAACTCGGAAAGTCTCGTCGGGCCGCGCGGGGCCGATGGCCCAACGGGTGCCACCGGTGCGCAGGGCGCCACTGGCGCACGCGGCGCGCCGGGCATCGCCCTGGCGGGCCAGCGCGGGGCCGATGGTCCGATGGGCGCCACGGGTGCGCAGGGCGCCACGGGCGCGACCGGCGCTGCAGGCGAAGTTCGCCGCGGGATGGCCGGCCGGACCGGCGCCACGGGCGCCACGGGTGCCACGGGTGCGGTGGGTCAGACAGGCGCGACCGGAATGAGCACCGCGGGTTACGCCGGTGCGACCGGAGCGACCGGTGCGACGGGTCTGCAAGGCGCCACGGGTGCCACGGGTGCCCAAGGTTCGACTCTTTATGGACCCACGGGACCACAAGGCCGCACGGGTGACGCCGGCGCGCAAGGCGTCAGCGGAAACGAGGGCGGGGCGGGGCGCACCGTGGCTGGTGTCGCCGGCGCAACGGGTTTCACGGGCGCGACGGGAGCCCAGGGCGGGACCGGAGCGCAAGGCGACACGGGCGTGGCAGGTATCGTGGGTTCGTGGACATCCTACCGCGACTATATGTTCAGCTATAACGATGCCCGGGTGCAGGATTCGGACGCGACCAAGAGCGCTAATATCGCCGCCTACCTGAATGCGAATCCATCGCTCCGGCTGGCGCTCGATGGCACCATTGATCCCCGGGGCTCCGATCCGAAAAACCAGAACCTGAGCGATCAGCGGGTCGAGGCGGTGCGAAATTCCCTGATCGCGGCGGGTGTTCCTTCTTACAAAATCAGAACCGGTGCGTTCGGTGATCCACAATCGCGCCGCGACCGTCGGGTTGAAGTTTTGTTTGCGACCGCCAACTGACCGGCGCTCGCAGCGACAAGGCCCGCGGGCCAACCGACACTGGTCACTTTCTCCTTCGAGCCTTCCAGGCCGAAGGAGATTTTTGCGTCGGGTGCCGACGGCATCTCGGGATCGGGGCGAAAGCCCCGCGTGGCTGGCAGCCCGATCGAACAGCGGAAACGCCTGCGAGGAGCGCCGATTGTTGACGTGCTGGGCGGGAACGGCGACGGCGATTCCGCCTTGGCCCCGGCCGATGCCGAGCTGCCGCAGTCGCCCATGCCGAGGCGATGTGGCAATGGATAGCCCATGACGGAATTTGATGGGATTCCAGATTCACAGCACGCGGAGAAACGCCTCGAGGTCGGTCTTCTCGCTCGTGGTGAGGTGCGTCTCAAGGATTAGATTAAAGAACTCGACGGTGTCCGCGAGCGTCAGGAGCCGGCCGTCGTGGAGATAGGGCGGCGAGTCCTTGATGCCGCGCAGCGGGAAAGTTTTGATCGGGCCGTCGGTTGTCATCATCGCACCCCCGGCGGCGCGCGGTGCAAAGAAACGTTCGGTGTCCAGGTTGTGCATCGAGTTGTCGGTGTAGTAGGGTGGGGCGTGGCATGTGGCGCATTGCGCCCGGCCAAAAAACAGTTCCTGTCCGCGCAACTCCCGCGCGGTGGCTTTTTTCGGATCGAGTTTGCCGAACACGTTCAATTTTGGGGCCGGCGGAAAATCGAACAGCTCCTGCATCTCCGCCATCGCCTGCACCTGGCTCCCGCGATCGAGAATGTTGACCCCTTTCTTGGCCGCGATCACCGGGTCGCCATCGAAGTAGGCGCCGCGCTGCTCGAATTCCGTGAAGTCCTCGACGCTTTTCATGGCCCGCTGCGAGCCGAACAGTTGCTGGATGTTCACCCCGCGCAGGCTTGGCGTGTCGACCCGGTGCCGGAACGCCTGCGGCCGGGCATCGCCGGTGAGATGGGTGGCGGCGTCGGTGTGCCCATTGCTGTGACAGTCAAAGCAGGCGACCCCGCGGCTCGGGCGCAGCGAGCGCCGGTCGTCGGTGGCGTTGAACTGCTGTTGCGGGAATGGCGTGAGCAAGAGCCGCAAGCCCTCGAGTTGTTTGGGATTCAGCAGCCCATCGAACAGCGCGAAGTAATTGTCGAGCGTCACCACCCGGCCCTGCGACACGTCGCCGAGGTCGGAGCGGGTCGTGAGAAAGATCGGCGCGGGAAACTCCGGGAGAAAATGATCCGGCCAGTCGAAATCGAGGTCGAACCGGGTGAGATCGCGCTGTTCCTGGCGGGCGAGTTCGTCGATGACGAAGTGGGGAAATACCATGCCGCCCTCGGGGTGATTGGGATGCGGCAGGGGCATGAATCCCGCGGGGAACAAATCCTGCGAGCGGATTTCCTCCGGGGTCAAGGAGGCGAGTTTTTCCCACGTCAGTCCCGGCTTGAGCCGGACGCGCACGCCCTGCTGCACGGGTTTTCCCCGCGTCATCACGACGCCGTCGGCCGGCCGGTTGGACAAGTCGTAGCGTTCCCTCACGAGTTCCATGTGTGCCTCCATCAGCCCGGGCTTCGCCGCGGCCATGCGCCGCTGGACGGCGGCGAACGGCTCGTTGCCGCTGACCGGCGCATAGCTCGAATCCCGCTCCGGCACGGCCGACGCAGGCTGGGCGCACATGGCGCCGGATGGGGCGAGACAGGCGAGCGTCGCCCCGAGCAGAGCGAAGCGGAGGGAAGCCCGGCAACGGGCCTCGGAACATTTGGGGGAGAAAAAGTGCATTGGATAACCGGGACGCGCGGAAAGAGTCCGGGGTCCGTGACGGAATCGTAGCGGGCGTCGGTGCGGCGGAACATGGGGTCTTCACGGCAGGGCCTTCACCGCGCGGCCCCGCACGCGAAGCGATGGTAGGTCAATGCCCCATCTCGTTTCACCCCATATCAGCGGCACTCCTGCGTGGCTATCGTGGCTCCTTCATTCGCGCCGCGTCCGTCGCGCCCCCTTCATCCAGCGCACAGAAAAGAAGAATCACATGAAATACAGCACGCTCGTCTCATCGGCCCTTGTGGCCCTCACGGTTTTCACGGGCATCCCAGCCCGCGCCGCCGACAACATGGCCTCCATCGGCATCACCCCTGCCACGGGCGTGGTCACGCTCCTCCCGCACTGGGCCATCGGGGGTAACCTCGCGGGGTTTCATCAAATGTCGCAAAATCTCGGGCTGACGGGCAGCGTCGCCAACAATTTCTACTCGATCAGGGCCGGGACCATTCCGGCGGGCGGCGACATTCTCGCATTCAATTTCTATGTGCCGGGCTCCGGCTCGGCGACCCCGCATTCGGACATTGGCAGCAAACTGACGCCGGACTCCTATTCGGCGCTGACCTCGGCCGATCCCGATGTCGGCTATGGCTCGGTTAATCTCTACCTCATCCATCACAAAGGGACGACGGACTACTTCACCGCCATCGTTCCCGGTTCCGCCACGTCCTCGGCGGTCACCGATGAGAAGCCGATGTCCGGACCCGGCGGCCCCGGCACGGTCACCGGCGTCAGCGGCTACTTCGGCCTGACATTCGCGGCCGGCAATCTGGGTTACGGTCTCAATAGTTTCTATTATCTCCGCACGGATCCGGTCAGCGGGATCACCAAGTTCGGCACGCTCGCCCCCGCATTGCTCGCCGGCTCGGCGGACCAATTCGATTTGGGCACCAGCGGCCACAAGGCCCTGGCCTTCACCGGCGCCGACGTCGGTTACGGCGTGAACAAGATGTATTATCTCCGGCTCGATCCCGTCACCGGCTTCACGATTTTCGGCATGCTGGACCCCGCCCTCGCGGGTGCCCGGCATACGTCCGACATCGCCAACCTCGGCAGCGTCTATTCGACCCTGACCTTTGTTCCCGGTGACGTGGGATATGGCAGCAGCCAATTCTACACCACGGGCACGGTCAACACAACCTGGCAGTCCGTCAGCTTCGCCGCCATTGCCGACCAGGCGATCAGCAGCGGTTCGTTCGCGATCAATCCGACCGCAAGTTCCGCCTTACCGATCGTGGTTACCGTGGTGGCCGGATCGACGGGCGCCGCAACCATCAGCACGCCGGTTGGCGGCGTGTTCACCGTTACGCCCACCCAGCCCGGCATCGTCACGCTGCAGGCGACGCAGGTCGGCGCGGTCAACCCGATTCCCTACGAATCCAATATGCTTCGGCAGAGCTTCACCGTCACCGGCATCGGTTATCCGGTTGTCACGAACTCCCCGCTGACGAAGGCGGGCACGGTCGGCACGGCGTTCAACTTTTCGATCACGGCTTCGAATTCACCGACTGTTTACACGGCCAGCCCGCTCCCGGCCGGTCTCGTATTTAACGGCGCCACCGGTGCCATCACCGGCACGCCCACCACGGTGGGTGTCACGTCGGTGCTGCTCGGCGCCACCAATGCCAGCGGCACGGGCAACGCCACGTTGACCGTCACGGTCGCCGCTGCGGGTGTCGCCCCAATCATCACAAACAGTCCGCTGACAGCCGCGGGGACCATTGGCACCGTCTTCAGCTTTTCGATCACCGCCTCGGGCACGCCCACGACCTACACCGCGAGTCCGCTCCCGGCCGGTTTGAGCATTGCAGCCGCAACCGGTGTCATCACCGGTATCCCCACCACGGTGGGTGTCACGTCGGTGCTGCTCGGCGCCACGAACGGCACGGGCACGGGCAACGCCACGTTGACCATTACGGTGGCCGCCGCCGGCGTGGCCCCGATCATCACGAACAGTCCGCTGACCGCGGCAGGCACCATCGGCACGGCGTTCAGCTTTTCGATCACCGCCTCGGGTTCGCCCGCGAGCTATACCGCCAGTCCGCTGCCCGCAGGTTTGACCGTCGTGGCCGCGACCGGAGTTATCACGGGCACGCCTACGACTGCGGGAGTCACGTCGACGGTTCTCAGTGCGACGAATGGCACCGGCACCGGTAGCGCCACGCTCACGATCACGGTGGCCGCCGCTGGCGTGGCCCCGATCATCACGAACAGTCCGCTGACCGCAGCGGGCACGGTCGGCACGGCGTTCAGCTTTTCGATCACGGCTTCGGGCTCGCCCGCGAGCTATACCGCCAGCCCGTTGCCCGCGGGCCTGAGCGTTGTGGCGTTGACCGGTGTCATCACCGGCACGCCGACCACGGCCGGAGTCACGTCCGTCTTGCTCGGCGCCACTAATGGCACCGGCACCGGCACCGCCACCCTGACGGTCACGGTCGCCGCCGCTGGCGTGGCTCCGAATATTACCAGCCCGACCACGGCACCCGGCACCGTCGGCACGGCCTTTGTCACTTATCAAATCATCGCCACCGGATTGCCCACGAGCTTTTCCGCGAGCGGGCTCCCGGCTGGGCTGACCATCAATACTTTGACCGGCGCAATCAACGGCACGCCCACCACGGCGGGCGTCTCGGTTGCGACGATCGGAGCCACGAACAGCACCGGCACCGCTACCGCCACCCTG
Source organism: uncultured Opitutaceae bacterium (assembly GCA_937902925.1). GTDB lineage: Bacteria > Verrucomicrobiota > Verrucomicrobiia > Opitutales > Opitutaceae > CALFNN01. Next base: position 30,422 of record CALFNN010000082.1, read on the forward strand.
ACGATCACGGTCGCCGCTGCCGGCGTCGCGCCCGTCATCACGAGCGCGACCACGGCACCTGGCACCGTCGGCACGACCTTCGCCACCTATCAGATCGCCGCGACGGGCCTGCCCACGAGCTTTTCCGCCACCGGCCTCCCAGCCGGCCTGACCGTGAATACTTTGACCGGTGCGATCAACGGCACGCCGACGGCGGCCGGCACGTCGGCTGCAACGATCAAGGCCACCAATGGCACGGGCACCGGAACTGCCACTCTCACGATCACGGTCGCCGCGGCTGGCCTCCCTCCGGTCATTATCGTGCCGGTTCTCACGAGTGCGGCATCCGCTTCGGGCACTGTCGGCGCACCCTTCGTCACCTACCAAATCACCGCGACCGACAATCCCACGAGCTACGCTGCCAGCAACCTTCCGCCCGGACTGGTGATCAACACCCTGACCGGCAGGATCACCGGCACGCCGGTTTCGACAGGTAGTTATCACGTCTCATTGAGCGTCATCGGCGCCGACGGCATTGGCTCCAACTCATTACTCATCGCGATCGCTCCGGGCATCAGCGTGCCGCCGGCGAGCGCCACCGTGGCCTCCGGCGCGGGAGCGACCTTCTCGGTCACCGCAAACACCGGCGGCAATTCCGTGACCTATCAATGGCAGAAAGACGGCGTGAACATCCCCGGTGCCACGGGTGCGAGCCTCACGGTCGCGAACGTGCAAGCTGCCAACATCGGATCTTATCGGGTCGTCGTTTCCAGTTGGGACACGTCAACGACCAGTGTGGCCGCGGTGTTGGGAATGACTTTCACGGGCCAGATCGCCGGCACCGCCGTCCTGGCTGGTGCGAATATCCAGCACCCAAATGGCAATTTCTACGATCAGGTTCAGCTCACGGGCGTAGCCGCGAGCACGAAAGCCGTATCCGGCCGGGTGGTGCGCGTGTCCTTTGTCGACCTGACCGACGACATTGTGCAGGTGGAAATGAGTGGCGCGGGCGTGCTCACGATCAATTTGGAGGGTTCCAGTGGGCCCGCCTCACCGGTCAAATACAACCAGCCGGGTGTGCTCTACATGAAAGGCCAGGCTTCGATTGCGATCACGGGCGCCGATGCCACCACGAACGTCAGTATTTTCAGCGTGGGGCGCTCCAATGCGGTCGACCAGACGCTCTTCATTCCTGGAGTGACCTATGACGGTTATGCGGACATCGCGCTCGTCACCGTCGCCAGCGCGGATGGCAGCTTTGGCGGCCTGCGCACGGCGAATGCGAGTTATTTCCGCGCCAACGGCACGACGGGAATCTACGCGCCGGGCGTGCGGTTCAACGGCCCGGTGTTTGTCAGCGACATCGATGGCGCCAACACGGCGAACGCCGATCTGATCCTGGGTTCGGTGACCGACGCACGCGTCACCGGCGGCGATTTGTTTCAGGACAACGGCGGTGCCGTGGAGGTCAGTGGAATGACGCGCCTGCAATTTACCGCCGGCACTTCGTCCGGCGGCATGCTGTTGCCGGCGCAGGCAAACCGCGGCGTGCTCATGACCAACGGCGCAGTAGTGACCAGTCAGCTGGTGCCCTGAGCCAAGGCATTAAATTAGCGATTCATCATACCGTGGAGCCGATCTTCGATCGGCTCCACTTTTTCGTGTCTGCGGGATCCCGTTCAAATTCCTCGCGAAAGGCGGCGCGAGATTTCGGTTTACGCCGCCCACTCGTGGTGACTGTTTCCGTGGTCGCGGCGAAAAGCGGCTCGAGGGCAGCTTTGAGGGGTGGGGGTAGGGTATCACCCTATCGCAATCCCGGCGCTAAGAGCGTCTAATCGTATTAGACGGATGTTCGCCAAGTGACGATACCCTGCCGTGTGACCGATTGAGAGCTGCGGCCGCGTGAAGCGCCTCCGCAATTGAAACAGGTGACAGGGAATGAATCATGATGAAAAAACACTGGGGTTGGCGCTACATCATTTCGCGGCACTGCGCGTCCCTTGACGTGAGCGGCGCGCGAATCGCTTTTCGCGGAGTTGCATGTCGTGCTCGCATTCGCCCCGCCGGGCCATGGAAGGGTCTCCGCTTCCTTCTGCTTCTCGGCCCGTCATGAAAACGAACGCCTCCAAAACCAGCGGGCGGGCGGTGGCGCTGCCGAAATGCGCCACGGGCATCAAGGGTCTCGACGAAATCACCGGCGGCGGTTTGCCGCGCGGCCGGCCCACGCTGGTTTGCGGGAGCGCGGGTTGCGGCAAGACGCTCCTGGCGGCGGAATTCCTCGTGCGCGGCGCCGTGCAGTTCAACGAACCGGGCGTGCTGGTCGCGTTCGAGGAGACCGAGGCGGAGCTGACGGCCAACGTCGCCTCGCTCGGTTTCGATCTGGCCGGCTTGATCCGGCGCAAAAAAATCGTGCTCGATTACGTCCATGTCGAGCGCAGCGAGGTTCAGGAAACGGGCGAGTATGACCTGGAGGGACTGTTCGTCCGGTTGAACCACGCGATCGATTCGATCGGAGCCAAGCGCGTGGCGCTCGATACACTGGAAGTGCTGTTCGCCAGCCTGCCCAACGAGGCGATCCTGCGCAGCGAACTGCGGCGGCTTTTCCGCTGGCTCAAGGACAAGGGCGTGACCGCGGTCATCACCGCCGAGCGCGGTCGCGAATCGCTGACGCGTCACGGCCTGGAGGAATATGTTTCCGACTGCGTCATTCTGCTCGACCACCGGGTCTACGACCAGATCGCCACGCGGCACCTGCGCGTCGTGAAATACCGCGGCGCGCTGCACGGCACCAATGAATTCCCGTTTCTCATCGGCGCGGATGGCATCAGCGTGCTGCCGATCACGTCGCTGGCGCTCAATCACCAGGCGTCGACCGAACGAATCGCAACCGGCATCCCGCGACTCGACGCCATGCTCGGCGGGCGCGGATTCTTCCGGGGAAGCAGCATCCTGCTCACCGGCACGTCCGGCACGGGCAAGTCGATCATCGCCTCCAATTTTGCGCAGGCGGCGGGCCGACGCGGGGAGCGCGTGCTTTTCTTTTCGTTCGAGGAATCGCCCAATCAGATCATCCGCAACATGCAGTCCATCGGCTTGCGGCTCCAGCCGCTGGTGAAGCGCGACCTGCTGCGCATCCACTCGGCGCGGCCCACGCTCTACGGCCTCGAGATGCATCTCGCCACGATGTTCAAGGAGATCGCCAACTATCGGCCCGACGTCGTCATCGTCGATCCCATCACCAGCCTGATGGATTTGGGCACCGCCTCCGAGGGCAAGGGAATGGTCACGCGGCTGATCGATTACCTGAAGGCCGGACAGGTCACCTCGCTCTTCACGAGCCTGACCCAGGGCGGCGCGGCGCCCCAGCAAACGGAGTCCACGATGTCATCCCTGATGGATGCGTGGCTGCTGCTGCAGGACTTCGAGGGCAACGGCGAACGCAATCGCGTGCTCTACGTGCTCAAGGCGCGCGGCATGGCGCACTCGAACCAAGTCCGCGAATTCCTCATTTCGAATCACGGCGTCGACGTGGTGGACGCCTACATCGGACCCAGCGGCGTGCTGACCGGTTCGGCGCGCGCCGCCCAGAGCTCCCTCGAAATGGCCGCCGTAGTGGCCGGCCAGCAGGAAGCCGAGCGCCGCAAGCGCGAGATCGAGCGCAAACGCGCGGCGATCATGCGGCAGATCGGCGGCCTGCGCTCCGATTTTGAGGCCGAGGCGGTCGAACTGCGGCGCATTGACGAGCAGGTCGGCACCAGCGCGCTCCGCCTGAACACCGAGCGGGCGGCGTGGGGCCGCCTGCGCCAGGCGGACGCCAAGACGGCTGGCACACGCCGCCAGCGCCGGCCCGCAAGGAAACACCGATGAAAACCAAAACGGCAAAACGTCGCGCACCCGTCCCCCGGCCGCCGGCCAAACTGTGGCAACTGCGGCTTTATGTGATCGACGAGATGCCCAAGTCGCGGACGGCGTTCGCCAACCTCAAGGAGTTGTGCGAAACCCACCTCAAGGGGCGGTATCGGATCACGGTGATCGACTTGTTGAAGCATCCCGAGCTGGCCAAAGGCGACCAGATCCTCGCCGTTCCGACCGTCGTGCGCCGGTTGCCGAGCCCCGTGCGCACCATCATCGGCACGCTGACGGATACGGCGCAAGTATTGGTCGGCCTCGATTTGCGGCCGGCCGGACAGCCCAAACGAACGCCCTGAAAACAAACCCCACCATCCGCACGCGGCGGGCCTTGGAAAAAACTGCGGCCGGCGGGACTTCCGGCAAATACGTCCTGCGCCTGTTCGTGGCGGGGGCCACGGCCCGCTCGCGCGCGGCCGTGCTGCACGTCCGCCAGCTGTGCGCGGCCGAACTGAGGGCTGGCTGCCAGTTGGAAGTGATCGACATTTATCAGCAGCCCGAGCTGGCCCGTGCCAACCAGATCGTCGCGACGCCGACGCTCGTCAAGGCGCTGCCCCGCCCGGTGCGCCGGTTCATCGGCAACCTCCTGAACACCTCCGGCCTGTTTGGCGGATCCGACGAGGTCGAAGTCATCAATTCCGCCCCGTGAAACCGACTCGGGGTCAAAGCTCCTCCCCGCTCGCGATGGCCGGCGAAATCACGCGGCTTCGCGCCCGTCTCGCGGAGACCGAGGAAACGCTCCGCGCCATCCGCACCGGCGAGGTCGACACCGTGGTGGTCGCGGGCAGACGGGGTCGGCAGGTGTTCACGCTGATGGGCGCCGAGCATGCCTACCGCGTGCTCATCGAATCCATGAACGAGGGGGCCGTGACCCTGAGCGCGGACCAGACGATCCTCTATGCCAACCAGTGTTTCGCGCGGATGGTCCAATGCCCACTGGAGCAGGTGACGGGAGGTTCCTTTCGCCGCTTCCTCTCCCCCGGCGACAACGCGATCCTCCGACCGCTGATGAAGCGGGCCGGCCGGACCGGCTCCAAGCTGCCGGGACGCCTCACGACGGCCGGCGGCACGCTCGTGCCCGTCCAGATTTCCATCCGCGAAATCGATCAGGCGGGAGCAACGAACCCGACCTTCGGCCTGGTCGTGACCGATCTCTCGGAGCCCCGCCGGGCCGAGGATATGCTGCGGGCCTTGACGCACCGCGTCGTGCAGGTGCAGGAGGCCGAGCGCGCCAGCCTGGCCCTCGAGTTGCACGACCATATCACGCAGCCGTTGATCGCCGTCCTTTTCAGCAGCCAGACGTTGACGGAAAAGCTCTCGGCGGGTGACCGGGCCGCCCGGGACGAGGCGGTGAAACTCCGCGAGCTGCTCAGCCGGACGGCCGACGAAGTGGAGCGCATCTCACGCGACCTGCGGCCGAGCATCCTCGAGCACCTGGGTCTTTTCGCCGGCTTGCGCGCTGCGGGCCGGGAATTCGCGCAGCGAACCGCGGTCGCGCTCGAGCTGGCCGGTGCGCCGCTGATGCCGCGGTTGCCGGCCGAAACCGAGCTGGCGTTTTACCGCATCTTCCAGGAAGCACTGAAAAACATCGAACGGCACGCCCGGGCCAGCCACGTGACCGTGTCGCTGAGCCAGCCGGGGGAATTCGTGCAATTGGTGATCATCGACGATGGGATTGGTTTCGACGCGATACGGCATGCGGCGAAGCGGGAAGAGAAGGCCACGTTAGGCCTGGTCGGGATGCGCGAACGGGCGGTCAATGTGGGCGGCACCGTTACGGTCAAATCCGGTCTCCGGGTCGGCACGGAGATCGAGGTGCGTGTTCCCTATCCGCCCGGCACGACGGCGGCGGACCGGACCGCCGCTTGATCGCGCCAGCGTCCGGCGTGGGTAGGGTTTTACCTTATGGCTATTCGATGGAACCGGGAGTTTAATTAGGATTAGCCGGAAGTTTCGTCACGCCGACCTCGCACCCGCCGTGCAGTCGGTGCCTCGCGAGGCCGACGGCTGATGTCATCCAGCCACGACCGGAAATGCCTCATGATTAAAAATTCCCGCCCGAAGAATCCCGCGCGCGGGGCGGTGTGCCCGATCGTTGGCCTCGGCGCCTCCGCGGGAGGCTTGGTGGCGTTCACCCAGTTGTTGAAGGAACTCCCGGTCGACACCGGATTCGGATTCGTGGTGGTGCAACACCTGGACCCGCTGCACCAGAGCGCGCTCGCGCAACTGCTGGCCCGCGCCACGGCGATGCCGGTGCGCGAGGCGGCGAACAACCTGCGCGTGCTCGCCAACCACGTTTACATCATCCCGCCCAACGCGAGCATGGGCATCGTCCGCGGCCGGCTGAAGCTTCAGCCGCGCACGCGCAACGGCATGGCCTCGCGTTCGATCGATGTCTTTTTCGAGGCGCTCGCGAGGGATCAGCAGGAGCGCGCGATCGGGGTGATCCTGTCGGGCAACGCTAGCGACGGCACGATCGGCCTCGAGGCGATCAAGGCGGAGGGCGGGCTCACTTTTGCGCAGGACGACTCGGCCCGCTATGAATCGATGCCGCGCAGCGCCATTGCGGCCGGCTGCGTGGACGCCGTGCTCTCCCCGGCGCAAATCGCGCGGGAGGTGGCCCGGATCGCGCGGCATCCCTATGTCGCGGGTCCGGCAGCGGTGGCGGCAAATCGTCGCGGGGCGGCGGCTTCGGCGGACCCGTCTGCGCCGGCGGGGCGGCCCGAGCAAGATAGCTACAAGAAGATCCTGCTCCTTCTTCGCAATCACACCGGGGTCGATTTTTCCTACTACAAGCCCACCACCATCCGCCGGCGGATGACGCGCCGCGCGGTGCTGAACCACCGGGAATCGCTGGCCAACTATGCCGAATTCCTGCGGGGCAATGCGCGGGAAATCGAGGCGCTCTATGCCGACACGCTGATCAGTGTGACGGGTTTTTTCCGGAATGCGGACGCGTTCGCCGTGCTCAAGTCCAAGGTCCTCGCCAGGCTGCTCGCCCAGCGGGGCGACGCACCGCTGCGGGTCTGGGTGCTCGGCTGTTCCACCGGGCAGGAGGCTTATTCCATCGCGATGCTGTTCACGGAGGCCGCCGCGAAATCCCACCGGCCGCGCAAGCTCCAGATCTTCGCCACCGACCTCAGCGAGACCAACCTGAACCGGGCGCGCCATGGCCTTTATCCCAAGAGCGTCACGCTGGACGTTTCGCCGGATAGGTTGCGACGGTTCTTCGTCCCGGAGGATGGCGGTTACCGGGTGATCAAGTCCCTCCGCGAACAGGTGGTGTTCGCCCGGCACAATCTCATCAGCGATCCGCCGTTCTCGCGGATGGATCTCATCACCTGCCGCAACGTGATGATCTACCTCGAGCCGAGCCTGCAGCAGAAGGTGCTCCCCGCGTTCCACTACGCGCTCAAGCCCGAGGGCTATTTGTTCCTGGGCGGATCGGAATCCGTCGGCGGCCACACCGACCTGTTTGCGCCGGTGGACAAGAAGCAGAAGATCTTTTCGCGGAAGCCGGCGACGACGCTCGCGTTGCAGCTGCCGGTGCGAACCGAGTTCGGCAACGGCAATGGATCCGGCGCGGCGCGCGTGCCGGCGCTGACCGGCCGGGGTCCGGGCGGGCCGACCGAGGATTTCCGGGGCGAGCTCAACGCCGAGCGCGAGGCGGATCGCGTGACCGTCAATCAGTTCGCGCCGCCCAGCGTGCTGATCAACGACGACCTGCAGATCCTGCAATTCCGCGGACCAACCGGGCTTTACCTCGAACCGCCGACGGGCAAGGCGCGATTCGACCTGCTGAAGATGGCCCGCGAGGGCCTGATGCTGCCGTTGCGCACGGTGATCAATCGCGCAAGAAAGGAGCACCAGACCGCGAGAAAGGAAAGCGTGCCCTTCAAGCTGGATGGCAGGAACCGCGCCGTGAGCCTGGAGGTCGTGCCGCTGAAAAATCTCAAGGAGCGGCGTTATCTGGTCCTGTTTCAGGATGCGGAAAAACGCGGACCGGGCGCGCCGGCGAACGTCGAAATCCCGCGCATTTCCCCCGTCACCAAGCGGGAGGAATCCAGCCGGATTGCGGCCTTGGAACAGGAGCTCGCCGAGACCCGCGACTACCTGCAATCCATTCAGGAGCATCAGGAGACCGCGAACGAGGAACTGCAGGCGGCCAACGAGGAGGGCCAGTCCGCCAACGAGGAATTGCAGAGCCTCAACGAGGAACTCGAGACCTCCAAGGAGGAGTTGGAATCGACCAACGAGGAACTGACCACGGTCAACGAGGAGATGGTCAGCCGGAACGCCGAGCTGAACCGGCTGAACAGCGACCTCACGAATCTCCAGACCTCGACCCGGCTGGTCATTGTGCTGCTTGGGCGCGACCTGACCATCCGCCGGTTCAGCGCGCAGGCCGAAAAACAATTCCATCTCCACGCGGCCGACCTCGGGCGATCGATCGGCGGGATCAGGCACAATCTCGACCTGCCGGACCTCGAGGCGCTCATCGCGGAGGTCGTCGCCGACGTCCGGGAGTGCGAGCGCGAGGTGCAGGACAAGGATGGCCGCTGGTATTCGCTGCGCGTGCGCCCCTATCTCAACCTCGACAACGCGGTGGATGGCGCGGTGCTGGTGCTGGTCGATATCACGGCGCGCAAGGAGGCCGAGCACGAGATCGTTCGCGCCCGTGACTTTGCCGAGGCGGTCATCGGCACGGTGCGCGATCCCCTCCTCGTGCTGGATGCCGGCCTGCGCATCCACGAAGCCAACGAGGCGTTCCTGGACACGTTCAAGGCCACCCATGAAAAGCTGGCGAATCGCTCGCTCTTCGAACTCGACGGCGGCCGCTGGGACATCCCGCGGCTCCGCACGCTATTGCAGGACATCCTGCCGCGCGACACGTCGTTCGACAACTTCGAGGTCACGCTGAAGACCAGGAATCGCGGCACCCGCACCGTGCTGCTCAATGCCCGGACGTTGAACCAGGATTCCGGACACCGGGAAAAGATCCTGCTGGGATTTCAGGACATCACGGCGCGCAAGGCCGTCGAGGAAGCGCTGCGGGTGGCCGAGGTCCAACTGGCCTCGCACGCCGCCAGACTGGAAGGCACCGTGGCGAAGCGCACCGCGCAATTGACCGCGAGCAACGCGCGGCTGCTGGCCTCGGTGCAGTCCATCACCAAGGGCAAGGAGGAGTATCGGGCGCTGCTGCACGAGGCGCAGCTCCTGCAGAAAAAGCTCCGCCAGGTGACGCACCAGATCCTGACGGCGCAGGAGGAGGAGCGGAAGAAGATCAGCCGGGAATTGCACGACGAGGTCGTGCAGACGCTGGTGGGCATCAACGTCGAGCTGTCGGCGCTCGTCCACGGCAATTCCGCGGGGGTGCGCCAGATCAAGGACAAGATCGCGCACACGCAGCGCCTGGTGGAAAGCTCGGTCGACGCGGTGCACCGTTTCGCCCGCGACCTGCGGCCGACGGTGCTCGACGACCTCGGCCTGATCCCGGCGCTCCATGCCTTTTGCCGGGGCCTCGCGGAGCGGAAAAAATTCAAGATCGAACTGACGGCCTTTGGCGGCGTCGAAGCCCTCGCCAGCGACAAACGGACCGTGCTGTTCCGCGTCGCCCAGGAAGCGCTCAACAATGTCGCGCGCCACGCGCGCGCCACGCAGGTCGTGGTGACCATCGCCAAGATCCCCGGCGCGGTGCGGATGGAGATCAACGACAACGGCAAATCATTTCCCGTCCAAAAAGTGCTCCAGGCCAAAACCAACCGGCGCCTGGGCCTGGTCGGCATGCGGGAGCGCGTCGAAATGGTCGGCGGCTGCCTGACCATCGAATCCACGCCCGGGCAGGGAACGATCGTCCGGGCAGAAATCCCCTTTACCCCGGAGCCCATAAAAAAATGACTGTTTCCAAGAAAATCGCGGTCCTGCTGGCCGAGGATCACGCCATCGTGCGACAGGGCCTGTCCGCCCTGCTGAACGCCGACGGCGGCTTCGTGCTGGTCGGCGAAGCCCGCAACGGCCGCGAGGCCGTGAATTTGGCGCAGACCCTTCACCCCGAAGTCATCCTGATGGATATCGCGATGCCGGTGCTCAACGGGCTCGAGGCGACGCGGCAGATTCTCGACGCCAACCCGGCGGCGAAGGTGCTCATTCTCTCCGCGCATAGTGACGACGAATATATCGAACGGATGAGTTCGGCCGGCGTGGCTGGGTTCCTCGAGAAGCAAACCTCCGCCGAAATCCTGGCTTTCGCGATCCGCCAGATTGCGTCGGGCAAGAAGTATTTCAGCCCCCGGATCGCCAAACGCCTCGGGGAGGTCGCGGCCAAGCCGCGCGACCGGAACGGGATGGTCAGGGCCAACGGCGGCCGCCTGACTTCCCGCGAGACCGAGGTGCTGCAACTGGTGGCCGAGGGGCACGCCAACAAGCAGGTCGCGTCCGAGCTCAGCATCAGCATCAAGACCGTCGAAAAGCACCGGCAACACCTGATGGACAAGCTCAACATTCATGAGACCGCGGGCCTCACGCGTTACGCCATCGCGCATGGCATCATCGAAAACACCGTGCAATTGACGATCATCTGACCGGGCGTGCCGGCGCGGTGCAACTCGCGGCGACCGCCGGCTTCGGGGAGGGCGAGGCAGGGTTTCACCTTATATAGCGCGCATGGAACTTGGTGTAGCGTCGGGCCGCGATGCCTGAATATCCCGTTTCCACTCCGGCGAAAACCGCCGCGTCACCTCCCGGTTCCTCAATCGCGGCGCCCCCCGGGGTCGCGCCGGAAAAAACGGCGGTCGCGGTGCCGGTGGCCGGCGCTCGAGGCATCAAGGACCGCGCTCCCGTTGTGGCCGGGCCGCTTCCGCGCTGGATCGCTCCGCTGACCGTCGCGCTCGGGGCGTTGTCCGCCGCGCTTTTGATAACGGTCGTGATCCTCTGGAGCCAGGTGGGTGCGCGCGACACGACCATCGTGGAAAATCGAAATCGAGCCGATCAACGGGATGTCGCCGCGACGGAAATGCGGGGCCAGTTGGACGGTGCCAAGGCAGACTCGACCAAGCTTCAATCCCAGGTCGAGGCCGCCAAGACCGAGTCGGCCCAGCTCAGCGGCAAGGTGGCGGAGGGGAAGGCCGGCGCGGTCGAGCTCGGAACCCGGTTGGAAAAAGCCAAGGCGATCTCCAACGGTTTCCAGTCGGGCATGGAGGACGCCAAGGTCGCCGCCATCCGGGAGCAGGGACTGGCGGAGAAGGCCAAGGCCCAGGCCACGGTGATGCAGACCCGGCTCGATGCGGCCGAGTCCGACCGGACGAGACTTCAAACGCAATTGGTGGACAGCCGGGCCGAGGCCGACGCTTTGCAGGCAAAACTGGACAAGGCGGAAGCGGCGATCGCCCAACTGCAAAAGACACTCGCGCAGAAATAGCCCGATGGAGTTTCGCCTCCATCGCGTAATCGTATCGGCAGGGAAAAAGTGCCGAGCCGGCGAAGAGCTCCACCGGTTTCAAGTCGGGCCTGTTTTCTAGGCTGGGGGAATCCCGGCTGTGCCATCCGATGCGTCGTCGCCTCCTCCTTTTAGCCGCCTGGCTGGTCGCCGGGTTCATCACGGCGATCACCGCCCTGCCATGGTGGCTTGGTCCCGTGCTGGGGTGGGCGGGGCGTTCGCGGGGTGCGACCTTCGGCGCTTATGACCGGATCGGATATTCCCGCTTCGCGCTGCACGATTTGACGGTGCGCCGGGCCGGCGTCACGATCACGGTTTCACGGATCGAGGCCGACACGCCGTTGCTGTGGCTCTGGCGAAGCTGGACCGGCCAGCCCGGGGAACTGCTGGCGGGACATTGGACGGTGAGGGTGGAGAGCCGCAACGGCGGTGAGCTCAAGCCGCCGGCGACCACCGTGGGAAACGGAGGCTGGCTTCCGTTGCGTGCCACGCTGATCCATCTCGCCGCGATGTTTGATCGCTGGCTGCCGCGGGCGAGAGCCGCTGCGGGCAGCGTGCAATGGCCGGGTGGCGCCCTTACGCTCGCATCGGCGACGTGGCAGGGACACTTGCTGGCCGCCGAAAACGTCACGGTCGGATCTTTGCACGCCAATGCCACGCTCGCGTTACCGGCCGGAACGGACACGATGCGATTCACGGCCCGCACGATCGACGGACATGTCACGGCCGGTCTGGAAAGTCGCGGCGCGGATGTCACGGGCATCGTCACATGGTGGGAGCAACGCGCGGCGCTGAACGCTCATTTTGGCGGGACCGCCTGGTTGCCGGCCACGGCGGCATTGCAGGCGGACGCCTGGCAGGTGCCCGGGGCACGGCTGAAGCTCGGCGAACTTTACGCGTTTGTGCGCGGGCACGGGACGATCGAGTGGCGCGACGGGCATTTCGAGGCGGATGCGGCGGCGACGGGCGAACCGCTGGCCGGAAAATTAGCGCCACCCCTGGAGGCGGCCGTTCGCGGGCATGGCGACGCACAGTCGTTTACCGTCGAGACGCTGCACGCCACGCTGCCGGGAATCACCGCCGCGCTCAGCGAGTCGGTGACGCTCGACCGGCAGGGAAGATTTAAAACCAGCGCGGCGCGGTTTACGGTGGAGGCGGATCTGGCGAAGCAGCCGTGGTTTGTCGCGAAGGGGACGGTGAGCGGCGGCGCCGGTCTCGTGGCGGGCGTCGCCCAGTCGCCGGTCGTCGATTTCAACCTCGAGGCGCGGGATGTGGCAGTGGGCGACATTGCGCTGGGCACGGCGACGGCAAGGGGGCGCTTCGACTGGCCGCGGATGGAAATCACGGCCGGCACGATCGTGCCGGCAGAAAACGGGGAAATCGCGTGGCATGGGGGGTGGGATTTTCGCACGAAGGAAATCTTTCGCGCGGCGGTCGCCGGACAAATCCGGCGCGCGGCGATTGCGCGCTGGCTGCCGGCGCATCCGGATTTCGAGACGATCGCCGTCAAGGTGGAGGCCAGCGGGCCGCTCGCGCGTCTGACCCACGCGGGCAGCGCGCAAGCCGACGGCGTGAAGCTGCCCGGGCTGAACCCGCTGGCGCTCGCGATCACATGGCGTGGCCACGGCGACCGCATCGAGGATTTCACGGCAGAAGCGACGGCGGGCACGACGGTGATTTCGGCGGCGGGTGCGGCGACACGCACGGAGATGCGCCTGACCGGACTGACGCTCGCGAAGGGCGGCGCGACGCACCTCAAGTTGACGGCGCCAGCGATCGTGAAGTGGAGCCCCGCGGCGCAGGTGGATGGATTGCAGCTGGCGGGTGACGGCGATGTCGGCGCCGCGGTCACATGGGGGGAAACCGGTCGCGTCGAGTTCACCGTCCACAAGGTTTTGTCGGCGTGGTTCGAGGACCTGGCGCCGCTGCCGGGGCCGGCGTGGCAGCTGAATTCACTCGCGATGTCCGGGGCATGGGACCGTGGACCGATGGCGTTCTCCGTGGCGGGCGAGGCGGCGATCGCTCTCGGCGACCGGCGCAGTGCGGTGGTGACCGTGGAAGCGAAAGGCGACAAGGACGGTTTGCGCGTGGAGGCGCTGCGCGCGACGGAGGGGACAACGACGATCGTTACGGCCACCGGGCAGGTTCCTGTCGTATTTTTTCCGGCCGCGGCGCCGCGGATGCGAATCGAACCGAAGGGTGCGCTCCTGATCGAGGCGGCGACGGAATCGAATGCGACGTTCTGGGAGAAATTCACGGAGCTGACGGGACTCGAGTTGAAGGAGCCGCAGGCGTCGGCGCACGTGACGGGCACATGGGCGCAACCGCTCGGCGAAATTCGCGTGAAGGCGGCCCACGTTGCAATGGACGCGGCGCGTTTCAAACGACCGCTGCCGGCAATGACGTCGCTCGACCTGGCGCTGACGGGCGATCGCGGCGGGATAAAACTCGAGACGTTCTCCGCGCGCATCGAGGGCCAGGCGGTGCGGGCCGAAGGCCGGCTGCCGGTGACGGGAGGCGGGTGGGATGAGTTCCGCAAGGCGCCGCTCGCATTTGCACTGCGCGGCACGGAGCTGCACCTCGAAGTGGCGGACGCGGGCCTGGCGGCGTTCGCGGGATTTCTGCCGGCGTATCTGGCGCCAAAGGGACGTCTGCAGGTCGACCTGAACTATCGGGGAGGTGGAGCGGTCGCCGGGTTTGTGCGCCTGCAGGACGGGGCTTCGCGGCGGCTGGGCCCGCTTGGCGTGTTGCAGGAGATCAACGCGGACGCGCAGGTTTCCGGCCGCACGCTCGAACTGCGCACCGTGACGGCGACCGCCGGCGGCCGGCCGGTCACCCTGAGCGGCTCGGTCGAGTTTCCCGCCGGCGCCGAGCCGCGTTACGCGGTCGAGTTGCACGGGGAGAATCTGCCGTTCATGCGGCAAACCGGCCTGATCGTGCGGGGCGATCTGGATTTGAAACTCCACACGCCGGCGATCGGGCCGACGATACTCAGCGGCGCGGTCCGGCTGCGTGACAGCCTTTTTCTCTCCGACGTGCGCGCTTTCCTGCCGGGCGGCACGAAGGGCGGCGTGCGGGTGCCGCCGTATTTCGCGGTGGCCGCGCCGCCCCTCGGGGCCTGGGCGCTCAGCGTGGACGTCGGCGGCGAGCGGTTCATGCGGCTGCGCACGCCCGTGTTCAACGGCGTGGCGTCAGCACGATTCCGCCTGGGTGGCACGCTCGCCGAACCGCGCCTGATCGGCGAAGTGGTGATCGACGAGGGGCAGATCCTGATGCCGTTCGCGAGTTTCGCGGTGAAGCAGGGCACGCTGCGGATTACGGAGGATCGGCCGCACGAGCTGGCGCTCTTTCTGCGCGGGACCGGCCGCCGCAACGACTACGAGCTGACGATGGAAATCACGGGCACCGCGGCGGCGCCGAGCATCGTGTTCACGTCGAGTCCGGCGCTGGATTCGGGGCCGCTGTTGCTGATGGTGATGACCGGCGCCGCGCCGAGCAGCGAGATCGCTTTCACCAGCACGCAACGGTTCGCCCGCTTCGGAACCTACCTCGGTCAGACGCTGCTCGGCAGTTTCGGCGGCGACGCCACCAGCGCCGACCGGCTCAGCATCGCTTCCGGCGAAAAGGTTTCGCGGCAGGGACGCGAGACCTACGACGTCGAATACAAACTGGCCGACCGCTGGAAATGGGTGGGGGAATACGACGAATTCGACGACTATAACATCGGGCTGAAGTGGCGGATCTACCCGGGGAAACGCGCTGCGGAGGCGCCACCCGATGCCCCGCACTAGCCGACGGCGTCGGCGGGCCGCCGGCCTGGCCGCCTTGGTGCTCGCGGCCGCGGTGGCGCTGGCCGGTGCGTCCGCACCGCCGTCGTCGCCGACGGAACCGGCGACACTCCGGGTGTCGGGCGTCGGACTACTGCGCGACCGGGAACTGCGCCGCTCGCTCATCCTGCTGCTCGGGGCGCAGCGTGGATCGGTCCTCGATGCCAGCGCAATCGAGGATGCCGCCGTGATGCTCGTGTCGGCCCTCGGGGAGGAGGGCTTTCAGAAGCCGCGCGTGGAAATCGTCGCAACGCTGGTCGACGGCACCGTGCAATCGTCGGCATTCGACGCGAGTCTCGAGACGCCGCTGCCGCGCCCGCTGGTGGCGCAGAAGGTGGAATTCCGCGTGAAGCCCGGTGCGCGCTGGCATGTCGCCGCCGTGGAGATCACCGGCCTCACGGCGCTGCCGGTGAAAACCGCGCGGACCTATTTTCGCGCCGAGGCGATGCTGATCGTGCTGGCGAGGACCAATGCCTACTCTCCGTCCCACGTCGAGAGCGGGGCAAGCGCGCTGCTCGGCGAGTTGCGGCAGCGCGGTTACGCCGACGCCGCGGTGCAGGCCGATGCCGTGACAACCGACGAGGCGAGCGGGGCCGTGTCGCTGCATGTGGCGGTGACGGAAGGCGCACGCTGGCAGGTGGCCGCCGTCCGCTACGAGGGCGCGACGAGCGACGCCGTGACGCTGCCCCTCGCGACGGGATGGACGGGTCGGGCGTGGTCGCGGACCCTGGAGGAAAACTTGAAGGAGACGATCCGGCGGGCCTACGACCAAAAAGGATTTCCCGATGTCGCCGTGCAGATCCTGACCGATTCGCGGCCGGTGCGGGAAGGAGTCAGGCTGGTGACCGTCACCGCCAAAATCCAGCCGGGGCCGGAAGTGACGATCGGCCGGGTGCATTTCGAGGGCGATGTCATCACGCGGGAGCCGGTGCTGCGGCGCACCGTGCGGATGCAGGCCGGGGAGCCGCTGGATCCGCTGGCGCTGGCGACCGCCCGCTATCGGGTATCCCGGCTGGGAGTGTTCGACTCGGTGGACCTGCATTACGAGCCGGCGGCGGGCGCGGTGCGCGATCCGGTGTTCACCCTGAACGAGAGCGAGCGCTATGAGGCGAGCGTGCTGTTCGGGTGGGGCAGCTACGAGCAATTGCGCGGCGGCATCGAGTTTCGCCAGCTCAACCTCTTCGGGCTGGCGCACCAGAGCCGGTTTCAGCTCGTGCAGTCGATGAAGAGCACGAACGCCGACTATACCTATTCGGTGCCGGAAATCTTCGGCGAGTCGATCGACGGCGCGGCGCGGCTCTTCGCCCTGCAGCGCCAGGAAATCGCGTTCCGGCGCCAGGAGTTCGGTGCGAGCTTCACGTTGAAGCGGCCGGTTCCGTGGCTGCACGCCGAGGGCACGGTCGGTTACACGTTTCAGGCGCTGCGCAACCAGGACAACGAACTCGCGACCCAGGCGACCGACCAGGCGCAGGTCAACGTGGCAAGCGTGGATGTCGGGCTGACCGGCGACCATCGCGACAACCCGCTGCGTCCGCGACGCGGCTACCGGTGGTTCACGCAGCTCGAGGTGGCCGGCCGCAATCTCGGAGGCGCGGCGGAGTATCAACGGCTCGAAGTGGGCGTGGCCTATCATACGCCGTGGGGCGACGGGCATTGGCTTCACTTTGGGGCGACCCACGGGGTGATCACGACGTTGGGGACGACCGACGCGACGCTGCCGGTGAACAAGCGATTCTTTCCCGGCGGCGACAACAGCATCCGCGGCTTCCGGCCGGGCGAGGCGGCGCCGCGCGGGGCGGACGGGCTTTTCGTCGGGGCGAAGAGCTACGTGCTGCTCAACTTCGAGCTGGAGCAGGCGCTCACGCCGAACTGGTCGGTGGTGGCGTTGGTGGACGCGCTGGGCATCGCGGCGCAATTACGCGACTATCCCTTCGCCGAGCGACTCTACACCGCCGGGCTGGGCGTGCGTTATCAGACGTTGATCGGACCGATCCGGGTGGAATACGGCCGCAACTTGAATCCCCGGACCGGCGATCCGGGCGGAACATGGCAGATCTCGATCGGCTATCCTTTTTAAAGGCGGACATGCGTTTCACCGTGACCAACCTGTCGCGTCGGACCGCCCCACAGCATGACCGTCGACCCGGCGTTGGCTGGCTGCGGGAGGCGGGCACACGGATGCGGACGCACTGGTTGGCCAAGATGTTGGGCACGATGGCCGCCATGGGCGCGTTCTTCGCGGCCTATTTCTGGCTGCTCCGTCATCCACTTTATCCAATCACGATCATGCCGCTCACGGCTCTCGACCGGATCGTCGGATTTCGACCTGCGGCGCTCCCGGTTTATTTGTCTCTCTGGCTTTACGTGTCACTGGCGCCCGGGCTGCTGGTCGGGCGACGCGAAATCCTGGCTTACGTTCTGGCGGTTGTCGGGCTTGGCGTTTTCGGCCTCGGCACGTTCCTCGTCTGGCCGACGGCCGTGCCGCCATCCGGCGTCAACTGGTCGCAGCATCCGGCGTTTGGGTTTCTGCAGGCCGCGGATGCCGCGGGCAACGCGTGCCCCTCCTTGCACGTCGCGTTCGCCGTGCTGACCGCGATGTGGCTCGGGCGGTCGTTGCGCCAGATGGGAGCCGGCCGGGGCGTGCGGTCGTTCAACTGGCTGTGGTGCGGGGGCATTCTTTATTCCACGGTCGCGATCCGCCAGCACGTCGCCCTCGATGTCCTCGCCGGGTCCGCGCTTGGTGCGGCGATAGCCGGGCTGCTTTTGCGATGGGTTCAGACTCCCACGCGCCGGTTTGATCCCGGGTTCGGATCTCCCGCCACCAGTTGTTCCGGTCCGGGCACGACGCACCGGTAGCCTTCGTCGCGCAGCCGCTGAAGGACATGGCGGATCGCGTGGAGGCGAATGGCCGGCGGCACGCGTGGACCTTCATGCAGAAGGAGGATGGCGCCCGGCGCGAGATGGTGGAGCACCCGGGCGGCCACGATGTCGACGTCGTCCCGTCTGCTTTCGCGACCGCGCGCGCTCCAGCCGATGCAGGTCAGTCCACGCGCGCGCAGGGCGCGCCCCAGTGCGAGATTCTTGATGCCCGCGGGTGGACGAAATCGCGTGGGCTGCACTCCCGTGACCCGCAATGCCGCCAGGCCCGCCTCGAGTTCATGTTTCACCCGCCGGGGCGAAGCACACCAAAACCAGGCCAGCGGATGCGTGTGCGTGTGGTGCGCCACCTCGTGCCCGGCGGCGACGATCGCGCGAATCAGGTCGGGATGGCGGGCGGCGTTTTCTCCGATGACAAAAAATGTCGCGCGGGCCCCGTGCGCCGCCAGCAGTTCGAGAATGCGCGGCGTGTCGTCGGGGTCGGGGCCGTCGTCGATCGTCAGCCACACCTCGCGCCGGCCGGTCCGGAAGCGCCGGTGCGTGCGCACCAGTCCCTGTGCCCGCATGGCGAACAGGTGATAGGCCAGAAGCGCGTCGGGCCCGAGCCATAGCGCCAGCGCCGTCACCGGCGCCGGCGAGGCGACGAAGACAGCCGCGAATTTTCCGGCCAGATTGACGATGACGAGAAGCCACACGCCGGGCCTTCCGCTCAGCGAGCCCATCCGCAGCCGAGTGTGAATCCCAGCGCGTCGATTCCCGGATTGGGCTTGGTCATCCCGCCGTTCGACATGTGTTGAAACATGATGCCGGCGCTCCACCGAATATTCTTGGCGGTGACGTGCTCGATGCCGCCGCGGATGAACCAATTCAGCGTCAAGTCCTGGCCCATGCCGCCTTTGATGCCACGGGAATCGATCACGCCGAAGCCGCCGCCCGATCCGGTGAACAACGACCAGGTTCCGGTCTTGTTCCAGAGTTCCAGCGACGGCGACCCGGCGACGCCGACATAGTGCGACTCCGGTCCGTTTTGAACCCAAGTGCCGATCAACGTGAGCCGGTGCCGGAGCACGATCCGGGAACCGTTCGAAAAGGCGTGGCCAAAGAATTCCGCGGATCGCCATGACAGCTGCGTTGGCACCAGCCGGTAAGCGATCGGGGTGCCGCTGCCGATTTCCCAGAGCTCGCCCGTTTCGACAGTCAGGGCGCTGGACGCCCAGGGCAGGGTGGGGAATGGTTCGGCCGCGAAAACGGCGGCGTAGAAAACGCAGCCGAGCAGGGTGGTCTTGAGGAGATGGGACATAAAAAAGTGGTTTTCGGGAAGAGGAGAACGGGGTTTTGTGGGGTGGGTGCGGCCATCGCCCGTTCGGCCACGAGCAAACTTACGCGCTGGATTCTCCACCTGTGGCTGGCGCGGATTCGATTTTCGGGGGGGCGCTTACGGCTGGATGAATTCGTTCAGGATGCCGCTCTTCGATTGCGATTCGGCGGCGGCGTCCGGCGACTTGATCGGGATCTTCGGGGCCCATTTCAGCCAGTCCTTGTCGGGCTCCGCCGCGAGCGCGAATTGGGCATCGCGCGGTGCCTCGGCGGCGAGCGTGGGACTGTCGGGAGTGGCGAAGGCCACGCCGCCGGTGATGAGCGACTCGAGCGAATTGCCCTGGGAGCTGGCGCCGCCGAACAGGCTGAGGTTGAGGGAGAATCCGCCGGTGTTCCAAAACTTGGAGTTGGTGCGCACAAGACCGACGTAGGGCGCCGCCACATGAATGCGCGTCAGCACCGCCGTGGAATCCTCCGAGAGCCGGCTGGCTTCGACCTGCCCGACCTTGAAGGCGCGATAGAAAACCGGGGCCCCGATCGTCAGGGAGCCAAGCCGGTCGCTCTGCAAGATGAATGCCCGGCCTTGATCGGTGATTTCGGGCGCCGGCGTTTTGTCGAGGCCCGTGAACTGCAGCGCCGGCGGCCCGGCCCCCGGCCGCACATTGAGTCGCACGCCGGTGACGAGGGTGTCGAGTCCGCGCACGCCGGCGAAGCCGATCTCGGGATGCACGATCCAGAACTGCGCGCCGGTGCTGGCGAGCACCGCCGCGTTCTTGTTCAGGCGCAGACGAATCGTCACGCCGCCCAACCCCGGCTTCAGCTCCACCGTCTCCACCGTGCCGGCGGCGACCCCTTTGTATTCGAGGATGGTCCTGCCCGCCTCGACCGCGGAGCCGTCGGAAAAATCGATCGTGACCAGGGGCCCGCGATGGTGCAGTTCGCGGAAAGCCATCCAGCCGCCGATGGCGGCCGCGATAATCGGAACCACCCAGACGAGCGGGAATGCGGGAGCGCGGGAGGTTTTGGGTGTGGGAAGCGTGTTCATGCAGGAGAAAGGGGCGCCGCGGGCCAGAGGGCGCGCGGGTCGAACGCCCGGGTGGCGAGCACGGTCAGCACCACGGCCGCGGCAAACGCGACAATGCCGCCGCGGGGCGTCACGGTTGATAACTCGCCGAACCGCACGAGGCCCGTGAGGAAGGCGACCAGGAAAACGTCGAGCATCGACCAGCGTCCGATGAAATCGAGTGCGGCGTAGACTCGCGTCAGGCGGCGTGCATTCCCGGCGACACCCCGTCGGATGCTGAATAGCAGCCACGCCAGACCGAGCAGCTTGAGGAACGGAATGAGGATGCTGGCCGTGAACACAATGATGGCGAGGACCCACAGGCCTTGCTGCCAGAGCTCGACCGCGCCGGAGAATATGGTGTCGCTGCGGTTGCGGCCGGAACTCGCCGTGCTCAGGACCGGAAGCAGGTTGGCCGGCACGAGCATCACGGCGGCGGCCAGGGCGAGGGCGGCGGAAGCGGAGGTGCTTTTGAACCGGGCGCGGGCGGAGCGAAGGTTCATGGCGGGAAGCCGGCGTCGGATCCGCCGGTCGACAGCGACCGGTCGGCCGACTCGAATTCGAAACTGCGCTGCGCGATCAGGAGAGAAAGGACCATCGCGCAATAGAACCAGAAGCCGGATCCGACCGTGACGACGACCACGCTGCCCAGCTTCATGAGCGCGACGAGGACCGCCAGCACCTGGACCTCGGGAATCGCCCAATGCTCGAGGACGCGGACCGCGCGACGCACGGTGCGGAAGTCGAACTGCCGCCAGCCGAGACGGGTGGACGCGTGGAGAAGTGCCAGGGCGGCGAGGAGCAAGACCGGAAGCAGCCAGCCACCGAGGAAAACCAGAACGGCCAGCGCACGCATGCCGGTCTCCCACAGGCTAGTCACACCCGTAAACAGCAGGCTGATCCGTTCGGCTCCGAGCTTACCCGCGCTGACAAATGGGAGCAAAGCGGCGGGCACCGCGAGGACCAGACCGGTGACCGAGAACACGAGAGCGCCATCGGGTCCCAGTCGCACGCCCTGCGCCAACAGGGTGCCACAGCGCACGCAAACCGCCTTTTCGCCCGGTCCGAGAGGAACCGACCGGTGGTCCTGGCCGCAAAGATTGCACGTCAGGCGTGCGTTTGAACCCCTCGTTTGAATGAGATGGCGAAAACAGTATCGTCGGGCGGTCGCGCCCGATATGGGGTGTTAACATCACTGTCTCGCCGTCGTGCTTTTCATCGGGTCTTCGCACCACGATGTCAGGGGGCGCAGTGGGGTGAACACCCACGTATTCGGACGCGCGCATACTTTGACGCCGCGGTCATCGGGAAGCACGCTGTCGATCCTTGGGTTCCGCCATTCCATCATCGTTCGGTCGCCTCGCAAAAAAACATCTGGTCGTCACGGCGGTGCTCATCGCATCGCTCGTCGTTCTGGCGGGCGTGGTCGTGGGTCCGGAACTGCTTGCCGCGGTCGATTCGGTCATCTTGCGCGTGCGGGAGGCGGGCCCGGTGGTTTTCTTTGGGGCGATGGCCGTGCTGCCGGCGGTGGGGTTTCCGATGATCGCGTTTACGCTGGCCGCGGGGCCGGTGTTCGGGCCGACGCTGGGAACCGGCTGGGTCATTGCCTGCGCGGTCGCCGCCGTGGTAATCAATCTGCTGCTGACCTACTGGCTGGCGGACCGTGCGGTGCGGCCGCTCGTGGGCCGGCTGCTGACCTGCTTTGACGTCCGGCTGCCGGATCGTGTTGCAGTCGGAGCCTGGCAGTTGACGTTGATTGTGCGGCTTGCCCCCGGCCTGCCGTTTTGGGTGCAGAGCTATTCGTTGGGCCTGATGCATGTGCCGCTTCTGGCCTATATGATCGTCTCCACCGTCGTGATGACCGGCTATGTTGCGGCGCTCGTGTGCGGGGGCGAAGCGGTGGCGAGCGGCAACGGCCGGCTGGCCTTCATCGCCATCGGCACGCTGGTGGTTTCGATTGTCCTGCTCCGGCTGTTGCGCCGGCGAACGCTGCGGCTCCGCTCCTTCGCGCCGCTCGCTCCCCTTTCCGTCGAATCGTCGTCCTGATGCCCTTCGCCGCCCCTGCACGGTCCCGGTTGAGAATCACGCTGGGCGCGGGCGCGGGCGGGGAGGTTGACACGGACGTTCCCGTGCTCGCGGGCGTCGGCGTGGAAAATCTTTTCGGCCCCGCGCGGCCGGCCGGCCGGGAAGGACCGCTCGCCCTTTTTCAAGCCGGGGACTGGCTGCTGGGCGCAGCGACGCTGCCGCTGGTCGCGGGACTGGAGCAGGCGGCACGGGAATGCTACGCGCATGTTTTTGCGGCGACCGCCGGCCGGCATCTCGCGCGCGTTTGGAATTACGTTCCGGCCATCAACGCACCCGGACCCGGCGGGCTGGAAAACTATCAATTGTTTTGCCGGGGTCGTTCGCTGGCGTTCGAGCAACAATTCGGCAAGGCGTTCAACATGCGGCTGCCATCCGCCTCCGCGGTCGGCAGCGAGTCGGAAGACCTCACCGTCGTGTTCGCCGCCTGTTCCGCGCTTCCCCGCCACGTGGAGAATCCGCGACAGGTGGCGGCCTACGACTACCCGGCCGAATACGGGCCGCGTCCGCCGAGTTTCGCCCGTGCGACGGTGATCCGCGCACCGGGCGGCACCACGGTTTTCATCTCCGGCACCGCCGCCATCCGCGGGCACGCGACCTTCGCCAGGGACAGCCTGCCCGAGCAGTTGGAATGCACCTTGTCGAATCTCCGTGAAATTTCGCTCGCATGCGGCCTGGGCTTCGGCCTGGACGAGGGCGGCATCTCGACGCGCCACTTCAAGGTTTACCTCCGCCATGCCGGCGACCAGCCCGCGGTCGCCGCGAGGCTGGCGGAAGGCTTCCTGAAAAGCACGGACTGCGTGTCCTACCTGAAAGCCGATTTGTGCCGCGCTCCGCTGCTGGTCGAGATCGAGGCGTCTTTGTTCGGGGTGACATTGCTCCAGCCCGATCCGGCGGCATCTCCCGTTTCGCTCCCCGCATGAGCACGGGCAAACGCCGTCCCTCGCTCGTCGTGCGCCGCCTGCTGCGGTATTTCTGGCAGGGAGTCTTCGTGCTGGCCCCGATCGGCCTGACCATCGTGACGTTGGTCTGGGTGTTCGAGAAGGTGGACGGCATTCTTCGGCCCTACGTGAAATATCCCGGGGTCGGCTTCGTGCTCGTGCTGGGCACCGTGGTGCTGGCCGGTTGGTTTGCCTCGTATTTTTTCATGCGCCGGATGTTCAAGCATCTCGACGGCTGGCTTGAGCAGACTCCCGGGGTGAGTTTTGTTTATTCCACCCTGCGCGATTTCTTCGAAGCCTTCGTGGGAAACAAGCGTCGTTTCACCCATGCGGTGCTCGTCAACGTGTTCGCCGAGGAGGTCTGGATGGTCGGGTTTCTCACCAGCGACGATCTGGACAACTTCAAACTCGGCGCCGGGTTTGTCTCCGTCTACGTTCCGCAGGCCTACAACGTCGCTGGCCAGCTTTTTCTCGTAAAGCGCGACCGTGTCCGCCCGATCGAGCATCTGGCGCCCGGTGACGTGATGAAATATGCCGTCACTGGCGGCGTCGTGGACAGCGTGGAGACAAAGTCCGCTTGATCCGCGTGTCGCGGCCGCCCGGATCGAGGCGCGCAATATGCGCACCGTGTTGCGCAAGATCCCTGCTCATTCCGGCGCCCGACTCATCTGGCTTCGCCAAATGTCATCGCCCGCAGCGCCCGTCCGTCGGGTTTGCCGCGCGCGGTCAGGGGCAGGGCGGCAAGCACGACTAGTTTTTTCGGGACTTTCCACGCCGCCGTGTCGGCTAACAACGCGGCGCGCACGCCAGCCGCGGTCCGGTCGGTCGCCACCACGGCGCCGAGCACGGGTTCGGCGCCCGCACCGACGCCGACCCAGGCGTCGCGCACGCCGGGCACCCCGAGCAGCCGCGCCATCACGTCCGCCAGGTTCACGCGCCGGCCGGCGAGCTTGATTGTGGTGCCACGTCGTCCGAGCAACGTCAGCCGGCGTTGCGCGTCGAACGCTGCAAGGTCAGGCACGATCCACGCGCCGTGCCGGCCGGTTCGTCGCCGCTGCCCGCACGTCACGACTGCGTCGCTGCAAACCATCAGTCTTCGCGCCGGCAACGCAGTCAGCTTCACGCCGCGCAAAGCGCGTCCCACGCTGCCGGCGAGCGTCGCCGCTCCCGACGCGTCATACGCGATGCCGCCCGTCTCGCTCGATCCGTAGAAATTGTGCAGTCGCCGGCCAAAGCGTGCGGCGAAATCCCGCGCCACTTCCGCCGGCAGCGGTGCGCCCGCCGAAATCCCGAGTCGCAGACTCGGCATCGACACGGCGGAGGCGGCGAGGGCGCGCCATAACGCCGGCACGCCCGGGAACACCGTGGGTTTCCATCGCGCGAAGTCCGCCGCGATGGCATGCGGCAAGGGGGCCGTTCCACAGACGAGCGGCACGCCTTGCGCGAGCAACGGCACGGTAAGATTCCCCAGGCCGTAGGAGTGGCCGAGCGGAATCATCGCGTAGTTCAGGTCGCGCCGGCGAACGCCCATCGTCGCCGTGACCTGGCGCGCGTCGGCGAGCAATTGCCCGGCCGTGAAGACGAGCGGCCGCGGCTCTCCCGTGGTGCCCGACGTCAGTTTGATGAGGCACAATTCCGGGTCGCGCCAGCGGCGCGCCTTGGCCAGCGGCACCAGCGTCACGCCGTTCCACCAATAGCCCGCGTGCAGCGATTCGGCCAGGCGCCGCTGCGCCGCAGGTGGCTCCCCGGCGTCGAGCGGCACCGGCAGCGCCCCGGCGTGAATCAGTCCGAGAAAAATCTCCAGCCAGCCGGTGCCGTTGGGAGTGGCGAAGACGACCGCGCGTCCGGCGAGGGCGCCCGGCTGCGGCGCCGCGGCTGCCAGCCACGAGACGGCTCGCCGATCCAGGTCACAAAATGTCACGGTTTGGCCGTCGGCCGCCTGGATCACGGCGCGGCGGCCGCCGCAACGCCGCACGGTTTTTTTCCACGCGTCCAGCAAGGCATGGCTCATGGTTTTGCCCCCAGCGCACCCAGGTGTTCGAACTCGATCGCAAGCAGCGCGGCCATGACCATCAGGGCCACCGTTGCGCCGAGCGCGTGCACGACCGGGATGCCGCTCAATGCCAGCACCCCGAACGACGCCGCCGTGGTGAGCGCCGACAAGCGCACCGACACCGGTGGCCGCTCATGCCGGTAGGCGGAGGTCGCGGAAAAGATGGAGTAGTTGTGGGTCAGGCAGACGCCAAGAAACGCGCCAAGGAGGTTGAAGAGATTGAGGGGAAGTCCGACCCAGCCGAACAGGCCGAAGACTCCGAGGCAGGCGCCACACGGAATCGCAAAGATACGCAGGCCGTCGCGCAATCCGTAGGAAACGAGCACCCCGGCTCCGACGATCGCGAGACCGATGAGGCTGAGCCACATCGCGGACCGGCGGTAGCGACTGAAAAGCCGGTTCAGCGTTTGCAGCTGGCTCGCGCTGACGGTGTGCGTGTCGTCCGGCGGCGCGAGCACCGGTGCGTCCGTGGCGACCGTGATGAACCAACTGAGCGGCTGTCCGCGGTGCAGCAACAGGCCGAGCGGTCCGGTTAGTTTCGCCTCCAGCGCCGCCACAGCGGCGGCGAGGTCGCCTTCGCCCGCCTCGTCCGTTGGGTGCGCGTAGGCGTCAAAAAACGGCGCAAATCCGGCGGCATCGAATCCCGCGCGATCCAGCGCCGCACGGAATTTCGGGACGAAGTCCGGCGTCTCGCGCACAAAGTGCACGGCATGCGCCTGCGCCTCCGCCGTGGGCATGAGCAGGCCGAGGCCGGTGGTCATGGTATGCCCGCGCCCGGCGGTGTGCAGCCAGGTTTCGAGCGCGGCGAGCGAAGCGCGCGCGGCAGCGAGGCTGGAGCCATAGGTCAGGTAGATTGTGCCGTCGTCCCGTTCGCCGAAAAGCCTTCGGATGCGCGCATCTTCGCGTTGCAGCTCGGGCGACGGGATCTCCAGCTCCCGGATGTCGTCGCGCCAATGGATCATCGCCAGACCCGGCAGCGCGACGAGCCACGCCGCCACGAGCAGCCGGCGCAGGCCGCGGCGCCATCCCGCCGGCAGCGCCTGCCCGCCGCGAAACGTTCGCGTGGGCAAAAAAGCGTTTCGCACCGTGGAAAAATAAACGACCGCCGCGACGAGCGCGCAGACGAGGCCGGTGCCGACAAAGACGCCGAGCTGGCGGATCAGCGGCAGTTCGGAAAAAAGCAGCAGTGCAAATCCGGCCACGGTGGTGAGGCAGCTCGCAAGGAGCGGCTTGGCGAGCCGGCGCACTTTTTCCCAGTAAGGCTCGTCCGGCCGCTGGGGTGGCTGCAGGTAGAGATAGAACGCATAGTCGATGGCGACGCCGGTCAGCATCGAGCCGACGACAAAGACCAGGACGTGCACTCGTTCGAAGACCAGGGTCGTGCCCGCCCAGGCGCCGAGCACCGACAGCAGCACAATGGGAATCAGATGCAGCCCGCGATGCACCGCCGGGATGAAAATCAGGGCGACGCCGAGCACAGCGACGAGCGAGAGGGCGTTGAGCCAGCCGACCTCGTGTTCGATGCGCGCCCGGCTGGCCGCGGCGAAGCGGTTCACGCCGGTGCTCGCGACTTTCAGTCCGGGAAATGCCGGGCGAAGCTCCGCGGCCACGCGGTCGATGGCGGCGAACGCCGGCCCTTGTCCCGCTGCACTCAGCGGCGACGCCGCGAGCCGGGCCCACACGAGGGCCGCGGTTTTTCCGTGCGCAGCGGAGGGACCGGCGAACGCGCTGCCCTTCAGTCGTTCGATCACGGAGGGCAGGAGCAACAGCGGGTCCGCGGGCACCATTTCTTGGAAGGCGAGGGCTTCGGGCGTGGAAAGAAACCGGCTGAGTTTCGCCGCGCTGTCGTCGGCCAGCCACGCGGCGAATCCGGCGGGCGCACCGCCCGTCGCCGTATACGCGATTTCACGGTCGCGGAGCCAAGAGGGAAACAACAGCGTCAGCCGTTGCGCGAACAGCACGGCGCCGAGCGTCTCGCGCGGCGCCGGGTCGCTCAGCGACAGCGCCTGGTCGAATGCCGGCTCTTGGGCGAGGCGCGCGGCAAATTCCCCGGCGGCCTCGGTCGGAGCGGGCGCGCCGTCCGCGCCGGTGAGGACGAGGAACATCGTGCGCGCCTCGGCCTGGCTCGCTAGTTGGCGGATCAGCGACAACTCGGGCGAGCGCTCGTCGACGGGGATGAGATCGAGCACGTCGCTCGATATTTTCTTGGCGTAATCGAGGCTTGCCAGCCAAAGACCGCCTGCGAGCGCCGCGGCGCCCAACACAGACCAGCCCAGCAGTTGGCGGCGACGAAACGTCATGCAATCAACGAAAGTAACGCTGCAATTCGTCGGCGGTGAATGCCGCCGTTGCGCGCGGCGGGGCGTTGAGGACCTCGATGTATTCCTTCGCCGAATGGCGGAGTTCGATGCTCCGCACCGCGGCATCCTCACCCGCCACCGTGATCACGCCGATACCCCGGCGGAGCGCGGCGGTGCGCGCGATCAGGACAAGGCGCCACGCCGCGCCCGTGCGCTGACCGTAGATTTCGAAATCGTTTTCGAGCGCGGCAAAATCCAGGCGCAAGATATGCAGGAGCGCGGCATCGGCGGCCTGAACGCGCGGATCCGGCGGCAGCGATTGTTCGCCCTTGGCGTCGCGGACGAGCATGCCCACGGCATCGAGGATGATCGTGCGCTCTTCCGGCGCCGTGTAATGCAGGCTCAATCCGCGCATCGCCGAGACGCGCACTTCGCCGGCGAGCTCGACCGGTTGTTTCTTGAAAGGAAAGAAACGGCGTTCGGTGAACTCCGCCGTCGTGTCAGGCTGGCGCGCGAACGTGGCGACGAGATCCGCCCAGCCCGGGGCGTCGGCGGCGAGCCGGTGGGCTGGATTCACCAGCGGATCGGGATCCGCCGCACGGATGAAGGTTGTGCCGAGGAGCAGCAGGGCGAAAGTTGCGCCGGCGAGCGACCAGCGACGCCGCTGACGGCGAACCGCAGGCCAGCGCCACAACAAGAGTTCCGCAATGAGGCGAAAGTGCAGCCAGACCTGAGTGGCGTTGTCGCGCACGTAGTGAAAGTGCGAGACACCGCCCTCCGCCCGGGAAAAATAGCGCACGGGCGCCGTGAGGTTCCGCGGCGGCACGCCGGCCCAGCAAAGGCGCACCGATGACTCGGTGTCGAAGTCGTAGCGCCGGCCTCCGCGACACGATCCCAGCACCGCGAGCAGCGGCGCCAGGGGATAGATGCGAAAGCCGAACAGCGGATCGGCAATGCCGCGGCCCAGCAGCTCGAAACGGACGAGCCAGATGCTGAGCTTCCGGCCATGCAACCGCGCGGGCGGGATGTTGGCGGGAAAGATCGGGCGGCCGAGGACCATGGTGTTCAAGTGCCGTTGCGAGGCCGCCATGAACTTCGCGATGCTCGCGGCGGGATGCTGGCCGTCGGCATCCATGACCAGCGCGTGGGTGAAACCGCGGTCGGTGGCCGCGCGCGCCCCGGCGAGCACCGCGGCACCCTTGCCGGCGTTGCGCGGCATCAGGAGCACGGTCAGGCCCGGCTCGGTCTCCGCCAGCTTGATCACCGGGTCGGCGCTGCCGTCGGTGCTGCCATCGACCACGACGAACACGGGGTGCCAATGCCGCAATACCTCGCACACGACTTCGTGCAGGCGCGGACCGGTGTTGTAGGTCGGCAGGATCACGAGGTGGGTTTGGGACGCTGTCATGGGGCCGGCTTACGCAATCGCGACGGGAGCTGTTCCGCGAAACCACGCCTCGATGTCGGCGGTGAGTTCCGAGGTGCTCGCAGTCGTGCCCGTGGGGATGAGGGGGCCGGCGGTCACGGCGATGTGGGCGGGAAACCGCGGCAGCCGCCACCAGGCGCGGCCTTTGGTGAGGACGTCGGAATCCGTTGTGATACGCACAAGGCGGATCGGCGCGCGGGCACGCCGGGCAATCAGCACGAAACCCGACTTGAAGGGCAGCGGTCCCTGGCCGGGCGGCTGCCGGGTGCCTTCGGGAAAGACGATCAGGGTATGACCGCTGGCGACTTTGTGCGCGGCGCGGCGCACGAGGTCCGGTCCGCCGTCGTTGGCCAGATAACCGGCGCGCCGGGCGGCGGCACCCAGCACCGGATTGCGGCGAATGGCAGGTTTGAAAATGCACACCGCCTCGGGGGTCCGCGCGAGCAGACAAGTGATGTCGATCAGGGCGGTGTGATTCGCGGCGATCACGAGTCCGCCGTGCGGTCCGGTGCCGAAGCCCTCGTAGCGGACGTGAACCAGCCGAGCGATTTCGCACCAAGCGTGGAAGGCCGCGAAGTGCCGGTGGATCAGCCGCTGGAAAAAGCGCTCCGTCCGCTCGGTCGCCGGCAGCCAGCCGGTCAGCGCGCTCAGCAGGCTCAACTCCAAGCCGCCGGCGGCAAAGAGCAGCAGCGTGACATAATAGGCCGGCAGGTTATAGATCGAGCGAAGTGTCATGGACGGGCGCGTTGCGATGCCGGGCCGTGCGCGGTCGGCGCCTCCGGGTTGAGTGGAAGAAAATTAAACCAGAGAAACGGATGCCGGCGGACGAGAACCTCCAACCGTGCGAGAACCGCCTGAAAGTGCCGGCGGGCTGCCCGGGTGTTGCCTTCGCGATCGCTGGCCGGATCCGGAGTGAACACCGGTGATGCGTAGACGCGCAGTGCATCCTCCGCTTCATCCGGCACGGCGGTGCAAAACACGACCGGCCGCTCGAAGAGCATCGCAAGATGATAGATCGTGAAGGGAAACAGGCGCGATGCGCCGAGAAACTGAAAAGCCTCGGTCTTCGAGCTGAATTCCGGCCGGTCGCATTTCAGCGCCACCGAGTCGCCGGCCTCGATGGCCACCTTCAAGTCGAAGAGAAGTTCCGAGGGGTTGTTGACCCAGAGGAATGAAACCTTGCCGGCGAAGCGCTGGCCGAGCAGGCGCGTGTCAGTGGAATTGCCCACGCGGAGCCGGAGAATCGAAACGCGCCGACCGCGCTCGCCCAAAAGGTAGCCGAGTAAATCGGAGCCGCCAAAATGAAACGCGCCGAAGAGCGCCGGCCGGTCCGATGTCACCAAGGCGTCGAAGCCCGCGGCGTTGTCGGGTTCCATCCGGCAGGCGACCGGCGCGCCACGACCGGCGCGAAGCATCAGCGTGAGATTGGTTGTCAGGGCAAAAAAGTGCCGCCACACCTCGACCAGGCGCGCAGGGCGGCCAAAGACGGTCGTGAGGTAGCGGCGGGAATGCGCGCGCTGCACCGGCAAAAGCGCGAGCCCGACCCAGGTGCCGGCCATGAGGAGCGGTTGGAAGACCCACCGTGGCCACCAGTGGTGGGCCCACAGCAGAAAATCGCAGCCCCAACTCGGGCCGAGATTGCGGGTGAGCGCGGCGGAAGGGTTCATAGCCATGCGAGCGACCACGCTCCACCGATACCATGCCAGTTCAGAGTCCGCCGGCTGGCGAGGTCCTGCGCAAAATCCTGCAGGGTCGGGCAGACGCCTTCGGACTGAGCGTCCGGGGAGAAGGCGACGTGCGCCACGGCGCCGGCGGGTTGGCGGGTCAGGATCGCAGCGAACGCAAACGACGTGGCCGAAGCCACGCGCCGCTCGAGCATCCACGTGCCGCGCTCCTCGCCACCGACGACCGCGACGCGGGCGGCCGGTTCGAGCAGCGCGGTCAACAAAGCCTGC
This sequence comes from uncultured Opitutaceae bacterium, assembly GCA_937902925.1. Lineage (GTDB taxonomy): Bacteria > Verrucomicrobiota > Verrucomicrobiia > Opitutales > Opitutaceae > CALFNN01. The sequence goes on from CALFNN010000082.1 coordinate 61,586, forward strand.
TCGACCAAACGCGTTCGCCCCGCGAGCGGCCAGAGACGGGCAATGGGTTGCTGCCGTCCGATCAGCACCTGCTGCGCGCCCCCGGGGTGAATCGACGCGTGGAACCACAGCGGGCTCGCCGCGGGAAAGCTCGTGAGGAATTCCTCGAGCGCCCGCGTCTCGGCAAAGCTCGATGCATACACGAGGGCATCCTCCGGTGCCAGCGGTGCGCCATCGAGCACCGAGCCGATGAGCAGGCCGAGGTGCGTCATCCGCCGTAGCGCGGGGCGCGGAAATTTGTCGGCCAGCCGCAGCCGCGCCTCCGCCGCCCTCTCGGTGGCCGGGGGGAGTTCGACGCGCAGGTGGTGAATGAACCGCTCAGTCATGGGTGAGGAGCATCGCGGCGTGGGCCCCGCCGAACGCGTTGCTGGTGAGAATCGCCCCGTCGAATTCCGCGCTGGAAAGCGATTCGAGCGCGACGGTGTCGGTGAAACTCGGCGCGGCGCCGCCGACGGTGCCGGGGATCTTACCCGCCGCGCCCGCGCTGGATCCGCGCAGCGCGGCGATCGCAATCGCGAGCTCGACCAACCCGCAGCTTCCGAGCGTGTGGCCGAGGCTTCCTTTCCACGAGACGAGGGGTGCGCTTGGAAACTGACGTGCGAAAACTTCCGCTTCCAGTCGTCCCGCCTCGAGCGTGCCGGTGCCATGGCCCTTCACCCACACGCGCCGTCCGCCGGTGGTGGCGGCGATCGCGGCGGCGCACGCGGCGAAGCCGGCGCCGTCCGGGCGGTTGCCGGTGAAATGAAACATCTCGTTGTGCAGCGCGTGCGCGGCGAGCTGGAACGGCGTGGCGTCGCGCGTGAGCACCGCGAAGGCGGCGCCGTCGCCCAGGCCGATCGAACCCGTCTCCCGCACCGAGTAGGGCGCGGGCATGATGCCATTGAGGATTTTCAGGCTGTGAAATCCGCCGGCGACAAACGGACTCACGAAATCGAAGGAGAAGACGAGGACGCGATCCGCCAGGTCCGCGTGCAGCAGGCGCGCGGCGTGAGCGAGGCCGAGATGTGCCGTGACGCACGCGTGCGAGAAGACCTGCACATTCTCGCCCCAGTCGAAGTCGGCGCGGAGCAAGTCGACCGTCGCGAATGGCGTGCCGTGCGCGAGATGGCGCGGGTCGTGATCGCGCGTGAAGGCGTAGAAACTGCCGACGCCGAAATTACTGCTCGTCACGATGACGGGACTCCGTGCCGAACCCCACGCGGCGGGAGGGATGGCGGCGGCCATTTCCTTCAGGCGGGCGAGCCAGTGCGGAGGCAGCGTTTCGTCCATCGGCCCGAGGAGGGCGAGCGGCACGAGGTCGCCGCCGTCGCGACCGAGCACCGGGGAGAACGCGAGCGCGCGCCGACCCGCGAGCAGGGCGGTGGCGGTGGCTGCGGCGCTGCCGAAAGGCGTGAGGCAGTCGCATGCCTCGACTCCGACGGAAAGCTGGTCAGCCAAGGCATTCATCCGGCGGAACGCTCAGAATCCGCTGACGTGAGCCCGAAGGTAGGCGGAGAGGGCGTTGACGCTGCCGAGCGCCCGACGGGATTCCTCGCTGCTCCCGATCTTGACGCCGAATTCCTTTTCGAGCGCGAGGACGAGTTCGAGGGCATCGATCGAATCCAGGCCGAAGCGCGGCGAACCAATGAGCGGTTCGTCGTCGGGGATGTCCTCGGGCCGGACACCGTCGAGTTTGAGCGTGGCGACGATGAGGGTCTTGAGCCGGAGGGTGGGCGGGTTGGACATAGGCAGATCAGGCTGGGCGGCGGAGGAGATGGCAGACGTTGCTGCCGCCAAAGCCGCTGCTGTTGTTGAGCGCGAGGCGGGGCGCCTCCTCGAGGGATGTGGGGGGCAGGTCGAGGCCGTCGCAAACGGGGTCCGGCTCCTCGAGATGGGCGGCGCCGGGGATGAAACCCTCGCTGAGCGCGAGCGTGCAGAACGCCGCTTCCATCGCCCCCGCGAGCGAAAGGCCGTGCCCCGTGAGGGCCTTGGTGCTGCTGACGCGCGGTCTCGCCCCGGACGACGTGAAGACCGAATGCAGCGCCAGCACCTCGGAGCGATCGCCGGCGGGCGTGGAAGTTGCGTGGGCGTTGACGTAGCCGACGTCGGCCGCGTTCACACCGGCGTCGGCCAGCGTGCGGCGCATCGCCTCGCGCAAACCGGCGCCCTCGGGATGCGAAATCGCGACGCTGTGGCCGTCGCCCGCCTGGCCCCAGCCGACCAATTCGGCCTGAATCCGCGCACCGCGCTTTCGCGCGAGCGTGGCGTCCTCGACAACTAAGGCGACGGCGCCGCCCGTGCCGACGAAGCCATCACGTCGCCGGTCGAAGGGGCGCGAGGCCGTCGCCGGATCGGGGTTGTGCGACAGCGCGCGCAGGCTCGAGAACGAGACGACGCTCTCGGCGGTCAGGTCCTCCGCGCCGACCACGAGCATCCGCTGCTGGCGGCCGAGGCGGATTTCGTCCATCGCATAGCCCAGGGCGTGACTCGAGGACGCGCAGGCGGAGACGAAGCCGCAGACCGCGCCGGTGATCTTGTAGTGTGCCGCAAGGTTGAAATTCAGGGTGCCGGCGATCGAGGAGATGATGCCCATCGGATTGCCGCGCTCGCCGCGTGTGGCGTGCATCTGGGTGAGGAAATTGCCGAGCAGGAACGGCGAGCCGGCCGAGGCGCAGAACAATCCGGTCGTGCCATCGCCGAGTTCCGCCGGAGCGAGGCCGGCCTCGGCGAGCGCCTGCTGGAGCGCGCAGAGCGCATAGACGCCGTGCGGTGCGAGGCCGCGAAGGAGTTCGCGGTCGACCGAAAACTGGTCCGGCCAGGTCCAGTCGCGCCAGTTGGGCGTCGGAAAGGAAAACCCCTTCACGGTGCCGGCGACCTTGACCGGCAGGTTGGAATTGCCGAAGAACTCCACCGGCTCGAAGCCGTGCTGTAATTCGCGCAGGTGGCGCAGCACCGTGGAGCGTTCGTGCCCGATGCTGGTGATGAAACCCAGACCGGTGATGACGGGCAGCGGCGGCATGAACAACAACGTCGCACTCAGACCGTCGCCGGGACCGCGACCTTCCGGCGGATGAAACCACGCAGATCGTCGAGCGTGCGCACCTGGATGATTTCCTGATTGCTGATGGTGATGCCGAAGAGGTCCTCGGCGAAAAAAACGACCTCGGTGATGGCCAGCGAATCGAAGCCCAGGTCGTCGATCAGCCGCGTGCTTCCGGGCAACTCGGCCAATGGAACCGCCGAGGTGCGCGGGATATAATCCTCCAGGATGGCCAGCAGCACCGGGTCGAGTTCCGCGGGTCCGCCGCCGGCTTGAAACCGCTCGAAGGCCGCGCGCGCGCCGGCGGGCAGGTGCCGGATGCTTTCCTCGCGGTCGGCCAAGGCCGTGGCGCGGGGAGCGGAAGAGGAAGGGGCGGGGTTCATGGGACGGACGCGAGAAGGATTGCCGACGAAGCGGAGGATGGGGTCAGGCCTTCACCGCCGAGTATTCGCTGAACAAACCGAGGACCGTGTCGCGTTTCACGTCCCGGAGGCCAGCCGCGCGGAGGGCGGCGAGCACATCGGTGGGCGGCACGCAGGCGTCCATGGTCTCCCAGTAGTAGTGCATCATGTCGCGAGCCTCCTTGCTGCGGGTGAACAGCCGGGTGAGAAACGGATAGGTCCGGCCGAAATAGAGGCGGAACAAAAAGCGGGGAAAACGGCCGGCGGGTTTGGTGACTTCGAGGATCAGGAGTTTCCCCGTGGGTTTCAGGACGCGGCGGTATTCGCGGAATGTCTGCTCGAGGCTCGTCACGTGCCGCAGGGCGTAGCCCATGGTGAGAAAGTCGAAGGAATTGTCCGCCAGCGGCATGTTTTCCGCCCGGCCCAACACGAAGCGCGCCGTGAGCTTGGTTCGGGCGACGGCCAGCATGCCGGCGCTCGGATCGAGGCACGTGATATTCTCGGCGGTGCCGAGAATCTTTGCGGCTTCGACCGCGACGAGGCCGGTGCCGCAGGCCACGTCGAGCAAATGATCGCCCGGGCGCAGTCCGTGCTGCTTCAGCGTGCGGCGGCGGTAGGCGGCGCCGCTGTGCAGAAACCCCCAATCCACCACGGCGTCGTAATGTTTCGCCCCCCGGTCGAACAGCCGGTTGACGAATTCCGGTTTGGCCTCGGGAGTGGGATAGTGGGCCGCGAGGGTGGGATGAGGAAGCATGATGCGAGGCTGGACCGCGGAGCGAAACGAAAAAGGTGGATGGCGACCGGATGTGCGGACGGACCCAGGCGGGTGCGATGCGGTGTCGTGCTGGAATCAGGCACACGCCAATTCGCGACGGGCGGCGGGGTGGACTGGATTGAAACGCGCTCGAGGCTGGCCGGGCGGCCCGGCCTCGGGTGAAGGGTCATCGACGAGGGCCCGAAGGCTGGCGCGCGCCCGGGCGATGCGACTTTTTACGGTGCCGAGACTGATGCCGAGTTCCCGGGCGATTTCTTCATACGAGTAGTCCCGGGAATTGCGCAGGATCAGAATTTCGCGCGCCCCCTTGCCGAGTCGGTCCATGGCAAGACCGACGAGTTCGGAGAATTCGGTGATGAGCGCCTCGCGCGCCGGATCCGCGGCGTCAGTGACAAGCCGGTCCGAAAACGTCGCCTGCTGCGCCTCGCCTATCGGGCTGTCGAGGGAAATGGTCGCATGCCGGTGCCGACGGAAAAAATACCAGTAGCGGTTGCGCGCCAGATTGAGGGCGATGCGATACAGCCACGTGGCCAGCGAGGCGTCGCCGCGAAAATTCACGAGCGCGCGGTGGGCGCGAATGAAGGTGTCTTGGGCGATCTCCTCGGCATCGGCGTGGTTCTTGAGCGTCGCAAATCCCACCGCGAACATGCGGGCCCGGTAACGGATTACGATTTCGGCAAAGGCCGCTTCGTCACCGGCTAAAAAACGGCGCACCAGCCCGGCGTCGAGCTGCGCCTCCTGGCCCAACTTCATGGCGCGTCCGCTGGATTCGACGGCGGCGTTATTTTGGCATTCCGGTTTGAACGAGGATGAGAGCTCGGTGGAAGCGATCATGCCCCAAGGCTAACCGAGTCGGGCTCCGACGGTAATGGGGTGTTGTGCTAACGTCCAAATTCCAGGATCCGGGGCGCCGCGATTGAAACGAGCGCGCGATGGCGGCGGAGATAGGGAAGGGGAGGCGGGCGGCGTGACTTTTCTCCCTTTTTCTTCCGGGCCATTACCCGTTCTCGGGGTTGTGGGTAATGGAGACAGGGAAACGAAACGGAGTGGGCGGTGATTTCCGGCGGGAAGAAGCGAAGGGACGACAAGTGTCGCGGCCCCGGTTTGCCTCACCGCGGTCGAATGCGATTGGCTCGCTGGCGGAGCGAGCACCGGGCTGGCCGCGACCACCGGGAGCGGTCGCCTTCGGGCGACCCGGCGCACAGCGGGAGGCGGGCCGGGAGCGCGAGGGGCGGCCCGGCCGGAGCCCCTCGCTTGGAAAATCGCTCCTCCCAAGGCGGAATCGCCCAGCCACCCTGATCCGCCTGTGCCGATCCGGGCACCCGGAGGGTCCGGCGCGGACTGGAGCGCAGCGAAAGGGAGCGACCGACATTCCGGGTCTTGGTCGGACCGCCGGCACGGGCAACGATAGAGGGCGCCGCCCGGGGCGCCCTCTGGCGTTTCGGATGGTTGCACTCTCGCCGCTCCTCCGGCGCTTGTTGGTTTGGCCCTAATGCGGGGTCGAGCGGCAGGCGCGGAAGGAGATCGGCGGGGCCGAGGGACTGCGGGAGCGCCGTCGCGCTCCGCCAGTGATTTCCATCGAGTCCGATTGATTAAACGCACCGTCCCTCGCGAGTGGTGGCGAAGTAGTGGTCGAGTGGTGTTTCGGGCCTTTTGCCTAACAGCCGTTAGGGGTGGCGTGTCTTTGCTTTGATGGAATCAGGCGGATGTCTCTACGGGACCCTTTCCGCGATCTTCCCTTGTTTCCGTTCCGTCGCTTGAGCTCGAACGAACGAGATCCCGTTCAATGGCCTTCCCGTTGGATTTGACCGGCTAACCCGGACGAAGCCCCAAGGCAGGCACATGCCTCCGAGGTCAATGGGGCTCCGCTTCAACCGCTCGGTTTCGGCTCATCCGGCCCAGCAGGAAACTGATGCCGAAAAAGAACGCCGAACAGAATCCGAGGCCGCCACGGCCCAAGGCAGTGTTGGGAAAAAGTGCGATTGCGAGCAAAAACGCCCCGTAATACCGGCACATCCTGACCACCGTGCGGCTATTGGTCGCCGCAGCCGCGGCGCTGGCGGCGTCCGGCTGGACCGGCGTGTGCATGGCCGCGAAGAAGCTATCGATCTTCTCCCTTCGCTTCCCGGCGGGTTGCGGACCCCAGCGGACCAAGGCCCAATACCACGCCGAGCAAACGACCGTGTCGACGAGCATGACGACGGCATACTCGTTGACCCGCACCCAGGCCGCCACGTCCTGCCAACCATGGTTCCGGGCCCACGCGATGAACCAGCCCTCGTGCGGGAGCCAGCCCAGGATCGCGCTGAAAAAGAATCCGACCAGCAGTGTGCTCCAGAATGTCACGTCGCCGCCGCGACGCGTGAACAGGCACCACAACATCGGCACCGCCTGGGGCGTGCCCACCATCGCAACGAGGTTAAGCATCAGCGTGAACACCCTGACGCCGCGCCAGGTGCTGTATTTCAGCGCGAGCAACATGGGCGTGAACGCTTTCCGGAAGCGTTCGCTCGTCGCCGGATGCACCGGTTAAACCGTGAGCCACGGATAGGCGACCAACGCGTGCACGACGGCGTTGCGGCCGGCTTCGATCGCGAGCGCGACCGGCTGGCCGCCGCAGCGCTGCCCCAGGGCCTCGAGCCAGCCGTGGAGACCTTCGGGCGTCGCCGGGAGCGTGCCGGTTTCGCGGTTGGTTCCGCGCCGTTGCAGCGCGAACGCGTGTTCCTGATCGCCCCAGTCCAGTGCCACCAGGGCGGTGTAATCGGGATTCATGGCTTGTCCTTTTTTGATTTGGCGGACCCGGCCTGCAGGCTGTATCAAGCGGGACGTGGAAAACGTCGGCACCCAGAGGATGCATGACCTTGTCCATGTGAGCTGACTGGCCGCAGGCGAGATTTGGTTCGGATTCCTTCGCTAAAGAAAACTCGCCAGATGTTCGTCCTGCGACCGGTCAGCAAATTACCTTCCGACGCTCCCCATCCCAAGATGAGTTTCCGAAACGCCAGCCGCGCGGTGCACCCCGGGTTCACTCCAGCTTGGGGCTTCCGCGAACCCGGACTGCACCGCGCTGACGCGCTACGGTCATCGTGTCAGGTGATGATGCTTTCCTGCTCGTGAAATGTTTCTCCGTCCTTCTGTTCAGCGTCGCCAAAATTCATCGCGATTTGCGATGCGCGGAGTGGACACCAAAATGGACACCAAAATAGTTAAAGTAGGTAGTTCTGGGTAGTGCCAGATTATGCTTGGTTACCTCTGAATATCGGTCATTTTCGAACTGCAAAAGCGACGATAGGCAGCCAATTCCGGCCCGCGCCTCCAAGAATCTCCTTTTTCGAGCGTCGGCTGACAGGCAGCGTCTCCTCTTCATCCTCCGTGCGGTCCGGCTTTCATCGAATCGGCTGGGTTCTCCGACTCGGCGTCGCGGGCGCGGCGCTGGCTGGCGTTGGCCGCGCGCAAACCACCCTCGCAGACAAACCCGGGCCGGTGACCGACCCGCGGGACAATATCGCGATCAAGCGATTGTTCGATTCCTGGAAGGCGCCCGTGCCGCCGCGTCACCTCGTGGCGAACATCTATTACGTGGGGGCGATCGGCATCAGCTCGTATCTGATCACGACGCCGGCGGGCCACATCCTGATCGACACCGGCTTCGACGAGACCGTGCCGATCATCCAGCGCGGCGTGGAGCAACTCGGCTTCAAGGTGTCCGACATCAAACTCCTCCTCAGCAGTCATGCCCACGTGGACCACGTCGGCGGGCACGCGCGGATGCAACAGCTCACGGGCGCACGGATCGTCGCCAGCGCCGCCGACGCCCGCGTGCTCGCCACCGGCGGGGCGAGCGACTTCATCCAGTGGCCCCGGGCGCTCATTCTCTACCAGCCCGTGCAGGCGGACCGCATCGTGGCGGATCGCGAACAGGTCACCCTTGGCGGCGTCACGCTGACGGCCAACCTGACGCCGGGCCACACCAAGGGGGCAACGACGTGGACGATGGACGTGACGGAGGCGGGACGCGTCCAGCACGTGGTGTTTTTCAGCAGCGCGAGCATCAACGCCGGCACGACGCTCGTGAACAACCCCAACTATCCGGAGATCGCGGAGGATTTCACGGCGACCTTCGCCCGCTTGAAGACGCTGCCCTGCGACATCTGGTTTGCGCCGCACGGCGGGCAGTTCGCGATGGCGGAAAAGTTTGAAAAACTCGAACAAGGAGCGAGCCCGAATCCGTTGATCGATCCCGCGGGCTGGCGCACGATGATCGCGGCCGCCGAGAAAACATTTCTCCGGCAGCTCGCCGCGGAAAAGGCCGCGCCTCCCGGAGCAACCGGCTACCGGATGTCGAACTCGACGAGCACCGGCAGGTGATCGGAGAGGAGCGAGCGGACGATTTCACAGCTCGCATTGCCGCAGCCGGCCGGCAGGAAAATGAAGTCGAGGGCGCGCCGCGGCAGCGGGGAGGGGAAGGTCAGGCCGGTGAGCGGGTGCATGGTATAGTCGCAATAATCGCAGAGGTGACTCAGCAGGGCGGCGGTGGCATCGTTGCGCGTGCCGGGATTGTTGAAGTCGCCACAGACGATCGGCGGCACCAGCCAGCGGTCACCGTGGAGCCGGTGTTTCTCGCGCAGCCAGGTCGTGAGCCGGTCGAGCTGGCGCAGGCGTTGCGGTCGGGAGATGAAGTGCAGGTGCAGGTTCACGAGCGGCACGCACAAGCCGCCGACGTCGAACTCGACAAAAAGAAAACCCTTCTCGCCGAACTTGCGCTGGCCGAACGCCACGGTCTCGGCGGTGCGGATCGGGTGACGCGAGAGGATCGCGTTGCCGTAACAGAGGTTGAGCAGGCCGGCCCGGCGGTTGTTGATGCCGAAAACCGCGTGGGGAAAGCGTGTGTGGACGCGCAGGTAGTCGAGGTGGTCGAAGTTGCCCGCCCAGCGCGAGCGTTCGTCGATTTCCTGCATCGCGACGAAATCCGGTTTGAGGCGCTCGACGAGCGCGGCGATCTTGCGGAGATTGGATTGCAAGCGCCGGAGCGAGGCGAGTCCCTGGATCGGGTGGAGGCCGCGGGCGTGTGCGATGTTGTAGGTGACAAGTCGCAGGCGAGGCATACCGGTGGAGAGTAGACATCGCGCCGGGCGAAGTCGCAAGCACAGCCGGGACCCGGCCCGCGGCACCGGGCGGAAAGCGCGCCGGGTTACCCGCCGAGAATGCGATCGATCGCGGCGAGTTCGGGCGCGGTGAGCGGGAGATTCTTCAACGCGGCGAGGTTTTCCTCGATCTGGCTTACCTTGCTGGCGCCGATCAGGGCGGACGTGATGGTCGGCTGCCGGAGCACCCATACGAGGGCGAGTTGGGCGAGCGACTGGCCGCGCGCCCGGGCGAGGGCGTCGAGCTGGCGGATTTTGCCGAGCTTTTCCTCCGTGATGTGCTCGGGCTTGAGGAAGCGGGGATCGCGCGCGGCGCGGGCGTCGGCCGGAATGCCGGCGAGGTAACGGTTCGTCAGCAGACCCTGGGCGAGCGGGCAGAAGGCGATGCCGCCGATGCCCTCGTCGGCCAGCACGCGGGTCAGACCGCGCTCGATCCAGCGCTCGAACATGTGGTATTTCGGCTGGTGGATGAGGCAGGGTGTGCCGAGGCCCCGAAGGATTTTTGCGGCGGCGGCGGTCTGCTCGGCGGAATAATTCGACACGCCGGCGTAGAGCGCCTTGCCGGAGCGGACGACGTCGGCGAGCGCACTCATCGTCTCTTCCAGCGGCGTCTCGGGATCGGGTCGGTGGGAGTAAAAAATGTCGACGTAGTCGAGCTGCAGGCGACGCAGGCTCTGGTCGAGGGAGGCGAGGAGATTCTTGCGCGAACCCCATTCGCCGTAGGGGCCGTCCCACATCAGGTAGCCGGCCTTGGTGGAGACGATGAGTTCGTCGCGGTGCCCGGCGAGATCGGTGTGGAGGATTTTGCCAAAAACCTCCTCGGCCGAGCCGGGAGGCGGGCCGTAGTTGTTGGCCAAGTCGAAGTGGGTGATGCCGAGGTCGAAGGAGCGCAGGACGAGCGCGCGGCTGTTGGCGAAATCGTCGACGCCGCCGAAGTTGTGCCACAGGCCGAGCGAGAGCGCGGGCAGCTTGAGTCCGCTGCGTCCGCAACGGCGATAGAGTGCGGGGCTGTCGTAACGGGTGGACGCGGGAACGTGCGGCATGCGGCAAGAGGAATGGCGGCTTCGCCCGGCGTCCGGCAACGCCAAACAAAAACCCGCCGGATTTCCGGCGGGTTTCACGAGGAAGGATGGCGGGGGCGAGCGGGCCTAGACGACCTTGGGGAGGGCGCTGTCGAGCTCCACGGCGTGCGGATGGTTGCGCTTCACGCGGTGCAATTGGTGGCGGCGGGCGAGCATCCGGTCGAGTTTGTCGATGAGCATCGAGACAGCCTTGTGGCATTCGTCGGACTCGACGACGGCGTTCATGTCGGGCCCGTGGATGACGATGTGCCCCTTCGCCTTGAACCGCGCGCCGACGTCCTGCTTGGAGTCGCATTCCAATTCCACCCGGATGCGCACGATGCGTTCCTCGTGGCGAAACAATCGCCCGGCCTTCTCATTCACGAACGTTTTGAGCGACGGAGTCAGCTCGAGATGGATGCCAGAGACAATCAGTTCGCGGTGGTTTTGGCTGTTCATGTTTCTGTGTATGGGTTGGGTTAAACCAAGGACGGGACGAAACCCGGCCCTGAGAAAAATTTCCGTGTCACCCGTCCGGTCCTCACTAGGCGAAGCACTCTCCCGATTCACTTCCGTCGTCATTACGGGCGGATCTTCCGGTATTGGAAAATCATTCATCGATCTGTGCGCGAACCTGAAGCCAGGGCTCGTTTTTTGCAACCTCTCTCGCCGCGATCCGGGCGAAATAAAGTTGGGAAAAAGATTGAACCATTTTTCTTGCGACCTGGCGCAGCCGGCCGAAGCGGCCCGGGCGATCGGCGAGGTCGAGGCCCTGCTGCGGAGGGAAGTCCCGGCTGGTGAGGTGTTGCTCATCAACAATAGTGGTTTCGGCACCATGGCCGACTTTCCTGAGCCAAATCTTGCCCGGCAGCTCGAAATGATCGACGTGAACGTGCGGGCGGTGGTGCATATCACGGGCCAGTTGCTGCCGTTTTTGCGCGAGCGCGGCGGCGCAATCATCAATGTCGCCTCAACCGCGGGGTTCCAACCGACGCCGTCGATGGCGACCTACGGCGCGACGAAGGCGTTCGTGCTGCATTGGAGCCACGCCCTGGGCGTCGAGCTGCGGGGCAGCGGCGTGCGCACGCTCGCCGTCTGCCCGGGAACGACGCGGACCGAGTTTTTCCGCACCGCAGGGCTGGCGGAGGGCAACCGGGCGGATGCGTTCGCGATGACGTGCGAAGAGGTGGTGGAGCAGTCGCTACGGGCGCTGGCCAGAGGGCGCAGCCAGGTCGTCACGGGCTGGAGGAACAAGCTGTCGACGTTCGCGAGCACGCCCGTCCCGAAGCCGTTCGCTGCGCGGGTGGCCGGGGTGGTGCTGGCGGCTTATCGCCGGAAACAGACGAGATCGTGAACGCGGATAACCCGGCCCCCGGGGCGGCACCGGAAGATTTCATGGCGATTTCCGGGCGCGCCTGTGCGTGGCCGCGCCGAACGAAGCAAGGGCCGGTGCGGATGATTGCACCGGAGGAGGTGACGGCGTGGATCGTGCATGAGGACGAACGGCTGCTCGTCGTGAACAAGCCCGGCGACGTGGTTTGCCATCCGTCGAAGGCCGGCCCATGGTCCAGTCTGGTGGGCGCGGCGCGCGAGTATACCGGGTTGCCCACGATGCACCTCGTGTTTCGCCTCGATCGCGAGACGAGCGGGATCGTGGTGCTCGCGAAGGACGCGAAGATGGCGAGCCGGCTCCAGGTCGCGATGCAGGAGCGAAAAATCGCGAAGGCTTATCTCGCGATTCTGACCGGCGACCTGGCGGAACCGGTGACCGTGGATCAACCGCTGGGCGACGACGTCTCGAGCCCGGTGTTCGTGAAGTCCTGCGTGCGCGCCGACGGGCAGGCGTCGGTCACGCATTTCACGCCGCTGGCGACCGGCGGAGGGTTCACGCTGGCGCGGGTCGTGACCGGGACCGGGCGAAAACATCAAATCCGGGCACACGCCCAATGGCTGGGACACATGATGGTGGGCGACAAAATCTACGGACCGGACGCAAGATGTTACCTTGAGTTCATCGACCACGGCTGGACCGAGGCGCTGGCGGCGAAGCTGCTGTTGCCGCGGCAGGCGCTGCACTGCGCGGAGATCGATCTGCGGCCGGCGGGGATGACGCAGGTGTTCAGCGCGCCGCTGCCGGCGGACATGCGGGAGTTCTGCGCCAGCCGCGGGTTGAGAGTGTGAGCGCGGTCTCGACGGCGGCGCGGTGGGCGGCGATGCGCTGATCGAACGGAAAGGCCGAGGGCGTTTCGATGGTGTAGCTGAGTGTCGTGTGGTGCGCGCGGAGGTAAATGGCCTCGGGCCAGGTTTCGCGCATGAGGGGGTCGCTGTGCGGGCGGATGATGCCCGGCACATCGATCGGGCGGCCATCGATGACGGTCGCGGTTTCGATGGGGCAGACTTTCGCGACGGCTGCGATCATCGGCTCCGCCAGGCTGGGCCGCTGTGCGGGATTCAATTCGTAAAGATAATAACCCGCCGACTCCCAGTCCTCGTGCACGCAGATCGTGAGGTCGAAATTCGGCTGGCGGCGCAGCCACGAGGCGTGGGTGCGAATCTCGGCGGAGCGGAGGTCCTTGTAGTCGCGGTTGAGATCGAGGCCGTCGGCATTTTCCCGCGTGCCGCGCAGAAAACCAGCGGGGTTGAGCAGCGGGCAGAGAAACCAAACCGCCCGGTCATCGAAGACGCCGGCCTCGAGCATGGCCAGCAACGCGAGCGGCGGGGCGGGTTCGTCGCCATGGATGCCGGCGGACAGGTAGATGCGCGGGCGCGGCCCGGGCGTGCGCTTCGTGAGCGCAAAGAGCGGGCAGCCGGCGGCCTCGCCGAAGGGTTCGATCCGAAAGCCGGCCGCCCGGCCCGCCGCCGCGAAGCGGGCCGCGAGCGCGGAAGGATCGATGACGGCGGGACCGGCTTTGACACTCGACATGCGGTGGTTCTTGCTGGGCGTTTCGACCAAGCTCAAGCCGCAATCTTTCCGCCCACTCATGTCCCAAGTCCGCGTCCGTTTCGCCCCGAGTCCGACGGGGTTCTTCCACATCGGCAGCGCCCGCACCGCGCTGTTCAACTGGCTTTATGCGCGGCACACGGGCGGCGTTTTCATCCTGCGGATCGAGGACACGGACAAGGAGCGCAACAGCGAGCGGTTTCTCCAGCTGATCTACGACAGCCTGACGTGGCTGGGGATGGACTGGGACGAGGGCCCAAAGCCCGACGGCAAAGGCGAGCGCGGCGACTTCGGTCCCTACCGGCAGAGTCAGCGCGGTGCGATCTACGAGGACTACAAGCAAAAGCTGCTCGCCGCGGGGCGCGCCTACGAGAAGGACGGTGCGATCTGGTTCAAGCTGCTGGGTGAGCGCTACCGGGTCTTTGACGATCACCGCAAGAAGGAGGTCGAGAAGGTGAAGTGCGAACCGGTGGTGATCGACGACAAGATCCGTGGCCGGGTCGAGCGGATGGAGGACGAGGACTTCGTGATCTTCCGGTCCGACGGCAACCCGGTGTTTCATTTCGTGAACGTCGTCGACGACATCACGATGAAGGTGTCGCACATCATCCGGGGCGAGGACCACCTTTCGAACACGAGCAAGCACGTGCGGCTCTACGAGGGGCTGGGCGTCACGCCGCCGGTGTTCGCGCACATCCCGCTGATCCTGAAATCGCCCGAGATGGGGCAGGGCAAGATGAGCAAGCGCGACAAGGGCGCGCTGATCGAGGAATACCAGCAGCGCCGCTTTCTGCCGGAGGCGCTGGTGAACTACCTCGCACTCCTTGGCTGGAATCCCGGCGACGATCGCGAGAAGATGCCGATCGCGGACATCGTGCGGCTGTTCGATCTGCCGGGCGTCAACCAGAGCAATGCCAAGTTCGACCCGAAGAAACTCGCGCATCTCAACATGGCCTACCTGCTGGAGCAGCCAGCGGAGCGGTTTATCGCGCTGGCGAAAGCATATTTCGCGACCCAGCCGAATGCCGGTGCGGCGCTGGCCGACGACGGTTATTTCCGCGAAGTCATGGCGCTCGCGCAGCCGAAAATCAAAGGGCTCGAGGAGCTTGGTGGCTACACCGTCTATTTCTTCGCGGAGGATTTTCCGGTCGACGAAAAGGTCAAAGCCAAGGTCATGACCAAGGGCGATCCCAAGGCGCGGCTGGGCGAGTTGATCGCGGCGCTGGCGGGGTTTGATTTTTCGAGCGACATCGCGATCGAAGAAGGACTCAAGGCCCTGGCGGCGAAAAATGGGCTTGGCTTTGGCGACTACCAGGCGGTGGCACGGCTCGCAGTCTCGGGGACGAATGTTGGGCCGAGTATCACGGGAATGTTCCGTGTGCTCGGGCGCGACCGCGTGCAGCGGCGGCTTGAGAAGTTTCTGGTCACACTCCCCGGCTAGTCCGGCAATTCAGGCAGGTCGGGCCGGAGCCGGCGGGCTTCGAGGTAATGCCGGCGCGCCTCGTCCGGACGACCGGCGTCACGGAGGACGAGTGCGAGACTGTAGTGCGCCTCGGCGTAGTCGGGCCGGAGTTTCAGAGCGGTTTCGAACTCGGCGACCGCTTCCGGGAGTCGGTCCGCAAACCGGAACACGGTGCCCAAATTGAGATGATATTCGGCGGAAGCTGGCACCAACCGGATGGCCGCACGATATTCCTTGACCGCGGCGTCGGTTTGCCCGGTCTTCCGCAGGACGTTGGCGAGGTTGTTGTGCGCCTCGGCGAAGTCGGGTTGAATTTCCAGCGCGCGCTTGTATTCGGCCATGGCGTCGGCGGGCCGGCGGGCAGCGAGAAGGGCGATGCCGAGATTGTTGTGGGCGTCGGCAAAGTCGGGCCGGAGCCGCAGGGCCTGCCGATAGCGGAAGATGCCGGCATCGATCCGGCCGGACTCGACCAGCACGGCGCCGAGGTCGTTGTAGATTTGAGGCACATCCGGTGCGAGTTTCAGGGCGGCTTCCTCGTGGGCGATGGCTGCGTCGAAGCGGCCGGCGGTCTGCAACGCCAGGCCGAGGCCAAGGTGGGCGTTGCCATAGTCGGGCTTCAAGCGCAGCGCCTCCTGAAACTCGAAGATCGCTTCCGGCAAGTGCCCGGAATTCTGCAGCACGACCGCCAGATTGTAGTGGGCGAGCGTCGAGGTCGGGTTGAGCTCCAGCGTCCGGCGGTAGGCTGGCACCACCTCGGCGATGCGGCCTTGGGCGACGAGCAATTCGGCGAGATTATTGTAGGCCATCCAGCACGCAGGATTCCGCGCGATGGTCGTGCGGTAGAGAGTCTCGGCATCGCGATAGGGCCGGTTCTGCTGCCACGTCAGCGTGGCGAGTCCCGCCACGAGGACCGGCGGCACCGCCCGCCACGCGCCCGGCAATCGGACGAGCCCGCCAGCCGCCAGGGCAATGAGGCCGAGGCTCGCGAGATATTGGAAATGATCGGCGACGTAGGAAAAGAGAAACGGATAGATGTTGAAAAATCCGAGGACGGGGAAAAGTCCGCCGATAAAAAGCAAGACGCCGGCGAGCGGGGCGCGGGTCCGCGAACGCAGCCACCAGAGCGTCGCCAAGGCGCCGATTGTCGCCAACGGGAACAACCACAGCTCCACGGCGGCGGAGTCGATCGTCCAGCGCGGGTAGATGAACGTGAGATTTGCCGGCCAGACGAGCTTGCCGAGATAAAACCAAACCACGCGGCCGGCGAGCAGACAGCGTTGCCCGATTCCGAGGTCGAACGCGGTGCCTTGCGCGCCGATGAGCGTGCGCTCGACCCAGGCCGTGAAGAGACCGCCCGCGGCGCCGAGAACGAACCACGGCAACAGCGGCACGACGTCCGACCGCCAAACGATTCGACCGCGACGCCACCAGAAAACCACGAGTAGTGCGGCGGGCAGGGTCGCGGTGACGGTCTTCGTCAGCAACGCGAAGACGAAGAAGGCGAGAGCGACGAGGTAGGCTCGCGCCGACCGGGTTTCGTCGAACCGAAAATAGGCGAGTGCCGCGGCGAGGTAGAACGCGAGCGAGAGCGTGTTCTTTTGCTCCGAGATCCACGCGACCGACTCGACGTGGACCGGATGGAGCGCGAACAGAAACGCCGCGAGCCACGCCCCGGGCACGGCCAGCCGGCGGAGCGCTGCGACGAACAGGCAGGCGCACAGGAGGTGCAGCGCGAGATTGGTGAGATGATAGCCGGCGACGGCATCGCCCCACAGACGATGTTCGACCCAAAACGCGCTGTGCAGAACCGGATAGTATTGTTGCGTGGCACCGAGATCGAACCAGATGCGGGCGAGCCCCAGCAGCGAGCGCAGTTCAGGCTTGGTCACGTGCGCGGCGTCGTCCCACAACAAGCCGCCGTCGATCGCGGGAAAATAGGCGACGACAACGGTGCAAACCAGCAGGAAGCCGAGGAGCAAATCCCTGGTGCAACGGGGAAGGCGCGGTGACATCGGCCGGGATGTTGGGCCGCTTCGCGACACCATGCGAACCCGTTCCGGCGGTGTCTGGTTTTTGCCTGCGACCCGGCGCGCCGGTAGCCGCAGGCGGGATTAATTTACAGTGCGCGTGATCTGATCCGGCCCAAAGACATACTTGAAGCTTTTGCCTCCAAGCGTGCCGACGACAACCGGTGCGCCGTTTTCCGACTCGAGCTGGAACGGCGCGCCGGTGGTGGCGGCCTCGCTGGACCCGGTGGGAAAAAAGACCGAGGCGATGATGTTCTCCTCCGCCGGCGCCGTGACCACTGTGCTGAAGTAGGGCGCCCACGTGAGCTGCGGCTCCTCCGTGATCGGAAGGTCGGGCTGGCGGCCCTGAATGACGGAGAAGGCGCCATGAAAGAGCGGCAGCATCTCGAGATCGCTGCGACGCGCCCGAGTGCCCGTGGTGGGAGCATCGCCGGTCGTGTAGCGGTGCTCGCCGTCGGCCGGCTGGGGCGTGGGGCGGGCGGCCGCGCCGCGTGCGGCGGCACCCTGGCGGCCACCGCGTCCCGCAGCTTCGGGTGACGCGGCGCGGAGGACGACGTGGTCTTTCGCTGGGTCGATGTCGACGCCGGGGTGGAAGCGCACCTCGATCTCCGCGCCGACGGCGCAGTTGACCCGGTCGAGGACGATCACGGCGTTCGTGTCCTTGTCCAAGACGATCGAACGGTCCCAGTGCTTGAGCTCGCGGCCCGGATAGGCGTGCGTGGGATCCATCATCACATAGGCGAATCCGGGGCTCGACTCATAGTGCGTGATGTGACCGCCGATGCCGTCGCGCCAGGGCTGGTCCTTGAGCTTGGCCTCGATCTGCTCCTCTCCGTTCACCATGACGCAATTGTGGCCGGAGGTCCGCGCCTCCAGATAATCCCAGCGCATCGCGCCGAAATATTTCTCGTCGTAGGGCGTGCGTGGAACCTCGCCGACAAAATTCAGCCCCTCCCAGGTGAGGTTGAACGTCCCACAATCGAGGTGGCCGTGATGCGGATCGTCGTTCATCCCAGCCTTGGTCGCGACGGTCATGTAATCCGCGCCGAAATTCTTCCGCATGACCGCCCAGTCGATGCTGGGAAAAAACTTCGAGGTCTCGGCGGGTTTCTCCGGTTTGACGGTCGTGGCGGGCCAGATGAGGTCGAAGATCGTTTCCTGCGAGCGGACAAAATTCCTGACATACCACGCGGCGTGCGGGTCGCCGCTTTCCTGGGCGAGCTTGTTCATCACGTAGGATTCGCCAACTGCGGTGCCCGAACCGTCACCAAAACCGGCCGTCATGCCGTAGAGGCCGAAATCCTCGGGATGCGGCGAAAGGCTGCGATGCTTGAACATGTCGATCCTGCCGCCGGTGACGCGCTTGATCGCCTCCATGAACCGGACGCTTTCGCCGAGGCCGTAAGCCCAGTAGCCGCGACCCTCCTGCCAGCCACCATCCTCGCCGATGTGATCGATCATGCTCCAGATGCCTTCGCAGGAGCGGGCGACGACGTCGGTGAGCTGCGGATCGTCGTCGAGCAACGCGAGCGCGGCGAGCCCGAGGCCGGTGTGGCAGATGCCGGACCAGTTGCATTTGTAGGCGGTGGCCCACCAAAGATACTCGTAGTTGCCGCGGACCTGCATGATCGCCTTTTCGAGCAGGGCGCCGCGCAGGCGGTCGCGTTGCGGTTTGGCCAGCGCGGGGTAGAGCCAGTCGTAGATGTAGGCCATCTGCTGGCTGGTGGCGCTCGCGGTGATGTCGTAGGTGAACGCCACCTCGTCGTCCTTCGCGCCGTAGGGCCAGACCCGCGGGTAGATCACGTCGAAGGTGTGCGGGGTTTGCATCCACGATTCCTGCGCGCAGACGATGTTTGCGTGATAGAACGCCTTCGCCACGTATTTCTCGTCGCCCGTCATCTGGTAGAGAAACGCGAGCGTGAAGGCGGCGTTGAGGTGCTGGGTGACGAACCGGCGGTAGTCGTCGGCGCCGACATAACGCGTGTGCATCTCGCGCGGCGGCGCCTGGTCGTTCTCGACGGTGGCGTAGAGGAGGCGCCGGCCTTCGAGCAGGAATTTCTCGAACACCTCGGCGGAGCGAGGGTCGGCCTTGATCCGCCGGAGCATCGCCGGCTTTTCGGCGGCAGTGAACAGCAGGTAGGGATGCTGGCGGGGTGTCTTGCCGAGATCGGCGCAGAGAGCCTTGAAGTCGGGGGCAGTCTGGGCCGGCAGGACGGTTGCCGAGACCAACGCCGAGGCGAGGAGGAGGGGTTTGAGCATGCGGGACGGGGTTCGGTGGCGAGGTCCGCGGAAACGGCCGCGGATCGTCACAACCGCTAAACGGGCGCCCCCGCGAGAGGATGCGCCCGGCGCCCGGGCATTTTGCTGATATCGTTGAACGCGCCGCAACGACGCCGGCGGCGTTCAGCTCCGCGCGAGGATCAGCTCGAGCAGAACGCCGTAGTCGTTGACGGCGGGAAACTGGGGAAACTGCTTCACGATGTTCTCGGGCGCGTGGAACAGGATGCCGTGATCGGCCTGGGCTAGCATCGCAGTGTCATTGAACGAATCGCCGCCGGCGATGACGTTGTAGTTGAGCGACTGGAGCGCGGCGACGGCGTGTTTCTTCTGGTCGGCGAGGCGAAGCTGGTAGCCGGTGAGGCGATCGCTTTCGACGACGAGGCGGTGGCAGAGCAACGTTGGCCAGCCCATCTGGCGGAGAAACGGCTGGGCGAACTGCTCGAACGTGTCGGACAGGATCAGGAACTGCAGCCTGCCGCGGAGGGCGTTAAGGAAATCGAGCGCGCCGGGCAGGGGGGCGAGACCGCCGATGACCTCCTGGATTTTCGACAGCGTGATGCCGTGCCGGTCGAGGATGCCGAGACGGTAGCGCATCAACTTGTCGTAGTCGGGCTCGTCGCGCGTCGTGCGGCGCAATTCGGCGATGCCGGTGCGCTCGGCGACGGCGATCCAGATTTCCGGGGTGAGAACGCCCTCCATGTCGAGGGTGACGATGCTTTGTTTCACTGGACGCGCAGTGAACCAGAGGTTTTTGGGCGAACGCAAGCGCGGGCGTGGCGCGGGGTGCACCGAAAGGGTGGTATTGACTATGGGAGCGGCCTTATGCCGCGATGCCATGGCTCGCAGGTGGCTATCGCGGCGCAAAGCCGCTCCTACCGCTCGCTGGCGGACACGGTGGAACTGCGCTGCTGGAACCGACGTAGGCGAGACGAACGCCCGGACTATGGATTGACGACGATCTGGGTGGTGACGTTGACGCCGTCCTGGAGGAGGACGGCCTTGTTGGCTTGGGCGGGCAGGACGGTGCCTTGCGAGGTGGTGCCGCTCACGAACTTGAGTTGCGTGAGGCCGCTGACCTTGACCGGCTGGCCGTTGGCCTGGAGCAGGTCGCCGCCCGCGATGCGCGCATCGCCGGTCGAGCCGACGATGAGCACCGGCGTGGCCGAGTCGGACGCGTTGATGTCGCCGAGATAGACGGGGCCGGAGAACTGCACGCCAGGTGCATAGATCCCCGTGAAGCCGGTGGTGGCGAAGCAGCTCGCGTTGCCGGCGCGGATGCCGCCGAATTTTCCGTTGGTGCTCTGGATGGCGATGAAGGCGATGTCCGCGACCCCGTCGTAGGTCACCCCGGGCTTGAAGAGCGCCGAGTTGACGGCCGTGACGGGGCCGACGCTGAAGACCGAGAGGTTGCTGGTTTCGTTGGCGCCGGTGATGACGAGCCCCGCATGACCTTTCACGTAGTCGACGCCCGGTTGGTTATAGTTCGACGCGGGGCTGGGACTGGAGGCCCCGTCCATGGTCACCGACAGCGTGCCGGCACCGGAGAACTCGACCTGCACGATGTCGTTGGAGAGGTCGACAAACGAGATGCGGGTGACCTGGGCGGTATCGGCGGTGACGGTCGCGGCGGGGCCCTGGAGGAGCACCTGGTCGTAGGTGTTGCCGTTGGGGTGGACGATGTTCTCGCCGACGTCGGTGCCGGTGCCGATCACCTTGTCGGTGGTCAAAATGCCGACGATGACCGGATTGCTGGTGCCGCTGCCTCCGCCGGGAAGCGTGGCGGTGTAGGTGTAGAGACCGGCGGTCGGGGGCTGCACGTTGTTGAGCGTGAGGCTGGGGCCGGTGGCGCTGCTCACGGTGCTGCCATCCCGCTGCCATTGGTAGGTGACGTTCGGGTTGCTGGTGCCGGCAGTAAGCGTCGCGGTGCTGCCCGGTGCCGGCGCGGGAATTTGCGTTCCGGTGGTGACGGCGGGCGGCGGGCCGGCGGTGACGTTGAAACTGCGGTCGACGCTCGGGGCGGCGTTGAAGAAGTTAACGTTGCCGGACTGGGAAGCCCTCACCGTGACCGAACCCGTGCCCGTGAACGACACGGTATTGCCCGAGACCGCGGCCGGGCCGCTGACGACAGAGAATGAAACCGACAGGCCGGAACTCGCCGTGGCGGAGAGGGTGACGGTCTGGCCGAGGATCGCGTCACCGGGCGCCGCGAAGGCGATGGTCTGTGAGGCCGCGGCGACGGTCAGAGTGCCACTGGCGTAGCTGAAGGTGTAGTTGGCCGAGGTGCCGCCGCTGACCGTGATCGCATAGGTGCCGACTTGGGAACTGGAGGTGGCACTCGTGCTCGCGACCGGTTCGGTGAAGGAGGCGGCGGTGTCGCCGTTGCGGAGTCCGGTGTAGCTGACCGTCAAGGCCGGATTCCCTGATCCGTAGGCACGAGTCTTGTTGTCGGCGGTGGCCGTTAGCGCCGCCTTGGCCACGGTGAGGACGAGCGTCGAGGGCACGCCAGTGCCGGAGCCGTTGGTGGCGGTCAGCGACACGTTGAAGCTGCCGCTTTGCGTCGGCGTGCCGGAGATGACACCGGTGCCGGTGTTGAGGCTGAGGCCGGTGGGCAGGCCCGTCGCCGCGAAGCTCGTGGGCAAATTCGTCGCGGTGATCGTGTAGCCGCCGAATACACTGCCGTAGGTGCCGCTCGCGGTGAGCGTGCTCGTGATCGTCGGCGTGCTGGTGGCGCCGATCGCGATCTGGAGCGAGCCGGTCTGCGGACCGGTCGCGGCGTTGGCGCCGTAGAAGTAAGCGTAGTCCGGGTTCGTCAGCCAGGCGCCTGCACCGCCGGTCGTATCAGCAGTTTCCTTGATGTTGTAAGCTCCGGCGCCAGAGGTATCGGCGAAGACGACCCAGTAGGTGGTGCTGGCGGTGAGGAGTTGCGTGCTGGTCCAGACATTCAGCGTGTTGGCGGTGAGACTGGTGGGATTGGTCAGCGTGGCGACGATGGCTGAGCTTGGGGCGCCAGCATTGTCGGCCCGGATGGTCACGACGGGCGCGGGCGTGCCAGTGATGGTGCCGAGCGCAGCAGTCACCGTGGTGAGCGACAACGGAGCGCCGGCCGCGGTGGTGAAGCGCTGCGCGACCAGGTTGGTCGTGGCGCCCGAGACGCTGCGCGTCGTGCCCGCGGTAAGGCTGACGGCGTCGAAAACGTTAGCGACGCCAGCGATGTAGAAATCGCCGGTCGTGAAGCCGCCCGCGGCGAGCGCATTGCCGGCGAGGTCGGCGATGCCGGTGCCGCTGGCCTTGAGGTCGAGCCGCAACTGGCCCTGGCCGGCGAGCGTATTGACCGGGACATCGTAGACTGACGGGCTGACTTGGTTGACCGTGCCGATCGTGCCGGTGGGCGTGCCGGACACCACCGTGAGCGCGAAGTCGGACGCGTCGACGCCGGTTACGGCTTCGTTGAACGCCACCCGCCAGGTGACGCTCGCCGCCGCGGTGTTCACGGTCGAGGGAACCTGGCGCGAGATCGTGTTGAGCGTCGGCGCGGTGGTGTCGACGAGGACGCTGGTGGTCGAGCCGACGGAGTTCAGGGTCAGGGTGGCATTGATGCCGGTGCCGCCTTGAATCGTGCCGCCGTTGAGCGTGAGCGCGCCGACGGCGATGCCGTCGGTATCCGTCTGTCCGGCGAGCACGGTGTAGCGGAACAGGGCCGTGGTCGCCGTGGGACTGGAGACGTAGTTGGCTTGCACCGTGGTGGCGCCGATCGTGAGGGCGATGCGCGGCGTGCCGGTGATCGTCGTGTTCTGATCGAACGTGACCGTGAAATCGAGGTTGGCGCCGGCCTTGTAGCTGCCGTTGGCGGGGACG
Organism: uncultured Opitutaceae bacterium; assembly: GCA_937902925.1. GTDB lineage: Bacteria > Verrucomicrobiota > Verrucomicrobiia > Opitutales > Opitutaceae > CALFNN01. The sequence goes on from CALFNN010000082.1 coordinate 84,590, forward strand.
GCGACACTCACGACGGCGGGACCGGGATTCGGGGTGATCGAGTTGGAAGCCGCCGAGGCGGAGCCGGTGCCGGCAGCGTTGGCGGCGGTGACGGTGAAGGTGTAGGACACGCCGTTGGTGAGGCCGGTGACGGTGATCGGCGAACTGGCGCCCGTGCCCGTGATTCCACCCGGGTTGGAGGTGACCGTGTAGCTGGTGATGCTGGCGCCGCCGTTACTCACCGGTGCGGTGAAGCTCACCGTCGCCTGTGTATCACCGGCGCTCGCGGTGCCGATGGTCGGCGCGCCCGGAACCGTGATGATCGTGTCGGAGTCGGTCGCGCTGTTGTTGCCGGGCGTCGGATCGGTGACTCCGCCCGGGGCCGTGACGGTGGCGGTGGTCGAGAGGGTGCCAGTCGCCGCTGGATTGAGCGTGCAGCTGGCGGTATACGTTACGCTGCCGCCGGACGGCAGGTTGACGGAGTCGTTGATGTTACCCGAGCCACTCGCCGTCGCGGTGCCGCCGCCTGCGCCGACGGCGGTCCACGTTGCGGTCAGCGAGGCCGGGAACGTGAGTGCGACCGTCGCGCCCGTCGCATTGCTCGGTCCGCTGTTGGACGCCGTGATCGTGTAGGTCACGCCGCCGGCCGCGGTCGCCGTCGTCGCGCCGTCGGTGATTGTGATGGCGAGGTCGGCAGTCGAAGCGATCGTGTCGGAGTCGGTGGCACTGTTATTGCCGGGCGTCGGATCGGTGACTCCGCCCGGAGCCGTGACGGTGGCGGTGGTCGAGAGGGTGCCGGTCGCCGCCGCACTGAGCACGCAACTGGCGGTATACGTGACGCTGCCGCCGACGGGCAGATTGACGGTGTCGTTGATGTTGCCCGAGCCGCTCGCCGTCGCCGTGCCGCCGCCCGCGCCGACGGCGGTCCACGTCGCGGTCAGCGAGGCGGGGAACGTGAGTGCGACCGTCGCGCCCGTCGCATTGCTCGGTCCGCTGTTGGACGCGGTGATCGTATAGGTCACGCTTCCACCCGCGGTCGCCGTCGTCACGCCGTCGGTGATCGTGATCGCGAGGTCGGCCTGCGGGAGGAGGGTGTCGCTGTCGGTGGCGGAATTGTTGCCCGGCACGGGATCGGACAGGGCGGAACTGATGGTGGCCGTGTTGGAAAGCGTGCCGGTCGCCGATGCGCCGATGCTGGCGGTCGCCGTGATGGTGAACGAACCGCCGGACGGCAGATCGACGCTCGCGTTGATGTTGCCGCTGCCGCTCGCCGGGCCGGTTGCACCGCCGCTGCCGACGCCGGTCCACGTTGCCGAGAGCGAAGCCGGGAAGGTGTCGGCGAGAGTCGCCCCCGTCACTGCATCCGGGCCCGCGTTCGAGGCGGTGATGGTGTAGGTCACACTGCCGCCGGGCGTCGCCGTGGTCACGCCATCGGTCACGGTGATCGACAGGTCGGCGCTGGGTGCGACAAAAGTGAACTGATCCGACGCCGAGGTGGCGCTCGTGCCGTTGGCCGTCGTGACCGTGATGTCCACCGTGCCGGCCGAACCGGCGGGGGCCGTCGCGGTGATCTGGGTGTCGCTGTCGACCGTGAACGTGGTCGCGTTGCTGGCGCCGAACATCACTGCGGTCGCCGCCGTGAAATTGGTGCCCGTGATGACGACGGAGGTGCCACCGGCGGTGGGCCCGCTGGTCGGGCTGATCGAGGTCACGGCAGGTGGCGAGGTGATGTAGGCGTATTTGAGGTCACCGTTGTCGGCGTCATAGTAGCTGATGGCGGGGTTGCCGTTGACGACGGCCAGCGAGGTGTATTGGCCGACGTTGCCGGCGCTATCGAGGGCGAGCGGGGTGCCCCAGGCGGTGCCGGAGGCATCGGTGGCGCGCACGTATTTGAGGTCACCGCCGGTGATGGCGAAGTAACTGATGGCCGGGTTGCCGTTCACGACGGCGAGGGAGGTGTGTTGGCCGACGCTGCCGGTGCTATCGAGGGTGAGCGGAGTGCCCCAGGCGGTGCCGGGGGCATCGGTGGCGCGGACGAATTTGAGGTCGCCGTTGGTGGCGTCGAAATAACTGATGGCCGGGTTGCCGTTCACGACGGCGAGGGAGGTGTATTGGCCGATCGTGCCGGTGCTATCGAGGATGAGCGGGGTGCCCCAGGCGGAGCCGGAGGCATCGGTGGCGCGGACGTATTTGAGGTCGCCGTTGGTGAGGTCGTAATAACTGATGGCCGGGTTGCCGCTCACGACGGCGAGCGAGGTGTATTGGCCGACGGCGCCGGTGCTATCGACGGTGAGCGGGGTGCCCCAGGCGGTGCCGGAGGCATCGGTGGCGCG
>CALFNN010000083.1 GCA_937902925.1 uncultured Opitutaceae bacterium
CGCACGCCGTCCACCTTGCCGCTGACGCGCAGGACGTAGCTGCCCTGCTGCCGGCCGTCGGCGTCGGAATCCGCGAAATAGATCGAGCAGTAGGCCGACCACTTCGAGTGCGCCGGATCGGGGTTGTCGATGCGGTTGCTCACATAGCTCGTGTAGCGCACCGCGGCGGCGAGGCAGAACGTTTCGGAATTCCAGTGCCATGTGTCCACCGGCCGGCCACCGATGACGCCGACCTTGGGCTTGAACCCGAAATGCGGCGGCGAGAAATCGTCCCAGATGTTGCGCCCGGCCTCGTCGCGGAAATCCTCCGTCTCGATCAGCGGCGCCTTGTCGCGCCGCGCGATGGCGTAGCCGCGGAAAATATCGTCGCCGGCGACCTTGTCGGTCTGCGGCGCCTGGCCGATCATCACGCCGTAGAATTCGGACACCGGCGTGAGCGCCTTGTTGGCGTCGGACTGGTCGTTGTCGCGCGTGCCCATCACGCGGCCGCCGTGCGGGTCGAGCTCCTTGCGCAGCGCGACCATCTCCTCCATCTGCTGCGGGGTGACGATGGTGTTGCCCGCCTCCCAGAAGAGGATGCTCGGGTTGTTGCGATAGAAAATCATCGAGTCGCGCATGACCTCCGTGCGCTGCTCCCATTGGCGGCCGGTCACCATCCGCTCCTTGTCGCCAGCCGGACAGACCTCGACGATGCCCAGGCGATCGCACGCCGCGACATCCGCCCGCTGCGGCGAGACGTGCATCCAGCGGAGGTAGTTGCCGTGGCTCTCGCGCGCCAGCGCGAGCGTGTAGTCGTGCATCCAGTCGGGATAGGCGCCGCCGAGTCCGGCCCAGTCGTTGGCCGAGCGCTGGGCGAAGCCGGTGAGCCAGACGAAGCGGCCGTTCAGCCACACGCCGCCGGTGCCGGCGCCACCCTTGAACTCCGTCTGGCGAAAGCCCGTGGTGGTCTCGCACACATCCACGACCTTGTCGCTCACGGAGAGCACCGAATAGACGCGATAAAGATACGGGTCGTTCACGTCCCAAAACCGCGCGCCGTCCAGCGTGCCTTCCGCCGTGAAGACCTCCGTCTGCCCGGCGACGAGGTCGGAGGTATTGCCGTCGAGTTTCGCGCGCACCACGCCGTCGCGGTCCACGACGACCGCGGAGAGCGTGATCGAGGCGTAGTCACCGGTCTCGTTCATGACCTCGGCCTCGACCTTCAGATCGGCGGATTTTTTCTTCAGGTCGATTGCGGCGGGATAGACGTAGACGCCGGTGGTCTTGAGATTTTCGTAGAGCGGCAGCGTCTGGTGGATTCTGCCGGTCACGATGAGCGTGGCGTCGCGGTTCAGGCCGCCGAAGTTCGGGTTGAAGTCCTTCGCGTTCCACTCGAACGCCGTGCCGGTGGCCTCCTCCTTGTAGTTCGGGCTGTTGTCGACCTTGACGGCGAGGAGATTGTCGGCGCCGCCAAACTTCGCGAACTTCGTGATGTCGAGGCCGACGGCGGTGACGCCGTTCTCGTATTTGCCGACGGGCTGGCCGTTCAGGAAAAAGCGCCCGGCCTGCCGCATCCCGTCGAATTCGAGAAACACCTTCCGGCCCTCGGCGCTGGCGGGCAGTTTGAAATGCTTCCGATACCAGCCGACGCCGAACATCTTTTCGCTCTGGTCGCCGCCGCTGTGGCTGATGTAGGCGCGATAGGAATCCGTCTCGTTCCAGGTGTGCGGCAGGCTCACGCCGGCCCACGCCGAATCGTCGAAGGCCGGCTGGTCGGCGCCGGCGGCGTCGCCGAAGGCGAATTTCCAGCCGGGGTTGAAATTGTAGGTGGCGCGCGGCGAGGCGGGCGGGTGGAAGACGGCGGGCTCCGCGGCGCGGAGCGCAAGAGCGGCGAGAAGGCAGAGAATGGGCGAGAGATGACGGATGGGACGCATGAGAAAGAAAATGCTGCAACGGGCGCGATGCTCAGAGGCCAGCGCCAAAAGTTCTGGCCTGGCCGGGCTTGAGACCGAGTTCGATGACCTTGTCGCCGTAGCGGAGCTTGCCGCCGGCGCCGGCGACGCTGCGGACGGTCGCGGAGGTGAGTTTGCCGTTGGCCCAGGCGACATCGACCTCGAAGCCGCCGCGGGCGCGCAGGCCGGTCACGGAACCGGTCGGCCAAGCGGAGGGCAGGGCGGGCAGGAGGTGAATCTCGCCGGTCTGCGACTGCACGAGCATCTCGCAGATCGCCGCGGTCGCGCCGAAGTTACCGTCGATCTGGAACGGCGGATGCGCGTCGAACAGGTTCGGGTAGGTGCCGCCGGCGTTGTTGGCCTCGGTGCCGCGCGACGCCTGCTCCGCGGCGCGCGCACCGGGGACGGCGAGCTGGCCGCGGAGCATCTTGTAGGCGTGGTCGCCGTCGAGAAGGCGCGCCCAGAACGCGATCTTCCACGCCATCGACCAGCCGGTGCCGGCGTCGCCGCGCGACTCGAGGGTCTTGCGCGCAGCGGCGAGCCACTCGGGGGTCTGCCGCGAAATCTGGTGGCCGGGAAAGAGTCCAAAGAGCTGCGAGACGTGCCGATGCGTGTCGCCGGGTTGGTCGAGGACGGGATCGGCCTTCTTCTCGTTGAACCATTCCTGGAGCTGGCCCCAGCTGCCGACCTTCGGCTTGGCGAGTCGGTCGCGAAGGCCCGCGATGGTGTCGCGAAATGGTTTGTCGGTGCCGAGGGCATCGGCGGCGTGAACGGTGTTGTCGAAAAGATCCCAGATGATTTCCTGGTCGTAGGTGATGCCGTCCTCGATCGGGCCGTGCTCGGGCGACCAGCCGTCGGGCGCGACGAGCGTGCCGTCGGGCGCGGGCTTGAGATAGTCCTGCCAGAACTCGCAGACCTCCTTCATCAGCGGATAGGCCGTGGCGCGGAGGAATTCCCTGTCCTGCGTGAACGCGTAGTGCTCCCAGAACTGCTGCGCATACCAGGCGTTGCCGGGCTTGTTCCAAGTGTAGCTCATCGCGCCGTAGGGATTCGACTCGGTGCGGACGGTCCAGCCGCGGACGGGCTTTCCGGCGGCAGTGAGAAATGTCTCCTCCGGCGGGCGGGTGGTGTTTGCGCCGGCGGGCGGGGCGGATGCAACGGATGGTGGATTGGCGAGCGCGCGCGCGGCGGTCGCGGCGATGAGCTGGCGGTAGACGGGCACCACGCCCTGCACGAAATTGAAGAACGGCTGCGTGCACTCGCTCAGATTCGCGGGCTCGGCCGGCCAATAGTTCATCTCGAGGTTGATGTTCGTGTGGTAGTCGGAGTTCCACGGCGGCGTGAGGCTGTCGTTCCACAGGCCCTGCAGGTTCGCCGGCAGCGAATCGCGCGAGCACGACAGCAGGAGGTAGCGGCCGTATTGGAAGAACTGGGCCTCGAGGCCGGGGTCGTTGCCGTCCTTGGTGTAGGCGGCGATCCGCTGGTCGGTCGGCAGGTCGATCCGGTCGGCGGGCGCGGTCCCGAGGTCGAGCGCGACGCGGCCAAAGAGCGACTGGTAGTCGCGCTCGTGGGCGAGCAGCAGGTCCGCGAAATTCGAGGCGGCCGCGGCGTCGACGGCGGCGGTGACGCGCGCGTGCGGATTTTCGCCCTGGAATTTCCGGGCGGCGTCGGGCACGTAGCTCGTGCCGGCCCCGAGGATGATCGTGACGGAATCGCAGCCGACGAACGCGACCTTGCCGTTGGCGGCAAGAAGATTGCCGCCCTCGTTGATCACCTGAACCTGGCTCTCGTATTCGAGCGCGTTGGTCGAGGGAGGAGGCGGCGGCGCGGTGGCATTGCCGCGACGACGGGTGGGCTGGACCCAGCCGGCGAGGGTGCCGGTCGCGGTAAGCCGGCTGCCACCGGCCGTCACCGTGGCGACATGCATGTCGGTCAGCTCGACCGTGCCGGTGAGCGACGCGGAGGTGTCGGCGGTGAGAAAAAGAACGATGACGCCGGCGGGATGGCTGGCGAAGGCGACGCGGCGGAAGGTGACATCCCCCTGCTTGTAGCTCACCCCGTGGACGCCGTGCTCGAGGTCGAGGGCGCGCGTGTAGTCGGTGGTTTCGCCCCGGCTCACGACGGAGACGAGCACATCGCCGAACGGCTGATAGGCGCCCATGACCTGCGCGTCGCCGGACCAGAGGCTGATATCGTTGAACTGGACTCGCTCGCGTTCGACGCCGCCGAAAATCATTGCCCCGATCCGGCCGTTGCCGATCGGGAGGGCCTGCGTTTCCCAGCCGGCGGCGGTCTCGGGCGCCGGGTGATCGTAGCGCAGCGTGAGATCGGCGGCCACCGACCACCGTGCCGTCGCGAGGACGCCTCCGAAAAGCAGCAACGAAGCAAGGGGCGGCTTCATAAGGGGAATGTATTCCGGCTGCGGGCCAGCGACGGGGCAACAGAGTCTGGCGACGGACAGTTAGATTGAAACGCCGAGCGGGAACGTGATCAAGAAGTCAGGGCGACGAAGGCCGAAATCCCGACGGCGGTGCCCGCGCCCGCTCGAAGCCGCTCTCGCCGCCCTCGCGGTCCGTCGAGGAGTCCGGAGCGCGAAAACTCAACGCATCGCCTGCGCGGTCCCGGCCAGTGCACCGGTGGGGAAGGCGACGACTCGGGCGCGGCCGTCCACCGTGAGTCGGAGATGGGCGAGCTTTTGCGTGGGATCGACGACAAGGATCTCGTTCGTGGCCGCCAGCAGGAGGCACGGTTCGTCCACGGACACATGACGGTGGTCGGGCAGGTCGATTTCGCCGGGCGCCCAGAACAAAATCCCGACCTTTCCGTTCGACAACTGCACGGCTTGCGTCGTGCGCGAATTCGCGAGCACGTGGAAGCCGGCGGAAGAATCCACCGGGGCGACGGCATACGCGTAGTGCGCGCCTTGGGGTTCGCGGCCATGATCGAGCCAGAGCTTGAAGAGGTCTTTAGTGACGTCGGCGGCGGGGGATTCGGGGTTGTCGAACACGCGATGCCAGTTGCCCGCGACGGGACCGGTATCGAGCTGGAGCGTGCCGCCGTCCAACAAGGTATAGCGCCAGCCGTCGTGTTCGACGAATTCGACGTCGGCGAGGGTGTGGCTTCCGGTGCCGAGAGTTTCCCTCCGGCCGGCCGACTGCACTCGCACCGGGCCGTGCAGGAGACACTGGTTGAGCGTCGTGCCGATGGCGGTGGGAGTCTGGCCGGCGATATCCGCGCCGAGGCAGATCACCGTGTCGCCGTCGAAAAACCACGCCTTCTTCGCCTGCACGCCGTTGCGCACGTAGTCGAGGGCGCAGCAGCCGTCGATCCCGTCCGAGACCCCGCCGACAAAATCGCGATCGACGAACGAGGTCGCGAACGCCGGCGGACCGTCCTCGGCGCAGGTGACGCCGGGCAGCCGGCACCAATCCCACACGGGAAAGATATCCTCATATTCGCGCCCGGTGCGGTAGAAAAAAAGGCAACCGTCGGCCGCGTGGTAGCCGGAAAGATTTTCACTGTTCACCAGTTCGGCCCCGATCACGCGCTTCGAGGACATCTTCAACGTGGCCGCGAAGCCGGGCCGGCGGTGAATCATGTAGTCCGATCGCCAGAAATATTTGTTGCCGGTCAGGTCGTTCGCGGCGCCGGGCTGGTTGCGGGCAACGAAGGCCTCGTAGGCTGCCCGACGGGAGGGGTCGAACACCGCGGCCTGGGTCATCACGCGGGCGATGTTCGCGGTTTTATCGAGCGGGGACGCCGGCGTGAATTGCCGGCCGCACGCGCTGACGTCCATGGCGCCGCGCCACGAAACCCAGTTTTGACCCTCGAGGAGATAATTTCGGAAAACCTCGAGTTTGTCGCCGGGGAGCTGCCATGGAGTCTCGCGGAGGATTCGTCCCCAGCGCGCGGCCTCCACGGCAAACGCCATCCCGTAGTTGCCGAACTGCTGCTGCGCACCGTGCTGTTGAAAGCTGAAGTCCGCTTGAATGCCCTCGTCGCCCGACACGCGCACCTCGCTCCAGATGGCCGTCGCCGCCTCCCGGATCACGGCCTCGTCGTTGGTGAGCAGGCCGAGCATCAGGGTGTTGCCGGCCAGCCAGACCTTGTTCTGACCCGTGCGGGCGATTTTGAAGCGGGCGAGCGAGATCCGCGTGACGTAGTCGTATTCGGCGGGCGTCAGCTGGTCGCCGAGCAGCAGCGCGCAGGTGCCCAGGAACTTCGGCGTATAGATTTCGTTATACCACCAGTTCAGACACTGGAAGTCGTGCGCCACCCAAAAGGCGAAGGCGCGATGCGTCGCAACGAGGAGCGCGGCGCGCTCGGCGGCCGGAACTCCCTCCTCGCCGGCCAGCGCCACCATCGCCGCCATCCGCGTATAGTGCGTCGCCGGCGCCCAGCCCGACCGGGCGGAGGAGGCGTAGTCGAGATCCGCCCAGGCACCGTCGGCGCGCAGTGCTTGGGCGAAGCCCAGGGCGTGTGCCGGATCCGGCGCCGGATTGCTTGTGTCGCGCATCGCGAAGGCGTCGGCTTGGTCCAGATAGAATTCGCGGAATTGCCGGATCGCGCGCGCGACTGCCGGCGCAGGCGACAGCGGTGCGGCCAGCCCGGCGGAAAGCGCGGATGCGACGGCAAGGACGACGAATCCCCACCGGGTGGGAAGAAATCTCATGGCGAAGGTGGCCGACCGGTTCAGGCGATGAGAGGAATCTGGTCGGGCGTGACCTCGCCGAGCAAGGGTTTCCCGCGCAGATAGCGCTCGACCTCGTCGGCCATCATCCGGCCGATCTTTTGATACTCGCGCCCAAGGCTGCCCGCGATGTGCGGGGTGAGCACGACGTTCGGGAGCTGTCGCAGCGGGGAGTCCGGTGCGGGCGGCTCCGGCGCTGTCACGTCCAGGACGGCGAACAAATCCGGCCGGCGCGACAGCACCGCGACCATCTCGGGCTCGTTGACGACGGCACCGCGCGCGGTGTTGATGAACGAGGCGCCGGGCCGCATCGACGCGAAGTGGCGCGCGCGGATCATGCCGGTCGTCTCCGGCAGCAACGGCGTATGACAGGAGACGACGTCGCTCCGCGCGAAAACCTCGTCGAGACCGCACAGCGTCGCGCCCCATTCCCGCGCCTGCTCCGGTGGCACGAACGGATCGCAGGCCAGCACTTCGGCCTCGAGCGGCTGCAGCCGTTGGGCGACGAGCCGGCCGGTATGGCCGAGCGAAAGCAACCCGATGGTCGCGCCGTGGATGCCGGGGACCGATTCGTCCTCGCGACGAAAATGGGACCCCGCCCGCACCTCGAACACCCGTTGCCAGCCGTGTTTCAGGCAAAAGACGATCTGCGAGACGGTGAACTCGGCCACGGGCACGGCGTTCACCCGCGCCGCGCTCGAAACGCGGATGCCGCGTTGCCAGAGTGCGGCCGTGACGAACGGCTTCACCGTGCCCGCCGCGTGAAAAATCGCCCGCAGTTTCGGGAAACGCGCCAGCATGTGCTCGTCCATCACGGGCGGCGACCAGCTCGACAGGATGACCTCGACGGTGTCGAGCGGCACGGTGGTGCTGGCGAGGTCGGCCGCCGTCAGCGGAGGGGCGATGAAATCGAGGCGCGCGGCGAGGGCCTGCTGCTCGGCCGGACTGAAGACCAGCGGAAAAATCTCCGCATCGACGACGTAGATGGCGCGCAGGCTCATGCGGTTGATTCCTCTCTCCGCCGATTTCCGGTCCATCGGAGCACGCCGCCGATCGCCGCGATCATTCCGCCGCAAAAAAGAAATGCGGTGCGGCCGGCCGGTTCGCCGGGCAGGGCGGCGAACAATGCGATGCCCGCGCCATAGGCCAGGCTCAGCCGGCCCATCGTCCGATATTGCCGGAGATCGTCGAGCGCGCCGCCCTCGTCCGCGGGGCTGATCGGGCGGCGGAGGTCGGAAAAAAAGGCCCGCACGTGATCCGGTTCCGACGCGTGCCGCGCCAGCCAGACGGACGCGGCATACCACGCGCCACAGACGATCACCACGGCGATGACCGTGGCGCCGTAACCGAAGCTGTCCGCCTCGAGGATGGTGAGGTTGTTCCAGCCCAGCCACGAGGCGAGACGCGGCAGGCCGAGGGCGAAGCGCAGCGTCCAGCCCGCCGCGAGGCCGACGAGTGGCGTGCTCCAGCCCGCCCAATCGGGCGCGCTTCGGACAAACAGCCCGAACACCGTCGGGATCATCAGTGGCAGGCTCACGAGCGAACCGAACGTCAGCACGAGGTTGAACAGGTCGAGCTGGCTGTAGAGCGCCACGCTGCTGGCGAGGCCGACGATCGCGCAGCCGAGTCCGAGCGTGCAGGCCTTGCTGGCGAAGAGCAGTTCGCGTTCGGGCGCGAGTGGCCGGAGAAAACGCTGGTAGAAATTCCGGATCAACAGGCCGGAGTTGCGGTTGAGGCCCGTGTCCATGCTGGCCATCGCCACCGAGAAGATCCCGGCGACGAGCAGTCCGACGACACCCGCCGGCATCGTGCGAAGGCAGACCGCGACGAACGCCGCCTCGCGGGGATTGCGCAACGCCGGAAACGCCGCGTGCAAATCCGGGAAGACGATGGTCGCGGCCAGCGCGGGGAGCAGCAGCAGGACCGGGATGGCGAGAAAGCACGCGATCATCGCGAGCGCCGCCTTGCGGGCGTGGGCCTCGTCCTTGACCGTCAGGAAGCGCGCGGCGCCCTCGGCCATGTTGTTGAAGTTGAAAAACGAGTTGATGAAGCTCGCGACGCACCACAGGACCACGATCTCCCCGCGCAGCCGGCGGCCCCAATCCCAATGGTCGGCCGAGACTTTTGCCAGCAGACCCGAGACTCCGCCGATCTCCGGCAGGCGCAGGGCAAACCAGCCCGCCAGGCCCATGACGAGGAGCATCAGCAACGATTGCAGAAAATCGCCCGCCACGACCGCCCAGGCGCCGCCCAGCATCGCGACGAACACGACGACCGATCCCAGCACGATCACGGTCGGCAGGAGCTCGGTGTGAAAAACCGCGGTCATGAAGACGCCCAGCGCGCTGAGTTCGATGCCCGACTTCACCAGGCTCACGGGCAACTGGACCCAGACGTAGAACTGCTCGGTCGCGCCGCCGTAGCGCCGCCGCACCGCCTCCGCATAGGTGACGACGCGCATCCGGCGAAAGCGCGCGCTGCTGAAAAACAACACGAGGGCGAGATTGGCCGCGTTGGACCAGTAGATGGCGGCCACGAGCGTGCCGGTTTCGTAGACGGAGCCGGCTGCGCCGGTGAAACTCCACGCGCTGATGGCGCTCATCGTCGCCGACGCCCCGCTCATCCACCAAAGCATCTTTCCGCCGCCGCGAAAGTAGTCGCTGATGTCGCGATTGAAGCGGCGAAAGACGAGGCCGATCACCACCAGAAAACCGAGATAAAAGGCGATGACCAGGTAGTCAGCGGAGCCGAGGGGGTGCATGAAGAGGTTCGGGTGGCGCGGAAATCGCGATCAGGCTGGGGTGCTGGACCTTCCCGCCACGATCACAGCACCGTTGGGCACGGGAAAAAAACTTTCCAGCGCGACGAGGGATTACCGTAACCCGCCGCCCCGGTCGCCGCCCGCCCGGCCCCGGAGAGCGCGGCCCGGACACGAGACGCCGTCGAGCCAGACGCCGTGCACTTCGGTCGTGGTCGGATGCCGGGGCAGTCCTTTCTCGCCGTGTTGAATCATGCCCGCCAGCAGGTCCAGCGCCGTGGCGCCGACTTCGCCCGGCAATTCATCGATGCCGGAGATGAGCGACGAAGGCGTGGTGTTCGTGCTGGCAAAGCCCACGGGACCCGGGATCGGCAGGCCGAGAATCCGGGCGTATTCCCGGCTGAAGGAATCGTCCGTGGCGATGATCGCGTCCGGTTTTTCCCGTCGATACCACGCCTGCAGGGCCGCCGGCTCGAGCCGTTCGTAAATGAAGGGCGGGACGGCCACCCGGTGTCCCGCGAGATTGTGCCGGATCACCGCGGCGCTGAAGGCATGGTTCACGCGCAGTTCCTGCACGGCGTCGATGGCGAGCCCGATCCGGCGGTAGCCCAGCTCGGTGAGCTTGCGGCAGATTTTGAGCGCGTTGGAGAAATGATTCGGAATGGCGCGATGCACGCCCGGCGCCAAAATGCTCAGCGTCATCCCGACCACCGCGAGATCTTCCCACGGCAGCAAATCGGTCAGGTCGAAGGGCTGGCGCAGCGGCAGCAGCAGCACGCCGCGGACCCCGCGCGCCCAGATCACGCGGCGCAACTGGCGGCGGTGATCGGCGTCCTCCTCGAAGCGAATGAGGCCGAAACCGTAACCGCGTTTCTGGGCCTGCTGCTCCGCGCCGGCGGCGAGCCCGCTGACATAGGGATGCGCCATGTCATCCGGGCGGTCGGTGATGGCGCAGATCAGCCCTTGAAAGCTCCGCTTCGATCGGTTGCGCAGGTGGTGCATGAGCTTCGCGACCTCCGGGTCCGGCTTGTAGCCGGCTTTTTCCGCCACGCGGACGACATGCGCGCGGGTTCGCGCGGAAACTTTCGGCAGGTTGCGCAGGGCCTTCGACACGGTCATCGCGCTCACTCCCGCCATCCGCGCGACGGTTCGGATCGAGACCCGCGCCTCGCGGCCGGCGGGAGAGACGAGACGCTTCGCCATGGCCGGGGGATTACCGCAGCCGGACGAGAGGTGTCGAGGAGGATCGTGAGCGCGGCGCCGCCTCCGGCGCGGCGACTCGGGCGCAGGGCAGGGTGCAGCGGTTTGGGATTACGGTAATCCCCCGAGACGGTTGATCCGCTCCGGTTTTCCGGGTGCGGTTCGCCCGGCCGCTGTTCCCCTTTTTCATCCCACCCCGTTTTCACCGCAGCCGGCGGCGACCGCCCGCTTACCGCGGCGAATACCTTCCCGATCCCAAACCCACCCATGAACACCAAGACCCCGCAGCATCCGGCGGCGCCGGACCGCATCGATTCCCCCTCCGCGCCGGCCGCGTCCGGCCGCCTCCCTCGTCGCCTGTCGCAGGTTGTGTCGGCGATCCTTTTGCTGGCCCCGGTCGTGCGATCGTGGGGTGCACCGACTCCGCCGGTGCCCCCGCCCGGTGAAGCCAAGGCGGCGTCGGAGCAGGCCGTGGTGCTCTCGCCGTTCGAGGTGAACACGTCGAAGGACGAGGGCTTCGTGGCGACGAGTGCGCTGGCCGGCGGACGGCTGGCCACCCCGCTGAAGGACACCCCGGTGGCCTATTCGGTCCTGACGAACGAATTCCTGGAGGCCTTCAACATCACCGACCTCACCGAGGCGGTGCAATGGTCGGTGAACACGACCTACAACCCGGGCAACAACACGGACCAGGGTTTCGGCTTTTCGCCCGCGATCAACATCACCATGCGCGGGGCGGCGCCCAGCGAGTCGAACTACCCGATGCGCAATTTCTTTCCCTACAACTCCAACACGGACAGTTATGCGCTCGACCGTTTCGATTTTGCCCGCGGCCCGAACGCCATCCTGTTCGGCGCGGCGCAGTTTGGCGGCACGCCGAGCGCGGTGACCAAGCAGGCGCAGACGGCGAAGACGATCCGGCAGGTCCGGTTGCAATACAGCTCGTGGAACCACGTCCGGGCGACGGTCGACGTGAACCAGCCGATCAACGACCAGGCGGCCGTCCGCGTCGACGGCGTGTGGGACCGCGGCGACACCTGGCGCGAAAACGAGTGGCGGCGCAAAAAGGGGGTTTTTCTGACGGGCACCTACCGGCCGACCCCGGCGACCACGATTCGCGCGGACGGCGAATACATGGAGACGCAGGCGAAGATCTTCCCGACCAACCTGAGCGATCAGGTCTCCGCGTGGGACGGCAAGACCACGTTCGCGAGTTCGGTGCTCCCCGCGAGCGCGCCCACCGCCGCGCAGCAGGCCGCCGCCGGTGTTTCCTACGGCACGAACAACGCCAACCCGCAGTTTTCGCCGCTGTGGGTTTACGATCCCACGGGGTTCGGCACCTCCAACCTGTTGAATTTCGCCAACACCTTTCGCACGAAGGGCGCCGCGGGCAACGGCACCGCGGCCAACGCGAATTTCGTCGGCGGCAACCGCATCGTGAACTCGAGCGTGAGCTACGCCGGCCAGCCGATGCTCTACGGCTACGATGTGCCGGCGGGCCGCTACGACACCGATCTGGCGGGTTCGTCGTTTTTCAACGTGCCCTCGCAGAAGACCACGAATCTCTGGACCGGCAGCAAGCCGACGCTGGCCCAGGTGGCAAAGGATTTTTCCCTCACGCTCAACCACAAGATCGGCGACTCGCTGTTTTTCGAGGTGGCGGGCGACACCAACAAGGTGACGGTCGACGGCAACAACGCGGTCAACCGCGGCCTGAACACCGTCTACATCGACGTCACGCAGACGCTGCCCAACGGGGCGGCGAATCCGAACTTCAAGCATCCCTACACCGAGTTCTGGAGCTACCAAAACCTCCGCTGGTATGAATTGCGCAGTCTGCGGGCGCAGGCGGCCTACGTTAAGGAAACGCGCTTCGGCAAGATGCAACTCGGCGTGATCGCCGGCGCCAACTACCAGCGGCAGGAAAAACGCAGCTACCTCTATCTGCTCCCGCTGACGACCTTCGGCCCCGATGCCCGCTACCTGGATGCGAGCCAGGCGAGCGTCGCTGTCTGGAACCGCCTCTACCTCGACCAGGGCGGACGCGATTTCTACAACACCAACCTCGGCCCGCTCACGCTCGTCAACCCCGACGGCACCACGACCACCGCGACACCGAAGTGGGTGCTCGACGCCAGCCGCAAGGACAACAGCGCGAGTAATATCACCAAGTTCAAGTTCGCACAGGCGGCCGGCAACTTCAGCCTGTTCCACAACCGGCTCGTGATCATCGGGGCCGTGCGGCGCGACCTCACCGATCTGATCACGCGCAATACGCTTCTGCCCGGCGACTATCCGTCGGGTTGGGATGGCTCGAACATCATCTTCAAGCCCGACGCGCCCGCGGATTGGGCGACGCTCACCTACATCCCGAAGAGTGCGACCGGCGTCGCGACCGGTCCGGCGCTGCCGGCGGACACGCGGCCGCGGCTGTCCGTCCCCGCCACCTCGACGACCACGAGCAGCAACATCCTGCCGCAGCCGCAATACGCCGGCGACCGTTTTCGCGACGACTACAACCCGCCGGCGCTCAATGTCGGCGTCAACACCTACTCGGTGGGCGGCACGGTCAACGCGACGAAGTGGCTCGGCCTCTACGGCAACGCGGCGACCACCTTCAACCCGAACCTGCTCATCCAGCGCCTCGATGGCACCCTGCTGCTGCCCACCTCCGCGCACGGCACCGACGTCGGCATTCGCATCAATCCGCCCGATGGCCGGCTTTCGATCAGCATTGGCATGTTCCACTCCTATCAGAACAACTCGCCCGTCAACGCGCCCGGGAATTTCATCAACGACTACAACGCGATCTACAACGCGCCCGTCGTCGGTGACTTGAGTTCCTCGGGTCACAACGCGCGCAACGTCGGGCTGATTCCCACCGTGGTGCGCGACACCCAGACGCAGCAGTCGCATGGCGTGGAGTTCGAGGTGACGGCGAACCTCACCCGTTCGTGGCGGTTGCTCGGCAACGCGTCCTACACCCGCGCGTGGCAGTCGAACACGTTTCCCGATTCCACTTCTTACGCCGCGCGACAGGACGCGGTCGTCCGCCAGATCCTCGCCGACGCGGGCGTGCTGATCAGCTCCAGCAACGTGGCCAGCATCAATCCCACCGTGAACGACCCGACCAAGATCAACGTCGGTGCGGTGACTAGTGCGGTGAATGCGTGGAATCAGCTCCAGACTTCCGTGTTTCCCAACATGGTCACCGGCCGCCAGAAACTCGCGGGCTCCGTCGAGCAGACTGCCAACCTTGGCACCGACTACACGTTTCACGAAGGCATGCTCAAGGGTTTCACCGCGGGCTTCGGTCTGCACTACCGCGGCCGGATGGTCGTCGGCTATCGCGGCTCCGATACGATCGTGAATCCCGCCAATCCGACCACGGCGATCGACGATCCGACGGTCGACGCCTATACGACCGTCTTCACCAAACCGTATACGACCGCCGACGCGCGCTTCGCCTACACCTGGAAATTGAAGGACCGCCGCACGGTGGACTTCAGCCTGAACGTGGCGAACCTGTTCAACCATCGGACGCCGGTGTTTTTCCTCGATGCGCCCGGCGCGCAGGTCACCAACACCGTGCTTCGTCCGCGCAACGGCGACGTGACCTCGCCGGCGGTGGAGACTGTGCCGGGCGGTTACTCCTGGCTGAACCCGATCAGTTTTACCTTCGGCGTCACCCTGAATTTCTAGGCCGCCGCCGCCCCGCAGCTCTCAGTCCCACTCGGTTCGCACGCACCGACGCCCGGCTCCTCTCCCTCACCCTGGTCCGCTGAGGCTCGTTGCGAGCCGGCAGTCGGGCCGCGGTCCTCCCTGACCGTCGCACCATCCCCCTTCCTCCGGTCGATCGAGACGGGAGGAGGTTCTCCCAAAACATGAAACAGGAAATATCGACCATGAATCGCAATCATCTGCGCACCGTCGCGCTTCTCGGGGCCTTGCTTGCCCTTGCTTCCGTCCCCGCCTTTGCGGCTTCCGGCACCGTCGGTCCATTCTATACCGTGCCCAACGCCACGTTCATCGAGAATCAATCGGGCGACACCATCGTCACGCTCAACGACACCTCCGGTTCCATCGCCACGCTCCAGACCTCGATCAACAACGCCCGCTCCGCCAACCCCAGCGCGATCCTCGTGATCAACCTGAAGAGCGGCGCGACCTACACCGTGAGCAGCACCGGCCTTGTGCTCGGCTCGCATGAATGTCTCATCGGCACCGGTGCGACAATCTCGGCGAGCAGCACGTCGACGGCGACGTTCCTCATCCAGGTTTCCTCCGGCGCGACCAACGTGTCCATCGCCGGCGGCACGCTCAACGGCAACAACCGCACCCTGAACGGCATCCAGGTGCCCGCCGCGAACCGCGTAAATATCGACAAGGTCGTCGTGGAAAATTGCGGCAACGACTGCATCCTGCTCAAGGGGAATGGCAGCACGGTCTTCGACAACGAGTGCACGGTCACGCGCTGTGACTGCTCCGGCAGCTCCGCCCACGCCGGCATCAGCGCGCAAAACCTCACGCAGGCCGTCATCGCCGAGAACAACTGCCACGACAACGGCCAGGGCATCTGGCTCGCGACCTCCGCACGCTGCAGCGTGTTCAACAACACCTGCAACAACAACACGACGACCGACATCCAGGTGAACAGCGGCAGCGACAACGCGATCGCGAACAACCACCTCGAGGGCGGCGCCACCGGCCTCACGATGGCGAGCGCCACGTCGAACAACGTCGTCGCTTCGAATTATTTCAAGACGCTCGCGACCGGCATCAGCGACGCGGCGACCGGCGACAACTACCACGACAACTTCTACTCCAGCGGCGTCACCACGCGTTTCACCAGCTCCGGCACCGGCGCCAACATCGTCGCCTACAAGGGCACGCTCGCCGCCTCGGGCCAGAATTATTTCTATCCACCGACCAGTGTCGACAACCACTCCGCCGCCATCATGAACGGCAAGGCGCGCACCGACGTCACCATCGGAGCGACCACGATGTCGAGCGTCCAGAGCCAGTATAACAGCGCGCGCTCCGCCCACCCGAACGACGTCATCGTGCTCCACCTCACCGGCACGACCTACACCGGCAACGCTGCGCTCGTGCTCTCATCCTACACCTGCGTGATCCTCAGTGGCACGATCAACCTTAACTCCGGCATTGCTGGCATCACCGCCAGCAGTGCCTCCTACATCAGCGTCTCCGGCGGCACGATTAACGGCCAGAGCACCACCGGCCGCACCGGCATCAGCTTCTCCGGCTGCACCATGGTGCTCATCGACCACATGACGCTCGAGAATTTCGGCGACAAGAACACACGCGTTGGCGGCTCCGATGTGATCCACCTCTCCGGCGGCGGTTCCCCGCAGATCGTCGGCTACTGCACGATTAACGGCGGCGCCGCGCGCGGCATCTGGACTCAACTCTCGGGGCAGAAATCGATCATCACCGACAACGAGGTCACCAACGTCAACCAGGACGGCGTCGACTGCGACTCGCACACGAAGTCGTCGCTCGTGAAGATCAACAACTGCCACGACAACATTCGCTACGGCGTCTTCATCGAGCAGGGCGCCACCTACGACCAGGCGCTCGCCAACACCTGCACGAACAACGGCCGGGGCGTGAACATCTACGACAATCTCGAGGACACGACGAACTGGAACACCGCCGCCTTCAACCAGTGCAGTGGCAACGGCACCGGCATCCGGGTCGGCTCGTTCGACACCACGACGGTCGCCAGCCATAATTTTCTGTTCAACAATGTCATCACGACCAGCACGAGCGGCGGCGTGAACTCCGAGACGAACGGCACGCAGAATTACTGGTCGCAGCAATACCTGAGCGGCAACGGCAGCGACTACGGTTCGACCGTCAGCGCGGTGTTCTTCAATTCAAAGGACGTGCCGTGACCGGATAACGCGCCACCGCGCGTGCCGACGTGAGACGTTCTTCGTTCATCCTCGCGCTGTCCGCCCTGGCCGCGACCGGATTCCTCGCGCTGCCGGCCTGGCGTGGAACAGTCGGTTCCGTTCCGCCCGTCGCGAGAAAGGTTGTGATCTCGCGCCGGGCACCCCGCTTGGGCGCCGGCGAATCGGGCCGACGAATCGCCGTGTTCGCCGGTTGGCGCGCGCAACTAGCCGCCGCGACCACGCCGGTCGCACGTCATGCGCTGCTTGGCGCGTTTGCCGCCGACGATCCGCGCCTCGCGCTGGAATTCGCGCGGTCGCCGGCCATTCCCGAGGCGGCGCGCTACGCGACGATTTGCGATATTCTCCGCGTTTGGGCGGTTTCGGCACCGCGAGAGTCCTGGGCTTGGGTGCAACAAAACTCGGCCGCGCTCACGCCGGACGACGAGATGCCGTTGGAGGCTGCGTTCTTCAGCGCGGTGGCCACGCAGGATCCGTCGCTCGTGCTGACGTTCGCGGACGAGTCCTTGTCGGATTCCCGCGGCACCCACATCGCTTTTGCCGCGGTCAATGCGCTGCTCGAGAAAGGCCGCGCCGATCTCGCCCGGCAAAAAATCGAGGATTGGGCGTCTGATCCGGCGTCGGCCGCCGCGGTCGGCAACGGGGCTTTTCAAGCAATGGCGCTCCACCTCGCGCGTGATTCCGACGCCGGCGCGGCCGGCTGGGTGCTTGCGCTCCCGGCTTCGCCGGAGCGCGATGCGGCGGCGGTCGCGGTCGCCGCGGAGTGGGCGAATCACGATCCCGTCGCGGCGCTGGCGTGGGCGCAGACGCTCGGCGAGGATGACGGCCGCGCCGTGGCCATGGGGCGCGCGTTCCGGGTGTGGGCGGATCACGGGACGATGCCTGCGGCGGAATGGTTGCTCGACCATGAGGCGCTGCCTCAGGGCGATCGGCTGATCGCCGAATTTGTCGGTCATTCGGAGGTCGTCGACCGGAGCCCGCAGACCGCCCTCCACTGGGTCTCGCTCATTCGGGACGATACGTTGCGCCGGAAGGGCCTGGCGGCCGTCCTTGAAAAATGGCATGAGCGCGATCCGGCGACGGCCTCGCGGTTTTTGACCGCGAATGGCTTCAGTTCGTCGGCGGGCGTGTCGAGCGGACCACACTGAACTCTTAGGACGCGGGAGGCTTTGCGGTGAATCCCGGAAGATTCCCGCCTTGGAATTCGTTACGATGCGTGGTGGCTTCCTGTTCCCCTGCCGGACGACGCGAGTTCGTTCCGGTGCCCCAACGATGACGACCCAGCAAAAACTTTCGATGCCGCTCATGGTCTTGGCAACGGTGTTCGCCGCCGGCGTCGGTTTGAGGGCGGCGGATCCGTTGCCGGCGGTGCGCACGATCGCGCCGGGGCCGTTTCAGCCGACGTGGGAATCGCTCGTCGCGAACTACCAGTGCCCGGACTGGTTTCGCGATGCGAAGCTCGGCATCTGGGCGCACTGGTCGGCGCAGTGCGTGCCCGAGGAAGGCGACTGGTATGCGCGCAGCATGTATATGCAGGGCAACCGCCAGTATGAGGCGCACCTGGCGAAATACGGCCATCCGTCGGAGTTCGGGTTCATGGAGATCGATAACCTGTGGAAGGCCGAGCACTGGGAGCCGGAAAAACTCATGGAGCTCTACATCGACGCCGGCGCGAAATACTTCGTCGCGCTCGCGAACCACGAGGACAACTTCGACACCTACGATTCGCGTTACCACGACTGGAACGCCGTGCGCGTCGGCCCGCACCGCGACATCGTCGGCACGTGGGCGAAGATCGCCCGCGCACACGGGCTTCGCTTCGGCGTTTCGAATCATTCGTCGCACGCGTGGCACTGGTTTCAAACCGCCTACGGCTACGATGCGGAAGGGCCGAAGGCGACCTTGCGCTACGACGCGTTCACGCTGACCGAGGCCGACGGGAAAGGGAAGTGGTGGGAGGGGCTCGACCCGCGCGACCTCTACGGCAAGCCGGCGATCGTGATCCCGGACGGATTCACGACGGCGAAGGAGGTGCGCGACTGGCACGACAAGAACGACCTGCCGTGGACCGAGGACCCGCCGCCGAACGACCCCGAGTTCGTCGACAAGTGGTTTTTCCGCGCGCAGGACCTCGTCGACAAATACGATCCGGACTTCCTTTACCTCGACAACACCGAACTGCCGCTCGGCCAGGCCGGGCTCGATATCGCCGCCCACTTCTACAACGCGAACATCGCCCGGCACGGCGGCAAACTCGACGCGGTGCTGACGGCCAAGGGGCTGAAGCCCGAGCACCGCGGCGCGGTCGTGCAGGATTTCGAGCGCAGCATCAGCAACGGCGGCATCCAGGACCGGCCGTTCGAAACCGATACGTGCATCGGCCAGTGGCACTACAAGAAAGACATCGTCTACAAGACGGTCGGGCAGGTCGTGCGGATGTTCGTCGACGTCGTGAGCAAGAACGGCACGTTGCTCCTCAGCATTCCGCAACGCGGCGACGGCACGATCGACGACCGCGAGGTGGCGTTTCTTCACGGGCTCGCGGCGTGGAACCACGTCAATGGCGACGGCATCTTCGGCAGCCGGCCGTGGCTCGTCTTTGGCGAGGGTCCGACGCAGGTGCCGCGCGGCCGGGCCGCCGACGCGCCGATCCCGTATGGGCCGGAGGACATCCGCTTCACGACCAAGGGTGGCAAACTCTACATCTTTTTGCTCGCCGAGCCGACGGGAGCCATCGCCGTAAAATCGCTCGGGCTCGCGGCGCCAACGGGCAGGCACGTAAAGGAAATCGCGCTCGTCGGGTCCGACGAAACCGTGCGCTGGCAGCAGGACGCCGCCGCGCTGCACATCGAAAAGCCGGATCGGTTGCCGTCGGCGGACGTCATTTCCTATCGCGTGACCTTGGAATGAAAACGCTTCGACGCTTCGACCCCGCCCTGACCAGATGCGTTCGCACCGCGATCAGGGTTGCTCCCGTTTTCGCCGCGCTCGCTGTCGCGTGTGCGCACGCCGCCGACGACATTCCGCTGCAGCCGTTCAGCATCGACCACGCCGGCCACAAGGATTCGCCCGCGGACGTCTCGTTCCTGCTCGGCAAGGATCCGGCGGGGCAGGGCGGTTTTATCGCGGTGCAGAACGGCCACCTCACGAAGCCCGACGGATCGCGGTTCCGGATCTGGGGCGTCGATATCACCGGCTGGACGCAGGGCTCGTCGAACCTGCCGCCGAAGGACCAGGCGGAATTCTGGGCGGCGGAGATGGCGCGGTCGGGGATCAATTGCGTGCGTTTCCATTTTCTCGATTTGCCGACGCGCAGCGCCGAGGACGACGCGAGGATGGCGGAGCGGCGCAAGCAGGCGGAGGCCGCCGGCGAGCAGTTCAAGGGCCGGCCCGCGGGTCTCGTCGACCGGAATCGCAACGACACGCAGGCGCTCGACCCGGAGGCGCTCGACCGGCTCGACTATTTCGTCTTCCAGCTCAAGCGCCACGGCGTCTACTCGAATCTCAACCTCAACGTCGGCTTGCGCTACAAGGCCGGCGACGACGTGCCGGACTCCGGCGTCATCAACCTGAGCAAGGGCTTCACCTATATCTCGACGCGGATGATCGAGCTGCAGAAGAAATACGCCCGGGAACTGCTCACGCACCATAATCCCTACACGAACACCGACTATGCCCACGAGCCGGCGGTCGCGACGGTCGAGATCGTGAACGAGAATTCGATCTTCGAGTTCTGGATGCGCAACTGGCTGCGCGGCGAACTGACGCCGGATGGCCCGCACTACCAGCTCGATTTCACGCCGTTCTACGCGAAGCAACTCGATACGATGTATAACGACTGGCTCGCGAAGAACCGCACGCCGGCGCAGGTCGCGCATCTGCGGGAGCTCGCGGGAGTGAAACCCGGCGAGCCGGTGCCGCGGATCCGCCGCGGCGATTTCAGCATCACGCCCAAGGAACGATTCTACGCCGAGGCGGACTTTCTCGCCGAGGTGGAGAAGAACTTCTTCGTCGGGATGCGCGACTACCTGAAGAAGGACCTCGGCGTGCAGTCGCTCGTCATCGGCAACGCCGACCACACCTACTGGATTCCCAACCTGCCGATGATGCGGGCGAACAGCCTGCTCGATTACATCGACGGCCACGTCTACTGGCAGCACCCGGCGATCTGGGGCAAACGCAACACGCCGATGGTCGACGACCCGCTGCACTCGACGATCGTGAAGCTCAGCCGCTCGCCGTTCCTCGACCGGCCGTTCACCGTCAGCGAGGTCAATCATCCGAACCCGAACGAATATGCCGCGGAGATGATCCCGATCCTTGCGAGCTATGCGGCGTTCCAGGACTGGGACGGGATCTATTTCTACACCTTCGAGCCGAAGGTCGGCGCGGAGTGGCAGCACTACGTGGCCGACGAATTCGACATCACGCTCGACCCGGTGAAGATGACGCAGATGAGCGTGGGCGCGCTGATCTTTTGCCGCGCCGATGTGCAGCCGGCGAAGGAGATTGTGGCGCGGACGTATTCCGCCGAGCAGGTGAACGAGAGCGCGCGGCTGCCGGAGTCGGAGCGGCCGTATTTCACGCCGGGGTTTCCGCTCTCGACGGCGCTCCGCCACGGCTCGCGCATCCGTTCGCTGACCGGCCCGCCGACGGCAAAGTTCGCGCCCGATCCCGCGCCGCCCTACGTGACGGACACGGGCGAAATCGCGTGGCACGTGGATCCGGTGAAGCACGGGCTCGTGACGATCGACACGCCGCGCGCGCAGGCGCTGGTCGGATTTGTCCGGGACAATTCACAGATGACGACCAGGCACCTCGCCGCGGAAGTTAAGAACGACTTTGCCGTGATCACGCTTTCGTCACTCAGCGCCGAGCCGATCCAGCGCGCCAACCGGCTGCTGCTGACGGCCTGTTCGCGCTGGCAGAACACCGGTTCGCAATGGAACGACCGCCACACTCTCTGGGACAAGTGGGGTCACGGTCCGACGTTGATCGAGCCCGTGACGGGCTGGCTCGTGCTGCGCGAACTCGACGGCGCGGTGGCCGTGTTGCTTACGCCGCTGGACGGCGCAAGCCAGCCGATCGGCCAGCCGATCGGTGGCCGGCGGCTGGAGGACGGTTGGGAAATCCCGCTCGGGAACCCGGCGACCACGCATTACCTGATCCAGGTCGTGCGCTAGTCGGCGAACGCCGAGCGCCGACCGGCACCACGACCAACCGACCGCGCTGTCGGTCGATGCGATGTCAACTAATAGTTGACAGCCTAAATCGCGGAGGCGAACACAAGCGCGGGCTGGCATCGGCGAAGGCCACCGCGCGCACGTTGCGCGGGCGCGCGCTGGCAGCCGGCCCGAAGCGGGGGACGACCGCGGCGGGCTTCAGTCGCAGTGGAAAACCTCTTCCATGCCGGCCCACCATTCGTCGGTGGCATGGTCGGGGAGCGGTTCCTGGCACGGTTTGCACACGGCCCACCATTTCTGCGTCATCGGGTCGGCGGCCATCCGCGCCATGTCAGCCGCGAAATCGTCGCCGGTATATTCGAAATAGCTGAAGAGATAGTGCTTCCCGTCCGGCATGCGGCGCAGGTAGATCGAATAGTTCCGGATGTGGCAGGTCGTGATCATCGCCAGCACCGCCGGCCACACCGTGGCGTGCAGCTGGCGATACTCCGCGAGTTTCTCTGGACGCAAACCGATCACGGAGCCGTAGCGTTTCATGGGAACTGGTAGGATGGAGGAAATTGCCGCTCGCTTGGCGAGATCTAACCGCGGCTCGCGTTCGCGTCAGGCATCGTGCGGGCGGTCGCGATAGGCTTCCTCGAGCCGCGCAAGCGCCGCCGCATCCGACAATTCCCCGCGCAACGCCGAATGGACGATCCGGGCCGCCCGTTCTTGAAAACCCAGGTAGCCGCGAAATTGCGGTCGCAGCCAAGCGCGGTCGAGGACTGGCAGCGTGCGCTTGAAATAATCGCCGGTAAGCCGGTTGTTTCCGGCGTCGAGCCAGGCCGCGCGATGTCCGGGCTGCCCGCCGCTGCGGGTATAAAGCCCGCGTTGGGTGCGGGCCGAAGCGACGAACTTCGCGTAGGCGAGCGCCTCGCGCCGGTGCCGGCTGCGGGCCGACACCCCGAGGCCGGCGCCGCCGAGCACCGTTCGCAACGGTTGTCCGGCAAAGAGCGGCGGTTCTCCGAATTCGATGCGGTGGTCTGTGTAGCCCGCGCGCGCATAGTTGGAGTAGCCGTAGGCGAGGGGACCGTAGCAGATCTGGCGGTTGCCCGCCGAGGCCGCCAGGTCGAGCGAGGCGATCGGATCGCGCGTCCAGCATCCCGCGTCGCACCGGGCCAATAGTTCCCGCAGTCGCCGGAGCGCGGCGGCTCCGACGACGGAGGAGACGACCCGCCCGGGGTCCACAAACGGCTCTTCGCCCACAGCCGTGCATAGCGAAAAGAAATTCATCAGGCAGTTGATCGGTGCGGCCGGCACGTCGACATGCCCGAGCCGGGCGAGCGCCAGCACCTCGTCCCAGGTGCGGGGCACGGCGCACTCGAGCTGGTCGAGCAAGTCGGCGCGCCAGAACGCGACCGGTGCGGCCGCATCGATCGCGAGCGCCCATTGGTGCCCGGCGTGCGTGTAACTGGCGTGGGAAAGTCCGGCCGCGTGCGTGGCCTGGTCGGCGAGAAATGCGGGAGCAAGATGCTCGTCGAGCGGCAGCAGGGCTCCGCCCGGAGCTGCGGCGCAGACGCACGGATGGTCCAGGACCAGCAGGTCGTAGGTCGCCGCGAGCGCGGCGACCGGCGAGGCTTCGAACGTTTTCAGCGAATGCTTCTCCCACTGGATGCGAATCTCCGGATGCCGGTCGCGGAATCGTTTCGCCGTGGCGACCAGGGGAAGCCAGCCGCGGGCGTGATTCCAAGTGATGCCTCGAAGGGTGACGGAGGACGGCATGAGGGTGGAGGGTGGGGGGCGGGCAGGGCGGCAGCCGCCGGGCGAGCGATTCCGCAAAAGCAGCGGAACAACGCGCCGGCGGGCCCGGTCTTTTTCATTTGCAAAACAATTTTTTATTAGCAAACCGAAGCAAGTCGGAAATCCCCCCAACCCCACGTTTCCCTGTGCCGGCACGGCCGAAGAAATTTGTTTTCATCGAGGCGTCTCTTGCTTTCGCGGCGTTTCAGCCGTCGACCGGCAGGGCGATTTGTCCGGCGCGGAGGTCGCGTTCGCGGCGGTCGGCGCCGGGGCGGACAAGCCGGGCATCGTGCGATCCCGCGGGACCGCGGGTCGGCGTGGTTCGGCGACGCAATAAACTTTTTGCTTTTTCGGCGTCCCGTTTCGGGGCGCTGCAAATCAACCCCCAAAAGAGAGAACCCAATCCCGGACGGACCGCCGCAGGATGCATCAACGCCATCCCGGAGGGACTTATCCTGACACTCCCATGCAAACAAAAATGACACTGCCGTCGAGGACCACTCTGCTGGCCCTCCTGTCGCTCGGCTCCGCGCCGTTGCTCGCCCAGACCGCTCCCGCCAGCAACACCAACCCCGCGACCAACAAGGACGAGGTGGTGAAGTTGGAGGCGTTCCAAGTCACCGGCCTCCGTGGCAGCCTCGCGTCCGCCGATGAGATCAAGCAGTCCAATTTGCAGATCGTCGATTCGATCGTGGCGAGCGATATCAACAAGCTGCCGGACGTCGACGTCTCGTATGCGCTCGCCAGAATCCCGGGCATCCAGGTGGCCCACACCTTCGCGGGTCTCGGCGGCAACGGGGCGGTCACCATCCATGGCCTCACCCAGGTGGCCAATACCACCGACGGCCGGGAAGTCTTCACCCCGGGCGGTGCGTCCGGCGGCGGCATCGCGAACGGCCAGCGCACCTTCGATTACTCGCAGATGCCGTCGGCGCTGATCGGAGGCATCGATGTCTACAAGACGGCGGCGGCCAACCAGATTGATGGCGGCCTCGGGGGGTTGATCGATGTTCGCCTCCGCAAGCCGTTCGACTTCGGCGAAGGCCTGCACACGGGCGCCACGGCCGGCGTCACCTACTCGGGACTCGATAACCAGACGCGGCCAAGCTACAACGTGCTTTTCAGCGACACGGCGAACACGGGCATCGGCAAGATCGGCGTGCTGGTCTCCGGCAGCAACAATGTCACGCCGTGGCGCGAGGACAACATCGGCGTCGGCAACCCGTCACCCAGCGCCACCGTGACGACCGGAACCCCGACGGCCCTGGTCGCCACCGGTTACAATCTCTCCGCGTCCTGGGGCGTGTTCAAGACGATCGGGTATAACGCCGAGATCCAGTGGCAGCCGCAGGAACATCTCCAGTTCTATGCGGGAGTGAACCACAACCAGTGGTCGAACATCGAGGACCAGGTTTCGATGCTGATCGGCCTGCCGGTGGCGAACGCCGTGGCGGGATCGGGCGTCATGTTCCCGGGCAGCACCACGGCGGTGAAGACCGCCACGTTCACCAACGTCACCGGCACGTCCTACAGCGTCATCCGCGACCTGAAGGACCGGAGCACGATGGGCTACGTGGGCGCCAACTGGACCTCCGGCAACCTGAAGCTGAACTTCGACCTGAACCAATTCGTGTCCGCCTACGGTTTCTACAACAACGGGGTCTTTGGCTCCGCGACGATTCCCAGCCTCACCTACGATCTCGGCGGCACCGTGCCCAACGCGGTCGTGACGGGCGCCAGCCTCTACGATCCGAGCATCTACAAGACCGTCCAGGTCATCAACCGGCTGTTCCCCTCCACGGCCAAGGCGACCGCCGGAAAAATCGACGGCGAATACGGCCTGACGCAGGGGCTGTTCACCAAGATCCTCGGCGGGTTGCGCTACTCCCAGACGGAACAGGACAACAGCAATCTCAACCTCTATCTCGGCGCCTACAACATCCCGGCCGCGCAACAGGCCTTGGGCACTTTCCCCAACACCTGGGGCCCCACGCCGATTCAGGATTTCTTCACGGGCTATCGCGAGGCGCAACCCTCGCAGTATCTCAGCGTGGGAAATTTCGACACGTTCCGGGATCCCGATGCCACGCTGCGGCTGTTCGGCGCTCCCTCCACGGTGACGTCAAAGAACGACGGCACGGTCAACCCGCTCGGTTTCTTCAAAATAACGGAGAAAACGACGGCCGCTTACCTCATGCCCCAGTTCTCCGGGCGGGTCGGTGAAATGCCCTTCGACGGAAATATCGGCCTGCGGGTGGTGCAGACGAAAGAAAACCTGGGCGGCTACCAAACCATCAACCCCGGCACCGCGTCCCAAGGCATCGGCCCGATCAATCTCTCGAGTTCCTACACCGACTGGCTGCCCAGTCTCAATTATCGGCTGAAGCTCACGGACAAACTCTTCCTGCGGCTCGCGGCGTCGAAAACGATCACGCGTCCGAACTTTGGCTCGATGTCGCCCTCGCTGACCTTGAATCAGAATCCGATCAATCCGACCGCCAATTCCGGCTCGCAAGGTAACCCGAACCTGAAGCCGATCCGCTCGACCAACTACGATGTGTCGGTGGAGGATTACCTCACCAAGGATGCGGTGATTTATGCCGCCGGATTTTACAAGGACGTCACGGGGTTCATTGCCAACACGACCGGCCCGCAGACTTACGACGGAGTGACCTACCAGATCACCACGCCCGCGAATCTCAACCCGGCGACGATCAAGGGCGCCGAGGTCGGCTACCACCAGTTCTTCAGTTTCCTGCCGGCGCCGTTCGACGGACTCGGCTTGCAGGCCAACTACACCCTCGTCCAGAGCTCCACGCCGAGCACGATCCAGGGCTACAACATTCCGCTGACGAATCTCTCGCGCACGAGCTACAACGCCGTGGCGATGTATGAAAAAGGCCCGCTCTCCGCGCGCCTCGCCTACAACTGGCGCGACAAATACGTGACCGGCGTTTCCAACTTCGTGAACGTCGGCCTCCTGCAGCAGGTCGTGCGCGCCTATGGCGATCTCGATGCCTCGCTGAACTACGAGGTCACGAAAAACGTCCAGATCTCCGTCCAAGGCGTGAACCTCACCAATACGCTGCGGTATCAGTTCTGGGGCTCGCCCCAGTTCCCGTCGAACGCCTACCTCGACGGCATTTCGCTGATGGCCAACGTCACTCTCCGCTTCTGATGGGGCATCGTTCAGATTTTTAGGAAACCGGCCCCGGGTGCCCGGGCGACGCGAGTCAACGTCGCACGGCATCCGGGGTCTTTATTTGCCCCGCCAATGATCGCTCGTCCATTCCACGCCTCGGCACTCCAACTGGTCTTCCGCCTTGGCGTGATGTCCGGGCTCCTCGCCATGGCCGCCGCGCCGCTCGCCGCGGAGGTGCGCTGCACGGGCCTTTTCGGCGATCACATGGTGTTGCAGCGCAACCGCGCGGTCCCGGTCTGGGGCGACGCCGCGCCCGGGGAAAATGTGCGGGTCGAGTTTGCCGGTCAGGCCAGGACCGCCACCGCCGACGCCGCCGGCCATTGGCGCGTGACGCTTGATCCGCTCGCCACCAGCGTCGAACCGCGCCCGTTCAAGGTGCAGGGATCGAACTCGCTCGTGTTTTCCGACGTGCTCGTGGGCGAAGTCTGGTTCTGCTCCGGCCAGTCGAACATGGAGAAATTCTTCGGCCCGCGGACGGGCCAGCAACCGGTCGACAATCATGATTTGGAAGTGGCCGCCGCGAACTACCCGCGGCTCCGTCTCTTCCAGGTGCCGCACGCCCCCTTGCCGCCGGAGAGCCCGGCGCTGCTCCACTGGTTGCCGTGCTCGCCGGAGGCGCTGCAAGCATCGGGGTTTTCGGCCGTCGCCTATTTTTTTGGTCAACAGATTCTCCAGATCCTCGGCGTGCCGGTCGGCCTGATTCACTCCAGCTTTGGCGGGACGCGCATCGAGGCCTGGCTGCCCGACGAGGCGTTCGCCGGTCCGCCGCTCCGCGACCTGCCGGACCAGCCGTATTTCGCCTGGATCGCGGGCGTCCAGCGGACCGAGCTGTTCCACAGCATGGTCGCGCCGTATGCGCCGTATGCGCTGCGCGGCTTTCTCTGGTATCAGGGCGAGACGAACCTGATGGCGGGCAATGTGGCCGACTATGCCGCGAAGCAGACGGCCTTGATCGCCGGCTGGCGGCGGGCGTGGGGCGAACCGGACGCACCTTTTTACGGCGTGCTGATCGCACCGATGGATTACTCGAAGTGGGAAAAATTCCCGGTGACGGACGCGGCACTCCCGGCCTTTTGGGCGGAGCAGGTCAAGGCGCTCTCCGCCGCGCACGCCGGTTACGTCGTCACCACCGACCTCGTGGCCAACGTGCACGACATCCACCCGACCGACAAACGCGATGTCGGTCTGCGGCTCGCGCGCCTGGCGCTCGCGGAGACCTACGGGCGCGCCGACCTTCCGGCGCACGGTCCAACGTTCGCCGCGATGCGCGCGACGGGAAATAGCATCGAGCTGACCTTCGATCACGCCGACGGCCTTCGCTCCCGCGACGGGCGGCCGCTGACGGGTTTCGTCGTGTCCGGAAAGGAAAACACTTTCCAGCCGGCGGACGCCCGGATCGAGGACGGCAAGGTCGTCGTTTCAAGCCCCGTCGTGGCGGCGCCGATCGCGGTGCGGTTTGCGTGGAGCGAAACGGCCAACCCGAATCTGATCAACGGGGCCGGTTTGCCGGCGGTGCCGTTTCGCACCGACGACTGGCCGCTGTTCTATCTTCGTTCCGGTCCGGCCGGCAATCCGGACGCGAACAAGTGATTTCAAGCGGACGACAGCTTCGATGACACGGGCGAATGCCACCTCAACGTCCCGTCGGTCATCGCCTGGCCGTCACGGTGGAACTCTGTCCATTCGACAGTGCGGGACCGGTGGCGAAATCTCTCTGGGTGAACCCGGGACAATCTGTTATCCAACCGAAATCGTTCGATGAATTGGCTCCGTGCAATCGCACTTTGGGGTGGTGCCGCAGTCGTCTCCGCGGGGGCGCGTGAGTTGCGTTCGTTGGACGCCGGTTGGGAGTTTCATTTGGGCGACGTGCCCGGCGCCGAAGCTCCGGGCTTCGATGCGCATGCATGGCGGCGCGTCGACCTGCCGCACGACTGGAGCATCGAGGGCGCGGTCGACGAGCATGCGCCGTCCTCGGGCGCGGGCGGATTCTTCCCGACGGGCATCGGCTGGTATCGGCGGACGTTCGTTGCGCCGCCCGCGGCGGCAAACCGGCACGTCGCGGTCGAGTTCGAGGGGGTCTACATGAACGCCGAGGTCTGGCTCAATGGCGTGCGGCTTGGGAGCCACCCCTACGGCTACACACCGTTCCGCTTCGACCTCCCGCCGGCCCTGAAACCGGGCGGCGAGAACGTGCTGGCGGTGCGTGTCGACAATTCGCAGCAGATCAACTCGCGGTGGTATTCCGGCTCCGGCATCTATCGGCACGTCTGGCTCGACGTGACCGCTCCGGTGCACGTCGCACCTTGGGGAGTCTGGGCCACGACGACGGCGCTGGCGGAAGCTTCGGCGACAGTGCGAATCGAGACGACCGTGCAAAACGACTCGGCCGCGGCCAGCGACGTCGAAGTCGAGACAACGCTCGCCGATCCGGCGGGGCGCGTCGTTGCGACGGTTCGTGGCGGCGGGCGGGCCGAACCCGGAGGGTCGGTCGTTGTCTCGCGCGACGCGTCGATCGCCCGTCCGCTTCCGTGGTCGCCGGAGTCACCGGCGTTGTATCGGGCGGCCACGCGCGTTTTGAGCGGCGGGCAAGTGCTCGACGAGACCCGGACGACATTTGGGATTCGGACGATTCACGTTTCGGCTGCGCGCGGTTTCGAATTGAACGGCCGCACAATCAAGCTGTGCGGCGGGAGCGTGCACCACGACGACGGCGTGCTCGGTGCGGCGGCGTTCGACCGGGCCGAGGAGCGCAAGGTGGCGCTGCTCAAGGCGGCGGGATTCAACGCCGTTCGGACCGCGCACAATCCGCCGTCGCCGGCGTTTCTCGACGCGTGCGACCGGCTCGGGCTCCTCGTGGTCGATGAAGCGTTCGACGGCTGGGAAAAGCCGAAGAACAAGCACGACTACAGTGTCTACTTCGACGACTGGGCGCAGCGCGACATCGAGGCGATGGTCCGGCGCGACCGCCGCCATCCCTCGGTGGCGCTGTGGAGCCTCGGCAACGAGGTCTACGAGCGCGGCAGTCCGACCGGAGCGCGCATTGCGAAGGCGCTGGGCGACCGGGTGCGCGAACTCGATCCCTCGCGGCCGGTCACCGCCGGGCTCAACGGCATGGGCAAGGGCGGCGACTGGACGAAGGAGGACCCTGTTTTTGCGACGCTCGACGTGGCCGGCTACAACTACGAGATCGCGCGGCACGCGGAGGATCACGCGCGGTTGCCGCAGCGCGTCATCCTCGTGACCGAATCCTACCAGAGCGAGGCGTTCGCGAACTGGGCCATCGCGCACGACGAGAATTACGTGATCGGGGATTTCGTCTGGAGCGGCCTCGACTACCTCGGCGAGGCGGGCATTGGCCGCGTGTTTCCGCCGGGCGAGAAGGTCGTCAAGCATTGGGAGGGAAATCTGTTTCCGTGGCACGGCGCCTATTGCGGCGACATCGACCTCACCGGCTGGCGCAAGCCGTCTTCGCACTATCGCGCCATCGTGTGGGATCGCGGCGAGAAACTCTACGCGGCGGTGATTGCCCCGACGCCCAACGGTGAGCCGTGGGGCGTCTCGCCCTGGGCGACGCCGACCGCGCTGCCGAGCTGGACGTGGCCCGGGCACGAGGGCGCACCGCTCACGGTCGAGGTCTACTCGCGGCACGAGGCCGTGCGGCTCTACCTGAACGGCGCGCTGCTCGGCGAGAAACCGACGACCCGCGCGGAGGAATTCAAGGCGGTGTTCGAGGTGCCGTATGCGCCGGGTGAACTGAAGGCGGTGGGAATCGATGCGGGCCGCGAGATCGAAAAATTTGCGCTGCCGACGGCGGGCAAGGTCGCGCGACTGCGACTCACCGCAGACCGCGCCGAGGTGCAGGCCGGCGGAGAGGATCTGGCGTTTGTCACCGTCGAGGCCGTCGATGCGCGGGGCATCGTCGTGCGGGACGCGGACGCCGCGGTGCAGTTCGCACTCGCGGGACCGGCAACATTCGCTGGCATCGGCAACGGCGACATGGCCTCGCTCGAAAGCTACCAGGCGAACCCGCACTCGCTTTTTCAGGGCCGTGCGCTCGTCGTGCTGCGATCCGTTGCGACCGCCGGCAACATCCGGCTGACTGCGACGACGCCGGATGGCCTACGCGGCGAAATCTCGCTTACGTCGGTCGCCGGAAACTGAACTCCATTTCATGACCTCACGATTTGTCCGCCCTTTTTTCCTCACCGCTGCGCTCGTCGCATCGTTGGCCGCGCCGGCAGCGTCGCGTGCCGCCGGGATTCCGCCGCTGATGCTGGGCTCGGCGTGGTATCCCGAACAGTGGCCGGAGACGCGCTGGGATGCAGACCTCGCGCTGATGCAGCAGGGCGGATTCAAGATGGTGCGCATCGGTGAATTTGCGTGGAGCAGTCTCGAGCCGTCCGAGGGAAAGTTCGACCTCGACTGGATGGAGCGCGCAATTTCCGCCGCCGCCGCGCATGGGATCGTCACGATCATCGGCACGCCGACGGACGCCCCGCCGGCGTGGCTGACCTCGAAGTATCCGGAGACGCTGCGCGTCGCGGAGGGCGGCCAGCGGATGGAGCACGGCATGCGCCGCCAGTTTTCCTATTCGAGTGCGAAATATCGCGAGTTGTGCCGGCTCATGGTCGAACAACTGGCGAAGCGGTTTGGCCACAACCCCAACGTCATCGCCTGGCAGATCGACAACGAATACACCGAGGATTCTTTCGACGACGAGTCGCGCGGACTCTGGCACCGCTGGCTCGAGGCGAAATACGGTTCGCTCGGCCAGTTGAACCAACAGTGGATGACGGCCTACTGGAGCCAGACCTACAGTGCATGGGATCAGATTCCGATGAACACCGGTCGCAACAACCCGGGGCTGCTCCTCGACTACAAGCGGTTCGTCACCGACGAGTGGCGCGGGTTTCAGAAGAACCAGCTCGACGTCCTTCGCCGCTACGTCGAACCCCGCCAGCTCATCACGACGAATCTCGGCGGCCTCGGCTGGGCGAACCGTTTCAACCGCCGCGTGATCGCCGGCGACCTCGATATCATCGGCTGGGATCCGTATGTGGGGCAGGGGCATTTCGACTACCAGCGGATTGGTGCGACGCACGATCTCGTGCGCGGCTGGCGGCGGCAGAATTTCTGGGTCCTCGAGATGCAGCCGGGGTTCGTCGACTGGGCGGGCGTCAGCAACTCACTCAACAAGGGTGAGACGCGCGCGATGATGTGGAACGCGGTCGGCCATGGCGCCGACTGCGTGTCGTTCTGGCAGTGGCGCGCGGGGCTCAACGGCCAGGAGCAATACCACGGCGTGCTCGTCGGCGCCGACGGCCAGCCGGTGCCGATGTATGACGAGATCGCGCAAGCCGGCGCCGAGTTTGCGAAGGTCGGCGCGGCGATCGCGGGCACTTCGCCTGAGGCGCAGGTGGCGATCCTGCACGACTACGACAGCCGCTGGTCGATCGATTTCCACAAGCAGACGAACCGGTGGGACAACGTCGACGTCCTGATGAGCTACTACCGACCGCTGCACGACCTCGCGCAATCGGTCGACATCGTCGACCCGACCTTTTCGCTGGATCGTTACAAGCTCGTCGTCGCACCCGGGCTGATCGTGATGTCGCCCGAACTGGCGAAGCATCTGACGGACTATGTCGAGCAGGGCGGGCATCTCGTGCTTGGTCCGCGCTCCGGGATGATGAACGAGTTCAACGCGCTCAATCCCGAGCGGCAGCCCGGTCCGCTCGTGGCGGCGCTCGGCGGTCGCGTCGAGCAATTCTACGCGTTGCTCGAAGATGCGCCGGTTGCCGGCAAGTGGGGCAATGGCAGCGCGACGATCTGGGCCGAGCGGCTGTCGACGAAGACTGCGGACGCGGAGGTCGTCATGCGCTACGGCAAAAGCAACGGCTGGCTCGATGGCGAGCCGGCAGCGATCACGCGGAAAATCGGTCGCGGGACGATCACGTATGCCGGCGCGCTGTTCGACGCGCGGTTGACGCGCGCGATGACAGCGAGCCTGCTTGAGGCGAGCGGCGTCGCTCCCGCGCCGCTGGCCGTGCCCGAGGGCGTGGAAGTTTGCCGGCGGATCGGCGGAGGTCGCACGGTATTCATTGTGCTCAATTTTTCGAACGCGGACCAAGCCATCGCATTGCCGCGGGCGATGCGGGACTTGCTGGCCGGCGGGGAAACATCGCGGGTCGTGCTGCCACGCTATGGCGTCGCCGTGTTGTCCGAGAACGGAGGAGCGCAATGAGACACGCCCGCTTCATTCGCCGTCTGTGCGGCCTGCTGTCAGCGACCCTCGTTGCGGGAGTGTCCCCGGCGATAGGCCAGACCCAGGACGAACTCGAGGCGGGGTTCCGCCAGCCGCCGGCGAGCGCCAAGCCGCAGACGCTGTGGTTCTGGATGAACGGCAACGTCAGCCGCGACGGAATCACGCGGGACCTCGAGGCGATGCAGCGGGTCGGGCTCGGCGGGGCGTTGATGTTCGATGGCGGCACGTATTTGCCAGAAGGTCCGGCGAAATACCTGACGCCGGGCTGGCGCGAGCTGATGACCCATGCCGTCAAGGAGGCCGATCGGCTCGGGCTCACGCTGGGCATGCACAACGGCCCCGGCTGGTCGAGCAGCGGCGGTCCGTGGATCACGCCCGACCGCGCGATGCAACAACTGGTGTGGACGGAAACCGCGGTGCCGGGTGGGAAGGCGGTCGACGTCGTCCTCCGGCAGCCGCAAACGAACTTGGATTTTTACCGCGATGCTTTTGTGCTCGCGTTTCCCACGCCAGCGGCGGAGCAAACGCCCTATGCCGAGGCGCTGCGCGGCATCACGACCGCGAGCGGCGGGAGCGTGCCGGCAACAGCGCTCAGCGACGGCGACCTGGCGACCAGCGTGGCGGTCACGCCGCAGGATTTCCTGCAATTCGAATTCGTGGCGCCGACGGAAATCCGGGCGATCACCGTGGCGCCGCGTCGCAATGGACGGTTTCCCAACGTGACCTTGGAAGCTTCCGACGATGGCGCGACTTACCGGCGGATCTGCGCGGTGACGAATCCCGGCCGGCACGGCATCCAGCCGGCGGGCGCCCAGAGTTTTCCGCCGGTGCGGGCGCGTTTCTTCCGCGCGGTGCCCAGCGGCGCGGGCGAACTGGCGGAGGTCGTGCTCCACCGCACCAGCCGGGTGGACGACTGGAACTTCAAGGGCAACTTCGCTTACCGCCTCGGCCACCAGATGGAAATTCCGCCGCCCGGCAGCAGCGACGGCGCGATCGATCCGGCCACGGTGGTCGACGTCACAGCGCATCTCAGCCCCGACGGACATCTGCGGTGGAACCCGCCGGCGAGAGCAGGCGCCGGCGGGTGGACGATCATGCGGGTCGGGTTCACGCCGACCGGTCAGCACAACATTTCCGCGTCGGCGGCGGGCGACGGCCTCGACTGCGACAAGTTCACCCAGGCGGCCGTGGATTATCATTTCGACCACGTGATCGCAAAAGTGCTGGCCGACGCGGGTCCGCTGGCCGGGAAGAGCTTCACGCTGGTGGAAATCGACAGCTACGAAGTCGGCATGCAAAACTGGTCGGCGGATTTTCCGGCGGAATTTCGGCGACGGACCGGCTACGATGTGCGTTCCTACCTGCCGGCGATGGCGGGCGGGCGGATCGTCGGTGATGCGGCGCGGACGGAACGGTTTTTGTTCGACGTGCGGCGCGTCCAGGCGGACCTGATGGCGGAGAATTATTACGGCCGGATGGAGGAGCTTTGCCGCGAGCACGGGCTGAAGTTTTACGTCGAGGGCTATGGCCAGGGCGTGTTCGACGAACTGCAGGTGAGCGGCGTGCCGGACTTTCCGATGACGGAGTTCTGGGAACGGACGCCATGGACGCCGAATCGCACGGTCAAGCTGGTGGCATCGGCCGCCCACGTTTACGGCAAGCCGGTGGTCGCGGCGGAGTCGTTTACCGGCGAGGAGGAGACGGCGCGTTGGGAGGAATATCCGTATTCGCTGAAAATTCTCGGCGACGAGATGTTCGGGCTCGGCGTCAACCAGATGTTTTTCCACCGGTTCGCGCAGCAGCCACATCCGAGCGCGGTGCCGGGCATGACGATGGGGCCGTGGGGATTTCATTTCGACCGGACGAACACGTGGTTCGAGCAAAGCGGGCCGTGGCTCGAATATCTCGCGCGCAGCCAGTTCCTGCTCCGCCAGGGCGCGTATGTCGCCGACGTGCTTTATTTCGTCGGCGAGCGCCCGCCGGATGTGGCCCAATACGCGATGCCGGTGTTGCCGCCCGGCTACAACTACGACCTGGCGAACGCCGAGGTGCTGCTCAACCGCGCCAGCGTGCGCGACGGCCGGATCGTGCTGCCCGGCGGCGCGAGCTACCGGCTGCTGATGCTGCCGCCCGACTTGAAATGCATGACGCCGGACGTGATGGCGAAGGTGCGCCAGTTGGTCGCGGCGGGCGCGACGGTGCTCGGGCCGAAGCCCGAAAGTTCGCCGACCCTGCGCGGTTTTCCCGCCAGCGAAGCGGCGATGCGCGCCACCGCCGACGAGCTGTGGAGCGGGCGCGCCCTGGGTCGCGGACGCGTGATTGCGAATGAGTCGGTGGCGGATGCCTTGCGCGACATCGGCGTCGCGCCGGATTTCGAATTTGCCTCGCGCCAGCCCGACACCGCGGTGTCGTGGCTGCACCGGAGACTAGCCGACGCGGACATCTATTTTGTCGCGAACCGCCAGCGGCGCGTCGACGAGATCACGGCGACGTTTCGCGTGGCAGGCCGCGAGCCGGAAATCTGGCAGCCGGAAACCGGCGAGATGAAACGCGCCGCAATCTACGCGCCGGACGGCGGCCGGGTGCGCCTGCCGTTGCGGCTTGGGCCGGCGGAGTCGGTGTTCGTCGTTTTCCGGCGGCCGGCGGGTTCGCCGGCGCAGGGACTCATGCGCGATGGCGTGCCGCTCATTTCGGCGAAGGCGCCGGCGGTGCATGAACGGTCGGCGGTATCGAACAACTTCACGATGAGTTTATGGGCGAAGCCGGACATCGATCTCCGCGTGATGCCGCGCGAATCCGCGACCGGCTCGATCGACGAGACTGGAAAATTCTACGCGATCCTGGCCGACGAAGGCGACCGCGTGTTCGGCGCGGGTCACGCGACGGCGGGGCTCGCGATCGGTCGCAACGGCGTGTTGGTCGTGGAGCGGTCGAGCAAGGGTTTGCCGGCGGTGCTGGTGGCGCGGACGCCGATCGCCGGCTGGACGCATTTCGCGGTCGTGTATCGCGATGGGAAGCCGCGGCTGTTTGTCAACGGTCGGTTCGTCCGTGAAGGGCTCGCCTCCGGGAGCATCGTGCATCCGGGCATCGGATCGCCGCCGCCGATGCCGGGCGACTCGTTCAACTTTCCCGCGCTCGACTCGATGACGCGCACCTCCGGTCTCCCGCGTCCGCCGTCGCAGGGCATGGCGTTTTATTTTGAAGGCAACATGACGCCGCCGCAGCTCGTGGAGAGCGCGTTGTCCGACGAAGCCGTCGCGCAGCTCGCGGCACCAGGCCTGCCGCCCGAGGATGAGACACCGGACGCCGAACTCGCGCAACGCGACGACGGAAAGGCCGACGCGCTGATCTGGCACTCCGGTTCCTACGCGCTCGGCCAAGGCAAGCAGGTGAACGTAACCGTCGCGGCGCCGGTCACGTTTGCCGGTCCGTGGCGGGTCGCGTTTCAGGGGAAGCGGGGCGCGCCGGCATCGGCGTCGTTTCCTCAATTGATTTCGTGGCATCGCAGCGCGGACGCCGGCATCAAGTATTTTTCGGGCATGGCGACTTACACGCATTCGCTGGATGTGCCGGCGGATTTTGTTGGCGCAGAAAAACGGATTGTCCTCGATCTCGGTCGCGTGGAAATCATCGCGCGCGTCCGGATCAACGGCCGCGATCTCGGCATTCTTTGGAAGGAGCCCTACCGCCTCGACGTGACCGACGCCGTTCACACCGGCGCCAACGATCTGGAAGTCGCAGTGACGAACCTCTGGCCGAACCGATTGATCGGCGACGAGCAACTGCCGGCCGAAAACGACTATGCGACCGGCGGCGAGCACGGCATCCTGAAGCTGCCCGACTGGTATGCGAAGGGCGAGCCGAAGCCGCCGGGCGGGCGGATCACGTTTGCGACTTGGAAATTCTACACCAAGGACGAGCCGCTCTTCGAATCCGGGTTGCTCGGGCCCGTGCGCTTGCTCGATCCGGTGAGGTGCGTGCTCGGGAAATAGCCGGAGTTTCTTTCGCTCAGAGCTGCACGGCATTGTTCATGGTTGTGATCTCCTCGAGTTGGTGCCCGGAATCCAACTCGACACTCGCGCCGTCGGGCGCGGAACCGGCGGGAAGGAGCAACTCGATATCCGCAGTCTTCGGGAAAAGGTCCACGGGCGCCGGAATCGCAGGCACCGCGGCCGTGGCGACGATCCGGCCCGCGTGGTCGCGGATTGCGAGCGTCGAGGCCGGGGCGTCGACCGAACCGAGGCTGTGGACGCGGACGCGCACCGATCGACCGTCGATGCGGACGTCGCTGCGCTCAAGGCCGAGATCGGGCCGCTGCCAGTAGGGTGTGCCGGGTGTCTTCAGCTTGAACGTGAGCACGGTCGTGGCTCGCGGAGCGAACGTGAGGTCAACCGAGCGCGAGCGTTCGAACGGGGCGCTCCACGAGGCAATCGCCTGGTCGGCCGCATCCGCGCCGGTGGTGTCGATGCCTTGGGAGATTTCCCACATGCCCGGATCGATATTCCAGCCGGTCATGGTCGCATGCACGGGCAGCCCGTCGAGGTTGTAGGCGACTACCTTGAAGGCCGTTCCGGTTGCGCTGGGAATCAGGATCGCGAGGCTCTGGTCGGAGGCGGGGGCGCGGAACTGCCAGCTCACGACATGGCCGGGATAGGTGCCGTTGCGCACGAGCGCGATGCCGCCGAGCCGGGCGCGCTGCAGGTCGGCATGGTGCACGCCGACGCGATCGATCCAGATGCTGCCCTCCGTGTTGATGTAGTCCATCATCGACGCCTCGGCGATCTGCGCGGCGTAGAGGCGCTCGAGGTAGTGCTTGTCACCCGTGACCTGCCACGCGAGGAAGCCGGTCGAGGCGTTGCGATATTCGCTGGAGCGCGACTTTTCGAGGTAAGCGCCCACTTGTTTTGGATCCGCAAGATTCTCGGCGTCCGCGACGACCCGCGGTCCCCACGTGGCTCGCAGACCGGCGAGATCGAGCATGTCCGCGTTGACGGTGGTAACGGCGCCGACGCCGCCGTCGAGGATCGGATCGAGGTAGCGGGCGGCGCCCGACCATTTCCACGCCGACCAATACAACGGCCAGGGAAAGTAGTTGTGCCGGACGTTTTGCGCGATGTCGGTCTGGTATTGGATGCCGGAGGGAATCTCGAACTGGCCCTTCTCGTTCTGGCGACGGTGGGCGAGCTGGCTGTCGGCGAGTTCCATGATGACTTTCTTCGCGGCGGGATTGCCATTGAAGTCGACGAGGAGCTCGCCGGGCTGGAGGACGAGATTCGAATAACCGCGCGACCAGCCCCACACGCCCTCCTCGGCCATCTTGGTGCCGCTATAGTAGGCGGTCTTGAAATGCCGGTGGCCCGCGGCGTTGATGCCCGTAAGTCCGGCGACGCCGCGGGCGGTCTCCATCGCCCGTTCGAGGATCACAGGGTTGCCGTAGTCGAGAACCATGTTCTGACCGATGCAATTGATGCCCTCCTCGAAGCTATGGAGGTAGTCCGCCTGGATCGTGGGCAGGCCATTCGTGAACATGCCGTTCTTGTAGGCGGCATCGAGGAGCGCGCGATCGGAGCGACGGATTTTTTCCGGGATGCAGCCCATCAGCGCGGTGCCCGGCCACGAGTTGAGCAGGTCGACGTCGTCGGAGATGCCGCCGCCGAAATCGCCGTAGGGGACCTGCCGGTTGTCGATATACCATTCGACGAAATGCTTCAACTGGCCGAGCAGCGTCACCTGCTGGTAAGCCCAGAGCGGCACGCCGGCGGGCGGCGGTGGCGGCTGGTAGGTCGGCAGCTCGCCAGAGATCGCCGCGGCGTAGTAGGAGCGACCGGGGTTGTGGTTCGGGTCGACGCGGATCAGATCGTTGATGTCGCCCTCGAAGCGGTTCCACAGATTCAGCCTGTGGTTCCCCTGAGGATGCTCCTCGACGAGCATGGCGTAGCTGTCGCGCGCCTCGGTGAAACGATCGAGCGCATGCTCGGCGATGGCGGCCTCGCGCGGTTTGAAGACGAGACGGAGCTTCGCGCCGGCGAGTGACGCAGCGCCAAATTCGCCACTCGCCGAGACGATCGTGAGGTAGAGACCCTTGCCGGCGGGGAGCACGCGGTCGCGCAAGTCGAGCCACAGCGTCTTCGCCTCGCCGGGTTTTACGCTGAATGTGAAGTCGAGCATGTTGCGCGCGGGCCAGAGCGGGTCTTTCACCTGGATGTTGAGCGGAATGAGGCCGTGGTGAGTTGGCTGCACCGTGAGTGCGGGCAAATCGAGCGCGATGCCGTCGAGTCCACCGGCCACATCATCCAGCCGATAGGCGGCGGTGGCCGACTCGGTTGGGATCAAAACGTGGACGATGGGTAGTGCGGGCACGCCGACGCCGGCGACAGCAGCCGGCGGGGGGAGGGCCGTGCCGACGGGTTGGGCGACGAGGGTCGCGCGTTCGTCGGCGGCGAACCGACCGGCGATGAACGTTTGCAGCGGCTGCAGGCTGGCCGTCGCGGGAGCGGCCGCCG
Organism: uncultured Opitutaceae bacterium; assembly: GCA_937902925.1. Taxonomy (GTDB): domain Bacteria; phylum Verrucomicrobiota; class Verrucomicrobiia; order Opitutales; family Opitutaceae; genus CALFNN01. Next base: position 39,448 of record CALFNN010000083.1, read on the forward strand.
TGAGGCGATACTCCAGCTTCGCGCTGCCGGCCGGTTCGCGACCGACGGTGACATCGTAGGCCGCGAGTTCGCCGATCGGCTCCTCCGCTTCGACGTTGGTGAACCGGATTTTCTGGCCGACGATGGCGTGGTCGAGCTGGTGCACTGTTTTTTCCTGACCCTTGGGCCGCTCGAAAAGCAGCGAGCGGGCGGGCGCGTCGTTGGCATCGTCGGCGTCGAGCAGGCTCATCGAGCCCCACGCGGAGCCGGAGATTTCAAGGTGATTCCAAGGTTCATCCGGTAGATAGAATGTGACCGACTTGCCCGACTCGACGTAGCAATCCCAGTCGGGGAGCGTGAAATAATCGCGACGGCCAGGAATCCGGGAACGGTTGTAGACACCGGGCCAGGTCGTCTCGCGGATGCCGTCGCAGGCTTTCCACCACCACCGTTTGAGATCGTAGGCCTCGTGGATTTCCACTTTGCGCACGCTGACCGCGGCGTCGGCGAGGTAGGGTGGTGGATCGTCCGGGCGGTTCCAGCCGTAGCGGAACCACCATTCGTCGCGCCAGCGGCCGTCGGATAAATTGCGGGGCGGCAGCGGGGGCAGCGTGGTGACTGCGTCGCCATAGGCGAGCGTGGCGACCGCGGCATCGTCCAGCATGCGGTCGTAGATCCGCACTTCGTCGAGGTCGCCGCCGCGGGTGAAGTTGTAGTCGCTCTGGACGTTATAGGGACTGATGATGCGCGAGTGCGGGCCGAACTGGTCCAGGCCGGCGTTGAGAATCACCGTGGTCTCCTGCGAGGCGGCGAGCTTGCCGTTGACGTAGAAACGGATGCCGCGGGTTTCATCCCACGCGAGCGCGAGATGGGTCCATTCATTGGGCTGGGCAAACGGCTGCAGCGGCACCGAGACGCGGATGCGCGCAAGGCTCGCATCGGTGACGAACGCATCGAAGCCATGGCCGTTATAATCGATCCGCAGCCAGACCATGTCCCAACTGGAGTGGTCGGAGTAGCTGACGCGGAAGATGGGAAATTCCGTCGGCCCGACTGGATAACGCGAGCGCCAGAAAAACGAGAGCGTGCCGCGCTGGGCATAGATGTTGCCGGGCGCCCAGTAGGAAAGCAGTTGGTCGTCGCTGCAGCTCAACCCGGCGCCCTTTGCGCCGTCGGCGACGGGCGTGATCTCGGCCTCGTAGTTTGGCTTGGCGGTTTGGGGCGCCGCCACGTCCGCAGTCGTCCCGTGTTCGCCCGAGAGGTAGAACAAGAGCCCGGGCTCCGCGCCAGCAATGGTGTGGGTCGCCCACGCAAGACCGACGGCTGTGACAACGGCCCGGAGACCGCGAATATTGTGCGCGTGCAGGGGTAGCATAAGAGGGGAAAGAAAGCTTCGCCCGGGCAAAGGGGCGCGCAAGAATTAAGACACGTGTCGTTTTGACTTCCCGACAGTTCGATTTCGGCCACGCTCGGCAAACGTCTTCCCATTCCTCATGAATCGATTTGTCCGTCTGGTGTGTGTTTGGACCGTCCTGGCCGTGTTCGTTGCCGCGCCGGCGTCCGCGCGGGTCTTCAACATCGCGTCCTACGGCGCGGTGAACGATCCGGCAGCGTCGAGCAGCGATGCTTTCCGCCGCGCCATCGCCGCTTGCCACGCCGCCGGCGGAGGCACGGTGGAGGTTCCGGCGGGTCGCTATCTCACCGGGCCGATCGACATGGTCGACAACATGACCCTGCAGATCGACCGCGATGCCGTCGTGCTGTTCGTGACGGGTCGCGAGAATTATCCCGACATTTCCTCCCGCTGGGAAGGGCAGACGGAAACGGGCCCGCATCCGCTGCTCTTCGCCGACGGGTTGCACGACATCGCCATCACCGGCGCGGGCACGATCGACGGTCAGGGCGCCCCGTGGTGGAAGGACATGGACATGGCGGAGCGAGGCAACGCGCGCCCGAACCGCCCGATCCGCCGCCGTCCGCCGCTCGTGCAGATCCGGAATTGCGACCACGTCCGGATCGACGGCCCGACCTTCACGAATTCGCCGTTCTGGGCGATCCATCTCCTCTACAGCGAGAATATCGATGTTGGCAACTGCCGCATCATCAACCCGCCGAATTCGCCCAATACCGACGCGTTGAACACGGATTCGTGCCGCCACGTCGTGGTCCATGACTGCTTCGCGGACGTCGGCGACGACGGCTTCGGCATCAAGTCGGGCCGCGACGAGGAGGGCCGGCAGATGCACCGCCCGACGGAGGACGTTACTTACATCCGCTGCCATGTGGCGCACGCGCACAGCGTCTGCGCGATCGGCAGCGAGGAATCCGGCGACGTCCGGCACGTCCGCTTCATCGACTGCGATGGCGAGGGCACCGACAACGGCATCCGCATCAAGAGCACACGCGGCCGCGGTGGCGTGGTCGAGGATGTGGTGGCTTCGAACATCCGGCTAAAGAACGTCGGCACCGCCATTGTGCTGTCGATGCATTACACGCGGACGCCACCCGAGCCGTTTTCCGAGCGCACGCCGGTCTTTCGCAATATTTCCATCGACCATCTCACGGCGACGAACGTGAAGAAATGCTGCACCATCGAGGGACTGGAGGAACATCCGATCGAGAACATCACGCTGGACGACATCACTCTTTCGGGGACGACGGGCGTCAGTTGCTCCTACGCGAAGGACGTTACGTTCAAGAATGTGACCGTGACCGCCCAGCGCGCGCCGTGGACGGAGGACCATTCGGAGAATGTGCAGCGACTTGGCTGGAAGGAAAGCGCCGCCAGTTCCGCCACGCCCTGAGGCGCAGGCGCTCGGCCGCGTCCGTGTTGTTGTCCAATCTGTCCGCCGTTTTCTTAATCATGAATTCCCTCACACGTTTTGTTTCACTCGGATTTGCCTCGGCAGTGTGTGCGGCCACGAGTCTCCCGGCTGCGACGCTCGAAAGTTACCTTGCTTCGGCGCCGTTCAAGATGCCGATGGTGCCGGTGCCATCGTTTTCCGACCGGCGGTTTCCGATCACCGACTTCGGCGCCGTCGGCGACGGACATACGCTCGACACCGCGGCCTTCGCCAAGGCAATCGATGCCTGTGCCGCGGCGGGCGGTGGACATGTCATCGTGCCGGCCGGGCTCTGGCTCACGGGGCCGATCGCGCTCAAGAGCACCGTCGATCTCCACGCCGAGCGGGGCGCGCTGGTGCAGTTCACGTCCGATCACACCGCCTATCCGATGGCGCCGCGCGATGACCGCGGCCTCTACGCCGCCTCCTGCCTCAGTGCCGTCGGGCAGCGCGACTTTGCGCTTACCGGCGATGGCATCTACGACGGCGCGGGAGACACGTGGCGTCCGGTGAGAAAGACGAAGACAACCGACGCCGAGTGGCAGCGGCTGCTGGCAAAAGGGGGCGTGACCAGCAACGAGGGCACGAATTGGTGGCCGACCAAGGAAGCCATGACGGGCGAGGACTATCTGGCCGAACTGGCGAAAAAGACTGCGCATCCAACCGCCGAGGAGATGCTGCCGGCGCGCGATTTCCGACGCTCGGCGATGGTCGCCTTCACCGGTTGCGACGACGTGCTGGTCGAGGGGGTGACGCTACGCAATTCGCCGAGCGGGCTGTTTGTGCCGGCGCGCTGCACCAACCTCACGGTGCGCTACGCGACGCTCTTGAACGAGTGGTCCGCACAGAACGGCGACGGCATGGACATCGGCCCGTGCAAGAATGTAGTGGTTTATCGCTGCACGGTCAGTGCCGGCGACGATGCGATCTGCATGAAGGCGAGCGGCAAGAGTCCGTGGCCGGGCGAACCGGGACTGCAGAATGTGATCGTGGCGGAGTGCACCGTTTACCGCGGGCACGGCGGTTTCGTCGTGGGCGGCACCACCGAGGGCGGCATGCAAAACCTCTGGGCGACCCAGTGCGATTTCGACGGGACCGATGTCGGAATTCGCGTCAAGAGCGGACTCGGCCACGGCGGGCTCGTGCACGACGTCTTCGTCGACCACGTCTACATGAAAGACATCCTGAATGAGGCGATCCTGTTCGACACGTTCTACGACAATGCGCCGGTCAGCGCGGCGACGGTGAAGGTTGCCCTGAGTCGCGACCCGGCGAAGACGCCCGAATTCCGCGACTTTCTCCTGCGCGATATTTATTGTCTCGGGGCGGGCTCGGCGATTGCCATCCGGGGACTGCCGCAGCAGCCGGTGCACCGGATCACGATCGAACATACGACCATCACGGCGCGTCGAGGCTTCCGGGCCACGGACGCCGCGGACATCACGTTGCAGCAGGTCAAGATCAACGCCACCGAAACCCCGGCGGTCGTCGAAAAAGACACCCGTAACATCAGGATTGTCGACTGAGGCCGACTCGAGGCGGCCCGCGGTTTTCCAACTGCGCCCACAGGCGGAGTCCCTCAGGCAACCAAGGCGAAAAGTGCCCGGCAATCGACCAGTTCCGGCGGGTTGGACATCCGCAACCCTCCACCTATCGGCGTCGACATACTGGCGAAATGGCTGCCCGGGCTGGGATCGGACATCTCTATCAATCCAGCTACGAGGGAAAATGCTCCCTCTCCTTCGATGCTCAAGGAGAATCGAGCTAAACTCAGGCTAACTTTCCGAAACTCCGTCACCACTTTTACTGACAGTTTCACTGGCAGTTAACTGAAGCAGCTCGCGCGTCGCGTCAGGGCGGGGAGCCGAGTCGGATATTCAATGCGTCGCCGGTGCCGTCGTTCAATCTGCGCAACCACAGATTCCGGTGGGCTACATCATAGTGCCATCCCTCGCCGCCGGCCCGGAAGGCGGCCACCGAGTCGAGGTGTGCCAGTGCGCCGGCGCCACCTGTCACCTGCGTGACATCCAGATTCGTATCGAGGTGGACACGCAACAAATGATTTCGATGCGTCGGCCCCCAAGCGATGCGAACAACGTCGTGGTCGTCCCAAGTGGCTTCGATTTTCACCGCCCCCTCGGTGTCGTGCAGCGTAAAGGAACTGGAACCGCGCACCTGAGGCCAGAGCGCGAGGGTCACGTAGCCCGTGGACTCCGGCCAGCCAAAGCCAGTCACGGCATTGGAGATTTCCATTGGAATAATCGCTCCCGCGCGGACAAAAAGCGGAAATTTGTCCGGCGCGGTCCAACCCTTGAACCAGTCGATCCGGCCCGGACCACGATGGATTTCCGACTCGTCCCAAAAATCGAACCACTCGCCCGCCGGCAGATAAACGCTGCGGTCGGGATTGGCGTTGAGTATTGGCGCCACCAATAGCGACGGTCCGACGGTGAATTCGTCGTCGACTCGCCAGCAGTCCTCGTCGGCCTGAAAGGTCCAGACAAGCGGACGGCAGACGGGCGCTCCCGTTGCAGTGGCCTCGTGGGCGAGACTCATCCAATATGGAGTGAGATCGGTATGCAGCCATGCGAGGTAGCGAAAATGCGCGAGCGCTTCCGGCGAATACCACCACGGCATGTGCAGGGTCTGCATCCCTGGCAGCATGGCCCCAAACTGGGCCCACCGCAGCCACGGGACCTCTGGCGCCGGCTGATTCTCGAAGCCGCCAATATCGGTGGAGACAAACGGAATTCCGCAAAAGGCCAGGGACAGGGACGAGTAGACCGAGGACGGCAATCCGTTGTTGGCAAAACTTCCGCTCAAATCGCCCGGCCATTTGAAGTTCGTGTAAGCCGAGGAGCCCATCCATGCGGCACGCGGGACCATTAGAAAATCATTGCCGAAGCGGCGCTGCAGTGTCTCGAAAAACACGCGATCGTATTCTCGCGCGTAAGAGTTGTGCACGTCCTCGCCGTGGCGACCGCCGTAGAGCAGTGCGTCCGCCGGGAGATCCTGTCCCGCGTCGAGTTTGTAGCCGCGGATGCCGGTAGCCATGCCCCGCTCGATCTCATGTTGCCACCACCGAAACGCGGCCGGGTTGAAAAAGTCGATGGCGGTGTAGTAGTTGCCTGCGAGTTCCCCCGAGGTGGAGATGCTGACTTTCCCGTTCACGGGGCCCGTCGGTTTTCGCACCAGGTAACCGTGGGCGAGCGCTTCCTTCCAGTTGACGGCCGCATCGGTGGTATACGGCGACGTCCAGGCCAGGGTGTGCACGCCCATGGCTTCGAGTTGGCGAACCAGGCCCGGAACGTCGGTGCTGAAGGAAGGGTTTGGCTCGAAGGAATTGCGCGCATCCTGCCACGGCGGCTCGAACCACGTCACGCCGACTGGAATCGACAGATCGTGCAGCTTCTGGACCATGCCGATGAAGTGCTCGCCTTTTAGGGTATCGATCTTTCCGCCGGGATGCGCAGGATCGGACATCAGCCAGAACCAGGGCTGGAAGGCCCAACGCGGTGGTCGTTGCGGCAGTCCCATCGTGGTAAGAAAACTTCGGACGGTCGACGGAATGCTGTCGCCGCGGACCAACGTGAGGTCGAGTTCCGACGCCGGCGCCTCGAAGGTAATGCGGTCGGCCCGGTGCTGGCCGACATCGAAGTGGACACGCCCGCCATAGTTCAGGAAGAGCGCGTAATTTGCGGTCGACACAAAGTAGGGCATGTAGGCGCATTCGTCCGGCGTGCCAGACTTGTCCCACAAGTCGAATGCCTGACCGCGTTGGGCAACGTGACCGTTCCACATCTCGCCGAAGCCATAGATTTCCTCCACCGGACGCAGGTCGGCCGAGCCACGCACCCCGGAGATGTCACGGCCCTCCGCGTGAATGAGAACCCGAAAGCCGGCCTCTCCATAGGGGGTCACGTCAGCATGGGCATGGACGCCGTTCGCAAGTTCCAGTCCGATCCGGATCCCGCCGTCCGCCGTGGGAGCGGCGTCGGTGGTGCGGGCCAGCGCTGTCCATTCACCCCGGATTCGGAAGGCGGGGGCATCTGCTTCGACGTATTGGTCGCGTCCGTCGAGACCTGACAAGCGAAGTCGCCACGGGTTTTGCTGGATCGTTAGGACCGCGTTGTCGTTTTGACAGCGATAAACTCCGGGGGCGTCCTGCAGGCGAATGAGCCCGGGACCGGTGGCCTCGGCGGCGTTGGCCCGCGCGACCAGCGACGCCGCGACAAATGCCAGAGCAATTCTCGGGAGCGTTCGGCGCCATCGGGGCGCGATGAGGTCCGTCGCCGTTGCGGGCGCGCATTTAGAGTGTCGATCACTCGCGGGTAGGCCGCACGGAAGCTGGGAGAGAAATATCGAGGCCATGGTTTTCGGAGGTTCAGCGCAGCAGGGCGTCGACGCACCACAGCATCGGCGCCTGACCATGCAAGTCTCCCGTCACGCGTTGCCGGGTAAGATAGTATTCACGGTCATTCTTCTTGTTCGTGCTTTCGCAAACGTCCCGAAGGGCGCCGTCGGGCTCGAGACGACTCACGAGTGCGAGCCAGCCCCGGCGCGCCGCCGGGGCGTAAGTGTCGGCCTCGAGCCAGCCATGCTTGACGCCGGAAATGAAGGCGAAGGTGAACATGGCGGTGCCGGACGATTCCGGGAACGACTGTGGCTCGTCGAGGAGCTGGTGCCACATGCCCTCCGCATCCTCGGCCGCCCGGAGGGCCGCCATCATCTTTCTGTAGCCGGCGAGAATGCGTTCGCGGCGGGGATGATTCGCCGGCAGGGAGGAGAGCAGTTCGGACATCCCGGCGGCAAACCAGCCGTTGCCGCGAGCCCAATAGAAGGGGGTGTCGGGTGCGTGCAGGAAAAGTCCGTTCGGCTGCTGGAGTTTGTCGAGGTAGGCGACCGCCTCCGCCGCCGCCCGGTCGAGGTAACGTTGGTCATGCGTGGCTCGATAAGCCTGCGTCTGGAGCATCGTGATCATATACATGTCATCGATCCAGAAGCGGGTGTGCCAGCTGAGCCCGCCACGGACCGCCTCGCGGGCCTCCGGGCTCAGTTCGTTTTGATCGACTGGGGTGGTCCATTGCCGGTCGGCCAGGTCGAGACCGAGCTTCCGGTAGCGCTCGTCCCGGGTCTGCCGATAGAGCTCGAGTGGCAGGGCGCCGAAGACGGCGTAATCTACGTTGGTGGGCGGAGGGATCAACTGGGCTTGCGGTCCCAGCAGGGATTCAAACCGCGCGACGAGTCGCTCGGTCAGATCGTGCTCGTGGGTCAGTTGGGCAAACTGCAGCGCTCCATACCAGGCGCAGGTCTCCGCGTAGTGCATCACCGGCGGCTTGCTGGTAAGGCGGAAGTCGTGGCTGAGGAATCGCTCGGTGATCCGTCGTCCGATTACTGCCGGCGCCGCGCCGCTTGGCCACGGCCCGGAAAGCGGGTCGCCCGCGGCGCGGACGGGCAGGGTCGCCGAAAAGCCGACGATGATAATGAGGGCGACGCGAAACGAAGGGAATGGATTCATGATGGAGCGAGCGGCGGCGTGACGTGGCTCAAAGTTTTTCGTCAGTGATCAGCGTTGCCCGCGAGGTATCGGCGAGACCGGGGCACTGACGAACGCTGAAACCGGTCACGCCCTTGAGAACGAACATGGGAGTAGGCGAACCCGCGGGAAACCGGGCTCCGGTGAAGGTCACCTCCGTGGCGTCCTCCAGCCATGCCACCGGCCGGAGATCCGGCGCCTGCCATTGGAATTCAAGGCCGGCAACCGTCAGGTTACGGACATGGCGGGCAAAGATTCCCCAGACCGGCAGCACACCGAACAGGGAAGGATCCGGATAGTTGAACCGCTCATCTTCCGGCACGACTCGGGCGGCGTCTGCGCGAGTGCCGCCACCCTGGTAGCTCACGAAGATGTTGGTGAGCGACACGTCCTCGACCGGATGGCCCGGCGAGCCGGCGATGAGGATGCCGCCACCGACGCCAGAACCGGCTCCGGACACGACCAGGTTGTCGATCTTGATCCGCCGGATGGCGCCGATGGTCGTGCCGGGCGGACCGCGCAGCCGGCGCCCGAGGCGGATGAACACGGGTGAATCGTAGATGTCGCGCATCGTGACATTCGCGATGACGATGTCCTCGATCGCGGCTCCATCGACCGCCTGCAGGGCCAGCCCATGGCTGTGTTCGATGACGCAGTTGGTAATCGTGATATTGCGGAAACCGCCATTCGACTCGGTGCCCATCTTCAGGTGCCCAATGGCCGTGCGCCCGCTGGGCTCCACGGGAAAGGGGAGGAAGCGGCCGTCGAGCAGGGTGCCCTCGATATAGCCGCTCACCTGGCAGTTGGTGATCGTGACATTTTCCGTCGGGCGCGTGTGGCCGAGTGCGAAACTGCTTTTCGGGCAGATGCCGTCGTCGCGCGGGGAATTGACGGTGCAGTTGCTGAGACGCACGTTGCGGCAGCAGTCCAGATCGATGCCATCGCGGTTCGTGTCGATCGTGACGTGGTCACACGTCCAGTTGTCCACCCCCGTGGCGAGGATGGCAAAATGTCCGCCGTGGAAGACGGTGAAGTCGCGAAATAGCACATTGCGGCAGTTCTTGAGCGCGATCGCCTTGTTGCCGACGCCCGCGGGCAGGGTTTCGCCGCCCGGATAACCGAAGGGCCCGGGCTTGATCGCGGCGATGGCGTCACGGATTGCCGGCGGCAGTGACAAGGCCGGATCCGTCCGACCCGCCGGGGTGCCTGGCGGAAGATCGCAGCGCAGGCCGGGCGTGCCGCGGCTCAACCCACGGCCGAAAATCCGGCCCGGGCCGGTGATGCCGACGTTTTCAAGGTCCTCGCCCCAGATCAGGCTGTTGTGCCAGTGGGAGTGCCCGAAGTCCTGATATTGATCCGCTCCTGGATTGGGTTCGGGGGCGTCATAGCCGGCGGATAGATCCGCCGGTGGTTCCGCGGCAACGAGCGTGGCGCCGGGTCCGAGATAAAGCGTGACGTTGCTTTGGAGGTGAACGGAAAATGCAAGGTAGTCGCCGGCGGGAAACTCGACGGTGCCGCCGCCGGCCCGGGCGGCGGCGGCGATGGCGCGATTGATGGCGTCGGTGTCGAGGGCATGGCCGTTGCCCGCCGCACCATAGGATTTGACGTTAAAGGTGGCTGCACGAAGCGACAGCGCGGCACCGGCGAGCAGGAGGGTGAGGAGGCGGAAGATTCGGTCGGCCATGGGCGGGGATGGGCAGAAGCGGCGGCTTCGCGTGCGACGTTTGGAACGGGGCGCGCTACTCCCACGCGTCGCCTGTCACTCGAAGACTGGCTCAGGCTTCAGGTGGCCACGGGTCCAAGCAAACCGCATTGCCCAGCGGATTAAAAAATGTGACGCAATCTGCTTGGTGGACTCCGTCCGCTCCGTCGGCCCGTCAATCAGCGGGCTGCAGGGTCACGATCGACCGAATCGCCGGATATCTCGTGCCCGACTTCCGAATCCTCACCACGACTTCCCGCTTTGCACCCTCCGATGTGCTTGGGGCGAGTTCGGTTTCGTAACGGCCCTGCGCGCCGTAACGCACTTCACGCGCCCGGCCGTCGCACTCGAGAAGAAAGCCGTCCGACTGCGAGGGATCGCCGGTGATGACCAGCCGACAGGGACCCTGCGCGGGCGCGGCCAGCCGACATTCGATAAATCCATTGGGGAAAACGCGGTTGCCTGCGAACCGCACCGGCCAGCCTCGCTCTAGTCGCGCATGGCTCGCGTGCATGTAGCGAACGACACGGATATCGTCTACCAATCCCCCGCACACGATTGAATCGATCACGCCCGGCTGGCCGCGGCACTCGTTCCGTTCGGCCAGTTCCGCCTCATAGTGGGGCGTCAGCTGTTCGACAAGGCACCACAGCGGGCGAATATACGCTCGCGCCACGGAATCCTCGATTTCGTCGTGATCGCCGTATTCGTGCCCATGTTTTTCCGCCGACGATTTCGCCGGGGTCGTGGTGGTGGCCGTGCATCCCGGCAGGGACCGCTCGAACTCCACCCGGGCGGTCGCGACGGCACGCCGGAGGTTCGGATGCAGCGGCTCGTGGCCTTCGATGTCGTCGAAATAAGCGCAAACGCAGCGACACCATTCGCGAATGAGGCGGGTCACGACCACGGCGTTCTCCCATGCCGTGCGCGCCATCTGCGCTTCCGCGGAGGGCAACTGCGCGGCGAGGGAGCGCAGCGCCCGTAATGATTCGTCGGCCATCCGCACGGCCTCGTCTTTCTCCGCGAGCAGCGCGGCCCGCGTCGGAGTCGTGCGCTCGGGCAGGATGCCCCACATGCCTTGGTGGTGGGCAAGCGATATCCCTGGCGTGAAGACCGAGAGAATGCCGCACGCCTGGAGCCATTTCCAGGACGGATCGATGGGAAAGGCGTGGAAGATGACGTGGCCATCGATGAAATGGCATTTTTTCACCATTTCGATGCCGCGACGCATCACCGCGGTCATCTCCGCCGGACAACGCGGCCACTGCCGTTCCGCCCACTGCCGCCAGATTTCGTCTGCGGTGACGCACGGTTCATGGATCGCGCGATCGAATGCGAGCAAGTTGACCGCCTGCGTCGAATCGAACGTCGCGTGGCCAATGCGATCGACCCGGATCGCATGGCGGTCGACGCCACAGTCCTTCGCAAAGCGCACGCCGGCGATAACCCGCTCGGGATCAGCCGCGGGCAGGAAGCCCGCGCCGAGGAACTCGCCGAGCGAATCGTATTCGGCGGACCGCGTGAAGCGCCCGGTGCGCTGCAAGTAGCGATTGAACGGCAGAAACGGGCTGAAGTCATACGGCGTGATCTTCGTTTCGACTTCGAAAGCGAATTGCGCGTCGACCGCACTCGCGCCGGCGATGATATCCTCATAATCTTGTGGCACGGAGCCGAAGCTCCGAAGGACGAAACGCTTTTTCAGCCGCTGCAGTTCCGCGGCGAACGTGGTCACGACGTGCGCCACCACCTGCGCCGGAGGATAGCGCCGGGGATTGGAATTGTGGATCACCGAGTAGTCCGACTCGGTCACTGTCAACACGAGCCCGTCCATCTCCGGCACCTCGTCGAAGAACTCGCGGATCTTCGAGCGGAGCAGGTCGTGATAGACCGCCCCGAGCAGGTCAAATTCGCCCGTCTCGTCGAGGAGGCCGGGCACCGATTCGACGATCTCCCGCGGCACCATCACTTCCCGATGCCAGTAAACGATCGGCCGGCCGGAGGCATCGGCGAGTGCGGCGAGTTTGCGCAGGGCTTGGATGTTTTTGTCCCGCGCCGCCAGATCCAGCCGGATCGCGACCGCCGGATAGTCGCGAAACCGAATCGCACCGTCGAGGCTGCCGAGCGACGTGTGGGCTTCACCGCAGACCTCGAAGCTGTCCACGCGATAGGCCCCGGCGGCTGTGACAATGGCGCGCATGTTTGCCGCGTCGAGTTTGCTCGGATGCAGGATGGACCAGGTGATTTCGGGCGCGGTGGTTTTCAAGGACGGAAGGTCTTGGTTAGGGCCTCCTCCGGCGGCTCACCGGGTGGCGTGGACGAGGGCCATGAACAGCAGGAGAATCGTGCCGGAGACGGCGCAGCAGGCGAGGAAGCCGAGCGTGTCGGTGCGGTCCCATTTGGTGAGTTCCCAAGAGGACCGGGGGAAGAGTTTCGTCGCGTCGAAGCGATGGGGGTCGCGCCGCGTGGACCCGAGGGCCGCGATTTCCAGTTCCGGCGTCGCACCGACCGGCGTCTTCATCTTGCCGTAGAATTGGTCGACCAGCGCGGCGGGCGGACCCCGCGTGAACAGGCTGACCGCGAGCAAAAACAGGAAGGGCACGAGGCCGGAGACGAGGAAGCGGGCGGTGAAGCGCGCGCTGGCGGACCACTGCGGCAGGTCGAAACCCGCGAGATGCAGGAGATAGAGCTCGGCGTGAAAGCGGCCGCGGCCCTCCAGCGGACTGTGCAAATCGTCCGCGCGCACGTGGACGACCGATTCGAAATAAACGGCCTCCGGCTGGCCTCCCGTCGCGGAAGTGGAAAGCGCGGTCGCGTCCGGCGCGCGGGCGAGGGCCGGCACCAGCGGCACGACAAACGGGGCGACGAGCGTCACCAGGGCGGACATCACGACGGCGGTCCAGACGGCGGCCGGCGTGAGCCGGCGCCATTGGAAGACGAACAACACGGCGGCGCCGAACGGGACGTTCATGAGCAGGAACAACTGGATCACGGTAAACGCGCCGCTCATGGCGGAGGCGGCGACAATGCCGGCGGCCAGCGAAACGACGATGGCCCATCGGCCGGCGGCCAGCGCTTCGCGATCGGAGGCGTCGGGACGCAGATGGCGGTAGACGTTCCGGACGAAGAGCCCCGAGACCGCCATGGTATGCATCGCGCCAGTCGACATGCTGCCGGCGAGGACGCCCGCCAGCATCAGGCCCAGAAGCCCCGGGCCGAGTAATTGCCGCGCCATCGTGCCCCAGACCGCATCGGGATCCGAGAGCGCCTGCGTTTCCCGAAACAGGGCGACGGCGATCAGGCCCGTGAAGGCCCACAGGATAATCATGAGTCGCTTCGCATAGGTCCCGGACACGGCGCCGAACCGTGCCGCGAATTCGTTGCGCGCCGATCCGCTCACGCTCATGTTGTTGATATTGGCCGGCGCCTGCACGAGGGTGACAAAGAGGATGGCCATCATCGTCCAGCCGTTGATCTGCGAGGTGGCGCTGCCGAAAATCTCGAACATCGACGCCGGGATTCGCACGGACAGGGCGTGCCAGCCCCCCACGGCGTGCAGGCCCACTGGGATCAGCATCGTCGAAAGAACCAAGGTCAGCGTGCCTTGCAGGACCTCATTGCGGGTCGTGCCATGCATGCCCCCGAGGACAATGTAGGCGCCGATGATAAGGTTGAAGCCGAGATAAAAGCTCCACGGGTGCAACAGGGTGATGAAACTGTGCAACTCGCCGCGCGCGTCGGCCTCGTGGAGTTCCTGCAGCCGCGACTGGTCGACGGGGGCGAGGGGCGCCGCCTTGGCCTCGTGTTCCAGTTGTTTCATCGCACGGTAGCCTTCGACCGAACGGACCTCGGCGGCGGTCCACTCCGCCTCGGGCTTCACGATGAGCGAGGCGGAGATCTTGTAGGCGATGAGATTGGCGAATCCATTGACAACAAAGACCGCGGTGAGGATCTGGAAGATGGAATAGAAACGCGCGAGCGGCCGGCTGCCGAGCCGGTCCTCGAACAGGTCGGCGACGGTCGTCAGCCGGGCCCGGCGAAACCAGGCATTCATGAACCAGTAGTAGGGATTTACGAACAGGGTCTGCAGCGTCAGCCATACGCCCGAGATGCCCTCCTGGTAGACAATGCTGACGGTGCTGACTGCACCCTGCGGATCGGTCGACTGGCCGAAGTTCAGGAAAAACTGAAAGAGTTTTCCGAATGAGCGGTTGGCGAGGAAGAAACCATCCTCGCTCCGGTTCTTTTTGGCCGCCCGCTGGCCGAGATAGATCACCAGAAAAAAATACGCGGCGATGACGACAAGATCGACGACGTGAAGGCTGCCGAAAACGGCTGCATCCAACAGGGCGGGAGACAACGTTCCAGGGATCATGGCCGCGCCTCGAGCCGGAAGCTTTGCTCAACGAGCGGGGCGGCGGAGACGGGATCCGTTCCGCCGTGCCCGAGTTGCCAGGCGACGACGGTGACCGTGACCGGAAAGCGCGCCCGCGGCGGCAGCGGCAGGAACACCAGATCGTCCCCGGCAATCTTGGCCGGTCCGACGCGGACGAAAAACTCGGGTTTCAATCCGGCGTTCGAGGTCGCGTGCAGCGGGATGGATTTCACCCCAACCGTTTGATCGGGAACCGCCTCGAACGCGAGGCGCTGTGCACGACCGCCGTAGTCGGGGACGACGAGGCGGCCGGGCTGCACGGAGGGACGGTAGGCGGCGTCGCCGGGGTGACGGACGGCAATGAAGTTCGGCGTGTCCGGGTAACCGCGATTCAGTTTGATCCGATATTTTCCGTCCTCGATCGCGAAAACTCCCGACACGCGCTCGAGCGTGCGCTCACCGTCGCCAGCGTGACCGAATACCATGCCCGCCTGCGTAAAATTGGCCGGAAGTTTCTCGAGGAAAGTGGTCTCGATCCGCTGGATGGTCACGCCGTCCGGCGCCATCTCCATCGGCACCGGGTCCACGATGCCCGATTTTGAAAACGTCGCGGGCGTGCCGTCGAGGTTGGCGAACGCCACGATTTGGTTTTTCCGCAGCCAGTTCACGTTCATCAACGCGACGGCCGCCTCGGCGAGCTCGCGATCAAAAAACCAGATGCCGTCACGGAGCGCGGCCGGCGCGCCGGCCACCGGTGCGATCGTCATGGGCGATTGGGGCAGGGGCGGACGCAGATCGACAACATAGCCTTCCCCGGGGCCGATCGGCCGCACCGTGCCGTCGGGATTCAGCCGGAATTGCACCGCTTTCTCGATGTAGAGCGCGAGAAACTTCAGGTAGGGCTCGCTGTAGTCGAAGTGGCCGCCGCCATATTCCTCGACGTAGGAGTAAGGCCGGAAGTTCCCAGCCTGGGCGGCGCGAATTTTTTTCAGCCCCTCGAGCGCCATGCCATTGGTCGTCCAGTCGTGCGTGGGTTGCCGCCACTCGGGAAATTCCCCGGCGGTGAAGAGGCACGGGCCGGCATAGCTGCCGGCCGGGGGAAACGAGATTCCGCCTTTCGCCGAAATGACGGCGAGCACTCGATCCGGCCGGGCTTCGGCGGCGTTGCGCGCATAGATGATGGTGTTCGAATGGCCGAACGTGATCCACGGCACTTGGCCGAGCTCGTCGTAGCCGGAGATCCGGCCGAGCTCCTCGAGCACGTGCTCCTGCTGCTGCACCGCGGCCTCCCGGTGTTCCTGAAATTTCAGGTCGAGCGCCGGGCAGGTCCAGACGATCGCGAGGTCGCAGGCGGCGCACGCTGCGCGGATGACCGGGCTCTCAATGAATGCCTGCTCACCGACGTTTTCGTGCGTCACGATCGCCCCGCGCAGTCGCTGGCAGGTCGGCGGAATCCAGAGATAGGCGGTGTAGTCGTGCGCGGGGTTGCCATCGACCCCGGCATTGTTGAGTCGCACGCTGAATTGAAACTCGCCGTTGCGACAGTCGTCCCGCACCACGGGGAGCGAAGCGGCCAGAGTGGCGGCCCCGAGGCCACACCAAGCAAGAACGAGGGAGCGGAGAATCGTCATGATGGGGCGACCACGGGCGTTTGAGTTAGCTGGCGGCAGCCGTGGTGCTTCCGGGCGCGGTGAGTTTGTCGAGCATGCGCTGAAATATCGCCGCACTGGCCTGCTTGTCGTCCTCGTCTGCCGCGGCCAGTTTCTGCAGCACCGCGGCGCGGGCGGCGTCCTTCACCTGGCTGAGAGTCCGTTCGTCGCCGGACTGGCGGAGAAATTCGCCGAGCCATCGTTTGCCATACGCCGTGTGAATCAGCTCATCGGCCCAGTCGAAGTCCATGTCGTGCGAGCTCAACCGGTCGCCCATCGCCGCGAACTTGGTCGTGCGTTCCTTTTTGGTATGGATGTAGGTCGCCTCGAAATAAAAAATGATTCCCAACCGCGTGATTGCGTCGACGCCGGCGCCGGCGTCATAGGAAAAGGAATCGAGCGGAATCTCCGCATCGCGAAACCCCCAGGCTTTGAGGCGTTCGTAGCCCATCCGGCAGTGGCGAATCTCGTCGTAGCACCAGCGCGCCGCGTCCTCAAGGAACTCGGGCGGAGCCGCCGGTCCGAGATCATGCAGGCAGGCCGCGGCCATTTCCGCGGCCCAGACCTCGTTTACGTGATGGACCGCCTGGCGGGCCCGCAATTGCATCCCGTCCCCGGCGTTGCCGGGCGAGTGGCGGTCGGGCCAGGCGAAGGCCACGCGATGAAAGCGCGGGTCGCGGGCCGCGGCGCGCGCGATGGCGAGCGGCTTTTCGAGCGCGGTGAAATGCGTGGGGGGGCCAGGTGGCGCGGGGACGGTCGAAAAAAAGTCATCGTGGGGCCAGCGTTGCAGCGATTGTGCCACCGCCGCGCTCCACTCCCGGGCCACCTTGGCCTCGGCGGGAAACGCCGCCAGCGCCGCGGTGGCGGTCGTGCGCAGGCGCGCGATCTGGCCTTCGAGATCGGCCATGCCGTGCCGCAGGATAAATTGCGACGGACCATCGTCGAGTTGATCGGCGCGCGAGGCATAGCGCTGGTAGAGATCCAGCATAAACGGTTTGATCACGTCGCCGAGCACCACCACGAACGCCACCGCGTTGGGCGCATGGCCCCAGCGACGCACGAACCCGAACAACGGGGCCTCGCCGGATTCGAGCGCGATCCGGCGTTCCGGGAAGCGCAGTTCGAGGACGCGTTGTCGAAGTTCCCGCGCGAGGATCGAGCTTTCCCACAGGATCTCCGGGAGGAGGAGCTTCGATTCCCAATGCGCCGTGCCCGGCACCCAGCCGGCGGCGAGGTGGATGAGTTCGCGCTCGAGGAAATAGAACCGCTTCAGAATGGCTGCCGACTCGGTCACCATCAGGCTGGTGCGGGAAGCCACGGTCGGGGATGAGATCACGGGCCCGGAGCGTGCGGTCACGGACGCGGAGGCCAAAGGGAAACGAGCGGCATCTTTGGGCCGTTGACCGATTTTGCTGGGGTCGGGTGAAATTCCGTGTCGACCGGGGGCGCCCCGGCGCGATCACGCTGCGGTGCCGGCGCGGCACGGGCGGCGGCCAGGGGGCGCGGGCAGCATTTTCGGTCACTTCGCGGAAGATGCGGTTTCAATTGATTTGGCCCGCGCTCATCGCGCGGCCCACAGTGGCTCATCAACCTAACTTCTGTTCGCCGGTTTGGTGGCTCGAATCGACGGCAG
This sequence comes from uncultured Opitutaceae bacterium, assembly GCA_937902925.1. Lineage (GTDB taxonomy): Bacteria > Verrucomicrobiota > Verrucomicrobiia > Opitutales > Opitutaceae > CALFNN01. The sequence goes on from CALFNN010000083.1 coordinate 57,162, forward strand.
AACCGCCTCAATCGAAGGTGGAGGAGGTGACAACGCTTCTCTCCACGAGCGACCAGTTCCCCTGTCAAATGACTACCAACCAACCAATCCCCACTCCCATCACGTTCCATGGCCGCGTCCGCGATTCCGACGGTGCGAGCTGTTTCCGGCGAAGCCTGATCGTCGCCCAAGTCTTGCTCACGATGGCCGTGGCACCGTGCGGGCGCGCGCAGTCGACGGCCCCGCAGCAGCCCAGTGCCGCCGCGCTGGCGAAGTATGACCGGAACCACAACGGCGTGCTCGACGGTGACGAGGTCGCGACGATGCAGGCGGATAACGCCCGCGCGGCGCAAGGTGTGACCACGACAATCGCCACGGAGGATGGCGATTCGGTCACCCAGATGTCGCCGTTCGAAGTGGTGTCCAGCGACCGCGGCTACTATGGCGGCAACACCATGTCCGGCACCCGCCTCAATTCGAAGATCGAAGACCTTGCCTCGTCGATCACCGTCGTGACGAAGGAGCAGATGGCGGACTTCGCGATGCTCGATATCAATGACATTTTCGCCTACGAAGCGGGCACCGAAGGCTCGGCCACTTATACGGATTTTAACTTCAATGCGAGTTCCCAGCCGCAGGACAACCTGGCGCAGAGTCCAAATACCGCTAACCGCATCCGCGGATTGAACAGCGCGAACGTTTCCTTGGGCGCCTTCGAGACCAGCAACCGCGTTCCCATCGACCCGGTGGGCATCGACGCAATCGAAATCAGCCGCGGGCCCAATTCCAATATCTTCGGCTTGGGGAACGCTTCGGGCACGGTGAACATGGTGCCGTCCGCGGCCAACCTGGGCCGCGACAAAACGCAGGTGCAATTCCGCGCCGACTCGTTCGACGGTTACCGCGAGAGCCTCGATGTGAACCGCCAGCTCCTGCCCAACAAGCTGGCGCTGCGCGTCAGCGAGGTCTTTCAGCACACCGGCTACACCCGCAAACCCTCGGGCACGGACACGGAACGCTACAACGGCATGGTCAAATACCAGCCGTTCCAAAACACCACGCTCACCGCTTCGTTTTCCTACTACCGCCTGACCGGCCGCCGGCCGAATTCCATTACGCCGCGGGACGCCGTCTCCCAATGGGTCGCCGAGGGCTCACCGACGTGGGATCCCGTCACCACTACCGCGTATCTCAAGGGTTCACCGGTCAACAAATCCGGGGTGGCTGTCACGACGACGGGAGGGGGAATTCCGACCCTCAATGGCGCGGCCGCCTTCAGCAGCGCGTATCAGACTTCGGGCCGCGGCCAGTCGCTGATGTATGTCGACCAGAGCGGAGTTTCCTATTGGACGACGCCGCGCAACACCAATCTGACCAATCCGATCGGTCCGCTTACCGACATTGCAGGATTCAATTACGTGCAATTGAACCCGAACACGATCCGCGCGACCCAACCACTCTGGCAGTCGGACGGCGCGGTCAGCAGCAAGTCGCTCTACGATTGGTCCTCGATCAACGCCATCGCGATGAACTCGAGCCGCGAGCAGGCCCGCACGTCGATGGTCAATCTCAGCCAGATCTTCGTGAACACGCCCCGCCAGATGCTGGCCGCCCAAGCCAGCTGGTTTCGCGAGGACTCCCCGGTCTGGCATCAGGAGACTCAAAGTGGCGGTGCAAGCGGTTCGACCTACCTCTATGTCGATGTGAACCAGCGGCGCCTCGACGGCACGCCCAATCCTTATTACCTGCGACCCTACTTCGGCGTGGCGGAAGGCATCACGATCGACACGCCGCTCCGCAACGACACGGTTCGGGCCCAACTCGCCTACAAGCTCGATCTAACGAAGGAGAAGGGCATCCTCCATTGGCTCGGCCTGCACCAGGTGTCCGCCTACGCCGAGTATAAGGATTTTGAGAAGCGGCAGTATCTCAGCGAGTATGCCATGCTCGACAATCACGCTTGGCTGGCGGCTGGCTCGCCCCGCGCGACGTCCGCGGCGCTGCTGGGCGACACGCTGCCCCAGGATCTCGCCGCCCCGTTCGGCACGCGCTCATTTGCGTTTTACTACGTGGGCGACAACAGCGGCAACAACGTCGATTATGCTCCCACGCCTATTTCCCCGGGCACCTACACCTTCAATTGGGGCAATTTCCAGACCGGCAAGGTCAATGCCGAACCCACGCAACTCGGCCTCGCAGCCTCGATCAACAGCACCGGCGCCGCCGTCAATGCGTTGAAGATCCAAAAGACGAACGGAGCCGTTCTGCAGAGCCATTTTCTCTCGGACCGGATCGTTACCACGCTGGGCGTGCGCAAGGACAAGGTTTATACCAAGGCCGGTGGGAACCCTCAGCTGCTCCCTGATGGTTACACGGCAAACTATGCCGTGGACGAGCTATGGGCGAGCGGCGACTACAAAGGCAATCAGGGCCTCACGCGCACGGTCGGCGCGGTCGTGAAACCGTTCCACTGGCTCAATTTCTTCGCGAACAAGTCCGACAGTTTCATTCCGGCCGATCCCGCGATCAATCTTCACGGCGAAGTCCTGCCCAATCCGCAGGGCAAGGGTGAGGATTGGGGCTTTGCGTTGAATCTGTTCAACAACAAGCTGATCATCCGGGCCGATCAATATATCACTCGGCAGGCCAATTCGCGCGAGGGCACCTCGACCACACTGGCGGTCCGGGCCGTCAAGATGGATATATTCGACGGCCAGCCGTCGCGCGATTTCTCGATGGATCTTCGTGTGCCCAACGGCATTGGCCTGAGCCCGAGTCTCGTGTCTCTCCTGGAAAACACCGTTGCGTTTAATCCCGGCTACATCGCCGAATCGCAGGACGCCTTGAGCACCGGCCGCGAGATCGAGATCAACTACAATCCGGTGTCGTATTGGACGGTGGCGGCGAATGTCACCGAGGTGGCGGCGATCCAGCAAAGCATCGCGAAGGACCTCACGGACTATCTCGCCGAACGCATGCCGATCTGGACGGCGGCCAAGGATCCGACGACGGGGCAGCCGTGGTATACCTTTTCCTACGATAATGGCACGGCCCAGACGCCGTCGGCCTATCTGCTCAAAAACGTCACCTCGCCACTGGGCATTGCGCTCGCGAAAGTGGGCAAGTCCCTGCCGCAGATCCGAAAATATCGCGCCAACCTGAGCACGAATCTTCATCTTTCAGGGATCACCGAAAACCGGTTCCTCAAGCATGTGAACGTGGGTGGTGCGATGCGCTGGGAAGACAAGGGTGCGATCGGCTACTACGGGCTGCAACAGCTTCCGGCCATCGTCACCGACCTCGATCCGAATCACCCCATCTACGACAAGGCCCATCTGTATGTCGACCTCCTCGCGGCCTACCGGACGCGGTTGTTCGCCAACAAGGTCGGGGCGACCTTCCAACTCAACGTGCGCAACGTGCAGGAAGGTGGCCGGCTGCAGCCCGTGAGCGCCTTCCCGGACGGCACGCCAAACGCCTATCGCATCGTCGATCCGCGCCAGTTCATCTTCACGGCGACCTTCGATCTCTGATCAGAGTGATGCCCGGGATCTCGGCCGTCTGCCCGTCTGTCCGAAGGTTCGTTGAAACCTTCGGGCGCCTCGTGGCGTGCGGTAGTCTTGTCGGATGGCTTGCCGCCTCCCGACTGCCGGCCGCCGATGCCTCGACCGAAGTTGCGATCGTTCGAGGCGGCCGACCGGCGGCCGTCATTGTCACTGCCGACCGCCCCAACGCCGTGTGCACTTACGCGGCGACGGAGCTCGCCTATCACGTGCGGAAGGCGTCGGGCGCGCAGCTCCGCATCGTGACGGAATCAACCATTCCATCCGACGCGGGCAGCCGGATCTATCTCGGAGCGACGCGCGCTGCCCACGCCACCGGATTGGCGTTCGAACATCTCGCGCCGGAAACTTTCATCCTGAAATCGGCGCCGGGCGCCTTGTATATCGTGGGGGCCGATACCGACGGGTCGGCGCCAGCCGACACCGCCGGTTCCGAAGATCTCTACAACGCGCCGGGAAAATCCATTGGCGACCCGCTGAACATGAACACGTCGGCCGGCACGCTCTTTGGAGTCTACGAATGGCTGGAGCGAGACCTCGGCGTGCGCTGGTTGTGGCCGGGCGAACTTGGCACGCTGGTGCCCAAGCGCACCGACGTGACGGCGCACGCGGTCGCGGCGACGATCGCGCCCCGCTTTTTCCAGCGCGCCGTGCGGCCGGGGCTGAGCTTTACATTCGACCATGCCGCGCTCGGCTTCACCCCGCAGGCTGCCGCGGCCTACGCGCACGACCAGACGGTCTTCCTGCGGCGCAATCGCATGGGTCGCGGCGTGGCGATGACCTATCACCACGCGTTCGTCGATTGGTGGGAGAAATACGGCCCGGAGCATCCCGACTGGTTTCAACTGCTGCCCGACGGCAAGCGCGGTCCCGCGAAACCCGGCGGTCGTTTTTCGATGTCGGTTTCGAACCCGGGCCTGCAGCAGCAGGTCGTTGCGCTTTGGAAGGCGCAGCCCGCGCCGCGTCCGCACTACATCAACGCGGTCGAAAACGATATTCTGGGACTGTGCACGTGCCCGGACTGTCTCGCGTGGGACGGCCCCGAGCCGGCGGATTATTCCACGTTCACGCCGCCGACCTCGAAGATGTTCGGCTCGCGCTTCGTCACGGACCGCTACGCGAAATTCTGGCTGGCCATCCAGCAACTCGCGGCCAAGGACGATCCCGAGGTGAACGTCGTGGGCTACGCCTACGAAAACTACTTTCAACCGCCGACCTCCGGGGTGAAGCTGAATCCGCACATCGTGGTCGGGTTCTGCCCGTCGAGCTATTGGTATCCGCGTCCCCCCGATGAGCACGCCTGGGTGAAACAGCAGTGGACGGGATGGAGCGAGACGGGAGCGCGGCTGTTTTCGCGCACGAACTACTTCCTCGATGGCTACTGCATGCCGTTTATTTTTGCGCACCAATTTGCTGACGATTTCCAGCACGAAGCGCGACACGGGATGGTCGCCACGGATTTCGACTCGCTCACCGGTCAGTGGAGCACGCAGGGTCCGAACCTCTACCTGCTCATGCAACTTCAGACCCGGCCTGACGCGGATCCCGACGCACTGCTGGCCGAATACTATTCGGCTTTCGGCGGGGCGGCGGCGGCGGTCAAAGCCTACTTCGATTACTGGGAGAATTACACCATGACTCACCGTCCGCTGCTGGTGAAGAGCTTCGCCGACTTGGGGGCGTCGCGCTGGCGGACTTTCGCGCGCGCGGCGCAGGCGGTGTTTCCGCCATCGTGTTTCCCACCGGCGGAAGCGATTCTCGCCACGGCCCGCATGGCGGCAGCCGGGGACCGCGAAGCGGCGGAACGGGTGGCTTTCCTGGCGGACGGGCTCGCGCACGCGCAACTTTGCGCCCGCGCGGCCGCACTCCTGACGCTGGGCGATCCTCAGTCCACGCCCGCGCGGGGCAAGCAGGCCCTCGATGAATTGCTGGCATTCCGTCGCGCCCACGAGCGCGAGTGGATCGGCAACTTCAACCACGATGCCTGGGTCGAGGATCTAAGCTGGAAACTGTCGGCCGAAACCAAACAGCAACCCGAACTTTATCCATGATGCGCCGCTCGCGCGCCGGATCCCGCGGGAGGGTGGCCGCCGACCCTGCCGAACCTGCGTCGCGCCGCCGGCTCGGCGGCACCGCCCGGATCATATTTCTCCTCCGATGAAACGACTTCTTTTTACCGCGGGCCTTGGGCTGCTGGCCGCCTTCACGGGGCGGGCGGCCGACGAACCGGAGCCGCCGGTCGACCTCGTGGTCAAGCCGAACGAATTGCAGCTTTGGCCAAGTTTTGAAACTTGCAGCTTCTATTTCGTGCCGACTGGCGCTCGGGAGCCGGGTTATCAGGTTGAATTTCGCCGGGTGGGAACGGAAGCGTGGCAACGGACCTTTGCGCCCGTGTGCGACAAGCCCGCGACCATCTGGAAGGGCAGCATCTTCGGCCTGGCGGAGGATACGAGCTTCCAGGTGCGGGTGCTCTCTGGCAACGGACAACGGGAACTCCTGCACGGCGATTTCCATACCTGGTCCAGCCACCCGCCCATCGGCCGGACGGTGGATCTGAGCACGCTCGACCCGGCGCCGAAGGAGGGCCTCGTGATTTCCGACCAAGGCACCGACGGCGGTTGGATCAGATACACCGCGCCCGCCGGTTGGATTCTCCGCCGCGCCGCGGATCCGGATGACCCGAGCAAGGCCGCGATTACCTTTCGCCACGCGAGCCACGTGATTCTCGACAACGTCACCATCGTCGGAGGATCGCACTACGCGGTCATGGTCGACGAATCGGAGTCGGTGCGCATCGAGAATTGCGATCTGTCGGGCTGGGGCCGGGTGGGCACGCAGCAATTCACCAACACCGGCATGCGCGGCAAGTCCCTCGATTCCAAAGGTGACCTGATCAATCTCGACGGTGGGGTCGAGGTCAATCGGAGCGCCCGCACCGTGATTGAGCGGTGTTACATCCACGATCCGCGCGGCCGCGCCAATTCGTGGATGTTCTCGCATCCGTCGGGGCCGTGCGGCCTCCATATCAACTACGCGCGCGGCGGCACCGTCGTGCGCTGGAACGACATCGTCGGGAGCGACGAGCACCGGTGGAACGACGTGATCGAGACGACCAGCAACTCCTCGATCGTCGGCGGCTTTTACCGCGACAGCGACATCACCGGCAACTTCCTCGCCTTCGGAGAGGATGATGGCATCGAGATGGAAGGCGGCGGCATGAACGTCCGCTTCTACCGCAACAAGGTCGAGGGCACGACCTGCGGCGTCAGCACGGGGGCCTGCATCCTCGGTCCGCAGTTTGTCATCGGAAATCTGGTCGCCAATCCCGGCGATGAAAGCGGTCTCTCGCTCATGCTGTTCAAGAACAGCCACGGCGTCGAGCAGGGCGGCCGGCGCGTATTCATCAACAACACTCTCTACGGCCCGGATTGCGCCGCCTATGGCAACTACGGCAAACCCGCCCCGGGCGCGCACATCGGCTACATGCGCAACAATATTTTCCTCTGCAACGACACCCGCATTCCCGCGGGTGAAAGTGCAAGACTCGATGACTTCGATCACGATCTGTTTTGGGCCAACGACAGCGCGTCCCTCTCCCAGCGGTTCGTGGCCGGATGGCATAACAACGGTCAGGAGGCGCATGCGCTCGTCGCCGCGCCGCAGTTCGTCGACCCCGCCCACGGCGACTTTCATCTCGCCGCGACCAGCCCGGCGCGGCGCGTGGCGGCGGGAATTGCGAACATCACACCGGCCGGCGAGGACGCCGGTGCGTTTTTCGACGGCATCGATGAGGTGCCGGATCGACCGCTGGCGCTTCACGCGACGCCGCGCGAACTCGATTTTACCGATCCGGCGTCGCTCGCCCGCACCGAGGTGACCGTGAGCCTGGCCGCCAGCGCGCCGGTGCCGGTCCGTTTCACGGTGCGGCAGAACCGCGTCTTCACCTGGTTCCATGTGACGCCCGATTCCGGCGAACTCCAGCCCGGTGAAAGCCGCCGGTTGTCCGTCACGGTCGATGCCGCGAGCCTCAAGGGCCGTCCGCGTTTCAAAGGGGCCTTCCTTGTCCGCACGGCAGACGGTCTCTCGCGGCCGGTCACGGTCTATGCGAGAGGCGAGTTTACGGAGGATCTTCGGCCGAGCGCGGGCGGCCATGCGGTTTATCTCGATGCCGCCGCGATGGCCGGCGCCGAGGTGCCTGTTCACCCGGCCGATGAAACGGGAGTCGTCGGGAGAAAGTTTATCGAGATCGGCGGCGCCCAGGGCAGTCCGACCCTGCATGCCGACTTCGAATTGCCGGTGGCGGGGCACTACTCCCTCCTCGGACGGATGGCGATGGACGGCGACCGGAAGAATCGCCGCGCGTTTGACGTTACGCTCGATCACGGCCATGCCGAAGGAGAGACGGTCGATGTCACTGACGACTACCAATGGAACATCGCGGACAAACGCTTCCGGGTGGTCTACCTCCACAGCCTGGGTGAGCTGGATGCCGGTAAACACACGCTGACCTTGAAAGCGACCAACGGCGAAACGAAGCTCAACGAACTCATCGTCACCGACCATCCCGAGGTTTACTTCGCACAATACTGGCAGCGTGACCAAACCCGCTAGTCCGCCCGACCAATGAGAGCTGATTTTCCCTGCCCGTGAACATGCGGCTTCACTGTTGGGCGTTCGTTGTCCTGTTCGCGTTGCTGGGTCGCCGCGCCGCTCGCGCCGAGCCTGTGCGACTCGATCTGGGCGGTGGCACGGTGTTGACGTTCGCCACGCCGGCACCGGTCCTGTGGCAGGGGGCTCCGTTGCCCGAGCCGGCTTTCGATGACCGCGGTGACGCCACCGTCTCGGGGTTGGCCCTCCAACGCATGATCGAGAAAATCGACGGCGGCTACCGGATCCGACTCGCGGTCACGAATCGCCGTGCGCAACCGGTCGAGCTGAAACTCCTCGTGCCCCTGGAGGCGAATGGCGCAAATGGACTCAAGGTCGCGGGCACAACGCTGCCGAGTTGGCAGGTCTTTCGCCTCGCGCGACAGAAGAACGACATCCCGGGTCCGTTCCGTCCAACGAAGATCGATGACGCCTCGCGCGACGCCGCCACGGAAAGCCTGGAGGGGCGCAGCGACGATCCGGCCGAGGCGGCGAAGGCCGGCGTGCGCTTCCACTCGGACCCCGGTTTGGTGGTGTTGCCGGACGATCGCCCCGACACGGCGGATCTTTTCATCGGCTTCGACGGCCAGACGGAGCATCTCAGCGATATCGCGATCGAGCTCGATCGGTCACGCCAGACGCTCGCGAAGATCACCGCCCAGGCGGAATTCGACGGCGCGGTCCTTGCCCCGGGCGCCACGCGATCGACCCATTGGCTCTATCTCCAAACGGGCAAGAGCTGTCCCGCACTGCTCGCCGACCACGTGGCGCGGATCAAGGCGCGGTATGGCGCGCGGCTGGCCGACAAGCGCGATGTGTTTTGCACCTGGTATTTCTACGGTCCGGAAATCGTGGCCGACGACCTCCGCCGCGATCTCGCCGAACTGAAGCGCCGGCCTATCGACTTCGAGCTGTTTTTGATCGACTACGGCTGGAGCGATGACTTTGGCGACTGGACGCCGAACCCCGCACGGTTTCCTGCCGGCATGAAGGCCATGGCCGACGAGATCAAGGCGGCCGGCCTGACGCCGGGCATCTGGACGTGCCCATTTCTCCTCGCGCCCGATTCGCAGGCGTTGCGGGCGCATCCCGATCTCGCGCTGAAAACGCGCTCGGGGAGCGCCGTCGAATTCAGGATGAACGGCATCGGCGCCGGCCGTTTTTACGTCGTCGATCCGACGGCGCCGTCGGCGCGCGAACACCTGCTCGGGCTCTGCCGCAAGCTGAAAGGCTGGGGCTACGATTACCTCAAGTTTGATTTCCTGCGGGGCGTGGTCGCACGCGAGGACGCGGTGTTTTATGATCGCACAATGGACCGGGCGCAGGCTTACCGCCGCGCGATGGAGATTTTGCGCGAAGGGGCCGGCGACAGTCTCATCGGCGCGTGGGGCGGCCTTTACGAGGCGAATGCCGGCATCGTGAACATCAATCGCTCAGGGTCCGATGTGCGCGGCCACTGGGATCCGGTCGGAAATTACAATTACGGCACGCGCTATCCCGTCCGGATGCGGCAGACCTTTGCGCGGTCATGCTATGACGAGACGCTGTGGACAAGCGATCAGGACGCGCTGCAGGTGCGGCGGCGCACCACGCCATGGCGGACGGCGAAGCCGCACCTTGCGATGGGGGTGTTCACGGACGAAGAGGCCTTCTCGACCGTGGTCTATCGGTTTCTCGGAGGCGGGATGGTCCAGGTTTCCGACAAGCTCGATGAGGTCGATCAGGACCGTTACGACCTCTACAAGATGGTGATTCCGACCTATGCGCCCGTGGCCGAGCGATTCGGTCGTTGGGAGGACTATCTGCCGGAATATTTTGTCAGCCATTTTACCGGGGGAGGCGGGCTCACGCCCTGGGCGGTGGTTTCGCTGTGCAACTGGAACGGCAAGGCGCCGAAAACGCTCTCCTTCCGTCTTCGTGACGTGCCGGGCTTGCCGCCGGCCGACACCTATGCGGCTTTCGAATTCCGGACCCAGCGGTTTCTCGGCGTGTTTCGGCCGGACGAGCGGATTTCGATGCCGCTGGGCATCCACGCCGCGCGGGTAATCCGGCTCACGCCGATCGCCGGCAGCGGACCCTGGCTAATAGGCACCGACTTGAACATGTCGTGCGGCATGGAAATCGAATCGCTCCGCGGCGGAGCGGTTGCGTTGCGCGAGCCTGAACGCAAGTTTCCCGCGAAATTCATCTTCCTCCTGTCTTCCGCCGGCCAGGTTACGACGCAGGTGGTCGAACACCAACCGGAGTAACCCCTCTATGAATGATTCAAAACTGAGCCGGCGCGAATTCAACCGGCAACTCATCGGCGGCATCGGCGGAGCCCTGCTGGCGCCGGGCCTTCTGAAGGCCGCGGCTGCCGACTCAACGCCGCGACAGCCCAACCTCGTGTTCGTGCTGTCCGACCAGCATGCCTTCCGCTACTGCGGGTTCATGGGGCATCCGGTCGTGCGGACGCCGAACCTCGACCGGATCGCGCAGCAGGGTGCCATTTTCCAGAATGCCTATTGCGGCCATCCGCTATGTGCGCCCTCGCGCGCCGGCATGGTGTCCGGCTGCTATCCGTCCGACGTAAACGCATTCTGCAATTCCACCGTCTGGGACGGCAGCCTGCCGGCGTGGCCCGCGCTGCTCCGGGACGCGGGTTACACCACCTTCGGCTGCGGCAAGATGGATACCAATGCTAAGTTTGACATCGGTTTCCAGCAAGTCGAGGCCTTGAGCAACGAGCACGCCACCAAGCCTGACATCACGTCCTTCTTTCGCCGCCCCCTTTGTTCCCGCATCGAGGAGCGGCCGCAGATTGACGGTGGCGCGCGCAAGGTGCGCAACAAGGGCGACGACCACCATACCGACGTCACGGTCGACTTCATCAAAAAGCAGATGCCGGGTGGGATGCCGTGGGCCACTTATACCGGCTTGCATATGCCGCATCCGTCGTTCGTCGGCTTCGAGCGGCACTACAACTATTACCTTAACCGCGTCGATCTGCCGAACATCCCGCCCGGTCACCTGGAAGAGCTGCATTTCGTTTACCAGCAACTCCGCCATTTCAAAAACATCGCGACGCCGATTCCGGAGGAGCGCCTGCGTCGGGCGCGGGCCGCCTATTTCGCGATGATCACGGAAATGGACGAGGACATCGGCCGGATCTGGGCCGCGCTGGAATCCACCGGCCAGCTCAACAACACGATCTTCGTTTATTCTTCGGACCACGGCGAGGCTCTCGGCGAGCATGGACTGTGGCTGAAGAACAACCTGTATGAAAACGCCGCGCGCATCCCGCTCGTTGTGGCCGGGCCGGGCATTCCGCGCGGAGTCAAGATCGAGGCGCCGGTGGGGCACGTCGATCTCATCCGCACGTTTCTCGAATGGGGCGGAGCGAAGGCGCATGACAAGCTGCGCGGCCATTCGCTCGTTCCGCTCCTGCGCGGCGAAACCGGCGCGCATCCCGGATGGGCCTATTGCGAATGCCACTCGGAGGGGAACTGCACGGGTTCGTTCATGATCCGGAAGGGTGATTGGAAATACATCCATTTTACCTGGTATGACGGGCTCCTGTTCAATCTCGCCGACGATCCGGGCGAGTTCGCCAACCGGATCGATGATCCCGGCGCGGCTGACGTGCTGAAAGAGTTGCGCGCTATCCTCGCGTCACAGGTCGATCCGGTCGAGGTGACGCAGCGCGCCTTCGCGACACAAAAGAAGCGGTTCGACACGCTCGCTGCGGGCCTGAACGAAAACCAGATGATGGATGAGTTTCGCAATCGGCTCGGCGAGGGCCAGTCGGCGACTTTGCTCACGGGGTTCTATGGACACACCTTCAATTACGACCACAAACGCCCCGGCGGGCCGGCGGGATACTCCTGATCTCATGGGCCAGACGATGCGCGTCACATCTCGAAAGAAAATTTTGCGATGGGGCCTCGCGAGTGGCGCGATGGCCATAGCGTCCGTCTTTGCGGGGCCCGAGATCGCAGTGCGGGCGGAACGGGTGGGAGACGGCCCGATCATCACGGAGGGCATGTTGCCTGGCGAACTGGGCGCCAGCATCAACGGACCGTCGTTGATTCGAGTCCCACCCTGGATCGCACACCCGCTCGGCCGGTATTATCTCTACTTTGCGCACCATGCGGGCAAATACCTCCGGCTTGCTTACGCCGACGAGATTGCGGGCCCGTGGAAAATCTACGCCGGCGAGGTCCAGCCGCTGTCGGAGCAGACGGCCGTCGCCGGCCACGTCGCCTCACCCGAGGTGATCGTCGACGCCTCGACGCACCAGCTGTTCCTCTTTTATCACGGCAACAATCTGCGCAAGAATGATCCCACGGCGGCCTTCGACGACGACGGCGGCTCGGGGGGCAACCAGATCACGTCGGTCGCGGTCTCGAGCGACGGATTGCATTTTCAATCGCGGAACGTCGTTGTGGGCCCGGCCTACCTGCGCGTCTTCACCCATGGCGGACAATGGTTCGCGCTCAGTGACTCCGGGTGGCTCCGGCGCGCCGAGCAACTCGGTGGGCCGTTCCGGAAGGTGACGAAAGTAATCGGGGACGACATCACCGCCGCGGTCGATCCGGCGCGGCGCGGCGAACCTGGTGCACCCCTGGCTGATCGACGCCCGAAGACCGGCCCCGATCGCTATGCCATCCGGCATGTCGGGATCGACGTGATGGCCGAGCGCCTCGTGATTTATTTTTCCTGTGTTGGCCACCGGCCCGAACGGATCCTCTGCACGAGCGTCGATCTCACCGGCGCGCCGGAAACATGGCGGGCGAAGGGGGTCGCGGAGGTGCTTCGTCCGGAAAAGCCCTGGGAGGGCGCCGATCGGCCGCTCGCCTACTCGAAGGGCGGGATTTCGCGCACGCACGTGAACGAGCTGCGCGATCCCGCGGTGTTTCGCGAAGACGGCCGGGCGTGGCTGTTATATTCGGTCGCGGGCGAGCACGGGCTGGGGCTTGCGCGGCTCGACTACGGTGAACTGGCGAAGATGCCCTGAGCCGACGTTTCTCCGCCTCATCCCGTCCGCTAGGCGCGGGCAAGGATCGACTCGTCCTTCAGGCGAAGCAGCGCGCACAGGTTGTCGTGGGCGACCACCTGCTGCGTTGCCGCGGGCAGCGCGCGCAGGCATGCGACTTCCTCGGCATAGGTGGCGCGCAGTGCGAAAACCGCGCCGTTCTCTTTCGCGACAAAGCTTTCAAATGGAGTGTCGGATCCCCAGATCAGTTTTCCCGGATAGGCGGCTGCCAGCGCGGCCAGCACGGCGGATGGATCGCGGTAGTCGGCCGCGAATCGCCGGGCCGGAGGTGCCACGAATGGCATTTCCCGCACGACACCCTGGCAATGAATCCGGTGCGCGGAGCAGTCGAACCATGTGTTCGGCAGTTCCGCGACGCGATCGAGATACCCACGGTCGAAGCGGCACGAGTGCGCCAGACAGAACCGGACATGCGGCGTTGCCTCCGCAATCCGGAGCAGCAGCCCGGCCTCCGACCATGGGTCCGTTGCGATCACGCTGGAGTGGATCAGGAAGGGCAGGTCGAACTCGGCCGCGAAATCGAGGAAACCGCGGCCGGTTGTGAGCAAAGCGCCGGCATCCGCCTGAATCATCGTCGCCTGGATCTTTAATCCGTAAAATGGAAATTCCCGGTGCAGGGTCCGGAGGGCAGCGACCTGGGCCTGCGGTTCACGCATCGGGTCGACCATCGCGAACGGGAGCGTGAGCTTCCCCAAGTCGGGGAACTGTTCATAGATTTCGCGCAACATGCGCTCATTCTCGAAGGCGTAGGGCACCTTGCCGGGTCCGCCGGGCAGCAGTTTGCCGGCGCGCATGGCGGCCAGGTCAAACCACGTGTGCGCCACCATCGGAAAAACGACCCAGCGGTCGATGCCGTGGCGGCGGCCTTCCGTCACCAGCGCCGGCAGATCCTGCGCATACGGGTAGAAGCCGTTGAGATAGAAAAACAGGTCGGCGCCGAGATGATTGTGCGAGTCAATGAGCACGGAGAGGCGGGGTTGACGAGGTGAAGGGGCGGCAGCGGGTCATGGTGCGGGCAATCCGGCGGTGACCATCAATAGCCCTTGTTCCATCGCGGTTCGACGTTCTCGGCGATCGATTCCGACACCCACACATCGGTGCGCAGTGTCTGCAGGATCGACTGCGGAACAAGCGGCGTGACCGGACCATGCAACGCCAGGCGCGTGGTGAAGCGCTGCCACGACGCGAATGAGCCGTCGATCGTGATCGCGTGAATGTCGATGCGGTGGCGGCACGCGATGACTTCCGCCGGTCCGATCGTCGCGGCTTTGGGCGGAACGGCGGCGAGGTCGCCGCTCATGCCGAAGCTGCCGTGCAGCGAATTCTGCGCGATGGTCAACGGGTGCAGCGTGCAGACGCGCGGTCCCATTTGCTTCCACTCCTCGAGCGATTCGGCGGCGAATTCGGGCGCGTTCGGGTCGATGAACGCGAGGTGGCCGGCCCAGCCGGGCCCGCTGTAGCAAATATCACCGCCGCCGAGGTCGGCGATCATCTTGCCATAGACCTTGATGTTCCGATTGGTCGGGCCCTGGATGTTTCTTTCCGGTGGCCGGAGCTTCCGGTCGAGCTGCGACCAAAAGTATTTCTTGAACGCATGCATGAACCCGAACTCCCAGGTCTCGGGTGCGATTTCGCCCTGCTCATTCGCATACTCGTCCATGTTGAACGTGTAGAGCCGGCGGCAATCGATGCGGAATTGGTTGATTAGATAGGCGAGCTTCGCGTAGTTCGGCCACGGGTTCGGCATGATCATCACCAGCGGCTGGCCGGCTTCCATGGCGGTTTTGATCCGGTGGAACATCTCGTTCATCCACAGAAACTCCACGTCCGCATCCGGGATCACGCGGATCTTGAACGCGGGGTTCCGGTGCTTCGCGATGTCCTCTTTTCGGATCCGACGGACCCGGGCGATGACCGATTTGTCGCGAAACGGGATGAACTCGGCGGGAGCGTAGTCGAAGCGATCCTTTTTTTTCTTCATCGAAGGCAAGGCGTCCGATCAGGCCGCGACGAGACGCAGCGCGGCGTCGGCGGTCAGGTTGTCGTGCACGACGCCCATCAGCGCCCGGGTCATCGCCGCGGGGTTGGCGTGTTGCACAATGTTGCGGCCATAGACAATGCCCGCCGCGCCCTGGTCGACGAGGGAGCGCGTTCGGCGCAGGATTTCGTCGTCGCCAACTTTGCCGCCGCCGCGCACGAGCACCGGGATGCCCCCGGCGACCTGGATGACGCGGTGATAGCTGGAGACGTCGTCGGTGGGGTCGGCCTTGATGATGTCCGCCCCGAGTTCGACGGCCTGGCGCACCAAGGCCGTGATTTTTTTCTCGTCGCCATCGACCATGTAACCACCCGCCTGTTGGTTGGGCTGAAACACGAGCGGCTCGATCATCAGCGGCATGCCATGGCGTTGGCACGCGGGTTTGAGGCGGAGAATGTTGGCGACACATTGCTCGCCGACCTCGGGTTCGGCGGGAATCTGAAAGAGATTCACGCACAGGCACACCGCATCCAGCCGCAGTGCCTGCTCGACCGCATCAGCGATCATCCGGCTATACAGCCGGCGGGGCAGTTCCCGGCCGTAGACATTCGCGAGGTCGACGCGGAGCACGAGCGACGGCTTGAAGCGGCCCGGCATTTCCTGCAAATGCCGCGCCTGGCCGACGGTCAGCTGGATCGCATCGGGGCCCGCAGCCGCGACGACCGCGACCGCGCGCGCGATGTCCTCGATGCCGCCGAGAAACGCCGGTTCATTGAAGAAGCCGTGGTCGATCGCGACATCGAAACAGCGCCGGGATTTCGGATTGAAGAGACGATTGAGCCGGTAGTGCGTCATGGGAAATCCTAGCCGCCGTAGCCGAGTTCCTTGGCCGTCTCCCCGATGGCCTCGTCGATGAGGTCGAGGCCCTTCAAGAGCGTCTGCTCGTCCATCACGATCGGCGGGCTCATCCGGAGGATGTGCCCGGCGGGAATCCAGGCGAGACCTTTGCGGAACGCCTTTTGGTAAACCAGCGTGCCGGCCTTGTCGAACGGCTCCTTCGTGCCGCGGTCCTTCACCAGTTCGATGCCCATGAGACAGCCCTTCGCGCGCACGTCACCGATGATCTTGTGCGTGTCGCGCATCTGTTTCATCCGCCGGAGCGCGAGGGCGCCGAGCTTCTCCGCATGCGCGAGCAGGCCCTCCTCCTCGATGACCTCGGTCGAGGCGAGCGCCGCGGCGCACGCCATGGGATTTCCGCCGTAACTACTCGAAGCGGAAATCGACTCGAAGCTCTCCTTGTAAGGCTCGCGCACGGCCACGCACGTCACGGGAAATCCGTTGCCGAAGCCTTTGCCGATCGTGACGACGTCCGGCACGACGCCCCAATGTTCGAGGCAAAGCCATTTGCCCGTGCGGCCCCAACTGGTGAGCACTTCGTCGGCCATCAACAGCAGCTTGCGCGCGTCGCAGAATTTCCGGAGCTTTGGAAAGAAGTCGTCCGGCGGCATCACGGAACCGGCCCAGCCCTGGATCGGCTCGAGCACGAAGCCGGCGACACTGCCAACCGTGGCCCGGTCGATATACTGGTCGTAGAACTGGAGATATTTGTCGGTGTCGATGGCGCCGTCCGCTTTGGTCCACAGCGGTCGATAGGTGTCCGGTCGCGGCAGCATGTGCGCGCCGGGCCCGCGCACGGCGCCGTAGACCTGCGAGCGAATGTGCCCGAGCGAAACCGCCCCGTAGGTTTTCCCGTGGTAGTCGCTGAAGCAGCTCAGGGTTTCATGGCGGCCCGTGGCCGCGCGCAGCACGCGAATGCCGGCCTCGACGGCTGTCGTGCCGGAGTCGTAAAGCTGGAAGCCGTTGAGGTCGCCCGGCAGCACCTGCGCGAGTTTCTCCATCAGCCGCATCTTGATCGGCGTGGTGAAGTCGTGCGCGTTCATCAGCTGTCCGGCCGCGCGCGCGACCGCCTCGCTGATCTTGGGGTGGCAGTGGCCCAGCGTCGTGACGTAGATGCCCGAGGAAAAATCGATATACGAGTTGCCGTCGACATCCTGCAGCACGCAGCCGCTGCCGCGTTCGAATGCGACGGGAAAGAGCTTCACCTGGCTGCTCAGGCCTTTGAAGTAGCGCGTGCAGCGTTCGTGATGCAGCTTCGATTGCGGGCCGGGCGGCGGAACCGGCAGATGCGGGACGCGATTGAGATCAACCTGCGCCCATTCGAGGCTGGGCGGAAATTCTTCCGCCGTGGATGGGATCGTGTAGGCCATGAAAAGGGGGTTTCGGGAGATACAGGAGAAGCCGCTGGAATCAGGCCAAGGGCGGTTCGAGTTGCGACGGCAGCCGGCCGCTCGATTTCCGAAACGCGCGGCTGAAATCGTGCGGATGCCGGTAGCCGAGTCGATAGGCGACCTCCTTGACCGTCGTGCCTTCAGTGGCGAGCAGCCGCTCGGCCTCGCGTTGCCGCAGTTCGGCGATTTTTTTCATCACCGTCGTGCCGAAGCTTTCGCGGAAGAGTCGCTGCACGGTCGCGGGCGACACCGCGAGAAAGTCTGCGAGCCGGGCCAGCGGCTGCCGGGTGGCGAGATGCGACTCGACCCATGATAGCGCCCGCTCTCCGAGTTCCTGACGTGCATTTTCATGCCAGCCCTCGGTCATGCGCACGAGGCGGGTTTCGAGCAGCGACTGGAGTGCCCACAGGGCGGCCGGAGAGTGGGCGTCATTGCGGTGGGCCTCCATGCGGGTTGCGGCATGCAGGCGGCGCAGGCTCTCCAACTCGCCGGGCGTGAGGGCATAGCGGACGAGGGCGTTGCGCCTCAGTTCGCCAAAGGCGGCGTGGACCGGCTGCCGCCACATCCAGACGAGCAGCCTGCTTGTGCCGCGGGCCTGGTCGCGCCAGCCGAACGCGCAGTCGGGTCCGATGATCACAAGGGAGGGCGACTCGATGCGCTGGCATTTTCCGTCATGCAGCAGGGTGGGATTGCCCGCCTCGACCAGCGCATAGACCCATCCCTCGTGTCGCGTCTCGGCGATCGGCGCCACGCCGTAGTTCCGCGCGCCCCAGCCCAGATACTGCAGCGCCCACTCGCAATCCGCCGGGGCGCGCCAATACGCGCAGTCGCCGGGCGGCAGTTGCAGGGTGCGCGAAGGTGCACGGTCGATCGGACGCGATGGATGTGGAAACGGCCGCAGGGTGGGGACGATCTTTTGTTCGAACGGTGCAGCCACCGAGGGAAGCGGACGCAGGTGGGTGCGCGGCGTGGGCTCAAGGAGCGAAACCGTGTCGAAGGCAACGGAGCTCATGGTGTCGTGGGTCAGGGGGCTACGGTGATCACCTTCGCGCCGAGTCGCGCGAAGGTGCGGAGGGCCGCGGGTGGGGAGCCGCGGTCGGTGATGAAAACGTCGACTTCGGCCATCGAGCCGTTGCGCGCCAGGGTTGTCGCCCCGATTTTCGTATGGTCGGCGAGCAGGCAGCACCGCTCGGCGACGCGTCGCATCTGCTGGTCGACGCGCGCGAGCCGGAGGTCGGAATTGTAGATCGTGCCGTCGAGCCCGATGGCGTCGGCGCCTTGAAATGCGAGGTCGGCGCCAAAAAGGTCGAGACAGTGTTCGGTCACGGGCCCCGTGAGATCGGGACTGCCCTCGCGAATGATGCCGCCGAGGATGATGACCTGCACGCCGCGCGCGTGCTGCAGCTCGGAGGCGACGGCGAGACTCGGCGTGATGACGGTCAGGTTCTGGCCGTCTTTCAGCAGCGCCGCGAGTTCGAGCGTGGTGGTCCCGGTGTCGAGAATCAGTCGCTGGCCGGGCGCCACGAGCTTGCGTGCCTCGGCGGCGATGGCGCATTTCGCGGCGCGGTTCAGTTCGCGGCGATCGCGATAGTCGAATTCCAGCATCATCCGCTCGGTGAGCACCGCGCCACCGTGCGTGCGTTGGATGTGGGATTTGTCCTGGAGCGCGGAGAGGTCGCGGCGAATCGTCATCTCGCTCACGCCGAACTGGCGCGCCAGCGCGGCGATCGAGACGCCGGGGTGATCCACAAAGCGGTCGCGGATTTTTGCCTGGCGCGCGGCAAGGGGAAGATTTTTCACGCGCACGCCAGCCTCGGGGCATGTTAAGAAATGTCAACATTTGTTAGAAATGAACAAATATTAACATTTACAGACCTGCCACCGGCCGGCAGTCATGGGGGCGCATCCCGTGCCTGCAATGAGTCTTTCCCCTCCAGCCGCCGGCCTGTTCGCCGGCGCCGCCACGATCGACATCACTCCGCCCGGATCGGTTTTTCTCTTCGGCTATCCGCACGTTCGGCGCTACAGCACGGGGGTCAACGACCCGCTGGAGTGCGCGGCGCTCTATCTGCACGGCGAGGGCGGGGCGGCGATCTTTCTCGCGGTCGACCTCATTTTTTTCTCCACGGCGTTCGCCCGCGATATCCGGCGGCGGATTGCCGCGGCGGTGGACGTCGCAGAGGCCGCGATCCTGCTCTCGGCCACGCACACGCATTCGGGCCCAGTCACCGCGGACATGCTGAGCAATGCCGCCGATGCGGCGGTGCCGAAGGCGGACCCGGTTTATCTTGCCTGGCTGGGCGATCGCCTCGTCGCCGCAGCGTTTGCGGCGAAAGCGGCCGCCGGGCCGGCGGAGCTCGGCCTGACGGAGGTGCAAGCTGCGGGAGTGGGAACGAATCGTCACGATCCGACGGGGCCGGCGGATCCCGCCGTGTCCGTCTTGATCGTGCGGGCGCAGGCGACGGGCAGTCCGCTCGCGTGCCTGCTCGTTTATGCGATGCACCCGACGGTGCTGCACGAGGACTCGACTCTGATCAGCGGTGACTTTCCGGCGTTTACGCGCCAGGCGTTGCGTCGCGGTCCGTTGCCCGCGTCGTGCCCGGTCCTTTACCACAACGGCGCCTCCGGCGACCAGAGCCCGCGACACGTCACCCGCGCCAACACCGTCGCAGAAGCACAGCGGCTCGGGGCCACCCTCGCCGCAACCATCGCGGCGGCGCTACCCCGGCTTCGATACCGGCGCGATCTCGCGGTTTCCTGCCGCCGGCGAATGATCGAGCTGGCACCGCGGACTTTTCCGCCGGCGCCAGCCGCGGAGGATGCGCTGGCCAAGGCGCGAATTCGCTTCCAACGGCTGCGGGAAGCGGGAGCGGCGCGGACATTGGTGCGCACCGCGGAATGCGATATGTTCGGCGCGGAAGAGACCGCGGAGTTGGCTCGCGCCGCCGTGGATGGCCGGCTTGCAGTGGCGGTGCGTGCCTGTCAGCCGGCTGAGATCCAGCTGATTCAACTCGGGCCATGGCGATTCGTGGCGTGGCCGGGCGAGTTTTTCGTCGAATACGCCCTGGCGGTGAAGGCCCGCGCCCCGGAAACATTCGTCGTCACGCTCGCGAACGGCGAGCTGCAGGGCTACATTGTAACTCCGGATGCGGCGCACCATGGCTCTTACGAGGCGCTGAACGCCGTTTTTTCGCCCGCGAACGGCAATCGCTTTGTCGAGGCGACGCTCGCCCTCTTGCACGAACCGGCCTAAGCCCGGCTTCTCCCATGCCTCTGCTCCTCGGCATCGATTTCGGCACCACTTATTTCAAAGTCGGGCTGTTCGATGAACGGGGCGATCTTCGCGGTCTCGGCCGGGTAGCCGTGGAAAAGCGAATCGCGCGTCCCGGCTGGTGCGAGCTGCCGGTGGAAACGTTTTGGGATCTGTTGCGCCACGGGCTTCGCGAAGCGCTGGCCGCCGCCGCGGCGTCCCAGTCCGACATTGGGGCGTTATCCTACTCGTCGCAGGCGAACACGTTCGTCCTGCTCGACTCCGCGGACCGGCCGCTGACGCCCCTCGTGATCTGGACCGACACGCGCGGTGGCGCGGCGCCCGCGGAATGGATGGCGTTCTCCGAACGCGAGGCGTTTCGGCACACGGTGGGTTTCGGGCCGCTCACGCCGGAATCGGCGGTCTGCAAATGGCGCTGGTTTCAGCGGCAGGAACCCGGGCTGTGGTTGCGCGTGGCGCGAGTGATGACGATTTCCGACTACTTCACGTTTGCGATCACGGGCGAACCGGCCGGAGATGCCGGCACGGCCGCTTTGCTCGGGTTGTTCGATCTGCGGCGAAACGAATGGTGGCCGGAGGCGCTGGCGGCCTTCGGCGTCGATCGGGAAAAACTTTCGAGGCCGCTGCCGCCTGGTGCGCGGTGCGGCACGGTCAGTCGCACCGGCGCGTCGCTCCTCGGCCTGGCGACGAACATTCCCTACGCGGTCGGCGGGCTGGACCATCAGGTCGCGGCTGTGGGCTCGGGTCTCGGGAGATTTGCGGACCTTAGTATTTCGACGGGCACGGTGCTCGCAGCGGTTGCCTTGGTGGACAAGGTCAACGGGATCCGGGGCTGTTTTCACGGCCCGCATATCGACGGGCGACGATTTTACCGGCTGGCTTTCGATCCGGTGGGCGCGGGCCAACTCGAGGATTATCGCCGGGAATTCGCGCGTGATCAGACGATCGAACAACTGGTCGCGCTCGCCGCCGATCCAACCAGCCCCGGACGGGCGGTGCGGGAGATCATGCAACGTGTCGCTCTGGCCCAGCGCAAGTTGGTGTCGCGGGTCGCGGGCGGGGAAAAAATCCGCGCGATCGCCGCCACTGGCGGCGGCGCGCGCAGTTCGCTCTGGCTGCAGATCAAAGCGGATATCCTCGGCGTGCCGGTGATAGTGCCACGTTGCGCGGAACGTGCATGCCTGGGCGCCGCGGTTTTTGCCGCTGCGGCCGCCGGCGTTTACCGCGATGCGGACGAGGCGATCGCCGCGATGATTCGTCCGGATCGCGTGTTCGAGCCGGCCGGCGGCGCGAACGACCCAGCATATTCCGTCAAACCGTGAAAACCGCTGCTTCAATCGCATTGCCCGGGCCCGTGACGCCGATGCGATGGAGTGCCCAAATTATGAAATCATTCATCCTCGCGGCTGGGTTCGCGCTCGTGTTGGCCAAGGCGTCGGCGCAGACCCTTCCAACCGAAAAATCGTTTACCGTCGACCCGAGCAACTGCTTCGTCGTCGCGCCCGCCGCCGGATCGAATGCGATCGTGGACTATGCGGTCAGCGAGCTGACCAAGCATCTCAAGCTGATCACGGGCGTGGACCTGCCCGTCGCCGGCGCGGCCCAACCGGGAAAATTCTCGTTCTACGTCGGAATCCGTCCGGTGGACGACACCCGCGAGTTCGCCACGGAGGAAGGCCGCTGGCGGATCACCCCAACCGGGGTCTGGCTCTATGGCCGGGACGAAATCCGCACGAAGAAAGGCGCGGCCGATGCGGAGGGCGGCCCGGCGCTCGCGGCGAAGAACCAGGCGGGGACCCTTTTCGCAGTGTATGAATTCCTCGAGGGCGTGCTCGGGGTCAGATGGATCGAACCCGGCGACGCCGGCATCGCGTATTCGCCGCGAAAGTTATTCGAGTTCGCGCCCTCCCGTGGTGACTGGACACCGCAGCTCGTGCAACGGCACATGCGCACCGCGTATAAGGACACGATGCGCGAAACCGCGCTGCGGGAGGGGAACGTGCCGGCGCCGATGCAATTTACCGCGGCGGAATTTGCGGAGCGCCAGCACGACGAAATCGTCTGGCAGCGGCGGATGCGCATGGGGGGCGATATCAATTTCACCTACGGGCATGCGTTTCGCGAGTGGTGGGCGAAATATGGCCAGACGCACCCGGAGTATTTTGCCCTGGGTAAAAACGGCCGGCGCGGGCCGGAGAGCGAGAAAACCGCCGATCGCGTCAAGATGTGCGTGAGCAATCCGGATCTGATCAAGCAGATCGTGAAGGATCACTTCGACGCGCACCGCGGGCTGGTGGTCAACGCCTGCGAAAACGACAGTCGGAATTTTTGCCGCTGTGCCGCCTGTCAGGCGCTCGACGTGGTCTTGCCCGGCGAGGAAAACCTCGATGTCGATGATCGCGTTCTGACCGACCGTTACGTTCATTTTGCCAACGCGATCGAGCGCGAGGCGAAGAAATACGACCCGGCGGCCAAGACGGTTTTCTACGCTTACAGCCGCTATAATCTTCCCCCACGGCGCGAAAAGCTGGACGACGGGATCATCCTCTTCCTGCTGCCGAATCTCGCGATGAGCCGTCCGGAGCTCGAGGCATATTACCGCGCCTGGAAGGATGCGAACGCGAAGGAAGTTTATCTCCGGCCGAACGATCTTTGCCAAGACACGGGCCTGCCGCTGGGCTTCGAACAGCACATGTTCATGAAATACGAACTCGCCAACCAGAGCTTTCAGCTGCGCGGCACCGACTACGACACCTGCTGGGGCTTCTGGCCGGTTTCCGGCATCACGAATTACATCATGGCACGCGGGTTTTACCGGCCGGAGCGCAGCTTCGCCGATTGGAACAACGAATACTGCGCGACCTACGGCGCAGCCCAGGGCGACATCGCGGCCTACTACGACTATTGGCGGCAAATCTGGAACAAGCGGGTGATGGGAAACCTGCCGCGCATCAATGCGATGACCGGTGACTTGAAGCTCCTGCGCAACAAAATGGCCAATCTGGCCGACCTGCTATATTCCGAATCCGACTTCGACGCGACCGATGCGATTCTACACCAGGCCAGCGCGCGCGATTTGACGCCGCAAGAGCGAAGCCGCCTGGAGGGGCTGATCCTCGCGAACCAGCACAACCGCCTCACCTACCGCGCTACCGCGGCCAATCGCGTGGCGTCGACCGTGTCGCCCGAGGAGCAAAAAAAGGCGGCTCAGGCACTGTATGATTTTCGCCGGCAACACCGCCTCGAGCTGAACGTGGATTGGGAGCAGGTATTTTACCTCGAGAACGTCTACGAGGACAACGCCGGCATCGAGCGATTGCTCGGCACCGAGTCGAAAAAAATGCGTGAGCTGCGCCTGGCCGCGGACCGCCAGGTGGCGGCGGCGCGCCCCGCATCCCAGAACCCGCTGCGCTGACCATGATTTCGATGACCAAATCCTCCATCCGTTTTCTCCTGCTCGGCGCGACGCTATCGTTGGGCTCGGCCGAAGCTGCGTCCGCGCCCGGCAGTGCCGCGATGTATTTCACCGGCTTCGGCGCCGACACGCCCGGGGGCAAGGGCGGTCGCGTCATTCGCGTGACGAATCTCAATCGCGACGGCGAGGGATCGTTGCAGGCGGCGTTGGCGGCGAGCGGGCCGCGCATCGTCGTTTTCGAGGTTGGCGGCATCATCGACTGGCGCAAAAGGGAGGTCGTGGTGCAGAACGGCCAACTCACGATCGCCGGCGAGACCGCACCATCGCCCGGCATCACGATCATTCGCGGCACGCTCACCGTCGCGGCCCCCGACGTCATCGTGCGTCATCTGCGGTTGCGGCTCGGCGACGGCGGCGACTTGAAGCAACCGAACTGGGAGGCGGACTGCATGACCGCGTTCGGCCCGGCGGCGCGCAACATCCTGTTCGATCACTGTTCGACCGCCTGGTCGATCGACGAGAACCTTTCCGTGTCCGGCCCGCGCGTGGAGAACGGCACGGCGCGATCGGTGACAATCCGCAACTGCATCATTGCCGAAGGGCTCGACGACTCGACCCACACCAAGGGCCCGCATTCGAAGGGCACGCTGATCCACGACTTCGTGCGCGACGTCGCGATCGTCGGCAACTTCTACGCGCACGACTACAACCGCAATCCGTTCCTCAAGCCGAATACCACGGTGTTCATGGCCAACAACCTGATTTACGATCCCGTGTCGGCCGCGATTCACTTCGCCTGGGTTCCGGGTGAATATAAGGTCATTCCTCACGCGATGGATCCCGGCGAGTTGACGGCGGTGGCGAATGTTTTCCGCATGGGGCCCTACACGCCGCCCGGCCTGGCGATGTATACGTGCACGCCCGGCGCGCCGGCCGGAGTCGGCAAACTCTATCAAACGGACAGCACCGTTTACAGCCGCAAGGGCAAAGTCATGTGGGCGGGCGACAAGGGCGAGAAGGGCCATTTGGCAGAATCGCAAATCACGATCGTCGATCACCCGATGCTGGCGCCCAAGGGTTTCACGCCGCTGCCGGTCGCATTGACGGAAGCCTATGTGCTGCAGAACGCCGGAGCGCGACCGAAGGACCGTGACTCGGTCGATCAACGGATCATCGGCGATTATCTCGCCCGCAAGGGCGGCATCATCGATTCACAGGACGAGGTGGGAGGATATCCGACGGCAACGCCGACCCGCCGCACGCTGGACGTTCCCGCGGGGGCCGACAAAATCGAGGCGTGGCTCGGCGATCTCCGGCGCGAGCTGGAATATTGACCGGTGAACTGCCTGCTGCGGCCGACTCGCATGGCCAAAACGCTCCTTCGCGGTCTCAGCTGCGCGATGGTCAGCACGGCGGTGCGGGCTGAAACCCTGCAGTTCAGCGTGCTGCTCCACGATGAAGCGGGCGCCCCGATCTCGGCCCGCGTGCTGGTGCGCGACGCGGCCGGCCGTTCGCATGTGCCGCCGGTCGCCGTCACGAGCAACCTTGGCCCCGATACCTGGTTCGCCTGCGACGGACGCGCCCGGCTCGACGTGCCAGCGGGCACATACGACGTGCGGGTGGAGCACGGGCCCGAGTTCCGACCGCAGGCCCTGACGCTGGCGCTGGATCGCAACACAACCCACGAATTCCGCGTCGCGCGCTGGATCGACCTGCAGGCGCGCGGTTACCGCTCGGGCGAGAATCACCTGCATATCCCGGTTGGGACGCTGCCGGCGTTCATGCGGGCCGAAGGGCTGGATTTCGGTAGTTCGCTCTCATGGTGGAATGGACCGTATTTTTCTCCGCCGGCGAGTGACGGACCGCTCGCTGGCCGTGCCACGTGGTTCGATAGCGAAGTCGAGAACGATTGGGGTGCGCTCTACTCGATCGGACTGCCGCGGCCGATGCCGGTGGCGTGGGACCCGAAGCGGCCGAATCTCGCCTTTGCCGCCGCGGCGCGCGATGGGGGAGCGGTCAACTGTTACCAGGGCGGCTGGTCGCGCGAGGCGCTCCTCGATGCACTGCTGGGCTACGTCGACGTGATCAACATCGGCGACAACCTGTTCCACCGTTTCAAGTTCATGCCGCGGACGCGCTATTCGAACCTGCTCGGGGTGTCCGGCCTCCCAACCTATCCGGCGACCGATCAGGGCATGCTGCAGCTCGCGACGGAATCGTATTACCGCCTGCTGAATTGCGGACTGCACCTCGCCGCGGGCGCGGGCACGGCCGCCGGGGTGAAATCGTCGCCGGCCGGATATAACCGCGCCTACGTCAAGGTCGGGCCCGATGCGACGGTGCGGGATTTTCTCGAGGCCTGGCGGCGTGGCAGGAATTTCGTCACCAACGGGCCGATGCTGTTCCTCACCGCCGACACGACACACGAGCCCGGTGACACGCTGAGTTTGCCGGCGGCGGGCGGCGAGGTGCGGGTCCGAGCCGAAGCGCTTTCGGATCAGCCGCTGCGTTCGCTGACGATCGTCGTCAACGGCCGCTCGCTGGCGCAAGCCGCTGCCGGTGCCGGCGTCGTCGAAACGACGGTGCGGCTCACGGCGGGGGCGTGGATCGCCGCGTGCGCCACAGCCGAGGATCAGTCGATTTCCGAAGAGGAACTCGGCCGTTTCCGGGAGGAAAGCCGGCTGGGCGGCGAGGCGCCCAGTCGGTTGCAGTTCGCGCACACCAGCCCGATCTACGTCGACGTTGGCGGAGCGGGGGCGCACGTGCCATCGTCGGTCGCGGAAGCGCGACGCATGCTCGACGCTTTCGCGGATTTCGTTCACGAGAACGCGGCGCCGGAGTTTCAGGCGGAAATGTCGTCGGCCATCGCCCGCGCCCGCGAGCGGCTGTAGTTGACCGAAGATTTCATCGATGAGTAAACGCATCAGAGCGCGTCGACAGTGGCCGGGATGCGTTCTCCGGCGCTCGCGAACGATATTCGTAATTCTTGGGTTCGCGGCGTTCTTGGCGAGCGGGGTGGCCAGCCGGTCGGCCTCGACAGTCGGCAAAGCACCTTACGACATCGACCGCGCGGCTGACGTGGAACGTGCGGTCGCCACCACGCTGGCACCGCGCCAACCGCCGATGGACCTGCCGCCGATCGAGGCTGCCTGGAAGGGCATCGTCGCCGACACGACCGCGACGCCCGTCAAAATCATCTTCGATACCGACATGGGCACCGACATCGATGACGCGATTGCTCTCTGTTTCGCGCTGCGCCGACCGGAGTTGCAGGTTTGTGCCATCACAACGTCACGCGGCGAGGTCGAGCAGCGTGCGGCGATCGTGTCCCGCCTGCTGCAGCAGCTGGGGCGGGAGGACATCCCGTTCGCGCCGGGTTCGCCGCGGAGGGCGGATGGCAGCGGGATGTGGGACAAACCCGTCGATCAGTTTCCCTTCGCCGGCCCGGCGGCCGACCGGCCGCCGCCGACGTGTGCCGAGGCGCAGGAATTGTATCGGCGGATCATCCCCGCCCATCCGGGCAAGGTTTGGCTCGTGGTCGTCGGCCCCATGACAAATGCCGCGATCCTCATTCGCGACCACCCGGACGTCGCCCGCGAACTGCGTGGCATTGTTTGCATGGGCGGAGAACCGGTGCGATCGACCGCCGAAACCAACATCAAAAACGATCCGGCCGCCGCCGCCATCGTCTGCGCCAGCGGCCTCCTCAAGTTCGCCGCCACCGATGACGTCTGCATGCGCTTGCTGATGCCGAAGCCGGATATCGACCGGTTGCGACAGGCGGGCAGCCCGGTCGGGCGTGCGCTCGTCTCCCTGTATGACCTGTATCGGATCAGCCAGAATACCAAGCCTGCACCGGTCGTCTTCGATCTCTGTCCAGTGGCTTGGCTTTTTGCGCCGGAGTTGTTTGCCACGAAGACGCAGGGATGGCGGATCGCGGCGGGAGGTGTGACGGTGCCGGCGAATGATGCGCCGCCTTTCGCGGCCAGCACGGACGTCAATGCCGTCGCTCTTCACCGTCTGTTGATGGATACCCTGACGCGATGACCGGACCTAGGATCCAGCGCCAGTTTTTCGTCCGGCTCCGTCTTCACGGCCTGACGGCGGCAGGGCGCCGCCACTATCGCCGACCCGATGAACGGGCTCGGTTGCGCCGGAGCGCTCGGCGCACGTCATCGCGGCAATGATTTCGATCCCGTGAACAATCACGTCGACAAGGCCCGGGCTGATCCGTCGTTTCGCGATCGCGTCGTGAAAGACGGCCCAGGGATAGGCGCCAGTGATCTCTGGCGCCTGCCATTCTTGGACCACCACTTCCTGGCTGGCCGACACCGTCGTCAGCTGCAGGCGGGAAGACGTGTCAGCCTCCCCGTAGGCGACCGGGTGGGCGTTCCGTGTGATCGAACCCCGCTCGAAATTCAGCCAGAGCGAGTGGGCATAATGCTGGCCGTTTTCCACGCAGAAATTGGCGCCGATGCTGCCGATGGCCCCGTTCTCGAACAACAGCGCCAGTTGTGCATTGTCGGGCGTCGGCCGTTCGGTGAAAATACGGTTGGCAAGGACCTGAACGGCGCGGACGCGCCCGAAGAGCCGCACCAGGTCGTTGATGGCATAAATTCCCAGGCGGAATATCGGCGCGACCGGGCAGAGGTTCGGATCATCCAGCCAGCGTCCATCCGCCTTCTCACGGGAGGAAATCAGAATCTCCGCCCGGCAGGAGATTGGGCGCCCGAGCGAATAGTCGCGTCGCCAGCGTTCGATCTGTTGGAGAGACGCCGGCAGTTCGGGCTGTGGCGAATTGAGCAACACCACGCGGCCGACGGCGCTGGCTTCCTCCAATACGCAGCGCGCGGCATCCGGATCGACCTCAAATGGTTTCGTGGTCACGACATCCTTGCCGGCGCGGATGATGCGGCGCACGAGGTTCGCCCGGCCGGCTGGCCCCGTGAACAAACCGACGGCGTGAATTGCCGGATCGGCCAGCAGGGGATCGAACGTGGTGTATCCAGCGACGCCGTAGTCACGGCTTACCGCGGCGACCTTTTCGGGATCGATGTCGCAAACGGCGATGAGCCGAAACCGTCCGCCCTCGGGTCCGCTCAGGAGGGTGCGCAGAACCTGCCGGCCGAATTCGAGTCCGACAAACGCGAGGCCAACAGTTTCGGTCATGACGTGTGGATTTAAACGAGAGCGGTCGCTGGCGGTCCAGCAAGGTTCGCGGAGCATCGGACGCGTGCCGCGGCAGCGTCAACCAATCGGTGGGGAAAAACGGGGGATTTGAAACCATGACAAACGCGAACAGCAACAATCCACCGCGAACTCACCAGATTCGTGGAGTGGCTTTCGGACTTACCGTGATACGCCTTCTTTATTTTCTGTATGTTGGCTTCAGTGGCGTCGTGCTGCACGCCGCGGTGGCGAGAGTTCCTGGCGCGGCGGACGGTGGGGCGTTCAATGATTGGAGCCACGACGAATTCCAGTTCGTTTTTCGGTTCGAGAATGCGGTGACCCCGCCCGGCCGGAAGTCTTCGACGAAATCGACCGTCTACCTCTATGTGCCGGTCGCGGCGAAAAAGCTGAGAGCGTTGTTGCTTCTCCAAGAGAATGTGGTGGAGCAGATGATCTCCGTCCACCCGGCGATTCGCCGGGTTTGCGACGCCCAGGAGGTCGCGATTGCCTGGTGCACGCCAGGCTTTGACATGGTGTTCAAGGATCACGCCGAGGAACTCCACGCGATCATCCAACGCCAGTTCCGCGAGTTTGGCCGGTCGATCGGATACCCCGAACTGGGCGATATCCCGCTGATCACGTTCGGGCATTCCAATACCACCGCCTACGCACAGATCGCCGCCGAGGCCAGGCCGGACCGGGTGCTGGCGGTGATCGCGACCCACGGATGGAACGGGGTCAACAGCCTCAACCATTATCGCGGGCCGGTGCTGATGGACGTGGGCACCTTCTGGGAGCAGAAGCAACAGACCCTCGGCAACGGGTCGAACAAAGGCGTGGCATCGCTGGCGGAGGTGCAAAAGCGTCTCCAGCGCGGCTGGCTTCCGGTTTCGATCGTGGAAGAGTATGGCAGCGGTCACTTCGACTATAGCGAACCGGTGGTCGGATGCATCGCGCTGTTCATCGACAAGGCGATCCGGGCAAGACTCGCACCCGATGGAACGCTGAAGGACTTGAACCCGGACGACGGGTGGATCGCGCTGCTCCCGGAATTTCCAACCGGGCCGGTCGCGATCCGCCGCTACGCCGAGGCATCGTCGGAGCAGAGGGCTTCCTGTCCGTGGTATTTCGACCGCGAAATGGCGGAGGCCGCGGTCAACCGCCTTTCGCTCATTCAGGAACACGCGATGATTCTGCGCGCCGTCGATACCAGATGCTGCTCTACACTGGCCAGCGAAAGAGTGAGGTGCGGTCGCTCATGTGGGCCGACCTGCATCTGGACGAAGCGAAGCCTTACGCGCTGTTTCGCGAGAGCACGACGAAGGACAAGGACAAGCGAGCGGTGCCGCTCCGGCCGGAGATCGTCGAGCAATTGAAGACGCTGCGGCCGAAGCCTGACGAGGCTCACACGCTCGGCAAACCGATCTTCTGGTTTCGTTGGCCGACCTACGACCTTCTGCGCAGCGACCTCAACCGTGCCGGGATCGAGCGTGTCGACCCGCTCGGGCGGTCCGTTCATTTCCACTCGTTCCGGAAGACGTGGCAGACGCTCGGGGTTCGCTACGGCATCAATCAGCGCGTCGCCCAGGAAGTCCTCGGGCATTCCGACGCTAACCTGACGGCGAAGGTTTACACGGATGTGCCGGCTTTGGCGCTGCACACCGAGATTGCGAAGCTGCCGTGGATCGACGCGAAGCCGGCTAGTTTAGTTGTGGTGCCCGTTACCTCGCCTGCGGTGCCGGCCGATTCAGGAGCGAAGATCGCCGATCCGAATGCGCACAAAAAACAAACTGATCAACCAGCCGATGCGCACAACGCACAAAGAGACGCACAAATTTTGGGGAATTCCTGTCCCACCGCGTCACTCGCTGACCTTTGCTCGAAATTCATCCAGA
>CALFNN010000084.1 GCA_937902925.1 uncultured Opitutaceae bacterium
TGCTCTGCGCGTTCAGCACCCCCGCGCTCACCGTCGTATTCCCACTGTAGGTGCTGCTGCCGGAAAGGATGACGGTGCCGCTGGTGGTCTTGTTGAGGGCGATGCCTGCACCGGCGAGCACGGCGTTCGCCGTGCCGCTCTGCATTTCGAAGGTGCCGGTCGAAGTGAGCGCCGAAGTGCCCGTGCCGGTGATATTGCCGCCGCCCGCGAGGGTGACGGTGCCAACGGTGTCGGTATGACTGGCGCCGAGATCGAGAACGGCATTGGCCCCGTTGACCGTCACGGCCCCCGTGCTGATGACGTTGCTCGCACCAAGCACGAGCGTGCCGTCGGAGACGGTGGTGAGACCGGTATAGGTGTTGGCGCCGGAAAGGGTGACGGTGCCGCTGGTCGTTTTGTTGAGGGCGATGCCCGCACCGGCGAGAACCGTGCTGACGTTGCCGCTTTGCATTTCAAAGGTGCCGGTGGTGGTGAGGGCGGAGGTGCCCGTGCCGGTGATATTGCCGCCGCCCGCGAGCGTCACCGTGCCCACGGTGTCGGTGTGGCTGGCGCCGAGGTCGAGGACGGCGGTGGCGCCGTCGACGGTGACCGCGCCGCCGCCGATGACGTTGCTGGCGCCGAATGCGAGCGTGCCGGCGGAAACGGTGGTGAGACCGGTGTAGGTGTTCGCGCCGGAAAGGGTGACGGTGCCGCTGGTGGTCTTGTTGAGGGCGATGCCTGCACCGGCGAGAATGAGCGTGACCGAGCCATCCTGCATTTCGAAGGTGCCGGTGCTCGTGAGGGCCGAGGTGCCTGTGCCGGTGATGCTGCCGCCGCCCGCGAGCGTCACCGTGCCCACCGTGTCGGTGCGGTTCGTGCCAAGGTTCAGGATGGCCGTGGCGCCGTCGACGAGGACATCGCCGCTGCCGATGGCGTTGCTGGCGCCATAACCGAGCATGCCTGCGTTGACCGTGGTGAGGCCGGTATAAGCGTTGGCACCCGAAAGCGTGAGGATACCGGCACCAATCTTGGTGAGGCCGCCGTTCGTAGCGGCGGCGGCGCCGGAGATTGTGAGGTTGTTCGTGGTGACATCGATGACCGCGGTCTTGCCGGAGTTGATGGTGAAATTGCGGTTCGTGCTCGCGTTCGCCCCCGTGTATTGGAGGGTGCCGCCGTCGAAGACGATGTTGCCGGCTCCGGTGCCGGCCTGACCGAGGTTACCGGCGACGCCGCCGTTGCCGATCGTCCCGACAGAGAGAACGCCGCCGGAAATCGTGGTCACGCCGGTGTAGGTATTGGCGCCGGTGAGTGTGACAGTGCCGCTCGTCGTCTTGTTGACCGCGATGCCGGTGCCGCCCGCGAGGATCGCGCCGACGCTGCCACTCTGCAGTTCGAAGGTGCCCGTCGAGGTGAGGGCGGAGGTGCCGGTGCCAGTGATACTGCCGCCGTTGGCGACGGTCACCGTGCCCACCGTATCGGTGTGGCTGGCGCCGAGGTCGAGGACGGCGGTGGCGCCATCGACCGTGACCCCGCCGCTGGCGATGACGTTGCTGGCGCCGTAGGCGAGTGTGCCGGCGGAAACGGTGGTGAGGCCGGTGTAGGTGTTGGCGCCGGTGAGGGTGACGGTGCCGCTGGTGGTCTTGTTGAGGGCGATGCCGGAGCCGGCGAGAATGGCGGAGACATTGCCGCTCTGCATTTCGAAGGTGCCGGTGCTGGTGAGCGCAGAGGTGCCGGTGCCGGTGATGTTGCCGCCGTTGGAAAGAGTCACCGTGCCGACCGTGTCGGTGTGACTGGCCCCGAGCGCGAGGACCGAGGTGGCGCCATCGACCGTGACCCCGCCGCTGGCGATGACGTTGCTGGCGCCGTAGGCGAGTGTGCCGGCGGAAACGGTGGTGAGGCCGGTGTAGGTGTTGGCGCCGGTGAGGGTGACGGTGCCGCTGGTGGTCTTGTTGAGGGCGATGCCGGAGCCGGCGAGAATGGCGGAGACATTGCCGCTCTGCATTTCAAAGGTGCCGGTGCTGGTGAGGGCGGAGGTGCCGGTGCCGGTGATGTTGCCACCGCCCGCGAGGGTAACGGTGCCGACGGTGTCGGTGTGGCTGGCACCGAGGTCGAGGACGGCGGTGGCACCATTGACCGTGACGGCGCCGCTGCCGATGACGTCGTTGGCGCCATAGGCGAGTGTGCCGGCGGAAACGGTCGTAAGACCGGTGTAGGTGTTGGCGCCGGTGAGGGTGACGGTGCCGCTGGTGGTCTTGTTGAGGGCGATGCCGGAGCCCGCGAGAATGGCGGAGACATTGCCGCTCTGCATTTCAAAGGTGCCGGTGCTGGTAAGGGCGGAGGTGCCGGTGCCGGTGATGTTGCCGCCGTTGGCAAGCGTGACCGTGCCGACACTGTCGGTGTGGCTGGCGCCGAGGTCGAGGACAGCGGTGGCGCCGTCGACCGTGACCGCGCCAGTGCTGATGACGTTGTTGGCGCCCAACGCGAGGGTGCCGGCGTTGACCGTGGTGAGGCCAGTGTAGGCGTTCGCTCCCGAAAGGGTGAGCGTGCCGGCACCGATCTTGGTGAGGCCGCCATTGGTGCTGGCGGCGGCACCGGAGATCGTGAGGTTGTTCGTCGTGACGTCGAAGATCGCCGTCTTGCCGGTGTTGATCGTGAAGCTGCGATTCGTGCTGGCGGTGGCGCCGGTGTATTGCAGCGCACCGCCATCGAAGACGAGGTCACCGGCGCCGTTGTTCGCCGCGCCGAGCGCGCTGTTCACGCCGGCGTTGGCGATGTTGGAAATGGAGAGCGTGCCATCCTTGATGGTCGTCGTGCCGGTGTAGCTGCTGGTCGACGAAGTGAGGGCCCAAGTATTGGTGCCATCCTTGACGACGGACGTCTTGTTCGTGCCGGAATTGTTGATGATATTCCCGGACATCGTATTGACGATGTTGCTCGCGCTGGTGCCCGTGAACGTGAGCGTCTTCGAGCCCGCGCCGCCGGCGGTCGCATTGCTCGTCAATACGAGGGCGCCGGTGCCGCTCGCGTCGATGACGCCGCCGCCCGTGGTGCCTGCGAGATTGATGACCCGGTCACTGGTGCTGCCGCTGCCCGTGTATTGCAGGGTGCCGGTGTTGGTCGTCGAACCGAGCGCGATGGTGCCGTTGGCCACCGTCGTCGGTGCCCCGAGGCTGCTGGCGCCACCGGAAACGCTCTTCAGCGTGTTCACGCTGACGGTGCCATTGGCGATCGTCGTCACGCCCGTGTAGGTGTTGGCGCCCGAGAGGGTCAGCGTGCCGGTGCCGCTATAGGTAATCCCGCCGGCTCCCGTGCCACCGTTACCGACGACGCCCGTCACGGTCATGTCGCCGGCACCGTTGACCGTGAGTATCCTCCCGGTGTTGGTGCTGGAAAGATTGATGGTCGAGAACGTCGTGTTGGCCGAATTGGCGACCGTGAGCGTCGTGGCCACAGTCTGGGTCATCAAGCCGTTGAATGTGAGGTCCTGGCTGCCCCCGACCGTGGAATTGGCCGTCAAAGATATGCTGTTGGCCAGCGTGCGGCCAGCGCCCGTCGCCGCGATCGTGCCGCCGCTCAGAGTGAGAGTGCCGGAGCCCAACGCCCCATCGTTGCCGACGGCCAGCGTGCCGGACGTCGCCGTCGTCGTGCCTGAGTAGGTGCTGGTGTTGTTGCCGGTGATGTTGACCGTGAGTGTCGAATTGCCGCTGACCGTGATGGCGGTGCCCGACGTGGCGACACCATCGTCGATCACCCCCGAGATAGTCGTGGTGTTGTTGCCGCCGAGGGTCAGCGTGCGGCCGGTTGCTGTGCTCGAGAGATTGACCGCCCCAAAGGTCAGGGCGCCCGAGACAGCGTTCCAACTTTGGTTGGCGCTGATCGTCGTAGCGTTGTTGAAAGTCTGCGTGCCGGCCTCGTTGTTGGTGATGCCACTCGCAACGGTGAGGACGTTGGTGCTGCCGGGAGCGTCAAAGGTGTAGGAGACCGTGCCGCCGTTGGCGCTGAACGTGATGCTTCCCGCGTTGCGCGCGGCGCCAAGCAGGATCGAATTCTGAAGACCGGTGGTGTTGTTGAAGACGACCGCGGTGCCGGTCCCCGGGACGCCACCGCTCCAATTTCCTGTCGTGCCGTAAGCCGACGAAGACGTGCTGGTCCAATTGTCGTTCGCGGCTCTCAGCGGGTTTAGGGACACGCCGAACGTGCCGAGCGAGACTGCCGTCACCATCATGAGCCCGCGAGCCCACGCGTGAACGCCGTGCCAAGTCAATCGGCGGGACTGGGACCGCGATGGAATGGGTGCGGGCATTTGGGACAACTCAAGCAGTTCGAATCTGGCATCTCGTCACGGCAACGAAGGTGGCCGATTAGTCCCTCAACGGGCGCGACAAATCGCGCAGCACGTGGCATTGGGCCACGGCCTGCCGGCAGGTTGGGAGCGGTCGAGCGTGGAATTGCTTCGCACGGTAGGTTTCTATCGGCGTGACCGGCTGGTCGACGCAGCAAATATTAAGCTTTAGCCCGATATGGGTGTCAAGGCAGCGTGTTGGGGGATTATACCTATTAAATGGCTGCGAACCCGGTCTCAAAATCGAGGCTGTCGGATTTACCGATGAACGGGTGTGATACGGTCAGCGATTTGGGAGTAGAAATACGGCCTTGGGGTAAAAACGCATACGAGAGGTTTTTTCGTTGGACACTTGGGTGCTAGACCCTATAAGGAATTCACTCTTTTATTACCCACTGAGAGTTGAGCCATAGCCAGCCATGAATCCTCCCACGATGTCCCGCGTAAGCTCCATTTTTAGGCCGTTCCTCGTTCGTGCTTTATGCACGCTGGTTGTGCTGTTCGCGCCGACCGCGATGCTTGGCGCCGGTTCGGCCGCAGCCGTGACATACGATCCGTTGACGAATCCAGTGGGCAACCTGAATGGGATTCCGTTGGGCAATTCCGTTTCTTACCCGATAACCGTTACGGCGCCGGACATCGATTTTCCCACCGGAGTGACGAGCGGGTTTCATTTTACGGTAACGCCGACCTCTTGGCCGAGCGGAATCTCCCAGTCGGCCGCGGCCGGGCTTGTTACGGTGGCGCTGGCACCGGCGGATGCCGGCCTGACCGTGTTCGATCACAAGGACCAGTTGGTCCATTTCATCGTCACGGTTAACTTTGCGACTCCTGCCGTTGCGGGGACCTATGCGTTTACGGTAACCGAGGACAATTGGCCTTTTCCGGCCGGCTCCTACGACAACGCCGGTCACCAAATCAACGCGACGAGTGTCCCGGTTCCACCGCCAAGCAATCCCCCGCCGACGGTCGGGATCTCAAGTCCGGTGCCGACGCCGGCCTACGGCGTCTTGAGCGGCATCCCGTTGAATTTCACGATCCAGTCGCCCGCTCTCGACCCCGTCCTCCCGGCCGTGGGTCTCACCGTGCAGCTGGGAGTGAATCAACTGTCCCTGACCGACGTGATTATCGACAGCAATACGATCGATTTGATTGGCGGAAAACAAACCATGACGGGCCATGCAGCTTTGTCGGTGCCGGCGGCCGGAACATATCTGGTGAAGGTGACAGCCGGAAATCTCCTGGGGGGGACCGCGTCGACGTCGACGTCGTTCACGGTCGTAGTTCAGACACCGCCGACTATCACGAGCGGAAATACCACGACGTTCACGGTCGGGCAACCCGGCGCCTTTACGGTGACCGCGAGCGGTTCGCCAACTCCGACTTATAACATCAGTGGCCAGCCTTCCTGGCTTACGATCAACTCCGTCACCGGAATCCTCGGCGGCACTCCTCCGGCGTCGGCCGCCGGAGCCTCGTTTGTTTTCACCGTGAAGGCTACGAATGGCGTCACTCCGGACGCCACGCAGTCGTTCACGCTAAATGTCGTGTCGCCGCCGGCGTTTACGAGTGCCAATAGTGCGACGTTCGCCAGCGGGGTTCCCGGCAGCTTTACCGTGACGGCGAGCGGTAGTCCCCTGCCGACCCTCAGCGTGGGCACGCTTCCCGACTGGCTGACGTTCACCGCCGGCGCTCGGACAGGACAGGGAGTGCTCTCGGGAACGCCGCCCGCCGGTGCCGGCCCAACCGTCACGCTGACCTTTGCCGCCAACAATGACGTTGGGACCGCGGTGAATCAGACGTTCATTCTGACGATCACCAATACGGCGGCGACAATCGCTCTCACCAACCTGGCGGCAACTTACGACGGCACGCCGAAGCCGGTGGTGGCGACGACCAATCCGGCAGGGCTTTCGGTCACTTTGACCTACACCGGAACGAACGTTAGTTATCCGGCAAGCACGACGGCCCCGACGAACGCGGGCAGTTATTCGGTGCTGGCGACGATCAGCAGCCCCGGTTATCAAGGCAGTGCGAGCGGCACGCTGGTGATCGCGAAAGCGCCGC
Source organism: uncultured Opitutaceae bacterium (assembly GCA_937902925.1). Taxonomy (GTDB): domain Bacteria; phylum Verrucomicrobiota; class Verrucomicrobiia; order Opitutales; family Opitutaceae; genus CALFNN01. Next base: position 6,389 of record CALFNN010000084.1, read on the forward strand.
TTACGATCACGGCCGACAACAAGACGCGGGCCTACGGGGCCGCGAACCCGACCTTGACTGCAAGCTACTCGGGCTTTGTCCATGGCGAGACCGCTGCGGTGGTTTCGGGCCTCGTTCTCAGCACCACAGCCGGCGCTACCAGTGTTCCGGGAGCCTACGATGTCCTCGCCTCCGGCGCAACGGCGGCGAACTATGCGATCACCTTTAAAAAGGGCACACTGACGGTTGCGAAGGCGGATCAAAGCATAGCATTTGGCGCCCCGGCGGCGAAGTCGGTTGGCGATGCGGCGTTCACGCTGGGCGCGACGGCCAGCTCCGGCTTGGCTGTGACCTACACAAGCTCGAACAATGCCGTGGCCACGGTGAGCGGCAGCACGGTTACGATCGTTGGTGCCGGGACGGCGACAATCACCGCGAGCCAGGCAGGCAACGGCAATTACAACGCGGCGCCCAGCGTCGGTCAGATTCTGACAGTCACCGGGGCGAAGACCTATTCCCTCTGCGGCACGGTATTCTTCGATATTAATTACAATGGCGTGTTTGACGTCGTGGGCGACGACGATGACGACCACTGGGATGGCGATCATCACAGTTCGTCCTATGGCGACAACGACTGGAGCGACTGCCGCGGTTCCCGCTATGACCGGTATTGGGATCTGGGGCGCGGTTGCGACTACGGCGACCGATTCAACTGCCGCTACGACGACGACAGCGATGAGCAAAATGCCGAGGACTTCGGACTGGGAGGGGTGACGGTGAATCTACTCAATTCCAAGGGAAAGGTGATCGCCACGGTCGTGACCGCGGCCGATGGAACCTATTGCTTCGCCAACCTGGCTCCTGGAACCTACACGGCTTCCGTGATCGAACCGAATGGCTTTGATGCGACGACGCAGACCACGCGCACGGTAACTATCACGAACAAGAACGTGGTCGTCCGCGACGTTGGTATGGGTCTCGACCTGACGGAAATCTGCAACAAGCGTGCGAACGGGAACTCGGACGACTTCTGGGACACGCAGCTCGACAAGTGCATCCGGGGCGACACCCGAAACGTTCAAGTAAACGCCGCAACCTGCACGGCGCACACGACCAAGATCGGAAGTCTGGCGCTGTCGGTGTTCGACAATATCACGATGAAGACGGCCCGTTCGCTACTGGAGAACAATAGTCGCTCTTCGCGGGATCAATTGAGCCGCCAGCTGATCGCGGCCGAATACAACTACGCGAACGGCGCTTTCATCGACGGCGACAAGACCTACACCTACTGCTTCATTCAGTGGGGCGAGCGGGTGAGCAAGTATCCGTCGTCCTATTCGAGCTCCTACGCGCAGTGGGCGGCAAATTGGTTCGAAGCCTACAACACGAGTGGCGGCGGGAAAATTGGCAACCCGCAGTAACGGCTGCTTAGTTCCGCTTGGGTTTTTAGCGGGATGCAACGGACTTCCCTCGGCGTGGCGTGCATCCGTTGGTGCCCGGGGCGGGACTCGAACCCGCATGCCTTTTCAGGCAGGGGATTTTAAGTCCCCAGCGTCTGCCATTTCGCCACCCGGGCGCTCCGACGCTCGGAAAGAAAGCATAAAATCGCCGCACCATACCAGCCTATCTGTTGGATTACGCGTCACTCAGTTTTACCGCGGGCTTGCCGAAGCAAACGGCGAAAGTCGCGGCCACCGGCGATGGGCACTAGTTCCGTTGCGCCGATTCGATAACCCCCCGGCAGTTATGGGTCGTTCGAAGGATGCTTAGGAGTCGCAGTGATGGCCGTGGTGTCCCGGCTGAGCTGGCCGATGATTTGTGGAAATGAGCCTTGCCGGCACTCCCGGAGCTGACCACGTTGCGCGCCTGGTGAAAATTGGATTCCTCGGCGGGAGCTTTGACCCGGTGCATTTCGGCCACCTGATGGCAGCGCAAGACGCATTCGAGCAATACCGGCTCGACCGCTTGGTGCTGGTGCCGGCCGCCCAGGCACCCCTCAAGCCCAACGATGTGCAGTCGTCCGCGGAAGACCGGCTGGCCATGTTGCGGGCGTCGGTCGAGTGGGACCGACGGTTTGAGATTTCCGATGTCGAACTGCGCCGGGGTGGGGTGAGCTATACGATCGACTCGGCGCGATATTTCCGGGCGCTCTATCCCACGGACCAACTTTACTGGATCATCGGTGGCGACCAATTGCCAAAATTGAATCTTTGGAAGGAAATTGTCGAGCTGGCGAATCTGGTGGAGTTTATTTTCCTCGAGCGACCGGGATTCCCGCTGCGGGCCCAGCCCGATATTCCCGGGCTGAAATTGCACCGCTGCAACGGGCACTTGCTGGCGATAAACTCGACCGAGCTGCGTGAGCGCGTCCGCCAGGGTTTGTCTCTGGACTATTTCGTGCCGCACAAGGCGATTGTTTACATTCGCGACAAGGCGCTCTATCGCGACATCACATGAAATCAAAAAAATCGTCCTCGCTTGAGCTGGCGAAACTTTGCTGTTGCGCCCTGGATGAAAAAAAAGCGGGTGACTTGAGCGTGCTCGACGTGAGTGCGCAGTCCTCGATCACCGATTTCCTTGTCCTCGCCACGGCGACGTCCGAACCGCATCTACGCTCGATGCGGGTCGAATTGGAGAAGGTGCTCGATGCAGCGAAGACCAAGATTGTCGGGGTCGAGACCGCTCAGGACAGCGGGTGGACCGTAATGGACGCGTTCAATGTCATGGTGCATTTGTTTCTGCCAGATCAGCGGACGCACTACGGATTGGAGAACCTTTGGAAGGATGCGGTAAAGATTCCCGCGGCGAAATTGCTGGAACAACCAGCTGCGAAACCTAGACGTGGCCGCAAAGCCACCCCGCTCAAACGTCGGCGCCGCATCTGATAACATGAGTTTGCCCTTATGGCGCGGTGAAGGGTGCGCGTTTCTACGATAAGGGTTAATACCTAGTGATGAGTAGGGGTTTACAGGATTTTGACCTTGAATTATCGACCTCAATCAGGCTTGATCGCTGCACTGCTCGCGTTTGAGCGTTTATCATACTACATAGTTAAGAGATACCTCCCATGAAAAACGTTAACCAGTCCTCCAAGGGCTTCACCCTTGTCGAAATCATGATCGTCGTCGTCATCATTGGCCTCTTGGCCGCCATGGCGATTCCTGCCTTTCAGAAGGTGCGCGTTGCGTCACAAGACAAAGCCGTGCTGAACAATGCTCGTCAGGTGGCTGCCGCCGCCGATCAGTATTATCTGGAAAACGGCGCGACTTCCGCCCTCCCGGCCAGCCTGATCGGTGCGACCAATTACGTGAAAGCGCTGAACACGGTCGCTGGTGAGACTTACCCGGTTGGCTACACCCAGGGCATCACCATCACGATCACCGGTGTGGCGAACGCCCGCACCATCACCTACGCCCCGTAAGCCGAGAGCGGATGACTCTTTGATCGAGCCGCCGGCATTCGTGCCGGCGGCTTTTTTTGGCCTGCGCCTGAACGGGCCTAGGCCATCGGTGAAGATGGGTGGAGGGTCGGTTTTAATGAATCCTTTACCCAATTCGCCTCGCTATCTTTCGCCTCAAACCACAGAATACCGATGTTTTGCGTATCATATCAAAATTAGATCCCCATGAAACATACCGTTGAATCAACCAAGGGTTTCACCCTTGTCGAAATCATGATCGTCGTCGTCATTATCGGCCTCTTGGCCGCCATGGCGATTCCCGCGTTCCAAAAGGTTCGCGTTGCGTCTCAAGACAAGGCCGTTCTCAACAATGCGCGACAGGTCGCTGCCGCCGCCGACCAATATTATTTGGAAAACGGCGCCACGTCGGCGGATCCGAGCAGCCTGATCGGTGCGACCAATTACGTCAAAGCGTTGAACACCGTGGCGGGTGAGACCTATCCGGTCGGATATACCCAAGGCATCACCATTACGATCACCGGCGTGGCGAACGCGCGCACGATCACCTACGCGCCCTGATTCGGCCAGCTGGTTTGACAGTTCGTTCCTTCGGCCGCCCGCCTACCGCGGGCGGCCTTTTTGTCGACGGGACTTTTTGAGCCCGGTTCCCGTTGTCCCCGTTCATCGGGCTTTCTTTTTCGCGCCCCGGCTCCCAACATGTCGTTTGTGCGTATGATGGCTTCCCCACTCACCGCCATGGCGTTTGATCGCCGTTGCTGGTTGCTCGTGTTGTCGACCGTTCTCGCGGTAGTCCTCGGGTTCTTCGCCGTCCCCGACAGGCTGGCGTTTACTGTCGTGTCCCACGCGGGTTATTGGATCGTGCTTGCGACGTTTGTGCTTTGGTTGCGTTCCCTTTGGCAGTCGTTTGGAACGGAACTATGCGCCCTGCGATGGCGTGCTGTTGATTGGACCTCGGTTGGAATCATCGCCTTGGGCGGGATCGTGCTGCTGGTTCATGAAACCTTCGGGTTCAAGATCGTGATGGATGAACTCATGCTCCTCGGCACGTCGATGAGCATGCACCTCGACAAAACGGTGCTGACTCCGCTGCGGGGCAACGACATCCAGGGCTCGTTCGTGATTCTCGAGGGAATTGTCGACAAGCGTCCGCTGTTTTTTCCATTCCTCCTGTCGCTCTTGCACGACCTCACCGGCTACCGGCCGGCAAACGCGTTCATTCTCAACGGCACGCTCACGTTTGTTTTTCTCGGGTTGGTGCACACGACCGGCCGGCTGTTGGCGGGCCGCGCCGCGGGCTGGCTGGGGGTCCTGCTTTTCGCAGGGCTTCCGCTGCTGGGACAAAACGCGACGGGCGGCGGCTTCGAGTTGCTCAATCTCGTGATGATCCTCGCCACCCTGCTGCTCGGGGTCCGCTGGGTGGAAAAGCGTGACGGGGTGTCGCTGACCGCGTTTTGCTTTTCCGGCCTGCTGCTGGCGCAGGTTCGCTACGAATCGGTCATTTACCTGCTGCCTGTCGCCGCGCTTGTGCTCTGGGTTTGGTTTCGCGAAGGCCGCGCCATCCTGACCTGGCCGGTCCTCGGCGCTCCCTTGCTCATGGTCGACTATCCGCTGCAGCACCGGATCGTTTTCGACCTGCGGGAATCGGCGTGGGAGATGTTCAGCAAACCGGGCTACACGCAGCCGTTTTCGTTTTCCTACATTCCCGAAAACCTGGAGCACGCCGTGAAGTTCTTCTTCGGAAGCGTCACCGATCAGCCCAACTCCCTGGTGCTTTCGGCGCTGGGTTGCATCGCGGTGCCATTTTTCGCCCTCCTCGTCATCAAGCGTCTCCGCACCCTGTCCGTGGAGACTCCGGCGGTGGTCGCCACCACCATCTTCAGTCTCGGTTTTGCACTGCAGTTTGCGCTCATGATGTGTTATTTCTGGGGCAAGTTCGACGACGTCGTCATTCGCCGCCTGAGCCTGCCGACCCACCTCGGCATGGTGGTTGCCATCCTCGCGATCCTGCCGCAATTCGCCGCCGCGGCCGTCGTGCGGTCACTGCTGGGCTTGGCCGCTCTCGGGTTGCTGGCGCGCAGCGTGCCCTCGATGGCGGCCCACGCCTACAGTCAGGAATACCTGCCGGGCAAGGAGACCGCCTGGCGCCGGCAGTTCATCGCGGCGCAACCTCACCCTGACTACCTGATGATCGACAACGATGCGACGCTCTGGATCACGCATCTTGTTTCTGCGACACCCACCGTGGTGGCGGTCAAGCGCAAGGCGGACATCGCCTTTCACATGCGCAACCGGACGTTTTCGGCGGTGTATGTTTTCCAACGCTTCAACATCGATCCGGACACGGGACGTATGACGCTGCGGGAGGGCGATGACCTCGGGCCGGCGTTTGTGCTCGAACCCGTCGTGGAGGAGCGGCTGCAACTGCTGACGCTGTCCCGCATCAGTCGCGTGAAGGAGATCAGGGCGGGAGACGTGCCCATTTCCACTCCGGACCCCGGCACCCACGTAGTGCCCAAGAGTCGCGCCGAGATCGAAGCCGCCCGGAAGCTCTATCTCGATAACTTCATGAAGCAGCTGCCGTGAACGGGGCCATGCACGTCTGTCCGGTCGATGGCGACGGGCCGGTCCCGGTCTCCCGGCGTCTTGCCCGCCCCGCCCGCCCGACGGCGCCGGGTGGAGCGCTGCGTTTTCGAGTCGCGTGATTCCTCGCCTTGTCAACTTGATCTTCGACCTCTCCCCCGCCGGGGCGGGCCGCCGGATCGTGCTCTTTGTCCTGGTCGGTGCACTGGCGTTTGTGACGGGATTTATCGCGGTGCCGCCCCCGAAAGCCGAGCGATTGATCGTGGTGGGCGGGTATTACTACATGCTCGGGCTGTTCTCGCTGTTTGTTTTCTTTGGCCGGCGGGTGGTCGCGCCCCGGCGCGACGTCTGGCTCGGCTGGCTGCGTCGGCGCCGCGTGGTGTGGCTCGCCGTGATCGCCGGAACGTTGTTCGCGGTCTGGGCGGATCCGTTCAAGCACAAGATCCTCTACGACGAATACGTCCTTCAGGGCACCGCGTGGCACATGCACGCGACGAAGGAGATCGGCACCCCGGTGCGGGCCTACGATTTTTTCGGCACGTGGCTCGCGATCGACACGTTCCTCGACAAACGCCCGTATTTTTTCGCGTTCCTGTTGTCGCTGGTGCACGATTTCACCGGGTTCCGCGTAGCCAACGCCTTTGCCTTGAACGTGGCCCTGACTCCGGTTTGCCTTGGCTTGGTTTACTGGCTGGCCCGTCAACTGGCCCGCGAGCGCGGCCCGGCGTTTCTGGCCATCGGCCTCCTCGCCACGTTGCCGCTCTTTGGGCAGAACGTCAGCGGTGCCGGCATGGAACTGCACAACCTGACCATGATCGCGGGAGTGATGGCGCTGGCCGTGCTCTATCTGCGCGCACCGGATGACGACCGCCTGTCGCTGCTGGTGTTTGGCGTGGTGCTGCTGGCGCAAAGCCGCTACGAATCCGTGCTCTTCGTCGTGCCGGCGGCGGTGGTGATTGTGCTCGGGTGGCTGCGCTCCGGTCGCGTGTTGCTCCCGTGGCCGGCGTTGCTGGCGCCGCTGTTTCTGGTGCCTTACGCCTGGCAAAGCCGCGTGGTCGACGCAAAACCGATCCTCTGGCAGCTTCGGGAAGGCGAGACGGCGCGTTTTGCCCTGCGCTACCTCGCGGGCAATCTGGAGGGCGCGAGGCAATTCTTCCTCGGCACGTCGCCCGAATATTCGAATTCGTGGTGGCTGACCGTGGTCGGCGCGGCCGGCGTGATCTGGGGATTGGTCTGTGCGGTGCGGTGGCTCGGCCGGCCAGCGGGGCGTCCCGCGCTCACGCCGGTGGTGATCGTCGTGGTCGCGTTCGGTGCCGCCATCGCGGCCAACCTCGGGTTGCTCATGTTTTACTACTGGAGCCGGCTCGATGAGCCGATCGCGTCCCGGTTTGCCCTGCCGACCTGTCTGCTGCTGGCTTTGCTTGCCGCCTGGCTGACCGGCCATCTCGATCGGCGCGGCCTGCTGGCCACGCGGTGCATGACGCTGGGCCTGGCGGTCTGGCTGCTGGGCTGGGGGGGCCCCGCCTATGCCCGCCGGCTTTATACCTCGCAGAATCTTCTCATGCACGAACTCGACTGGGACTTCGAACAAATCGCCGCCCAGCCCGGTCCGGTTTTGCTGGTCACGAACAAGGCGACGATCCCCTTTCTGCTGAGACACGTCCCGGTGGTGAACATTCCGGTCGGCCGCACGCGGGGCGACGCGATCGCGTGGCACCTCCACGAGGGAACCTTTCGCGAGGTGCTCGTGGTTCAGGCCATCCGGCCGACCTCGGGCGCCGGTGACTTGGGCGTCGATCCGGACGACGTCCTGCCCGACAGTTTTCATCTGCAGACGATCGCAGAAAAGCGGTTCGGCCTGCGATGGGACCGGATCAGCCGTCTGGTCAAAATCGACCCGGCGCCGGCGGGCGACTCCCCGCCGGTTCCGGCGACGCCCGCCGGCCGCAGCCTGGCCCAGACCACTCCCGCGCCGCGATGAATGAGCGGCCTGTGAAGACTGCGGTGGCGCGGACAGGTGGGCGGGAGGCGCCGGTTAGCCCGGAATCTCCGGGCGGACAGTCCCCGGTTTGGCGCATTGTCTTTCTGGCGTGCGCCGCCGCCTGGCTGCTTTTTTTTGCGCTGAACCCCCAACGGTTTTTCCAGGTGGGCATCCAGCGCTTCCATGTGACCGTCGCTCCCGGCAACGTCCAGCCGGTGTGGTTTCTCGACTCCTTCGCCCTGCTGGCGTCGAACGATGCCGTCTCGGCGGGCCTCGATCCATATAAGGACAATCCGTTGGACTACCTCCGGCGGCCGCACATCTACGGTCCCGCGTGGCTGCATCTTCGCGACTTCGGTTTGACGCGCGCGGCCACCGTTCCGTTTGGCCTGGCGCTTGGGAGTGCTTTCTTTCTGGTGGCGTTGCTCGGCCTGCGGCCGGATTCCGGGCGGTCGGTTCCCTGGTTTCTGGCGATGATCGGCAGCGTTCCGGTTCTGCTGGCGTTGGAGCGGGCGAACAACGACCTGGCAATTTTTGTGATCTTGGCGCCGGTCGTGCCGTGCCTGCTGTCCCGCCGGGCGGTGGTTCGCTGGCTGGCGCTGGTGCCGATCGCCGTCGCCGCCGATCTCAAGTTTTATCCGGCGATCGCCGCGTGGTTGTTGCTCGCGGCCGCGCCCCCGCGCGAACTGCGCTGGCGGATCGCGCTGGGTGGTGTCGCGTTGGCCCTGGTCGGCTGGCATGTGGCGGGTGACCTGCGGCGAATCCTCCCGGTATTGCCGGCGGTGGAGGGGATCTTTACGTTTGGTGCGGTCGCCGGGTTTCACGAAGCCGGCTGGCATGGTCCGGTGCCGCAGGTGCTCGCCACGATGCTCGGCCTGCTGCTGTTTGGCTGGTGCTGGCGGATGGGTCCGCTCGCGGACTGGGCGCCGGCGCCGGCGCAACGGGGCGCCTGGCTGCAATTTGTCCTCGGGGCGGCGTTGCTCGCGGGTTGTTTTTTCACGAGCCAGAATTACGCGTATCGCTGGATCTTCGCCCTCTGGCTCGCCCCGCTACTCTGGTCGCTGCCGCGCGACTGCGTCACGCCGGGTCCCGTGCGCCGGTTGGCGCGGGTCACCGCCTGGCTGCTGCTCGCCGCGCTCTGGTTTGATCCCCTCTGCACGCTCGCGCTTAACCAGTGGCCGGCGATCGATCTCGCTCGCGCGTTGCACTGGGCTTTTTTGGTTGAACAACCGCTCACGTGGGCCTTGTTCGCCTGCCTGCTGGTGTTTCTCGCCCATTTCGGACGCAGCGGCTTGGGCGCGTTGCGCGGGAACGAAACCGTCAAATGATTTACGGACTCCTGGTGTTTTCCGCCGTGCCGCTGGCGACGGTGGCATGGCGCGCGACGTGGCCGGACCGGGGCTGGCGGGAGGCCTTCGTGCTCGCCATGCTGGCGTGGGGTCTCGGCGTGCTGGTCGCGACCGAGGTGCTCGGCGCACTGCATGCACTCGGGTTCGGCCCGGTGCTGGTCGGGTGGCTCCTGGTGCACGGCGGGCTGCTGCGATTGGTGTGGCGAGGGCGCGCGCGAATCGCGCGGCCGGAGATTTCCGGCGCCGGGTGGTTGCTGGCGGCCCTGCCGGTCCTGGCGCTGGCGACGGCGCTGCTTGCGCCACCGAACACGCCGGATGCATTGAGCTACCACCTGCCACGGCAGGCGATGTGGCTCCAGCAGCGAAGCCTGGACCATTTTTTCACCGTCAACGATCGCGCCCTGATGATGCCGCCGCTGGCGGAGATGATCCAGGCCCACGCGCTGCTGCTGTCGGGGGGCGATTTTTTCGCAAACCTGCCCCAATGGTTCGCCTATGTGCTCGGCCTGGTCGTCGTGAGTCTGCTCGCGCGGCAACTCGGCGGCGGTCCCCGGGCGCAGTGGCTCGCCGCATTGGTTTGCGCGACGCTGCCGATGGCGTGGCACGAGGCGAGCAGTGCGAAGAACGACCTGCTGGTGGCGGCCTGGCTCGCGGTTTTTGCGTTGTATGGGTTCCGGCTCGCGCGGTGCGAGCCACGACCCTGGAGCGATTGGCTGGCGGCCGGCGTGGGGCTCGGCCTGGCGCTCGCGACCAAGACGACGGCGTTGATTTTTTGCCTGCCGATTCTGGCGCTGCTCGGGCGCACCGCCTGGCGGGCGCCGCGAGGGGCGGCATTGTTATTGGTGGCGGCGCTGTTGCCGGTGGCGCCGCACGCCATGCGCAATGTCCGCTGGTATGGCACGCCGCTCGGTGTCCATCGCGCCGAGGATGGCGGGGAGCAGGAGATGATCGCTCCCGCGCTCCGCGACGTCGTCTCGAACGTCGCGCGCAACGCGACACTGCATGCGGTCACGCCGTGGGCGTCCATAAACCGCCTGATGCTCGCTGCGGTCGTTCGTCTGCACCACTGGCTGGGCGCCGACGTGAACGATCCGCGGACGACCCTGTGGGTGCTGCACTACGAGGTGGATTGGGGTCCGCGCGACGAGATGGTCGCGGGCGCGCCCGCCGCGTTCCTGCTGGGCCTCGCCGCGGCACTGGCGTTGTTGTGGCGGCGACCGCGCCGCGGCGCGAAGCTGGCGGCGTTGGTCGTGGTCGCCGGCGGCATGCTGTTGTATTGTGCCGTGCTCAAATGGCAGCCCGCGGGCGCGCGGCTGCAATTGCCGGCATTCCTGGTGCTGGCGGCATTGATCGCCGTCGTCGCGGAGGATTTCGGCCCGCGGACGATCGTGTTTGTCGCGGCAGCGTGCGTGCTCGGCTGGCTGCCCGCGGTCGAGACCGGCAACCGGCCGCTCTGGAGTGCTCCGCAGGTGTGGGCGGCCTCGCGCTGGGAGAACTATTTTCGTTTCGACCCGCCGGAGGCCGCGCGGCAGGAGGCCTGCGTGCAAACCTTGCTCGCGGCGCGGGTTTCTTCGCTGCAGATCGTCAGCCGGCATGGATTCCCCTGGCCGCTGATGCGCCGGTGGCGGGCCGAGGCGGGAGCCGGCGCGAAATTCTGGGGCCCGCTGCCGGAGTCCGCGGAAACCCCGCCCGATGGCGTGCTGGTGCTGGACTTCATTCCGCATCCGCCGTCCCTGCATCCGCCGAACGCCCGCGAGGATTTTCTGCGCGTCGGCGCGACGGGTCCCTACGCCGTTTACATCCCCGCATCGCGCGCGGCGATGGTGCGCTCGATCAGCGCGCTCCAGTCCGCCAGCGATCCGCCCGTCGCCGTCGCAATGTCTTCCGCGCCCAGGCGGTAAATCAGGATCGAGTATCCCGCTTCGCCGTCAGGCCGGCGCGGCCGGAGGCAATGACAGAGCCGCGCGAAGCGCAGCCATTCGTAGCGCTTCCAGGCGGCGGTCCATTTGCCCTCCGGGACGTCGCGAAGCAGCGCGGCCCTTCGCGCCGGCGCATTTTGAAACGCGAGCATCGTCGGCTCCAGCGCGCGCAACGTCTGGAATTCCTTTTCCAGCGCCAGCGTCCAGTCGCCCCGCACCGGGCTGTAGACCTGCTGGAGCATCGTGGCGCTGATCGCGTAGACGCCCGCGGTGAGCGGCTGCCATTTCTTCGGCGGACCGACGTCCGGCAGTGAGGGCAGCGCCGTCGCGACGATGCCTTCGTAAACCGGATCGCCGGCCCCGAAATACGACAGGAAGACCTTTTCCCCGCGGGCATTCGCGTCGAGCCAGGTCTTTAGCGCGGGCAAATCCTGCCCCCAGTCGAGCGAGCTGTCGACCAGGTGCCGCCAGCCGTTCGCCGGGCCGCCCACGATCTGGTTGAAATACGCCAGATAGTCCGGTCGCGCCCGCAGCGATTCGCCGGCATGCCAGAGGGCGAGACCGGCCACGACCGCGCTTGCGACCGGGCGACGCCGGTCCAGCCATTGCCCGAACCAGCCGGCGGCGATGAACAGCACGGGGTAAGTGGGAAGAATATGGCGGTGACCGATGTTCAGGTGGCTCGCGAGCGACGTCCCCCAATAAACGACGAACAGTGCCGCGAGCGGGGTGAATGGTCGCAGCCGGATATTCAAGGCCGCGATCCGGCCCGTGTTGATTCCAGTCCACACCATGCGCGCGGCACTGGCGGCACCGGCCACCACGAGAATCAGGAGAGGGAGCGTGGTTTTGACGAGAAACGTGAACGGGAAGAAACTGACCCAGCCGGTCAGGCTGTAGTCGCCGTTGAAGAAAGCGCCCCGCTCCTTCGCGAACTGCACGACGAACGCGAAGCCATAGAGGAAGGCCTCGGGCAGCAGGTGCCAGTCGCGCGCGATCACAAGGATCGGGCGTGACCAGCCGAAATCCGTGAGGATCCAATCCCAATCGCCACGGTAAAAGCGGGCGCCGCCGGCGAGTTCGGATGAGAACGCGCCGTAACGAAAGCCGTAGAAAAGCCAGATCGTCGCCCACGCGACCACGAGGTGAATCGCCGTCGAGCGCGCCAGACGTGCGAGCGACGGACGCCAGCCGGCGACGCGCGCGCGCCCGACCAACCAGACGAGTGCCGAAAGGGCGAACATCGGCGCCAGCAGCACCGCGGAAAATTTCGCGACGCAGGCGAGCCCGAGGACGAAGGCGCTCAGGGCGGCCCCGCCCGCCCCGGGCCGTTCGAGGTGGCGCCACCACGCGCCGACCGCGGCGAGAAAAAAGAACGCCATCACCACGTCCGACGTCGCGAGTGCGCCGTGGGCCAGAAACGCCGGGCAAAAGACGAACAAGGTCAGGGAAAAAAAAGCGCCCCGCCACCCGAAGAGCGCCCGCGACCAGCAGAAGACCAGCAGTCCCGTGGCGGCGCTCACCAGCGCGATCATGCCGCGGCCGAGGAAGAGCCATTCATCGGCCGCGAGTCCACGTTCGAAGAAAAACGCGTGGCCGTAGTTCCAGACGTCGGCGGCGGGCCAGCTCGGCAGCGTCGCGGGCGGCAGCGAGACACCGGCGAGAGTCATGGGCACCGCCGCCAGCCGCTGGGGCAGGTTGCCGTTCTCCGGCTGCAGGCGATAGTCGGCACGCGAATTGTAGGCCAGGCCCGCGGTCAGGTGGGCGATCTCGTCCGCCGTCATGCTTTTCGTTGCCGCCGCGGTGAGCGCGAGCACCGCATGCAGGAGCGCCAGCAACACACCCAGCGTGACAAGAAAGGCGGCGGAAGGCGGGGAAAGGCGGCGGGCCACGGGAAAAACCTTGGGGCAGTCGGCGGGGCGAAACAACGTCTTCCGCGTGGTGCTACCGGCGCACCGCCTCGTCGATCAGGCCGGCCCACGCCGAAAGCGGCCCGTTGGTCGCCCGGGCGATTTCATCGGCGTTCAACCGATAGATGAGAATGGAATACCCGATCGTCGCGTCCGGAGCGCGAGCCCGCAGATAAAAACAGAGGCGGGCGAAGCGCAGGAGGTCGTAGCGGGCGATCAACTCCGGCCAGTGGCCGCCGCCGGGGCCGCGTTCCAGGTCGGCGCGGGCCTTCGGATCGCGCGTATAGCCGGCGAACGCCGGCTCCAGCGAACGCAGCTGCTGGAATTCCTTTTCCAGATCGACGGTCCATGGCCCGCGCACCGGACTGTAGACCTGCTCGAGCATCGTCGCACTGATGCAATAAACGCCCGCGGTCAGCGGTGTGTAGTAGACGGGAATCTTGAAGTTGTTGAAGAAGGGCAGCCGGTGCACGTGCAGGCCGTAGTAGGCGGGTTCACCGGTGCCGAAATAGGAAAGGAAAACCGGCTCGCCGCCCGCATGGCTGTCGAGCCACGCTTTCAATCCGGGCAGGTCCTGTCCCCAGTCGAGCGAGCTGTCCACGAGGTGGCGGTAGCCCTCGTCCGGGCCGCCGGCGATTTCGTTGAAGTAGGCGAGATAGTGCGGCGCCACCCGTGCGTTGGCCGCCGCCTGCCCCAGCACCAGCGCCGCGGGCAACACCAGCCGCCATCGGCCGGTGAACACGCCCGGCGCCGCCAGGCCGCCGGCGAGGATGAACAGCACGGGATAAGTCGGTAGGATGTGCCGGTGGCCGATGTTCAGCTTGCTCGTCAGCGAGAACGCCCAATAGACCGCGAACAGCACCAGCAGCGGCGCAATCGCCAGGAGGTCGTGGCCGATTGCGCGGCGGTTTTTGACCCAGCGGCGCAGCACGACGCCCAAGCCGCACCCCGTCGCCACCAGTAACGCAAGGGGGGTTTTCCAAAGGAAGGCCAGCGGGAAAAAGCTCACCCAGCCGGTCGTGCTGTAGGCGCCCGCGAGAAAGGCGGCCCGGGCCTGCACGGATTCGATCACCCAGGCATAGCCGTAGAGAAACGCCTCGGGCAGCAGCTTCCACGAACGGCAGAATTCCACCGCGCGTCCCTGCAGCCCGATCGCCGGCAGCACGCGCTCCCACGGGACGATGAAGTGGTCCGCCGGCGGCACGCTGGCGGCGAACGCGCTGAAACGAAAATCGTAGAATGCCCAGATGATCAACGTCGCTGCGGCGCCGTGTCCGAGGATCGTCAGTGGCGTGCGCAGGAGCCAGCGCCGTCGCTCCCCGGCGTCGTGCGCGGTGGCGACACGCCACACGAGCAATAGCGCGAACATCGGCAGCAGCAGGGCGGCGGAGTATTTGGCCACCCATGCGAGCCCGAACACGATCGCGCTCAGGGCGCCATTGGCCGGCGTCGGTGCCCGCAGGTGGCGCCAGAACGAGCCGACGGCGGCGAGCAGAAAAAAAACGGCCACCGTGTCGGAAGTGGCCAGCGCCGCGTGCGCGAGGATATTCGGGCACAAGGCGAAGAAAATCAGGGCGAGAAATCCGGCCGCGGTGCCGAACAAGGCGCGCGCCCAGCAAAACACGAGCAACCCCGTGCCCGCGGAAAACATCACCATCATCGCCCGCGCCGCCATCAACGCCGGCCAGTGATCGTGGCCGGTTTCATAGAAGAGCTGGTGGCCGATGACACTGGCGTCGGAGGTCCGCCAGTAGATGTTGTTGTCCAACGGCGGCGACGGGGCGCCGTCCAGCCAAAGCGGCAGCGCGGCCCAGCGCTGCGGCAGCACGCCGTTTTCCGGTTGCAGGCGAAAGTCGCCATCGCGGTCGTAGAAATAGCCGCCGGTGATGTGCAGGATCTCGTCGGCGGTGACGCTTTCGCCGGCCGCGGCCCACAACGCGAGTCCCACGTGCAACGCGAGCACCGCGGCGACGGCCAGCGGCACCAGGAATTTCGATCTCTCGCGCGTGGCCATGCCTTAGGCGGCGAGGGCGGCGCGCAACGCATCGGCGACGAGCCCGACGTGATCCGGCGTCATCTCCGGGAACATCGGAAGCGAGAGCACGGTGCGCGCGGCCCGCTCGGCGTTGGGAAATGCGCCGGCGCCGTGGCCGAGGCCGGCGTAGGCTTTCTGGAGATGGATCGGCACGGGATAGTGCACAACCGTCTGCACGCCGGCGTCGGCGAGTCCTTTGGCGACGGTATCGCGGTCGCGTTCCAGCAGGCGCACGACAAACAGGTGATAGACGTGGCGTCCGGTCCACGGCGCCTCGGCCGGCAGCGCGAGTCCGGCGCAGTCGGCGAGCGCCTCGCGATACCAACCGGCGGCGACGCGGCGGCGTTCGTTCCACGTCGCGAGATGGCGGAGCTTCACGCCGAGAATCGCGGCCTGCATCGTGTCGAGGCGCGAGTTGTAGCCCTGCACCTCGTGGTGGTATTTCACGATCGAGCCCCAGTTGCGCAGCAGCCGGAGCTGGCGGACCAGCGCCTCGTCGTCGGTGGTGACCGCGCCGCCGTCGCCGAAGGCGCCGAGATTTTTGCCCGGATAAAAGCTGAACGCCGCCGCCCGCCCGAGCGTGCCGCACGGCCGGCCGTCAGCGAGCGTCGCGCCGTGGGCCTGCGCGGCATCCTCGATCAGGGCGAGGCCGTGTTTTTGGGCGAGGGTGGCGAGCGCGGCCATGTCCGCCGGCTGGCCGTAGAGATGCACCGGCATGATGGCGCGCGTGCGCGGCGTGATGGCGGCGGCCACGGCGGCGGGATCGATCAGGTAGTTCTCCAACGAGCAGTCGACCAGGACCGGGGTGGCGCCGGTGTAGGAAACGGCCTCGGCAGTGGCGATGAAGCTGTTGGCGACGGTGATGACCTCGTCCCCGGCTCCGATGCCAAGCGCGCGGAGGATCAGTTGCAGCGCGTCGGTGCCGGAGCCGACGCCGACGGTGTGCTTTGCCCCGCAGAAAGCGGCCCACGCCTGTTCGAACGCGACGACCTCGGGTCCGAGGATGAACTGGCCGTGGCGCAGGACGCCGTCGAGGGCGGAGTCGAGTTCGCTGCGCAGCTGGCGGATCTGGAGCGGGAGGTCCTGGAACGGGACGCGGTGCACGGTAACGTAGTGGACGGAGCTGGGCGGGTTTGAAGTCCGAGCATTTGCGTTTGCCGCTGCGAGGCAACGCCTCATAACGCCTCTCAACAATGCAAATCTCACCCTTGGCGCATGTCGATCCGGCGGCTCGCATCGGAGAAGGGGTGACGATCGAGGCCGGTGCCTGGATCGGGCCGACGGTGGAGATTGCGCATGGGACCGTGGTGCAGAGCGGCGCGGCCCTCGGGCGCGGGGGCGGTGCCGGCGGCCATGGGCCGACCCGCATCGGAGTCGGTTGCATTGTAGGATCGGGAGCGGTGCTTTATCACGACGTCACGCTCGGCGCGGGCGCGAAGATCTGGCACAACACGGTCATCCGCAGTCACGTCACCATCGGCGAAGGTTCCTCGATCGGCTCGTTGAGCTGCATCGAACATCACACGCGCGTCGGCTGCCGCTGCTCGGTGCATAGTCTTTGCCAGGTCGGTGATTATTCCGAGGTGGGCGACGAGGTGTTTATCGGGCCGGGGTTTCTTTCGGTGAGCGATCTGAAGCTCGATTTTCACCGGCCGCAATTGCACCAGGCCTACAAGGGGGTGGTGATTGCCGCGCGAGCGCGAATCGGGGGGCGGGTGCTGGCCTACCCGGGTAGCGTTATCGGCGTGGAAACGGTCGTGGGTGCGGGCAGCGTGGTCCGGGGCACGTTGCTCGACGGAGTCGTCTACCTGGGTGACCCGATTCGCGCGGTGCGCAAGGTCCGGCCGAACGAATGTTTGCCCGAGGGTTGAGCGGAACGTGCGGGCTCAAACGGGTTCGCCGCATGAATCCAAGTGCGCGCGGCGCCCGCGCGCGAAAGGCGGATTCAAGGAGAAGAGGGCGCTTCAGGCCAAGGGCGAGACCGCCGCGCGTCCGCCCGCCGCCCTCTCGCGAGTCCAGGTGCGGTGAAAGGCGAGCAACCCGACGAGGGTGCGCCACATAATCCGCAGGCGGGCCGCCGAGGCGACGCCGCCCGCGCGCGGTTTCATCTCGACCTCGATCTCCAGGAACGTGGCGCCGCGGTCGCGCAATCGCACGAGAATCTCGACGAGCATGGGAATCCCGCGCTGGGTGAGCGGGATCGCCTGGAAATGATCGCGCCGGTAGAGGTGGATCCAGTTCACATCGCGCAGCCGCAGGCCGAACAGGGCGACGACGAGGCGCGGGTAGAGCCACGAGTTGAACCGCATGAGAACATTGTAGCCTGCCCGCCGCCGCCGGCAGCCCACGAGCACGTCGGCCTGCCCCAGATGGTCGATGAACGGACGCAAATCCTCCCGATTCACCGGCATGTCGGCGGGCCAGGGCAGCAGGTATTCGCCCCGTGCCTGCGCGGCGCCGCGGCGAATCGCACCGCCGAGGCCCTGGTTTTGTTGATGGCAGACCACCAGAGAGGAATCCGTCCGCGCGAGCGCGTCGGCGATCAGGCCGGTCCGGTCGCGGCTGCCGTCGTTGACGATGACGATTTCGGCGTCGAGGCCGAGTGTGGCGAGGGTGTTGCGCAGGCTACGGACGGTGCCATCGAGGAGTGCTTCCTCGTTGTAGGCGGGCACGATGACGGTGAGCGGAAATGCCGCGGCGGCGCTCATGACGCGACCACCCGGGCGGCCCGGCCCTGGTTTTTCAGGGACTCGTGCGCGGCTTCGAGGACCTGGACAATCGCGAGGCCAAACTCGCCGCTGGCGGCGGGGGTGCGGCGGCTGCGCACGCATCCGGCAAATTCCTGATCCTGGTGCATGAGCGGCTCGAAGAGTTTCACCTTGGGACTCGTGATCGCGCCGTCGCGCAGGATCATCTGGAATTCCCCGAAGGACGAGTAGTGGTCGGCGATGACGCCCTTGTCGTAGTAACGGATCGGCTCGAGATTATCCATGTCGTCCCACACGGCCATCTTGTGGTCGCCCACGATCGTGAGATGGCGGACCTTGCGGGGATTGAGCCACGAGGTGTGGACGTGGCAGACGACGCCCTTCGGGTAGGTGAGGGTGAGGAACCCGATGTCCTCGATCTGCTCCTGCAGGAAAAATCCGCCGGTGGCGGACACCTCCGCCGGCTGCGCGCCGAGGAGAAAGTTGAAAATCGAGATGTCGTGACTGGCGAGATCGTAGATCGCGCCGACATCGCGCCGGACCGGACCGAGATTGGTGCGGGTGGCGTCCATGTAGTAAACGCGGCCGAGTTCACCGCGATCGAGATCGATCTTCAGGTGCTGCACGCCCGGATTGTAGAGGAAAACGTGACCGACCATCAGCACGCGGCGCTTTGCGGCGGCGAGCTCGCACAGCGTGCGGCACTCGGCGACCGTGCTGGCGAGCGGTTTTTCGCAGAGGACATCCTTACCCGCCTCGAGCGCCTGCCGGACGAGCGCGAAGTGGCTTTGCACCGGGGTGGCGACGACGACGGCGTCGATGTCCGGGGCCAGCGTGATCGCGGTGGGATCGGAGGTCGTATCGAGGTCGCGGAATTGCTTGCGGGCGAGGCCAAGCCGGGCGGGCGAGGTGTCGCACACGCGCACGACGTCGCAATCGTCGACCATGCGGAAGTTGCGGACGTGGTTGGGGCCCCACTGTCCAAATCCGACCACGCCCACGCGCACCGTTGAGGAGGCTGTGTTCACGGACGGCTAAAATCACCGGCGGGCCAGTGGAGTGTCGAGTGCGAACTCCCGCGGGCGATGGCGTATCACAGGAATTTTATCGCTCGCGCACCGGATACCCGCCCGTGACCGGCGCCTCGAGTGCGGTGTGCAGCTCGGCGGCGGTGAGACGGAAAATGAGGATGGAGTGACCCGCGTCGCCGTCGGGCGGGCGGGATTGCAGATACTTGCAAAGCCGGGAGAAGCGCAGGCGGTTATAGACGATGAAAGCGTTCGGTTCGCGGCCCTGGGCAAATTCCGAGCGGAATGCCTGCAACTCGCGGTAGCGTCGCTCGTATGGCGCGGTCCACGGTCCGCGATAGCGCGAATAAACTTCATCGAGCAGAGTGGCGCTGATGCAGTAAAGGCCCGGTTCGTAGTCATACCAGGTGGCGGGCGTCTGGACGATGTAGTTGTCGGCGGGCAGGAATTGATCGGGCCGCACGCCGTAGTGGGGCGGCCAGGCGCTGCTGAAGTAGCCGAGGTAGAAATGCTCGCCGGGCCGGCGTTCCGCGGCGAGCCACGAGCGCAATGCCGGCAAATCCTGCCCCCAGTCGAGCGCGCTGTCGGCGAAGAGGCGATAGGCGCGGGCCGGGCCGCCGCCGAGAGCGTTAAAGGCCGCGAGATAATGGGGACGGACCGCAAGCGTCGCCTGCACCTCGACAAGCACAAGTGCACCGGCAGCCACAGCCAGCCAGCGGCGGGTGGCGAGGCCGCCGATGGCGATGAAGAGGATGGGGTAGACGGCAAGAATGTGCCGGTCCCCGATGTTGAGATTGCTCGTGAGCGCCACGATCCACACCACGCCGGCTCCGACAACCAGCGGGCAGGCCCGCTGCCAGCGCGCGCGCCGGTCAGCCGGCGACAGGCGGCGGAAACCGGCCAGGCCGGCGATGAGCGCAAGCAACAGCGCGCCGAGCATCCCCAGCGGCGTCTTGAGCAGGAAGATCGCGGGGAAATACTGCCACCAGCCATGCAGGCTGAGTTCGCCCGCAAAAAATTCGGGCCGCATCGCCGCGCCCGCGAGCACGTTGGTGAAGCCGTAGAGCCAGGCCTCGGGGAGGAATTTCCAGTCGAGTGCCGCCTGGATGAGGTGACGCTTCCAGCCGATGAGGGCGAACATCTCCGGCCAGCTCCAGGCGAAGCTCGCCAGCGGCGGCGTGCCGGGCCCGCGGGCGCTGAAACGAAAATCGTAGAACGCCCAGACGACCGCGATCGCAATGGCGGCCTGTCCGACCGCGAGGCCGAAGCTGCCGGCGAGCCGGCGCCACCGGGTGCCCCCGGGGGCCGTCGACCGTGACCAGGCGTCGCCGACGACGAGCAGCGCATAGATCGGGGCGAGCAGGATGCCGTTGAATTTCGCCACGAGGGTCAGGCCGCTCACGAGTCCGGCCAGCAGGCCGGAGCGAAGGTCGCGCCGCCCGAGATGCCGCCAGAAGAGCCAGGGCGCGAGCGTCAGAAAAAAAGTCGCGGTCATGTCGGACGTCGCGAGGGCGGAGTGCTCCAGGAAATTCGGCGCGAAGGCATAGAAGGCCAGCGCCAGCAATCCGCCGGTCCGGCCGTGCCACGCCCGGGCGACGGCGAAGATGAAGAGCCCGAGCGCGACGCCGAAGAGGGCGTTGAGGGCGCGGGCGCAGAGCACGAGCCAGTCGGTCGGGTTGTTGAGCGAATAGAAAAAATCCCAGCCGATCAGCCAGTAGGTCGAGTGTTCCCAGAGCGAGGGATCCAGCGGGAAGCGAACGTGCGACACGAGCGCGGGCAGCCCGAAAAGCCGCTGGGGCAGGTTGCCGTTTTCGGGCTGCATCCGGAAATCCCCGAAGCGGTCGTAGGCGTATCCCGAGGTGATATGCGGCAGTTCGTCGGATGTGTGGCTGTGCTCGAGGGAGGCCGAAACGGCGAGCCACCAGAACAGGGCGAGCAGTGCCGTGACGGCCGCGGTGGTGGCGGGGTCACACCAGCGGCGGCTGCGGGACGGTGGCTCGGGAGGCATGCCGTTGAAGTTGGACAACTCGGCCGGACGAAACAATCTCTCCGTTTTTCCCGCATGGACGCCGCCGAATACGCCAACATCGCCGCGCTGGAACGCGACCATTGGTATTACGCGGGCAAGCGGCAGTTCGTGCGCGAATGGATCCGGCGCACGCGCGCCCCGCGGCCGGACGACACCCTGCTCGATTGCGGAGCGGGCACGGGGCTGTTTGCGGAGGAGATGGCGGCGCACTGCCGCGTGCTCGTGCTCGACGACCACGAGGAGGCCTTGCGGATCCTGCGCACGCGGTTCCAGCCGGAGCAGATTCTCGGCCTCGCCGGCGACCAGGTGCCGCTGCCGGATCGCTCCCTCGAATATGTCACCGCGCTCGATGTGCTGGAGCACGTGCCCGACGACGCGGCCGTCGTCCGTGGTTTTCAGCGGCTGCTCAAGCCGGGCGGACTGGCCGTGGTCACCGTTCCCGCCGGCATGGCGTTGTGGAGCGACTGGGATGTGGCGCTCCATCATTACCGTCGCTACGACCGGGCGCAGCTCCGCGCCCTGTTTCCCGCCGCGGCGTGGGAGCTGGTTTACGTCAACTACACGAATTTCCTCGTCTATCCCGTGGTGTGGGCCGTGCGGAAATGGCGGGCGCTGCGGAGCCGGCCCGGCGGATCCCCGCCGGCCGGCCGCACCGAGGACCGGCTGCGGGCGCGGTGGATCAACGCGCTGCTCCGCGCGCAATTCGTCGGGCTCGCGCACTGGCCGGTGCCGTTTCCGTGTGGCGTGAGCCTGGTGCTGGTCGCCCGGCGGCGCGGTTGATGCGGGGGCGCGGTTACTGCTGCAACCGGGCGAGCCCGAGCACGGCGCCGGCGCTGTCGCGCACCGTGATGACCGCGCCATGGACGGGCCGCGGTTGGCCGTCGCGGTTGAAATAAATCGTCACGACCGCCGGACCAGCGAGCTTAAAGGGCCAAGCGCGCGGCTCGGTCGGGCTCCGGGGTTCGCCCTCCGCGCTGGCCGGGGTGATTTCGACGCGGGAGTCCGCGGCATCGAGCACCAGCGGCGCGTCGGACGCACCGCCGACGGCGGCGATTTCGACGCGCGCGGCCGGCCGGCCGGCCGGCAGCACAAGCGTGACGCGGACCGCGGCATTTTCAATGCGGGTGGAATCCGGCGCGCGCGAAGGCGCGAGGGCCACCGCCTCAGCCAGCATCAGCGGCGCGATGTGGCGGCCGCGGCGCACACAAAACTCGAAATCGTCGAGCGTGAAGGCCGGAGTGAAGTTCTTCGTCACGTAGTCGTCGAGCGGGCCGCTGGGCGCGAAGCCGCGGTCCCTGAGGAAATTGAGATGCCCGCGCTGGACGATCACGCACACGCGCGGGTGCGCCTCAAGCGCGCGGATGATCGCCTGTTGCTCGGCATCATCGAGCAGCGAGAACCAGTGGGTGACGTTGGCGAGCGTCGGCGTGGGGAGGCCGGTCCAAAGGTTGAGGCTGAACATGCCGGGCAGGGAGAAAAGCATGTCGCTGTGCGCGACGGCGTTGAGCGTGAGAACCTGATAGAGTGCCGTGGTGCGATCCGGCAGCCGCAGATGCTCCGCGCCGGGCAGGCCGAAGTCGGAGCTTTCCTCGTAGCGGCGCCCGATCTGCGCGAGCTGCCAGCCGGTCGCGACCGCGAAACCGGCGATGGCCAGTTGGAGCGCGAGACCGAGCGCGCGAAGGCGCGGACCGGGCACGGCAAAGCGCGCCACCAGCCAGGAAGCCGCCGACCAGCCACCGAGGGCCGCGACCGGGATCGCCAAAAATGTTCCCCAGGCGACCTGGCTGCCCGGAACGGGAAACGCGTGCAGGCACTGGCCGAGAAACAACAGGCCGACCCAGCGTCGCCCGGCGATCGCGGCCGCCGGCTCGCCCGCGAGCGGCCACATGAACAGCCAGAGCCAGGGCATGGCGAACGCGAACACCAGGCTGTCGGGGCTGATCGCGGGAAACCGTGCAACGGCGACGACGACCGCCAGGGTGGCCGCGACTCGAAGAAGCGCGATGGCCGGATCGACGGCCGCGACTCCGCGGCGGCGCAGTTCCGAGGCCGCGACGAACAGGCCCGCCGCGACGATCGCGGCGGTGCACGTCCCGGGAGGCCAGACGAACGTCAGGTTGAAGTGCACCGGATGGCGGAACGGCCGGAGCAGCACGCCGTCCAGCAGATCGAGCGGGGTGGTGCCCCGCGCAAACACGACCCCGATGACGACAAGGGCGACGGCCAGCGCCGCCAGCACGCCCGCCCACGCCGTGCGCCAGCCGGCGCGGGTCGTGGCGTCCAGCATCGCCGCCCCGACCGTGGTGAGCCCGGCGCCCGCAAACATCACGGCGAAGGTGAGCGCCCACGGCGTGCCGAGCAACGGACGCATCAGGGCGAACGGAAACAGGATCACGCCGACGGCGAGGATCGCCGGCGCCCGGCGGCGCACGACCGGACTGTCGTGGTGCAGGAGCAGCCACGCGATCGCCGAGAGGGCGGCGAATGCACCGACATTGATCTTGGTGAGCGCGAGCGCGACCGCGCCGCCGCCGGCGAGCAGCGCCCACTTGCGGGTTTGGCCCGTGTCGATCCACCGATGGCCGAGCCACGCCAGGACTGCGGTCAGCACCGCGATCAGCCCGCCCGGATGACTCGGCTCGCTGACCATGACCCAGAGGTAGACAAAGACGCTGGCCAGCACGGCCAGGCGGACGGCGAGGCTCCGGGTGGCGTGGCCGGCCAGCGCGGCGGACGCGATGGCCGCCCCGCTCCATGCGCCGATCGTCAGAAGACGCCCGGCCGTGTGGGTGAGCGGCAGGCCGAGCAGGTGCAGCGCATAGTAGAGGACGTAGGGGAACGGCCCGTATTGGGAGAAGACCTCGCCGTAGAGGTGGCCATGCTCGGCAAAGTTGCGCAACGAGATCAGCACATAGCCCTCGTCGTCGTAGAACATGAACGTGCTGAACATCATCATCGCCGCCGCGACGGCGAGGGCGGCGGCGGCGACACTGAAGACCAGCGTGGCGGGCCAGGCGGGTTGGACCGGGGGGCGGGACTCAGTCACGCGCAGGATTTTTTTCGGCCCCAACCCCGCGGGTGCCGGGCGATTTCACGATGTAGTTCGGGCGGCGTTTCACCTCGTCGTAGACGCGGCCGAGATACTCGCCGAGCACGCCGATCCCGATGAGCTGCACGCCGCCGAGAAACAGCACGACCGTGACGAGGGTCGTGTAACCGGTGGGCGCGGTTTCGATGTCCAGGAGACGGCGCACGGCGTAAAACGCCGCGGCGGCGAAGCCCATGAACGCGATGAAGATTCCCGCGTAGGTGAGCGCGCGCAGCGGCAGGTGCGAGAAACTGAACAGCCCGTCGAGGGCGTAGCGGACCAGCCGGCGGAACGTCTGCTGCGTTTCGCCAGCGGCGCGCTCCTGGCGGTCGTAGAGGACGTCCGCGGTCGGAAACCCGATCCAGGCGCGCAGGCCGGGAAAAAAGCGATGGCGCTCGGGGAGCTGGCTGAACGCCGCGATGGCGGCGCCGCCGAGCAGGCCAAAGGTGCCGCTGTCGGGCTCGACCGGGTAGTCGGTCAGCCGGCCATAGAGCAGGTGAAACAGATCGAAACCCGCCCGCCGCAATCCACGCTCGGCGCGCGAGCGGCGTTTCGCCCGGACGACCTCGGCGCCGCCGCGCCACGCGGCCACGAGTTGCGGGATGACTTCCGGCGGATCCTGCAGGTCGGCGTCCATCGTCACGATGGCGTCGCTGCCGCGGGCCTGGGCGAGGCCGGCGGCGAGGGCGGCTTGGAAACCGAAATTGCGCGACAGCTCGACGAGCTGGAACCGGGGATCCTTTGCCGCCCCGGCCCGGATGAACGCCGCGGAGCCATCGCGGCTGCCGTCGTCGACCAGCACGGCGCTCCACCGGCAGTCCGGCTGCGTGTCGAACAGGGCGGTGAGCCGCCGGCAAAGCTCGGGCAAGACGGCTTCCTCGTTGAACACGGGGATGACGACGGTGACGGCGGGCAGGGACACGAGACGGGAGAAAAGCCGCGTTCCGAAAGGCACGCAACGCCGATTCTAGGGCGAAGCGGGCCGGGCTGGCGGCGACGTGAGCAGCGTCCAGTGCGGGAGGACGGCGCGCTGATTAAATTCGGGTAAAAGTGCAGTGGCGAGCGAGACGTCTTCGTTTTCCGGGTAGGCGATCGCCCGCAGGTTCGGGGGGAGATAACGGCGGAACGCCGCCTGGCGTGGGGCGTAACCGGCGAGGTTGCGGGTGCGGACGCCGTCCTCGCTGTGCCAAAGCCGCCCGTCGGCGTAGAACGTGACAACGGGGTTTTGCGGAAACCAGATCGCGTGCGGATAGGCGGCGGTCAATTGCGCCGCGACATCCAAGTGCTCGGTCAGCGGCCCGGCGGGCAGCGCGGCGAAATCGGAGGCGTGCAGGGCGAGCGCGCCGGTCGCGGCCGCCAGCAACCGGAGCGATGCGACGGGTGTCGCTCGATCGCTCGCGAGCCAGAGCAGCAGCGCGCCGGGCAGCAGGTAGCTCCAGGAGTGGATCGTGTTGGTGTCGCCACCGATCTTGAAAAATGCCGCGAGGCCGAGGGGCAGCATCGCAAAGTAAGCCAGCACCGTGAACTGGAAAAAGCGACCGCTCTCACGAGACCGGTCCGGCCACTTTCCGATTCGCCACAGCGCCGCGAGCGCGATGCTGGGCAACACCACCTGGGCCGCCAGCGCCGCCGGGCGCACGGCGAGACGGTCGGCAAAGTTCGCCCACGGCAGCCGGCCGGGGATCGCAACGAGATTGAGCCAGAGATTATCGAAGCCGAAAGCCGCGACACAGATGCCCGCGGCCAGCAGGCCGAACGCCGCGAACCATCCAACATAGCGGAATGCGCCGGCACGATGGCGGCTGATCAGGAGGAACGCGACCTCCGCCGGCATCAGCAAAACGGCGAGTTGCTTCGACCAGATCGCGAGCACGCAAAGGCCGGCGGCGACCGCGATGGCCGCCCGGGTGGGATCGGGCCGACGGGCCAGGCACCAGCCGGAAAGCAGACCGAGGGCGATCGCGGTCTGGTCGGGCACCTGGAACATGAAATTCGCGGTCGTGCGCAGCAGGATGCCGAGCGTCAGGGCGAACCACGGCGTCCACGCGCCGCGTGCACGCATTTCCCCCGAGCCGAAAAAAACCACCGCCAGCGGGACGGCGATCATGACGATGGTGGTCAGGCCCGCGATCTGCAGCGCCCCGGCGGCAGAGGTGGCAAAGGTGGCGGGCAGGTCGACGAGGATTCCCACGGGACCGTAAATCCACGTGGAGACAGGCCCGCCATCGAGCGGCGGGTAGGGATTGATGCCATGCCGCAGTGCGAACGCGGGTGCGAGCCGGAGTTCGTTCCATGCAAAACAGGGAAACATGCACCAGGCCATCCACAGGCAGGCGAGGGCGCCAGCGGCACCGGCCAGGAGCGCCGTGCGCCGGGCGATTTTCGAAACGGGATCGGCGGCGGGCATGATCAAGTGGGAGCCGGGCGGGCGCGACGAAGCGCGACGACGAACACCGTGACCAACCAAACGGCGGGCACCAGGAACGGAAGCGCCAGGCTATCGCCGAAGAAACTGACGCCGTGCTGGAGCTTGGCGGCGAGATTCATCAGGGCGGTCGCATTGTAGCTCGCGATCGTGTCGTCGAGGCTCCGGCCGGCGGCAAGCCAACGGTCGGGGGCGAAGTTCTGCACGGCGAACTGCAGGGCGATGCCGAGCGTGAAGTCCACCGTGGCGCCCGCAATCAGTGCGAGCCGGCAGCCGCGTCCGAGGTCGCTCCAGTGCGCGGCGAGAAACGCCAGCCCAAGCAGCACGAAGGCCTGCAGGCAAATATGGGTCAGCCCCCAGTGGTCGCGCTCCCCGTGCGTCGCGATACCGAGAAAGACGACTCCGATCGCGAACAACACCCAGAACCGTGCGACGCCCGGCGCGGCGGCGCGCGACGCACGAACCAGCTCACGCAGGATCGCGAGCCATGCGACGCTGCCGAACGCGAGCGGGAGGTTGAGCTGGTAGCACTGAAAAAAAACGTCGCGCCACCAGCCCCACGTGCTGCGTTGCGCGATCAGGGCGGGATCGAAGCGGCGAAAAATATGCGGCACGAACGTGTCGAACAGATTGAGCCCGATTTTCACGGCCTGGTTGCCGTGGTGCATGTCGCCGGAGGTGACACTGCTGTTGGACAACAATGTTCCGCGTGCACCGTAGGCGAGCCACGACCAGCCGAACCACATGACCAGCACCAGGGCGCCGGCAAGCACCGCCAGTCCGGTCGCGCGCCACCAGGCGCCGCCCCGAAGCGCTGGCGGACGCAGCGTCAGCCAGGCGATCGCCAGCATCACCGCATACGGTCCCGCCGAGTAGTGGGCGACCAGGCCGGCGGCGAGCAGCGTCCCGCCGAGCACGAGGGTGGTGGGGGAGGTCCCGCCGTCCCACGCCCGGAGAAAAAAATACAGCGCGGCGAGCACAAAGAACGCCGCGGGGAGCTTCGTCCAGGCGAAGGTCGCGTTCTGGACGAACAGCGGGCTGACCATGAAGAGCACGGCGAGCACGGCGATCGCGTGGAGCCCGCCGCCGAATCGTCGCGCGAGCAGGCCGGCGGGCAGGAAGACGAGGCTGGCCAGCAGGGTGCTGACGAGTTGGTAGTGCGGGAAGTCCACCCGCGTCACCTGCAGGAACACGCCGGTGACGACGTTGACGAGCGGCGGGCGGGCGGCGAGCGGGTAGGCGCCGAGAAACTTGTAGTCGCGCGGCCAGTGTTGGAGGAAGAACTGCGTGCGCTCCCAGTGTTCGAACCAGTCGCCCGCCCAGCCGCCGCCCGAGTAGCTGACGACGAGTGCGAGCCAGCCAACGCACCAGCCAGTCACCAGCAGCTGGGCCGTCACCAGCCCGCGCGCGCCGCGATCGCTCAGGGCGGCGGCGAGGGAACGCCGGGCGGCCGCCGCGCCCGCGAGCGCCAGCGCCGGCAGGACCCAGAGTCCAGCCGGCGGCAGCGCCAAGACGTAGACTCCCCAGGCGAACAGGAAAATTCCGAGGAGCGAGAGCGCCGCGCTGGTGACCAGTTGTTCCGCGGGATCGGCGACGAGACGGGCGGCCAGCGGCCACGCCAGCCCGAACGTGATCCCGAAGAAGAGCAGCAGGCAGACGGGGAGCTGGAGCAGCATGAGCGCGCGGTTTTGCCGGCACGGGTGAGCGTTGAAATCGGCGGGGGGCGAGTCGAGCGCGAAGTCCCGCGCGCCGGGATGATTTGCTCGCATTGGCGCGGGCCGGCGATAGCAGTGCGGCGTGGAAAATGCGCCCCAGCCAGCGGCGATGCGGAGCCACCGCCGGCTTTGGACGCTGGCGCTGGTGGCCGTGATCGGCGCGGTATTCTGGCCGGTGCTGACGTTCGATTTCCTGCGGTGGGACGACGACATCAACGTCACCCAGAATCCGATGATGACGGCGCCCTGGTCGTGGTCGCTCGCCGGCCGGTTTTTCGACAGCAGCACGGCGTTGCGCTTCGAACCGCTGCATTGGCTTGTCCTCCGGCTGGTCGCCAGCGGCTTCGGATTGAATCCGATGGCATGGCACGGGCTGAATCTCGTGCTCCATGTCACGGCCGGGGTGCTGTTTTTTTGGGTGCTGCGGAAGGTCTTCGTGCTGGCCGGCGCCGCGCCGGACGGTTTCGCCACGGACGCCTGGGCGTGGGCGGGGGCGGCGATCTGGGCGCTGCATCCGCTGCGGGCGGAACCGGTCGCGTGGGTGACGGCGTCGACCTACCCGCTGGCGGCGGTGTTTTTACTGGGTTCGTTTTGCGCTTATCTCGGCGCGCATCGGAACGCGGGCTTGACGCCGACTTTCGGCTGGCTGGCGGCGGCCTGGATATGCGCGATCGCCGCCTACGCGAGCTATCCGGTGGCCGCGACCTACGGGTTCTGGTTGATGGCGGCGGACCGGTGGTTGCTCAAGGCCGCGCCGGATCGCTGGTGGATTTTGGGCAGCGCGACCGTGCGCCGCTGGTGGGGAAAGCATGCCCTGTTTCTCGCACCGGCCGCGGTGGCGGTGGGGTTCACCGTCTGGACGCGGCTGAAAACCCCGGGTATTTTTGGCGAGGCGCCGACGCTGCTTTCGGTCGATGCCGGCAGCAGGTTCCTGACGGCGCTGGCGACGATCGCCTATTTTCCGCTGCGGCTGTTCTGGCCGGCGGGCTTGACGCCCAACATGCCGCCGCTGCACGGCGGCGCGCTGGGAAACGCCCTGGTGCCAGTGCTGGCGTCGATGGCAGCGCTGGCCTTGGGGCTCGTCGGGGGACAGCGTCGGACCCGGCCGGGACTGGCGCTGGTGGTCTTCGGATTCGTGGCACTGAGCGTGCCGTGTCTCGGGCTCACGGAGCGGCCGAACTGGCCGGTCGACCGTTACAGCTATCTGGTGGATCTGGTGCTGGCCGGTGGACTGGCGGGGGGCGGGCTGGCATGGACCCGGGCAAATCCCCGTTGGGGCGCGTGGGTCGGCGGCACGGCGGCGATCGCGGGCCTGCTCGTGTGCGGGACGCTCGCCCGGCGGCAGATTGCGATCTGGCACGACACGGATGCATTGTTCGCCGCCATGGAACGGGCGCCGGGATTCGCCGACAACCCGGTCCAGGCGGGATATATTTATTTTTTGTGGGGAAGGCATGCGACAATCTCGGCGCAACCGGTCCGGGCGGCGGAGATGTTTGGGCGAGCGCAGGCGGTCTACCGGGCCGCGATGGTGGCGGCGGTCCGGCGCGGCGACTACGACGAGGCGTTGAAGACGATCAGCCACCTGGAGGGGCATTTTGGCCTCACGCCGGAACTGCGACGGGAAAAGGCCGCGTGGTTGCTGAGGGTGTCCCGTCCGGAGGAGGCGCTGCGTGAATTGCGCGTGGCCGGCCAGGCGTTGCCGGGCGATGCGCGCGTCCGGGCGCTGACCGAGGAGGCGGAGCGGGCCGCCGGCGCCGGCCGATCACGTGCGCGCCCGGGCGGAAAAGAGGGAAGCTGATTCCGCGCCCCCGCCATGGCGTGAACGACCGCGCCGGATCTGACGGAACCCGCGCGCCAAAATCACCGCAGCAGGTTGTATTTCACGATCGCGTAGAGCGCACGAAAGCCGTCGCGCCAGCCGATCTTTTTGCCCTCGTCGTAGGTGCGGCCGGAGTAGGTGATGCCGACCTCGTAGATCGGGACGCGGAGTTTCGCGACCTTGGCCGTGATCTCGGGCTCGAAGCCGAAACGATTTTCCTCCAGGGTGATTTTCTGGAGCACCTCGCGCCGGCACATCTTGTAGCATGTTTCCATGTCGGTGAGGTTGAGGTTCGTGGCCATGTTGGAAAAAAGCGTGAGGAACTTGTTGCCGACCATGTGCCAGAAATACACCACGCGATGCGCGCCGCCGCCGGAAAAGCGCGAACCGAAAACGCAATCGGCGCGGCCGTCGAGGATCGGCTGCAGCAGCTTCGGATATTCGTTGGGATCGTATTCGAGATCGGCGTCCTGCACGACGACCACGTCGCCCGTGGCGGCGGCGAAGCCGGTGCGCAGGGCGGCGCCCTTGCCCTGGTTGACCTCGTGATAAATGATCCGGTCGACCAGCGGCGCGATCTGGGTGCGCAGCAGGTCGCGCGTGCCGTCGCGGGAGCAATCGTCGACGATGATGATCTCCTTGTCCCTGACGGGTGCGGCCCGCACGCGGTCGACGATGGTGCGGATGGTCTTGGCCTCGTTGTAGCAGGGGATGACGATGGAGAGCTTCATGCGGACGAGGAAAGAAAGCTAGGGCGGGCCACCGGCGGGGAAAGCCTATTCCTCGCGGCACCGCGGCGGTTCCGGCGCGAATCCGGCCGCATCGCTGCCGCGGATGTTTTCAAAGGCGCGGCACCGCCGCGCTGGCGGGAGCGGGATCCGCCGCCTGGCGGCGGATCGCCCCGGATTCGCCGCCGCCCTGATAGATTCCCTCGACCACGTAGATCGGGCGCGACTTCACGGATTCATACATCCGGCCGACATATTCCCCGATCACCCCCAGCGCGAGCAGTTGGACGCCGCCGAAAAATATGATCGTCAGCATGGTCGCCGGAAACCCCGGGATGAAGTAGTCCGGATGGCTCAGCTTGACGACAAAGACGGTGAGGGCGGCGAGCAGCGCGACGGAAATAATCAGGAGCGCGAGATAGGTCACCAGGCGCAGCGGCACGACGGAAAACGAGGTGATCGCGTCGAGGGCGAAGGAGACCATTTTTTTCAACGGATATTTGGTCTCACCCGAGAAGCGCGGATTGCGGTCGTAGAGCACCGCCACCTGGTTGCCCCCGGCCCAGCTCACCATGCCGCGAATGAAACGATGGCGTTCGCGCATCTGCCGCAGGACTTCGACGATGCGCCGGTCCATCAAGCGGAAATCGCCGGTGTCGGCGGGGATGTCGTTGTGCGTCATGCGCCGGAGCAGGCGGTAAAAAATTCCGGCGGAGATGAGCTTCAACGGCGATTCCCCCCGGCGGGTGCGGCGCCGGCCGTAGGCGACGTCGGCACCGGCCTCCCAGCGCGCGGCCATGTCGGCGATCACCTCGGGCGGATCCTGCAGGTCCGCGTCGATCAGGACGACGACGTCCCCCGTCGCGGCGTCGAGGCCGGCGGTCGCGGCCGCCTGGTGGCCGAAGTTGCGCAGGAGATTGATGACGCGGATCGCCGGATCGGCGGACGCGAGCCCGAGCGCGACCGGCAGCGTGGCGTCGCGGCTGCCGTCGTTCACGAGCACGATCTCGTAGGCGCAACGGAGGCTTTCGCACACCGCCTTCACCCGGCGCACGAAATCGGTCACGCTCCCCTCCTCGTTGTAGCAGGGGGCGACCACGGACAGTCGGGCGGTGGCGAGCGAGCGGGGGTCAGGCATGGGGTGGCGGGGCGGGGCGCCGCGGGGAGCGGCCGACGATGACGACGTTCCAGCAGAGCGGTCGCAGGAAGGGAAGCACCTTCAGGAGGACGCGGTCGAGGCGCTCCAGCGGGCGGTAGAGCCACGCCCAGTCGGCCGCCTCGTCCACGACCGTTTTCCAGAACCGCTCGCGATTGGGATTGCGCCGTTGCACCGCGACCATGCAGACGAACACGAGCAGGGTGGTAAGCCAGAACCAGCGGACCTCGACCTGTGCGAAACGCGAGGTGACCGCCCGCACGTCGCCCAGCCGGAGCGGATGTTCGTCGGGGGTGCGGACCTTCGTGGCGATTTTTCGATAGATGTTGATCAGCGCGTTATAGGCCACGGGATCCCAGCTGACAAACGTGCCGTCGGCACGCAGGTGCGGCAGGAGCCGGTCCATCATCGCCACGAGGTCGGCGTGGTGCAGGGTGTTGCCGGTGTAGATCACGTCGAACTGCCGCGAGCCCAGTCGCAGATCCTCGGCGGCGGAGACGTGCGTCTCGAGCCTCGCCCCGTTCGCCTCCGCGAGGCGGCGGGTGGCGTCGCACATGCCGGGCGAGACGTCCGTCGCCGTGACGCGGGCCCCTTCGAGCGCGAAGTAGACGCTCGCTTCGCCGAGGCCGCAGCCGATGTCGAGCAGCTCCTTGCCGCGCAAATCGCCGAGCGCCGCGCGGAGGTGGCGCATCTCGGGGGCGGTGCAGGCCTCGTTGCGCCGGCGCACGTCGATCTTCGCCACGTCCTCGCCGGCGGCCCACTCGTCGTGGAAACTTTCCTCCGTCGACAGGCGCTTTTTCGCGGCGGCGGCCGGACCGCCCGGTTCCGGCGCGAACGCGCCGGCGAGCGTGGCGTCGTCGAAAAGTCGCGCGGCGGCGAGCGTGGCGCGCAGCGCCGCGTCGAAGAACAACCGGTTGGCGGTCATCACGCCGTCCCCGTCGAACTCGCCGGCGCGGTCGCGGGGAAGGGCGGCGGGAGTCTTGAGGTCGCCGCGGGTGTAAAACCTCGCGGGCCGGTATTCGAGCACGTGCGTGCCGGGGGCGGGCAGGGACCAGGTCAGCTGCAGTTTTCCGGGACCGGCGTTCTCGAGGTGGAGGGCCCCGAGCCACCCCGCCAGCTGCGTGGCGGACTGCGGGGTCGTCGTGCGCCAGCGGGCCTGCAGCCGGCTGCCGGCCGACAGGAACTGGTGCACCGCGCTCTCGAAGAGGATTTTCTTGGGCATGGCTACGCGAGTTCCCGCGTCGCGCCGCCGGAACTCTCCGCGAGCGCCAGCCGCCGCTGGTGGCCGGGCAGCTGCACGCGGTCGCGCGGCTCCGTGCGGATGCGCGCGGCGGCCGCGAGCAGCGCCTCGTAGCTGAGGGGCCAGGGTTTGGCCGGGGGCGAGGTCAGGAAAAGCTTGATCCGCTCCATTTTCGCCCGGAGATACCGCATCGAAATCGTCATCTCCGGGTAGCTGCCATACATGCAGCCGGAGCACGCGCTCGCGATCGCCCGCACCTCGCGGCGAAACGCCTTCGCCCAATAAATTTCCGGAAACTTCGGGTCGAGGCAGGAGATCGACCGGACGGTGCGGTGGTCGCAGCAGGGCGCGAAGTCGCCGTTGGGCAGCACGGCGAAATAAAGATTGGGGCTGTCGCAGACGCCGTGATTGCGGTCCCGCCAGGTTGTCGGCTTTTCCGCGGCGAAACGGGCGATGTCGTCGAGGTATTGGTCGGAATCGTAGAGGAGAAAGCCGGCGCGCCGCAGGGCGCGCACGCGTTCGAGCAGGGCGTTGACCTGCGGCAGCTCGTCGGGCTTCCAGCGCTTGGTCTGGTCAAAGGTCCGGAAGTTCATCGGCTTGTCGAACGTCGTGACATGGATCGGGACGAGCGAGGTCACCCAGCCCGCCTCGGTGCCGAAACGAATCACGTCCTCGACGTCGCCCAGGTTGTCGCGCTGCAGGACGCAGCCGAGGGCGGCGAAGCTGCCGGCCGGCGGCAGGTGGTGCATGAACGACGCCATGGCGCGCAGGGCGTCGTGCCACGAACGCGCAAAGCCGCCGTTGATGTCGTCCTGGTTTCCCGGCCACAGCGAGTCGAGCGAGATGGAGATGTCCCGGCCGCCGGCCTCCACGGCGGCGTGGATGCGCTCGTCGCTGGCCAGGCCGTTCGTCTGCATGCGCACGTGGATGCCGCGCGCCGTGAAGGCGCGGATGATTTCCGGCAGGTCCTGGCGGACGAACGGCTCGCCGCCCGTCAGCAGGATCATCGCGACCCCGAGGCGCTGGAAATTGTCCGCCATCCGCTGGATCTCGTCGAGCGTGCACTCGCGGACATCGGAGTTCGCGTAGATGATGTTGCATTGCTTGCACGTCAGGTTGCAGCGCGCCGTGATGTAATACTGCACGTAAACCGGCGCGTTCTGGAACAGCGCGGCCCGCGCCAGCGTTAGTTTCGACGAGCGGGGAAACATGGCTACGCCGCCCGGGTCGACCCCGGCGCACCGCCATCCATCGTGCCGGGCAACGGCTGGAAATTCGCCGCGGGAAAAGACATGCGGGCTAGCCTCGCTTTTCGAAACCGCAAGTCAACACGCCCTGCCGCTCCGGAAAGAACGCGTCGGCCAGCCCGAGGACGAGCGCGGCGGGCACGGCGGCCAGCAGCAGGAGGCCGGCGGCGAGATCGAGCATCCGGGAACGGGACGGCGCGCCGCGCTTGAGCCGGTAATACGCGTAGTTGTGCCCGGGCATCGCGATGTTGAGCAGGCCCTGGGCATAGCCAAAAAAATTGTAGGGCCACGAGACGACGGTGCGGGTGCGGGTGAAACCATGTGCAGCCAGCAGCCGGCCGAGCGAGTCGGGCGTGAACTGATGCGGATGATTGGCCAC
This sequence comes from uncultured Opitutaceae bacterium, assembly GCA_937902925.1. Lineage (GTDB taxonomy): Bacteria > Verrucomicrobiota > Verrucomicrobiia > Opitutales > Opitutaceae > CALFNN01. Next base: position 41,128 of record CALFNN010000084.1, read on the forward strand.
GTCGAAAAAAGCGTAGTGTTCGCGGAAGAGCCGGTATTGGAACGAGGCGCCGTTCGGCACGGAGACCACCAGGCGGGCGCCGGCGGGCATTTTGGCGCCGAGCGCGGCGAGGAAGGCGGTGAGGGCGGGTGCGGGAAAATGTTCGAGGCTGTGCCACGCGGTGGCGGCGTCGATTTCGCCATCGATGGCCGCGAGGTCGGTCACGATCTCGACGCCGAGCGTCTCGCGGGCAAACGCGATCGCGGCGGGCGTGATCTCCAGGCCGCAGGATCGCTCGAATCTGCGGCGCTGGTGAAACAGGAAGGCGCCGGAGCCCGAACCGATGTCCACGAGCACGCGGCGCGAACGCCCGGCGAGGAGGCGGTCGAGCGCGGCGCCCTGGAAGCGCTGGAGGGACGAACCCCGTTTTACGGCGGCGGCATCCAGCGGCTCGTTGATCATGAGCGTTTGCGCGGCCGGGGCGGCGAGCGTTTCGTGGCCGCAGGCGACGCACCGCCGGTAGGGCGCAGTCACGTGGTCGAAGGTCGTGCCGTGGCAGAGGAAGCAGGCGGGCGGGGTCGCCATGGGTTCAGCGCAGTCTTTCCATCAATTTTTTCCAGAGGGCCACCGAGGTCGCACGCGGCAGGAGGCGGGCGACGAGCGCCATGCCGGCCGCGCGGGTGGAAATGATCACGGTCGTGCGGGGGCGCGCCAGCGCGCGAACGATCCGCTCCGCGACCCGGGCCGGCGCCATCAAGCGTTCGGATGCCAGTGTCTTCACCCCGGCGGCGCGCTGAAAATTTGTCTGCATGCCGCCCGGGCAGGCCACGAGAAAGCGCACGCCGGTGCCCGCCAACTCCGCGGCCCACGCCTCGCCGAGGGAGAGCAACGCGGCATTCGAGGCGGCATAGGTGGCAAGATAGGGGAGCGGCTGGAAGGCCGAGGACGAACTGATGAACACAATCCGGCCGAATCCGGCGCGGGTCATGGCCGGGATCGCGGCGTGCGCGAGAGTGAGGCGGGCGAGGACGTTGACGTTGAACAGCCGGGCATGCGCCGCGGCGCCGGCGGTCAGCACCGGTCCGCGGATACCGAAGCCGGCACACGCGAAGAGTTCGGTGACGGGATGCGCGCGCCATTCGACGCCGGCGACAAGCCGGGCCACGCCGGAATCGTCCGCGAGGTCCGTGACCGCAACGCGGCAGTGCGGGTGGCGGGACTTGACGCGGTCCAGGCCGGCGGCGTCACGATCGACGAGCAGGAGGTTCCGCCGGCAAGGCGCGAGTCGCCCGACCAGGGCCTCGCCGAGACCCGACGCGGCGCCGGTGATCACGGTTTGCCCGCCGGGATCGAAATCCGCGTCGAGGCGTGCGCGTTCGCGAACAATGACCGCTTGCAGCGCCTCCGGCGCGGACCGCCGCGGTTGCCAGCCGAGTTGGCGCAGGGCGGCGTCGGAGGCCGTGAGCGCCGGCAGGAGCAGGGCCTTCAGCCGGAATGGAACCATCCGGGGAAAAGCGCGCGCGGCCCGGGCGGCCCATGCCACCGGCAGCCGCCGCCCGCCGGGGCGTGCGAGTTCAAAACAATCGCGAAGGGCGAGCGGCGAGCCTGCGCAAAAAAAGGTTCGGCCGGCGGCGTCGGGATGGGTGGCACAGAGCTCGAGGGCCGCCGCGAGATCGTCGACATCCACCACACTGAAGCTGCCCGGCCAGGCGAAGCGCGCGAGCGGCGCGCTTTTCAGCGCCGTCCGCACAAACACCGCGAAATGGCTGTCAAGGCGCATGTCGCGTCCGACGACCATGGCGGGGCGGACGACACTGTAGGGCAGCCCGGACGCCCGCACGAGCTGTTCAGCCCGCCGCTTGGAGCGCCCGTAATCGGAGGTGGGGTGAAGCGGCGACTCCTCGTTCAAGGAAGCGGCGCAAGGGTCGTCGGGAGCGCGATCGACCGCGCCGATCGTGGACACAAAGACAAAGCGGCGAAGTCCGGCGCCGCCCTGCTGCACGGCCTCGATCAGGCGGCGCGTGCCGTCGACGTTGACGGCCTCGTGCCCGGGCCCATTGCCGAACGAGGCGTTGGCTGCACAATGGACGACGAAGTCCACGCCCGCCAGGCCGGCCTGCCACGCCGTGGGATCGGCCAGGTCCCCGCGAATAATTTCCACGCCGAGTTCCGCGAGGTCAGGACAGTCGCGACGGACCAGGCCGCGAACCCGGTGCCCGGCGCCACGCAACCGCCGGCACAAGTGCCGGCCGACGAAACCCGCGGCACCCGTCACGAAATAGCACGACGCGTTCATGATCGAGGCGGCGGGATCAAGGCGCCCGGCATTGCCACAGCGACCAGCCGCCGACCTGGTCGATTCGCGTGGCGCCGGGCAAGTCCGGGTGCCACGCGTCGCACGACAGGATGTAGCCGGCGTGATATTTTGCCGCGAGCGCGACCAGGCGGGCGGGCGGCAGCTCGCGCCACAGTTTTTCCAGGTCGATTCCCGGCACGAGGCGGGTGCCCACCACGTCCTCCAGCCGGGCGCGCCACTCGAGCATGCCGCGGTCGGTGAACGGCATGTCCTTCGTCTGGATCACGACGGCCCGCTTGGCGAAGAGGCGGAAGCTCCAGCAGTCGCCTTCCGGCGGCACGAGCACCAGCGCGTCCTTGGGCGAGGCGGCGCCGAAGCGGGCGCCGAGCACGCCCGGCGCATCGACCGGACCGGCCTCGACGGCGAAACGCGGCGCGAGCTGCGCCCGTGCACTGGCGGGCAGGACGAACCACGCGACGACAGTGAGCGCCGCTGTGGCGCTGGCGAAGAGGAGCCCGCGCAGCGTCGGCGGCCGGCCCTGGCGGTCGACGAGAAACGCGGCGCCAAAAATCAGCAACCATGCGAAATAATGCAGGGCCAGCCGCGTCGTGAACATGCCGATGTAGCCATAGACGAGGATCAACAGCACGGCGAACAAACCCCAGCGCCAGAGGTGGCGCGGGGCGTCGGCCGGCGGCAGGGCGACGCCGAAGGCGATCAGGAAAAGTCCGGGGAACGGGGTCAGCGGCGCGAGCGCGAGGAGGATGGCGGCGCCGTAATCGCGGCGCGCGATCCGCTGCTGCGCGATCAGCGCGAGCGCGAGGAGGGCGGCGAACTCGGCGAACGGCGTCAGGCGCGCGGGCTGCAGCTTGGCGGCGATGATCCACGGCCACACCTCGACGAAAACGTAGTTGGCCGCCAGGCCCGCGGCGGCGGCGGCCAGAACGAGGAGAAAAATGCGGCGTTCGCCGGCGGAACGGACGGCCCGCAGTTCCCGGACGCACAACAACGCGCCCATATAGAAAAGAAAGAACTGCACCCAGGCCGGCCAGCCCCACGTCGACGGCATGAGATGATTGGGGCACCGGAGCTTGGCGTAGATCTCGACGAAGGTGTCGTTATCCAGCAATGGCGTGCCCATCGAGCCGAGGACGACGAGCGGGGCATAGTTGATCAGCAGGCTGAAAACCCACACGCCCAGCGCAAGGCCGACGAGCCGGAGCCGGCGCCACGGCAGGGCGGGAAGCAGGAGCGCGCCGGCATAGAAGCCCACGAGGAACTGCAGCACGCTCGCGGCGCCGAAGCACGCGTAGGCGGCGACCCAATGGCCCCGCCGCGCCAGGGCGAAGCCCCAGAGCACCGCACCCATCACCCAGACGGCGGGCAGCGGGGCGTGCGTGTAGAGAAACACGCCACCGACGGTGCCGGCGGAGACGTTCAGGAACCACAGCAGCAGCAGCGCGATCGCCGCGCTGCCGAGCGCGAAGCTCCGGCCGAGCGCAAACATTCCCGTGACGAGCACGGCCAGCGCGCCGGCATGGAGCAGCACCGCGGCGGCGGGCAGCGACAGCCCGAGTTTCGTGACGCCGACGATGCTGTAGAAATAATACGACCGCGGGGTGAAACGCAGCCACTCGTGCACCGCGTAGTCGCGGGTGAAGAGCCGGGGGTCGACCATGGCCTGCAGGACCGCCTCCTCGACCGAGCAAAGCACCGGCCAGAGGTAACCGCGCAACACCAGCACGACGGCCACCAGCCAGCCGACCAGCATGAGATTCGCCGCCACCCTGACCGGCTTTGTGGGGAAACTCATCGTTTTCCCCATGGAACCGGCGGCTGGCGTGGGGGCCAAGCTTCATTTTGACGGGACGGGGCGGGCGGACCGGGCGACGGGCGCGGCGGCGGGGAGATTTACGGAATTTCGCCACGGGGCGGCGTTGACCGCTGCCGGCCCCGGCAACATCGTGCGCGGGCGTGCCCTCCGCCCTGCAAACCCAGCTCTCGCGTCCTGCCGTGCGGGTTGCCGCGCATAATTTCGGCTGGCTGGCTGCGGAGAAGGCCGTGCGACTGGTGCTGAGCGTCGGGGTGGGGTTCTGGGTGGCGCGGCATCTCGGCCCGGCCCGGCTCGGCACCCTCGGTTACTGCCTCGCGCTGGTCACGCTCGTCAGTTGCGCGGTTTCGCTGGGGTTCGACGCGGTCGTAAAACGCGACCTGCTGCAGCGGCCCGGAAGCACGCGGGAACTGCTGGCGAGCGGCGCCGTGCTGCGCCTGGCGGCGGCCGTCATGTGCTACGGCGGGCTGTTGCTGCTCGTGCTCGTCGGCGCGCTGGGTGCGGGTGAGGAGCGGCGGTTGCTGGCGATCCTCGGGCTCACGTTGTTCCAGCCGGCGTGGCTGATGCCGGACTTGTGGCTGCAGGCGCACCTGCACGCGAAATTCTCCGTGTGGGCGCAGACCGCGGCGCTCGCCGTCGGTGCCGCGGTGCGGATCGCGCTGATCGCGGCCGACGCGCCGCTGGCGGGTTTCGCGTGGGCCATCGCGCTCGAGGGCGGGCTGACGGCGGCGGGCATCCACTGGTTCGCGCGGCGGGCGGGACTCCATTTTGCATGGACGGCGGCGCGACTGGCGACGATGCGGCGGTTGTTCGCGGAGGCGTGGCCGCTGATGTTCGCGGGCCTCGCGATCGTCATCTACATGAAGATCGACGAGGTGATGCTCCGGTGGCTGGCCGGGCCGGCGGCGGTGGGAATCTACACGGCGGCGACGCGGCTCACCGAAATCTGGTATTTCATCCCGATCGGCCTCGCCTCGAGCCTGCTGCCGGCGTTGCTGCGCGCCCGCGAGCGCGGCGAAGCCGACTACCGGACGCGGCTGCAGCACTACTACGATCTCAATGCGGCGGTTGGCTACGCCTTGTCCGTGCCGGTGGCGCTGGCCGCGCCGTGGATCGTGCGCCTCGCCTACGGCCCGGCCTTCGCGGCGACCGCGCCGATCGTGGCCGTGCATATCTGGTCGAGCGTCTTTGTTTTCGTCGGCGTCGCCCGCGGCCAGTGGCTGGTGAACGAGCGCCTGCAGATTTTTTACCTGCTGGCGACGGTGGGCGGCGCGGCGGTCAACGTCGCGTTGAACTTCGCCGTCATCCCGCGGTGGGGCGGACTCGGCGCGGCGGCGGCGACCGTGGTGTCGCAGGCGCTGGCCGCGTGGCTCTCGTCGTTTTGCCTCGCGGCGACGCGGGAGACGGGCTGGATGCAGGCGCGCGCCCTGCTCGTGCCGCTGCTCGGCTGGCGCCATTTTCGCCGCGCATGAATCCGATCCCCGTCGTGCTCTTCGCCTACGCGCGTCCGGTGCATCTCGCCCGCGTGCTCGCGTGCCTGCGCGAGAACCGCGTGCCGTCGCTTTACGTTTTTGCCGACGGGGCGAAGGATGAAGCCGATGCCGCGGCGGTTGCGGAGACGCGGGCGTTGGTGCGCAGCATCGACTGGTGCGAGGCGCGGATCGTGGAGCGCGAAAAAAATCTCGGCCTCGGGCGCAACGTGCTGGCCGGTGTGACGGAGGTCGCGGCGAAACACGAGTCGTTCATCGTGTGGGAGGATGACCTGGTGGGCGTGGCCGGCACTTACGCGTGGCTGGTCGCGGCGCTGCGTTCCTACGCCGGGGACGACCGCGTGATGAGCGTGACGGCGTGGACCCATCCGCGAATCACGCCGGCCGGGGTCGGGAACGGACCGTATGCCGACGCGCGGGCGGAGTCCTGGGTGTGGGGCGCATGGGCGCGTTCGTGGCGCGGCCTGAACGCGGGCGATGCGCTCGAAAAAATGCGCGCGACGGAGGCGCGCGGGCTTCCGGCTGCGGCCTATGGCGCGGATCTTCCCGCGATGGCACGCAACGAGGCCCGCCGGAACCTCTGGGCCGTGCGCTGGATTTATCATCACCTCGCGAACGGCGGGCTGTGCCTGCGCCCGCCCTGGAGCATGGTCGAGCACATCGGTTTCGATGCGCAGGCGACCAACGCCGGGGCGGCGCTGGGGTGGGACAACCCGCCGCTCCGCCCGGCGCCGCCCGTGCCGGCCGTCTGGCCCGAGCCGCGGGAGCATCCGGGCTGCCGGGAGTTGTGGCGCAGGGCGAATCCGGGCGGCTGGCGCCGGCAATGGCTGCGCCTGCGCGCCCGGCTGCACCCGTTTTTCACATGAACGCCCTCCATCGCCGGTGGCAAAAAGAGCTGTTCGAGCCCGGCTGGCTCGGCCTGTTCGTCAACCCGTTCTTTTTCGCGCGCCGCGGGCTGTTGCGCGAGCTGCGGCCGTTTTTTGCGGAGCTGACCGGCGAAGTGCTCGACGTCGGCTGCGGCCGCAAGCCCTATCGGGCCCACGTGCCGGCGGCGCGGTATGTCGGGCTCGATCTCGACACGCCCGAGCTGCGCGCGCTCGGCGGCGCCGATATCTTTTATGCCGGCGGGGATTTTCCGGTGGCGGATTCCAGTTTCGACGCGGTGGTCTGCTCCCAGGTGCTGGAACACATTTTCACGCCGGCGGAATTCCTGGCGGAGATCCGGCGCGTGCTCCGGCCGGGCGGCGTGCTGGTGCTGACGACGCCGTTCACGTGGGACGAGCATGCGCAGCCGCACGATTTCGGGCGTTATTCGTCGTTTGGCTTGCGCGCCGTGCTGGAACGCGCGGGATTCGAGGTCGTCGCGCAGCGCAAGACCTGCGCGGATGGCCGCGCGCTGGTGCAACTGACCTCCGCCTACATCTACAAAATCGTGCGCAGCCGGCACCGGTGGTGGAATTTATTCAGCCAGCTGCTGCTGATTGCGCCCGCCAACGCGCTTGGCGGGCTGGCCGCTTGGCTGCTGCCGGCCAATCCGGATTTTTATCTCGATAATGTCGTGCTGGCGCGGCGGCCGGCGGCGGATGCCGGCGGCGGAACGGGCGCCGGTCAGGCGGAGGAGGGCGCTTGAATCTCATCGACCGGATTTTGGCTGAACCCGAACTGCGGGCATCGCCGCCCGTGCTGGTGGATGTGGGGGCGGCGGGCGGGGTGCACCGGGCCTGGCGGCGGATCGCGCGCCAGGCCATCGGTGTGGGTTTCGAGCCCGACGCGCGCGAGGCGGCGCCGCTGGGTGCGGCGCAGCGGATGTTTGCGCGCTGGATTTTTTGCCGCGGACTCGCGGTGCCGGTGGCCACGCCGGCCGGAGCCCGGTTGCTGCACCTGACGCGGTCGCCGCAGTGCTCGAGCACGCTGCGGCCGGGAGCGGCGGCGCTGACCGAATGGGCGTTCGCGGAACTTTTCGAGGTGACGGAGACCCGGGCGCTGCCGGCGATGACCCTCGAGGCGGCGCTCGTGGCCGGGAAGATCGACCGCGTGGACTGGTTGAAATGCGACACACAGGGTCTCGACCTCAAGCTCTACCTGAGCGTGCCGGAGACCTGGCGCGCCCGGATGCTCGCGGTGGAATTCGAACCCGGGCTCATCGATGCCTACGAGGGTGAGGACAAGCTGGCCGACGTGCTCGCGGCCATGGGCCGGGAGCCGTTCTGGCTGGCGGACCTCGACGTGGGGCGGACGCCGCGCGGCCGGCCGGTGCTGCTGGCGGAGCGGTTGGGCGCCGGCGCGGCGCGCTGGGTGCGACGACTCGGTCCGGGTGCGCCGGGCTGGGCGAACGCGCGGTTCCTGCGCGACGTAGCGAAGCGCCCGGAAGCGCTCGACCGCCGCGGATACCTGCTCGCGTGGGTGTTTGCGACGATCACGGGCCAGCACGGCTACGCGCTGACGGTGGCGACGGAAGGTGGGCGGCGTTGCGGGGACGGGCTGTTCGCCGAGATGGCCGCCGCGAGCGTGCGGAGCCTGCGTTGGGCGATGGCCCGGGGGTTTCCCGCGATGGTCTGGCGACGGCTCAAGCGGTGGTGAGCGGGCGATGAATCACTACTGCACCTATTTCGACCGCGGCTTCCTCCTCCAGGGCCTCGCGCTCTGGCGGTCGATGGCGCGGCACGATCCGGATGCCGTGCTCTGGGTGCTGGCGCTCGACGAATTCACGGCGGACGTGCTGCGCGAGACGGGCGGGACCTGGATGCACGTCGTGACGCTGGCGGAAGTGGAGGCGGGCGATGCGGAACTCGCCGCGGCGAAGCGGAACCGGACGCGCGTCGAATACTACTTCACGCTTTCGCCCTGCTGGCCGCGCTGGCTCCTTGCCCGGCATCCGGAGATCGCGCGCGTGACGTATGTCGACGCGGACATGTTTTTCTTCGCGGACCCCGAGCCGATCTTTGCCGCGATGGACGCGGCGAGCGCGAGCGTGCTGGCGACGGAGCACCGCTTTCCCCCGTGGCTGAGGCACTACGAGCGCCACGGAAAACTCAATGTCGGGATTCTCTCTTTCCGCAACGATGCCCCCGCGCGCCGCTGCCTCGATGACTGGCGCGAGCGTTGCCTGTCCTGGTGTCACGACCGCCTCGAGGACGGCAAATATGCGGATCAGAAATACCTCGACGGCTGGCCGGCGCTGCTCGGCGCGGCGCTGTTCGTGCTCGATCATCCGGGGGTGAATTTTGCCCCGTGGAACTGGGCGGCGCACCGGTGCGAGTGGCTCCGGCCGCAGCCGGCGCCGAGCACGCGATCCGGGGCGGGCCGGGCCCTCCGCATCGACGGCGAGCGGCTCGTGGTGTTTCACTTCGCGCGCTTTCGCCCGATTTGCGGCGACTGGTGGTGGCAGTCGGGCCAGCTCGACTATGGCGTGATGCCGGCGGACCTGCGGCGGGAACTTTACGGCGCCTATTGGCGTGCGCTGGTGGCGGCGCGCACAGAAGTGGCGGCACGACGGCCCGGTTTCGATTTTGCATCGCGGGCCATGCGCTTCGATCGCGGTTTTTGGCGGGCACTGCCGCTGCGGGTCGTGTTCGGCAGCGATTGGCTGCGGATCGGCGGCACATTTGTTTCCGGCCGCCCCGGGCTCGGGCGCTGGTCGGGTCGCGTCCTCGCGGCGCTCCGCCGGATGGGAAAAGGCGCCACGTGATCCGTGACACTGTGCCGGCGGGGCTGGAACGCGGGAAACCAGGGGCGAAATCGGGCGTGCAACCGGGGCGACGGTCGCGGGTCTATCGGCGGCCCGATGAAAGCCATGGTGAAATCGTTGGTCCCGGCGGTCGCGCGCCGCTGGGTGCGCCGGGCGTTTGAGTGGCGCTGGTTGCGGGGCGACTATGCGTCCTGGGCCGAGGCCCGGGCGGCCTCGGGTGGTTATGACGACGCGAACGTGCTGGCCCGGGTGCTCGCCGCCACGCGCGCGGTGCGGGCGGGGCGCGCCGAATGGGAGCGCGACGGAGTGACGTTTGCCGCGCCGCCCGGGGCGACGCCGCTGGCGGCGGTGCTCGAGCGGATCGCTGCGGCCGAGGGCGGCCGGCTCGACCTGGTCGATTTTGGGGGCGGGCTCGGGACGACCTGGTGGCAGCACCGCCGCCAGTTCCCAAACCGCGCGGCCGTGTGCTGGCGGGTGGTGGAGCAGCCGGCATGGGTCGAGGCGGGCCGGCGCGAATTCACGGGCGACGGATTGGAGTTTTTCCCCACGCTTGACGAGGCGTGCGCCGGGCTGACACCGGCGGTCATCCTGTTTTCCTCCGTGCTGCCTTACGTGGAGCAGCCGCGGTCGGTGCTCGACGCGGCGGTGCGCCGGCGCTTTCGACACCTCGTCATCGATCGCACGGGATTCACCGGGCGCGGCCGGGACCGGCTTGCCGTGCAGCACGTGCCGGCGGTCGTGGGCGCGGCGACTTATCCCTGCTGGCTGTTCGACCGCGGCTCGTTGCTGGCGCCGCTGTCCGGGGACTACGCGCTCGTCGACGAGTGGAGCCGGCATGAACTCGACGGCCGGCATGACTACCGGGGGTTTTATTTTCAACGTCGGTCTGGGGCGGGCCGATGAACCACTACTGCACTTACTTTGACCGCCGCTACGCGCAGCCGGGACTGGCGATGTGGCTGTCGCTCAAGCGGTGCGATGCGGCCGCCGTGCTGTGGGTGCTGTGCCTGGACGATGCAACCGCCGAATTGGTCCGCGGGCAGGCCGAACCCGACCTGCGGGCCGTGCCGCTGGCCGAACTCGAGGCGGCTGATCCGGCGCTCGCCGCGGTGCGTTCGCGCCGCACCTGGGTTGAATATGTCTTCACGCTGTCACCCTGCCTGCCGCGTCACCTGCTCGGCCGCGAACCCGGGCTGGCCGTGATCACCTATGTCGATGCGGACATGGCTTTTTTTTCGGCGCCCACGGCGCTGTCCGAGGTGATGCGGGGCGCGAACGTGCTGGTCGTGGGGCACCGGTTCCCCGCGTTTCTTCGCCAGTGCGAGGTGCGCGGGCGGTTCAACGTCGGCATCCTGGGCTTCCGCAACAATGCCGTCGGTCGCGCGTGCCTCGACGACTGGCGCGTCCGCTGTCTCGAATGGTGCCACGACCGGGTCGAGCCGGGCCGCTATGCCGACCAGAAATATCTCGATGCCTGGCCGGGGCGTTTTCCCGGCACCATCGAATGCCGCCACCCGGGCGTGAATCTCGCCCCGTGGAACTGGCTGAGCCACGACTGCCGGCTCGCGGGCGGGAGGATGTGGGTCGACGGAAAACCGCTGGTCGCGTTCCACTTTGCGCGGTTCCGGCCGCTCGGCCGGGTGCGGGCGGACTCCGGCCAGCTCGAATACGGCGTGATGCCGCTGCGGCTGCGATCGTGGCTCTACGGCCGCTATTGGAAGCTGCTGGGCGAGGCGCGCGATCGGATCCGGCCGCTTGCGCCGGACCTGCCGGAGACGCGTCGGGCCGCGCGCGGCGATCGGGCCGCGTGGAAAACCAAGGCGCTGCAATCCGCCTTCGGCTCCGTGTGGTGGCGGGTCGGCCCGTGGTGGATATCCGGACGCGGCGGGTTGGGCCGCTTCTCCGGGCGGGTCCTCGCCTGGTTCGACCAGCGCGTCAAGCGCTCGGCGGCCGTGGCCCGGCTGCCGCGGATTCGGGCCGCGCTCCGGCCGGAGGGCCGGCGGCCGGTGGCCGCGCTGGCCGCGGAGGAGCCGGTGGAGTCCGAGCACCGACGGTGAGGGCCGGCGGCCGGGCGGGGATCACCGGGTGAAAATGCGGACGACTCGTTTCCGCAGGAACCGCCCGAGACTGAGCCCATCCCAGAGGCAGCAGCGCCACGCGGCGAAGTAGCGGTGGCGCACCGCGATTTCCTCGCGGTAGCCGCGCCAGGCGCCGGCGTCGCTCGCGCCGCCGGTGCCGCAGGCGGCGATGCGCAGCGGGAGCGGCTTGAAGCGCACGCGGTTTTTCCAGAGACGCAGATTGAAATCGTAGTCGGCCATGACGGCGAGCGTGGCGTCGAACGCCCCGTTCTCCTCGAACAGGCTGCGGCGATAGAAGGCCGCCTGGTGATGGACGAAGTTGCGGGCGAGCGGATTCACGTGCGAACGCAGCTTGTAGAGGCGGCCGTCATCGTAGGCGGCTTCTCCCGCGGCGACGCCGGCCTCCGTTTTCTTCAGCCAGTTGAGGGCCTCGCTGAGCACCATGTCGCCAACCAGCCGGTCATCGGCGCCGAGAAAAATCACCCACTCGCCATGCGCGGCGGCGAGACCCTTGTTCATCGCGGCATAGATGCCGGCGTCGGGTTCCGACACGAGCGTGGCGAGGCGCGCGCGCTGCGCCTCGAGCCATTCGCGGGATCCATCGCGGGAGGCGCCGTCGATGACGATGATTTCGGGTGCCACGTGGCGCTGTTCCCACACGCTGGCGAGCGTGGCGGCGAGCCGGGGGCCGGGATTCTTGCAGACGACGATGACGCTGAGGGGCGGCGCGGCGGACATTGCGTTCGTGCCGAGCATCGCGCAGCGTCGGCGGGTGTCCATGCCGGAGTTGCCGCTGCTGTCGGTCGTCATCGTCGCCTACAAATCGCGCGACGAAATCGGGCCGTGCCTCGCGTCGCTGCCGCGTGAAATCGCGCTGCCGGGCGGCACGCGCGGTGCGGTCGAGACGATCGTGGTCGACAACTCGCCGGGCGACGGCGCCGGCGAGGTCGTGCGCGGGCGGTTTCCGCACGTCGCCTATCTGGCGCCGGGGACGAACCTCGGGTTTGGCCGCGCGAACAACCTCGGTTACGCGCGGACGCGCGGCGCGTTCGTGCTGTTCCTCAATCCCGACACCGTGGGCAACGAGGCGGCGCTGGCGCACTGCGTGGCGCGGCTGGACGCGGACGAACGGATCGGCTTGATCTCGCCGCGGCTCGAACTCGCCGACGGCGCGATGGACCTCGCATGCCGGCGCTCGATCCCGACGCTGTGGGACGGGTTCTGCCGGGCGAGCGGACTGGCGGCGGCGTTTCCGCGGACGGCGTGGCTGGCGGGCTACAATCTCACGCACCTTGCCGCCGGGGGAACCTACGAAGTCGGCGCGATCAACGGGGCGTTCATGCTCGCGCCGCGGCGGGCGCTGGCGCGGGTGGCGCCCGGCGGCGCGGTGTTCGACGAGACGTTTTTCATGTATGGCGACGATCTCGACCTGTGCATCCGCGTCGCGCAGGCCGGCTGGAAAATCGTCTACGACGGCCGGGTGCGGATCACGCACCTGAAGGGCGTGAGCGTGGCGAAGGACTACGACGCGATGGCGCGGGCGATCTTCGATGCGAACCGGGCGGTTTTCCTCAAGCACTTCGGCCGCTCGCGGTTCGCGCGATGGAAATACGGGTGCGCTTTCGCGGCGTGGAAGGCCGTGGCGTTGCTGCGGGCGAAGCGCCGCGGACACCGCCGCGTCCAACCGGTATGATGGCGGCGGCCACCACGGGGACGGTTGGCTCCCGCCGCGCGCCGTGGGCCGGGCCGGCGGCAGTGTTTCTGGCGGTGGTCGTGACGCAGCTCGTGCTGGTGGCGGTCGCGGGCACGGACATCCCGTTTCAGGACCAGTGGGACATCGAGGGTCGCTGGCTTTTCCCGACCTGGATCGGCGGCGGCCTGCGAGCGACGGATTTGTTCCGGGCGTTCAACGAGCACCGGATTGTCTGGACGCACCTGTTGAATCTCGGGCTCTTCGCGGCGAACGGCCAGTGGGACCCGCTGGTGGAACTGGCGGCGATCGCGGTGCTGCGCGCCGGCCTGGCGGCGGGGCTCGCGTGGCTCCTCGGCCGCGGACTCACGGGGCGCGGACGGATCGCGGTGGCGGCGGGAGTGGCGGTGGCGTTCCTGCCGCACCTGGCGTGGCAAAATGTGCTCTGGGGAATCGAGTCCCATACTTATTTCGTGCTCGGGTTCTCGGTGATCGCGCTGGCGGCCCTCGGCGCCGAGGACCGGCCCGGGCGGAGAACCCTCGGCGGGCTGGTGGCGGGCGGGGCGGCGTTGCTGGCGATGGGCGCGGGGGCGTTCGTGCCGGTGGCGCTGCTGGGGCTGGCGACGGTGCGGGCAATCGAACGCCGGCGCGTGGCCGGGGCGGGCGGGCGCGACGTCTGGCCGGCGCTGGTGCTGCTGGCCGCCGCGCTGGCGCTGCGGGTGGAGGTGCCGGAGCACGCGGTGTTGCGCGCGGCGACACCGGGCGAATTCTTGAACGCCTTCGGGCGCGCCCTCGCGTGGCCGCATGGGGGGCAACCGCTGGCCACGGTGGCGATGAATCTGCCGCTGGCGCTCGCCGTGGCCGGACGCGTGGCCGGACGGCGGCGGGCCGCGCGCGGCGAGGATTTTGTTTTATTGCTCGGCGGCTGGGCGGTGGCGGCGGCGGGGGCGATGGCGTGGACGCGGGGCGGAGGGCACGAATTCGACGGCGGCGTGCCGTCGCGCTATGTCGATTTTCTCGTGCTGTTGCCGCTGGCAAACGCGTGGTGCGCGGTTGCGCTGGCGGGGGAGGCCACGGCGGGCGGGCGCCGGGTCGCACGCGTGGCGGCGGGGGCGTGGGGAATCTTTTTGTTCGTCGGCTGGCTCGGCTTGTCGGCGGAAGTGATGCAGCGGTTGATTCTGCCGCGGATGCGGGATCGCGACGCGCCGGTGCGGCTGGCGGTGGCGTTCCAGCACGGGGGCGACCCGGCGGTGTTTGCGGGGCAGCCGCTGCTGCTGGTGCCGCACCCGGATCCCGGGTCGGTGCGCGCGGTGCTCACGGATCCGCGAATGCAGGGTGTCCTGCCGCCGTCGTTCCAGCCGGGCCGGCCGGTGGGGCCGCTTTCGCGGGCCGTGCGGACGCTGCTCGGGCGTCAATAGGCGTTGGCGTTGCGCCAGCGCACAAACGTCAGCAGCACGATCTGGACATCGAGCCAGATGCTCCAGTTCTCGATGTAATAGATGTCGTGCTGCACGCGGGCGGCGATGTCGCTGTCGCCGCGCAGGCCGTTGATCTGCGCCCAGCCGGTCATGCCGGGCTTCACGAGATGGCGCGGCAGATAGTGCGGAATCGTGCCGGCCAGGTGATCGACGTGATGCGGTCGCTCGGGGCGCGGGCCGACGAGGCTCATGTCGCCGCGGAGGACGTTCCAGAACTGCGGGAGTTCGTCGAGGTTCCAGCGCCGGATGAACGCGCCGACGCGCAGCAGCCGCGGGTCGTTGCGGGCGGTGCTCTGCCGCGCGGCGTCGGTCGCGGCCGCGTCGGGGGTCATGCTGCGGAGTTTCCAGAGGGTGAACGCGCCGTGGCCGGCGCCGACGCGGGTCTGCCGGAAGAACACCGGGCCGCCGGGCGATTCGCGCTTGATGAGGGCGGCGAGTGCAAGGACGACCGGAGTGGCCAGGACGAGGCCGACGAGCGCACCCGCGAGGTCGAAGCCGCGCTTGAGTCCGCGGTTGAAGAGCCGGTTGATCGCGAGTTCCTCGACGCCGAGCACGGGCACGCGGCCGATGGTCTGCAGGCGCAGGCCGCTGAGGAAAATGTCGAAGGCGCCCGGCACGGCCTTCCACTCGACGTAGGCGCGTTCGCACGCCTCCATGATGCGGCGCAACTGCTCGGGTGGCAGGTCGAGCCGCGTGAGGATGACCAGGTCGACCGACTCGCGGGCGAGGATGGTGTCGAGGTCGGCCAGGTGGCCGAGTTCGCGCGGGCGGGCGGGCGCGGCGTGGGCGAAGGCGGACGTATCGCCGCCGAGCGTCACGACGCCGGCGAGCGCGAACGGATGCGAGGGGTCGCGCTGGATTTCGCCGGCGAGCGTGCGGGCGTCGTCGTTCCAGCCCAGCAGCACGGCCCGGCGGCGCAGCCGGGCGAGCAGCGGGCCGCGCGCGACGATCGCGAGGGCGAGGGTCCGCCAGGCGGAGAGCAGCAGGACCACGCAGGCGAAGGCGATCAGGGCGAACAGGCGCGAGATGGGCGGATCGAGCTTCGACAGCAGCCAGACGCCGAGATAGGCGAAGAGCCAGAACGCGGCGCCCTTGAGGATCGCGTTCAGGCTTTGATAGCGGCGCAGGAGCAGGCGCGAATCGTAGAGGCCGAACTGGGCGAACGCGCCGACCAGCAGCGCCACGCCGACCAGCAGCAGCGGCAGGTAGCGGGCGAACGTGGCCTCGGGGACGGCGAGGCCGAGGCGCGCGAGCGGCGAGGCGTAGCGCAGCCAGTAACTGAGCGCGAGGCCGGCGAAGGTCGCGACCGTATCGCCGGCGAGCAGCGCGAGCGGGACAACGGTTTCGCGGAGCGAGTTGGAGGCGGCGCGGGGCACGGGCGGAATTTACGGGGGATGATTCACGAATTACGATTTCGGAATCGGCCCGGCCGGGGCGGGCGCGGCGAGGAACTGGAGCAGGAGCGGCGACGGCAGCCATCCCTTGGGCGGAAGACGGCCGGCGGGCGGAGTGGCGGATTCGCGCACCTCGAACAGGTCGACCGGCGTGGGCAGGTCGAGATTGCGCATGAGGACCGGGTAGCCGGTGCGTTCGCGGTGATAGGCGCGAACGGGGCCCGCGGGAGCGCGGCCGAGGGCGGGTGCGAGGGCGGCGACGCGCGGGAGTTGCCGCGCGGCCCAACTGCCGGCCGGCGCGAGCGCGCCGGCGCGGACGGCGAGACGGGCGAAGTCAGCGGCGGCCGGATCCCGCAGCGCGGCGATCGCGGGCTCGCGCCACCAGGGGGAGAAGGCAAACGCCGGGTCGTCGAGGCATTCGAGCGCGAATGCGTGCGCGGCGGAATCACGGCGGCCCTGGTTGAGGCGCGCGAGGCCGAGGCCGAAGTAGACCCCGCCCTTGTCGGGCACGAGACGGGCGGCGGCGGCGAAATGTTTTTCCGCGGCGGGTGGATCGGACACGACGAGCAGCCAGCCGAGATTGAAGTGAGCGAGTTCCTGGTCGGGGTTGAGGGCGAGCGAAGCGCGGAAGAGCGCGACGGCCTCGCGGGCGTGGGTCGGATCGCGGGCGAGCGCGAGGGCGCGGGCGTTGAGCTCCGGCGTGGGATCGCGACGGCCGAGTGCGGCGATCAAGCCGAGGGCCACCAGCGTGGCGGCACCGATGCCGCGGCGCGCCACGGCGGTGGCGGACGCGGCGGGCGCGGCGAGGAGGGCGAGGCAGCCCGCCACCGCGAAGGCAAAAACCGGCACGTCGAGCTGCCAGTCGGTGAGGGCAAACACGCCGTAGCCCGCCAGCGCCACGGCCGCGCCGGCGGAGGATTTGTCGTTCCGGCGACGGCAACCGGCGCCGGCGGCGAGGGCGGCGAGCGCGAGGGCGCACGCGAGGCCGGCGGCGCCGAGTTCGGCCCAGAGTTGGGCCGGCGCGGAATGCAACTGGAGCACGTTCTCCGCCCCGCCGTCGAGACCGGCGCGGTAGCGGGGATAGGCGAGCGGCGTCGTGCCCGGACCCCAGCCGAGAAGCGGCCGGTCGAGGCCCATCCGCCAGCCGGCGGTGAGCATCGCGGCGCGCTGGACGTTGCTGACGTTCGGCTCGGCGGCGGGATCGGCGGGCGTGAACATCGCGCGGGTGCGCGGATGCAGGAAGGCGAGGGCGAGGCCGGCGGCGGCGAAGGCGAGGCCGGCGCGAATCTTTTTCTTCGCGGCGAACGGCGCGAACGCGAGCGCGGCCACCAGCAGGGCGCCGAGGCCCAGCAGCCCGCCGCGGCTGCCGCTGGAGACGAGCATCACGAGCGCGAGGCCGGCGGCGCCGGCCCAGGCGAGGCGCGGCGTTCCGCGCGCGCGCCACGCGAGAAGCGCGAGACAGGGCAGTGCCAGCAGTGCAAGACCGGCGGTATAGTTCGAATGGCCGAGCGGGTAGGGATTGCGCGCGGCGACGATCTCGGAAAACGGATGGCTGGCGAGGCCGCCAAGCCAGAGGAGGAGACTCGCGAGCACGACCACGCCGCAGAAAACACCGGTGAGGTTCGCGAGGAAGCGACGGGGCGGCGCGTCCGTCTGGAGCGCATCGACGGCGACGAAGAAAAATGCGACGCCGGACAGCAAGGGCGCACTCCATTGCAGGCTCGGGCCGCGGTAAGGACTCATCAGCGCGGAAGCGAGGACGACGGCCGCGAAGGCCAGCGCCGTGGCGGTCCAGGCCGGCGCGGGCAGGACAAGGGGGCGGCGCGGATCGAACGCGCGCAGCGTCAGCCGCAGGGCGGGCGCGAGCAGCGCGCCGGCGCAGGCGAGCGACCAGGGCCACGCAAACATCCGCGTGGCGCCGGGACTGGCGAGCGTGACGACCACAAGGCACGCGACGCCGGCGACGCCGAGCCCGGGCGACATGCCCGGCGCGGGCCCGCGATCGGGCGGGGAGGCGGAGTCGGCGGGGCGCGTCATCGGTCAGCGATAAGAGCGGGCGCGGGGAAGGCCGGCAAGCCCGGGACGGTCCGGCGCGGCGGGTGGAGCGGTTTTGGCGAGTTCTTGACGGTGGCGCGCGGGGTTGCGCAGGCTCGGCGGATGTCGTCATCGCCCGCCGGGAGCCCGGTCGAGAAAAAGAAGCTGCCGGTCGTGAAGCTCGCGATCGGGGGCGTCGTGCTCGTGGTGGGCGCCGTGCTGGTCTTGCGCGGGGCGGATGGCTCGGCGCTGGTGGATCGCGGCATGGCGCTGATTCGCGGGGTGGGACCGGTGACTTTTTTTGTCGCGATGGCGGTGCTGCCGGCGGTGGCGGTGCCGATGTCGTTCTTCACGATCCCGGCCGGCGAGGCGTTCGGGCCGCAGTTCGGCCTCACCAGCGTGATCGTGCTCGCGGAGGTCGTGCTCGCGGTGAATCTCGCGCTCACCTACTGGGTCGCGCGCTATGCGCTGCGGCCGCTGTTGCTCGGGTTGTTGAAACGTTACGGCTACAGCGTGCCGCAGGTGACCGCGGCAACCGCGCTGCCCGTGACGCTGGTGCTGCGGCTGACGCCGGGAGTGCCCTACGCGGTGCAGGGCTACGTGCTGGGAGTCGCCGAGGTGAAGTTCGGACTCTACATGGCGGTTTCGTGGCTTTGCCAGGCGCCGTGGGTCGTCGGCTTTATCGTGCTGGGGCGGGGACTGCTGAACGGCAACTTCATGCTGGCGATGAAGGGGCTCGGCGTGATGGTCGTCGCGGTGGTCGCGGTGCAACTGCTTCGGAAAAAATATGCGCGGCGGAACAATTGAGCCGGGTCGCGAACCCGGCGGCGGGGAAGGAGGCGCGCGCGCGGAAAGCGTGAGCGAATTCACGCGGCGGGTGAAGGCGGTGCTCGAGGGCGGCATCCGGCCGGGCTGGGTGCGGGGCGAGGTGTCGAACCTGCGGGCGCAGGCGAGCGGGCATGTTTATTTTTCGCTGAAGGACGCGGGCGCGCAGTTGAGCGCCGTGTTGTTTCGGGGCGATGCCGCGCGGCAGACGGTGAAGCTGCGCGACGGGCAGCAGGTGGTGGTTTACGGCGAGGTGAGCGTCTACGAGGCGCGGGGGCAGTATCAACTGATCGTGCGCGCGGTGATCGAGGATGGCGTGGGCCGGCTGCAGCGGGAATTCGAGGCGCTGAAGGCGCGGCTGGCGGCGGAGGGGCTGTTCGCGGCGGAGCGGAAACGCGCGATCCCCGCGCTGCCGTGGACGGTGGGATTCGTCACGTCGCCAACGGGCGCGGCGGTGCAGGATTTTTTGCGCATCCTGGCGCGGCGCGGCTGGAAGGGGCGCGTCGTGGTGCTGCCGGCGAAGGTGCAGGGCGAGGGCGCGGCGGCGGAGATGGTGGCGATGCTCGCGCTCGCGCAGGAGCTGGGGATTTTCGATTTGCTGGTGATCGGTCGCGGCGGCGGGAGCCTGGAGGACCTGTGGGCGTTCAACGAGGAACCGTTGGTGCGCGCGGTCGCGGCGTGCCCGGTGCCGGTGATCTCGGCGGTGGGGCACGAGATCGATTTCACGCTGTGCGATTTCGCGGCCGACGTGCGGGCGGAGACACCGAGCGCGGCGGCGGAGCTGATCTCGAGTCATTTCGTCGCGTGCATGGACCGGATGGAACGCGCCGGGGAAGCGATGGCCTTTACGCTCGAGGCCGTCGTGGCGCGGGCGGCGGAGCGGCTCGACCACGCACGTTCGCGGTTGCGGCTGCTGTCGCCGGCGGCGCAGGTGGAACAAGGGCATTTGCGGCTCGACGACCTGGCGAACCGGCTGGGTGCAGCGCTGCGCGCGGCGGTGCCGGGGCGGCGGCAACAACTCGCGGAAATGCGGGGCCGGCTGGATCGCGCATCGCCCGAGATGCGGGTCCAGGTCGAATCGCAGCGGTTGCTGTCGCTCTGGAAACGTCTGCAGGCGGCGAGTCCGGCGTCGGTGCTGAACCGCGGCTTTGCGATCGTGCGCGACGACGCCGGAAGGCCGGTGACGCGGCGCGCGAAGGTGAAGCCGGGGCAGCGATTGGCGGCGGAATTCGCCGACGGTTCCGCGCCGGTGCGCGCGGAGTAGTTCAGGCGCCACTGGAATATTCGGTAAAGACGGATACTCTCAAGCGGGGATGAATCTTCGCTTCCTCGCTCCTTTTCTGGCGCTGACCATCGTGGCCGGCGCCGCCCTCGACATGAAAACCGCCCAATCCACTCCGAGTTCCTCAACCGGCCCCGCCACCGCGTGCGCGGTCGACGGCGGCAAATCCGCCTGCGGACTGCCGTCGAACGTCGTCATCGACATGGCGAAAACGACGGTCAGGCACACCGACGCGGAGTGGAGAAAGCTGCTGACGCCGGTCCAGTTCCGGGTCGCGCGGCAGCAGGGGACGGAGCCGCCGTTTCAGAACGAGTATTGGAACAACCACGAGGACGGCGTTTATTTTTCCGCGTGCAGCGACACGCCGCTGTTCGACAGCCGGGACAAGTTCGAGAGCGGCACGGGCTGGCCGAGCTTCACGAGGCCGATCGAGCCGGCGTTCGTGGGCGAGACGCGGGACGTGAGCTTCGGGATGGTGCGGACGGAGGTGCATTCGAACGTCGACGGCGCGCACCTCGGCCACGTGTTTCCGGACGGCCCGCGCGCGCAGGGCGGGTTGCGCTACTGCATCAACAGCGCGTCGCTGCGGTTCATGCCGCGGAAGGAGTATGAGGCTTGGGTGGCGAGGAGCCGGGCGCCGGCCGCGGGCGAATAGGCCGGGCGGGCGCCGCCGACCGCGTCCGGTGGCCGGTGCCGGACAAAATGATGGCAAATCCGCGCGGAGGTATGGCAAACTGACAGCGACCGGAGATGCCAAAAGAATTCAACCGTCCGAGACTATTTGCGGAGATCGTCGCGACGGTGGCCCTGACCGGAAGCGTGGTCGTGGTCCTGCGTTCGTTCATCGAGTCGCGCATAGGCGGGGTGGTGGGTGAAATCGTGAAGGTGGCGCTGTTCGCCTCGACGGCGGGAGGGGCGATTTACTGGCGGTGCATGGCCGCGCTCGCGCGAGCGCCCGACGGGCCGGCGGCGCCGCCGGTCGTGCGTTCGCCGGCGACGATCGGGCTGATGACGATCGCGCTGGCGGGCGGACTGGGTTTCACCGCGCTCGGCATCTATCAGGCGCGGCAGTATTACCGGAACGATGCGCGTTATCGGTTTGAGCGGCTGGTCGAGCGGCTGACCGGCGAGGTGCAGCGGCGCATCAACCAGCCGGTGTTTGGGTTGAAGGGTGCCCGCGGGGTGTATGCGGCGAGCAAATCCGTCGAACGCCTGGAGTTTCGCGCCTACACGGAGTCGCGGGACCTGCTGGCGGAGTTTCCCGGCGTGCTGGGTTTCGGTTTCATCCAGCGTGTGGCGCGAAAGGATCTGGACGCGTTCATCGCGGCCGAGCGGGCGGACGATGCGCCGGATTTCAAGGTCACGACCAGGGGCGATGCCCCGGACCTGTATGTCGCGAAATTTCTCGACCCGCTGGCGGCGAACCGGCCGGCGTGGGGGTTCGACACCGGCTCGGATGCGGTGCGCCGGGCTTCGATCGAGCAGGCGGTGCGGACTGGCGAGCCGACGCTGACGAGCCGCGTGACCTTGCGGCAAGATCCCGCCCAGCGGGCCGGTTTCCTTTATCTGCTCCCCATTTATCGCAATGGCAGTCGTCCGACGACGGCGGCGGAGCGCGAGACGAACCTCGTCGGCCTCGTGTTTGCGCCGATCGTGATCGACGGGGTGCTGGCGAAGTTCATGGCCGAGGCGGACGGGCTGCTCGACCTCGAGGTGTTCGAGGGGACCGGGCGGGACGGGGCCAGCCTGCTGTTCGACAGCGACCCGGGAACGAGCTCGGTGGCAGGGGCCGACCGCCAGCGCGAGTTCGACGGGAGAATGTTCGACAAGACCGTGGTGGTCGAGATCGGGGGGCGCCAGTGGACGCTCGTGGCGGCCACGACGAAGCGGTTCGAGTCGGGGGTCGAGGCGCAGGTGCCGGTGCTGATCGGCATGATCGGGGTGCTCGTCAGCGCGCTGCTCGGAGGGATGGTTTATTCGCTGGGCCGGAGCCGGAGCCGGGCGCTGGCGCTGGCGGGCGAAATGACGGCGAGTCTGCGGGCGCGAGAAGCGGAAGCGCGGCGGCTGGCGATGGTGGCGAGCCGCACGAGCAACGCAGTCGCCATCACCGACGCGGCGGGGTGCATCGAGTGGATCAACGAGGGGTTCACGCGCATCACGGGCTACGGACTCGCCGAGGTGAAGGGGCGCCGGCCGGGCCCCGTCCTGCAGGGTCCGCAATCCAACCCGGCGACGGTGGCGGAAATGCGCGCCGGGCTGGCGGCGCAAAAGGGCTTCAAGGTCGAGGTCATCAACTACCACAAGTCGGGTCGCCCGTATTGGGTGGAGATCGAGGTGCAGCCGCTGCGCGACGCCGCGGGCGCGGTCACGGGGTTCATGGCCGTCGAAAGCGACGTCACCGAGCGCAAGGCCGCGGAGCAGAAACTGAAGGCGAGCGAGCACCAGCTCAGCGCGCTGACCGCGCAGGCGCCGGGGGTGATTTTCCAATTTGAGGTTTCGCCGGGCGGGCGGCGGTCGTTCGCGTTCCTGAGCGCGGGCTACCGGGAGCTGTTCGGGCGCGACCCGGCCGAGGCGTTGCAGCGGCCGGCGATCCTGTTCGGGGCGGTCGCGCCGGACGACCGCCGGGCGGTGCGGGCGAGCCTCGAACAGGCGATCGCGCTGGGATTGCCGTGGGCCGACACGTTCCGGATTCGCACGCCGGACGGCACCGAGCGGTGGATTCATGCGCGTTCGTCCATCACCGGGCAACCGGATGGAACGAAGGTGTGGATCGGCATGCTGGCCGATATTTCCGCGCAGCAGCAGGCGCGCTTCGCGGCGGAGAGCCTCAACCTCAAGCTCGAGAAGGCGATCGACCAGGCCCAGAAGGCGACGGCGAAGGCGGAGCAGGCCAACCTGGCGAAGAGCCAGTTCCTCGCGACGATGAGCCACGAAATCCGCACGCCGATGAATGGCGTCATCGGCATGACCTCGCTGCTGCTGGACACGTCGCTCACGCCGCAGCAGCGGGAGTTCACCGAGATCGTGCGCTCGAGCGGCGAGAGCCTGCTCTCGTTGATCAACGACATCCTCGACTTCTCGAAGATCGAGTCGGGCCGAATGGATCTCGAACTGGAGCCGTTCAACATCCGCGATTGCGTCGAGAGCGCGCTCGACCTGTTCGCGGCGCGGGCCGCGCAGAAGGGGCTCGACCTGCTGTATGAGATCGGTGACGGCGTGCCGCGCGAAGTGCGGGGGGACGTCACGCGGACGCGGCAGATTTTGGTCAACCTCGTGGGCAATGCGCTGAAGTTCACCGAGCGGGGCGAGGTCGAGCTGACGGTGCGGTGCGGGGCGGCCGACACGGAGCCGCGGGAGCTGCTCTTGGCGGTGCGCGACACGGGGATCGGCATCCCGCCCGAGGCACTGGGCCGGCTCTTCAGTTCGTTCACCCAGGTCGACGCCTCGACGACCCGCAAATACGGCGGCACCGGGCTCGGCCTCGCGATCAGCAAGCGGCTGGCCGAAATCATGGGCGGGCGGATGTGGGTCGAGAGCGAGACGGGGCGCGGCTCGACGTTTTTCTTCACGCTGCGGGCGGAATGGATGGCGAGCGCGCCGCGGCCGTTCTTCGGGGTGGACCGGCCGCGGCTGCGGGGCAAGCGACTGCTGGTGGTCGACGACAGCGAGACCAGCCGGCGCATCCTGTCCACGCTCGCGGCGAAGTGGGGCATGAGCGCGGTGGTCGAGGAGCGCGGGGCAGTGGCGCTGGAGCGGCTGCGCGCCGGCGAGCGATTCGACCTGGCGATCCTCGACATGCAGATGCCCGAACTCGATGGCGTCATGCTGGCGACGGAAATCCGGCGGTTGCCGGAGGGAGGCGATTTTCCCCTGCTCCTGCTGTCGTCGATCGGGCGGAATCCCGACCCGCAGCACGCGGACCTGTTTGCCGCGACCCTCTCGAAGCCAGCCAAGCCCTCGCAGTTGTTCGACGCCATCGCGAAAATCTTCGGCTCGACCGCGCCGTTTCCCGTCGCCACGCCGGCGGCGCCGGTGCTGGAGCCGGGCCAGACGCGGACCGAGAAGGTCCTGCTCGCCGAGGACAACCCGGTGAACCAAAAGGTCGCGCTCCACATGCTCGCGCGCATCGGCTACCGCGCCGACACCGCGGCAAACGGCTTCGAGGTGCTCCATGCGATCCAGCGGCAGCACTACGACCTTATTTTGATGGACGTGCAGATGCCGGAAATGGACGGGTTGGACGCCACGAGGCGGATTCGCGCGGAACAGGCGGTGGACAAGCCGGCGCCGTGGATCATCGCGCTCACGGCGAACGCGATGGAGGGCGACCGCGAGCAATGCGTGCAGGCGGGGATGGACGATTACCTCAGCAAGCCGATCAAGAGTTCCGATCTCGCCGCGGCGTTGCAACGGGCGCGGCGCGGCGGGCCGGCGTCGCCAGCGTAATACCGCTGTCTCGTCGCGTTTGGACTTTTGCGGAGAACGGACCTCCCGGTCCGTTCGGTCGTAACCTGGCGTAATCTTCATGAACGGACCGGGAGGTCCGTTCTCCGTAAAACCCAATAATCAAGGGATGCTGGGACAATACCAACGTCCGCTAGCTCTTGGATTTGCGCGAAGAGCAGGATAATTCGCGCGTCGCGCGACCGCTTTACACCGGCGGAAATTTCACCCACTTCGCGCCGAGCTGCGAGGATTTCACGACGGTCTCGATGAAGGCCATGCCCTCGACGCCGTCGTCGATCGTCGGGTAGTCGAGATTCTTGGGCGGGCGCCGGCCCGTCACCTCGGCGCAGATCGCGCGGAACGCTTCGCGGTAAATGTTGCCGAACGCCTCGAGGTAGCCCTCGGGATGGCCGGCCGGGAGGCGCGTGAAGCGGGCGGCATTGGGGCCGAGGTAGCCGTTGCCACGGCGCCAGACCTGGCGGGGCTGGTCGGGGAACTTCACGACGAGTTCGTTCGGGTGCTCCTGATGCCACTCGAGCGACGCCTTCGTGCCATAGACGCGGAGGTTGAGGTTGTTCTCGTCGCCGACGGAAATCTGCGACGCGTGGATGATGCCCTTCGCGCCGCCCTTGAAGCGCACGAGAATGCTGCCGTCGTCGTCGAGCCTGCGACCCTTCACGAACGTCGTGAGGTCGGCGCAAAGCGACTGGATGCGCAGGCCGGTGATGTAGCGCGTGAGGTTCTCGGCGTGCGTGCCGATGTCGCCGATGCAACCGGCGGCGCCGCTGCGCTTCGGGTCGGTCCGCCAGCCGGCCTGTTTCTGGCCGGTCCGCTCGAGGAGCGTGCTCAGCCAGCCCTGCGGATATTCCGCGACGACCTTGCGCAGCTGGCCGAGGAAACCGCTCCGGACGAGGTCGCGCGCCTGCTTCACCATCGCGTTGCCGGTGTAGTTATGGGTGAGGACGAAAATCTTTTTCGTGCGCCGGACGATCGCGCGGAGTTTTTTCGCCTCCGCGAGATTGAAGGTCGCGGGCTTGTCGCAGACGACGTTGAAGCCGCTTTCGAGAAACAATTTCGCCGGCGGGAAGTGCTGGTGGTTCGGCGTCACGATGACGACGAAGTCGAGCCGCTCGTCGGCGGGGCGGCGGGCCTCGGCGCGGGCCATCGCGGCGTAGCTGCCGTAGACGCGCGCCGGGTCGAGGAAGAGGTCGGCGCCGGAGGCCTTGGAGCGAACGGCGTTGGAGGAGAAGGCGCCGGCGACGAGCTCGGCCTGTCCGTCCATCGCGGCGGCGATGCGGTGCACGGCGCCGATGAACGCGCCGCGGCCGCCGCCGATCATGCCAAAACGGAGTTTGCGGGTCATGGGAGGAAGGAGGTGTCTCGCGAAGGAAGCGAAGGAAGCCGGGCTTCACTTCGTTCGTTTTCTTCGCGAGACGAAATGGCTAGCGGTTCTTTTTGTCGAATGCGGCATCGAACGCGACGGCGCCCGAGGGGAAATCGATCTGGCGGACGAACGCGGCGGCCTCGGTCGCGCCGTGGACGCGATCCATGCGGATATCCTCCCACTCGACGGAGAGCGGGCCGCGATAGCCGACATCGTTCAGCGCGACGATGATGTCCTCGAACTTGATGTCGCCATGGCCGGGCGAGCGGAAATCCCAGAAGCGCCGCGCGTCGCCGAAGCCCACGTGGCCGCCGAAGACGCCGACGGATCCGTCGCCGTGGCCCCACCAGACATCCTTCATGTGCGCATGGTAGATGCGATCGCCGAAGGTGCGGATGAACTTCACATAGTCGACACCCTGGTAGCCAAGGTGCGACGGATCGTAGTTGAAACCGAAGCGGCGGTGGCCGCCGACCGCCGCGATGGCGCGCTGCGCGCTGGCGAGGTCGAAGGCGATCTCGGTCGGGTGAACCTCGAGGCCGAAGTTGACGTTGGCCTTGTCGAACGCTTCGAGGATCGGGCCGAAACGCTTGCCGAAATCCGCGAGGCCCGCGTCCCAGTAGGCGGGCGGCGTGGGCGGGAAGGCGTAGAGCGAGTGCCAGATCGACGAGCCGGTGAAGCCGTTGACGACGGCGGGAAAATCGTCGCCGCCTTTCCGGCCGGGCTTGGCGTCGAAGAACGCCCGCGCCGCCCTCGCAGTCACGATCATTTTCCGCGCGGCACGGCGACGCACGCCCTCGGGTTCGCCGTCGCCCCAGACGTCGGGCGGCAGGATGGCCCGGTGGCGTTCGTCGATGCGATCGCAGATCGCCTGGCCGACGAGATGGCTCGAGATGGCGTAGCAAGTCAGGCCGTGGGACTTGAGGAGCGCCCATTTTTCGTGGACGTATTTCTTGCTGGTCGCGGCGGCGTCGACATCGAAGTGGTCGCCCCAGCAGGCGAGCTCGACACCGTCGTAACCCATTTTTTTCGCGAGCGGCGCGAGTTTTTCGAGCGGGAGATCGGCCCACTGGCCGGTGAACAGGGTGACGGGGCGGGGCATGGCGGGCGGGTTGGGGAAGCATGGTTTCGCCGTCCCGCGCGGGGGCGGCAAGGCCAATGTCATTCTTCGCCTCGCGCGGCGGGACAAAAGCCCTATGCTCCGGGCATGAGTCTGCTGCGCTGTTTCTCGACTCTCGGCTGTCCCGAACTCTCGCTCGACGAAACGCTGGCGCTGGCGGCGAAGCATGAACTCGCGGCGGTGGAGCTGCGCGCGCTGGGTGGCACGGTGGACCTGGCGGAGCATTTTGCGGCCGAGTTCGGCGCGCCGACGGCGCTGGCCGAGCGGCTCGAGGGTCAGCCGGTGCGCATCGTCGCGCTCGACACGTCGCTCCACCTGACCGATGCGACGGACACGGTGCGCGCGACGCTGGCGCTGCTGGCTCCGTGGGCGGACGCACTGGGCGTGAAATGGCTGCGGGTGTTCGACAGCGACCGGGCGGTCGACGCCCACGAGCTGGACGAGGTGGCGGAAACGATTCGCTGCTGGCGGAAATTGCGCCGGCAGAATCGCTGGCGGGCGGACGTGATGATCGAGACGCACGACTCGCTGGTCACGGCGGAGGCGATCCAGCGGTTTCTCGCGGCGGTGCCGCGCACGGCGATCCTGTGGGATTCGCATCACACGTGGAAGAAAGGCGGCGAGGATCCGATCGTGACCTGGCAGGCGATCCGCAACGACGTCGTGCACATTCACGTGAAGGACAGCGTGAGCGTGGCGACGGGACGGCATCCCTTCACCTACGTCAACCCGGGGGCCGGCGAATTTCCGATGGCGCCGCTGCGGGCGGCGTTGCGCGCATCACGGTTTGCCGGGCCGGTGAGTCTCGAATGGGAAAAGCTGTGGCATCCCCATCTCGGCCCGCTCGACGAAGCGCTCGCGGCCGCGCGGCGCCACGCGTGGTGGTGACAGCGGGTGCGGCCGGCGGCGGACGTCAGGTCGCGGCCGGTTTGCGCGATGCGGCGAGCAGCAGGAGCCCGATGCCACCGACCAGTCCGCCGCAAAATAAAAACGCGAGGCGGCCGATCGCCGGATTGGGAATCAGCGCGAGCGCCCCGACGAAGCTGCCGTAGACGACGCACATCCAGCCGATGAACTTCGACTGGCGGGCATCGTTGGCCACGCCCTCCTCCTCCGCGGAATCGATCCGGCGGTGCATCCCGGCAAAGAACTTTTCCACGCGCGCCTTGTAGTCGGCGGGCGAGCGGGTCCAGAAAAACCTGGTGCCGAAAAACCAGGCGGTGCCGACGATGATGTTGAGAAACGTGGCGATGGCCTGCTCCCAATACTCGCGGGAGGAGGCGGCGAGCGGCGCGACGTGGAAGTAGTCCGCCGCCGCGTCGGGCGTGAGGACATAGGTGGCCACGAGCGACGAGCAGAAGCCGACGAGCACGGTGCTCCAGCCCGACCACGGCGGGGTGTTTTTCACCAGCACGCCCCAGACGAGCGGGATCGCAAACGGCGTGATCACGAGCGCGCTGAAGCGCACGGTGAGGCCGAACAGCGAGATGGTCTGCAACTGGCTGAACCGCCACGCGACGAAGATGACGACGATGCCCATGACAAACGTCGTGAATTTTCCGGCCTTGAGCAGCTGCCGGTCGGTCGCGAGGGGGCGGAGGACAGGCTGGTAGAAATTCTTGATGAAGACGCCGGCGTTGCGGTTCAGGCCGGCGTCCATCGCGGAGATCGTCGAGGCGAACATGCCGCTGACGAACAGGCCCATCATGCCGACGGGCAGCACGTCGCGGGCGACGGCGATGAACGAGCCCTCGGCGGGGTTGCGCAGGCCGGGGAACTGCGCGTGCAGGTCCGGGTGCAGGATCCGCCCAACCATCGGCGGGATGAACCAGATGAAGATGCCGACGATGAAGAGCGCCCCGCCGAGAAAGCCGGCCCAGCGGGCGTGGCGGCCGTCCTTGACGCAAAGGTAGCGCGAGGCGTCGGTGAGGTTGTTGGTCGAGACGAATTGTTTCAGCACCATCGCGATCGCCCACATGCCGAAAAAGTTGCTCGTCGAAAGCTGCGAGAGCGCGAGATGCTGCGGCGGCAGCTGGCTGAGAAACGAGCCGAGGCCCCCGACCCGCATGAGAGCGAGCACCGTGACGACGATGCACACGGGCATCAGCACGAGCATCTGGACGAAGTCGCCGGCGAGCACGCCCCAACTGCCGCTGATCAGCGACATGAACAGCACGACCGCGCCGGTGGCGATGATGGTGAGCGTGAGGTCGACGCCGAACACGGCGGAGAAGAAGATGCCGAGCGAATTCAGCCAGATGCCCGCCTGCAGGATGCCCATCGGCAACTGGAGCCAGGTGAAGACGTGCTCGTTGCCGCGGCCGAAACGCGCCCGCACGGCCTCGACAAACGTGACCACCCGCATCTGCCGGTAGCGCGGCGCGAAGTAGAGCGCGTTGCAGACAAAGCCGATGATGTTGCCGATGTAGATCATGACGATCGGCCAGCCGTCGGAGTAGGCCTTGCTCGCCGCGCCGGTGAACGTCCATGCGCTGAACTGCACCATGAAGGCGGAGCCGCCGACCATCCACCACAGCGCCTTGCCGCCGCCGCGAAAATAATCGCTGACGTTGCTGACGAAGCGCCGGAAGAACCAGCTCACCGCGAGGATGTAGACGAAGTAGAACGCGATGACGGCGTAGTCGTAGGGGGTCATGCAGGGGCGGTGGTGCGGGAAACCCCGGGGAGGGACGGGAGGAGGCCGGACAACCAGCGGCGGTAGTTGAGAGGGCCAAAACGCCGAAGGCAAGGAGCGGAAACGCCCCCGGGACGACGGCCGCGCCGGGGCCGCGTTCCGCTCAGCGGTAGAGCCAGAATTTTTTGCTCTGCTCCTGGTAGATGTGCGCCTGTTCGCGCCAGGTGCGGAGCCAGGCCTCGAGGTCGATCCGCGCGCCCTTGGCGGCGAGGTCGTCGAAAAACGCCTCGGAACCGACATGGATCTTGAACGTGCGCTGATCCGCCTTCGTCGCGGTGGCGAAGGGATTTCTCGGGGCGAATTTGCACGCCAGCTTCATCAGGTAAAAATTCAGGGCGGTGGGCTCCCATGCATCGTAGTCGGAGATCTCGACGTAGAGGCCGGTGGCGGGCTGGCCCTTGCTGTTGAGCGCGCTGACCGAGCGGAACTGCAGGCCGGGTAGATTGAAGGCGCGGAGTTCCTTTTCGACCACGTCGTCCTTGATCTTGTCGTGATGGATGCCGCGAAACGCGTAGGCCTTGCCGATGCCGTGCGTGAAGCCGCCAAGGATGCAACCGAGGCCCACCATCGGATAGCCTTCGACGGAAGCCCAATCGGTGATGAGCGTCGAGGTCGGCACCCAGGTGAGGCCGGTTTCGGGCCAGCGCATCGATCGCGTCCAGCCCCGCATCGGAATGACGGTGAGCCGCGCGCGCGCGCGCTGGGCAGGCGTGAGCGCGAGGCCGCCGGGCGGCAGGGCGTCCTTCACCATGCGCGCGAGTTCGCCCATCGTGAGACCGTGGACGTAGGGCACGCGGAAGCGGCCGACGTCGGTCATCAGGCCGGGGTCGAGCATCGGGCCGTCGACCTTCAAGCCGCCGAGCGGATTCGGCCGGTCGAGGATGATGACCTCCTTGCCGTTTTCGAAACACGCCTCCATCGCGGTCTTCATCGCGCCGATGAAGGTGTAACTGCGCGTGCCGATGTCCTGCAGGTCGATCACGAGGGCATCGATGGGCTTGAGCTGCGCGGGCGTCGGGCGGAACCGCTTCGTCTTGTCGTTGTAGAGCGAGAAGACGGTGAGGCCCGTCCGCGGATCGATGGCGTCGGGAAAGGTTTTTTCAGCCGGCAGTTCGTTGTAGATGCCGTGCTCGCCGGCGTAGAGGGCGACGAGTTTAACCCCGGGTGCATGGCGGAGGACCTCGATCGTGCTGATGCCGCGGCGATTCACGCCGGCGGGATGGGTGAGCAGCCCGATGCGCTTGCCGCGGACGGCGGCAAACCCCTCGGCCTCGAGCACGTCGATGCCGAGCATGACGGGCGGAAGTTTTTCGCCGGCGGGCGAAGGGACAGCGGCGACGGACGGGCTGCCGGCGGGGAGCGCCGGTTTCGCGACGGACGGCTGGCTGGCGCTGCAGCCCACGAGGCCGAAGGCGGACACCAGCAAGGTCAGGGTGTTTTTAAGAAAAGAGATGCGAGGTCCGCCGGGCATTGTGGGAAGAGATAGGCCGCGCGGCGCGGTGCGGTCGAGTCGTTTTCCTCGGTTCGGGGCGCATGCGCCCTGACACGGCGCGGCGCCTAAAGCGCCCGCTCGACAGCGGTGGCAAGATTTGCGGCGGCGGCGCGAAACGCCTCATCGAGGGCCAGGCCGGCGGGCGTGATGGCGTGAAGCGTGAGGCCGGCGCGGCGCCCGGCCTGGTGCTGCGCGGCGGGCGTCACGGCGCCGGCGAAGACATGGACGGGCTTGCCTTGGGCGAGGGCGCGGGCGGCGATGGCGCCGGGTCCCTTGCCGCTGAGCGAACTCTCGTCGAAACGGCCTTCGCCCGTGATGATGAGGTCGGCGGCGGCGAGTCGCGCTTCGAGATCGAGCCACGCGGCGACGAGCGGCAGGCCCGGCAGGAGCTGCGCGCCGGCGGCGGCCATGAGGCCGAACGAAATCCCGCCGGCGGCGCCGGCGCCGGGCACATCCATCAGGGTGTCGGGCTGGCGGCAGTGCGCGCAGAGCAGGAGCGCGAGGCGCGCGCTTTCGTGGTCGAGGCGGGCGAGGTCGGCGGGAAGCAGGCCCTTTTGGGGGCCGTAGACGGCGGCGGCACCCTGCGGGCCGAGGAGCGGATTCGTGACGTCGCACGCGATGCGAATGGGCGGAAGCGGCGAAGAAATCGCGCCGCCGATCCGCGCGACGCGCGGCCAACGGGCGGGAATCGGCGGCGAGATTTGTTTTCCGGCGGGATCGAGGAAGTCGAAACCCAGCGCCGCGAGCGCGCCGAGACCGAGATCGTGCGTGGCGCTGCCGCCGACGCCGAGCAGGATGGCGCCGGCGCCAAGTTCGGCGGCGGCGCGCAGGAGTTCGCCGGTGCCGAGGGTCGTCGTCTGCCACGGATCGCGGAGGGCGGGCGCGAGGAGGGCAAGGCCGGAGGCGGCGGCCATCTCGATGACGGCAATGGGGAAGTCGGCGGATTTCGCGGCACGATTCTCGATCGCGAGCAGCGCGCGCGCCGCTGGCGGAATCCTTGCCAGGGGGACGAGTCCGAGCGCCGCGTGGACGCGAGCGCCGCGCGGACCGGCGACGACGAATTCTTTTTTTATCCCATCCGCCGCGGTCGTGAGAATCTCGCAGAAGCCCTCGCCGCCATCGGCGAGCGGGCAAAGGTCGAGCGTCCAGTCGGGATGTTTCCCATGCAGCGCGCGCGCCGCGGAATCGCACGCGGCAAGCGCGGTGAGGGAATCCTTGAATTTGTCGAACGCGAGGAGGACGCGCATCGCGGGCGAACGTGTCGCGTCGGGCGGCGAGTTAAAAGACCAATCCTGCCTCACCCCGGGATGCTACGAATTTCGGTCCAGGTCGACCAAGGCGAAGCGCGGCGTCTCGCGGCCGTCGATGACCACCGACTCGGTGAACATCGCGGCGGGCCGGACCCAGAGTCCGCGTTCACCATAGAGGGCTTGGTAGACGACCACCGGCGCGAGGGTTTCCGAGTGCCGGGCGAGGCCGAGCACGCGATACTCGTGGCCCTTGTAGTGACGGTAACGGCCCGGGCGGGGTTCGGCGGGCAGGGGCGGGAGCGGGTCGTTCATGAGGGGATGGGATCGGAGGGTAGGGCGGCACGGCGCGGGCCGCAACTGCGGCGGGCGGACGAGTCAACCCCGGCGGATTCGAGGCGGAGAGTTCGGAGCGAATCGTCCGCGGTGGCGGCCGACGATGTTAGCGTAACATCGCTTCGGGTTTGTCGCGGGCGGCGGCATTCGCTAGAGTCGAATGATGCTTCCCCGCATCTCCGTCCTGTTTTTGATTTCGAGCGGTCTTTCGCTGGGCGCCGTGCCGGTGCCGGGCGACTTCGTGCGCGACCTGCCGGTCGCCGCGATTTACCACGACGGCTGGATCGACCTGAACAAGAACGGCGTGAAGGATCCCTATGAGGATCCGGCGCTCCCGGCCGAGGTGCGCATCGCCGACCTGCTGGGGCGGATGACGCTGGAGGAAAAAACGGCGCAGATGGTGACGCTGTATGGCTTTCCCCGCGTGCTGAAGGACGACCTGCCGACGGAAAAGTGGGACACGTCGTTCTGGAAGGACGGCATCGGCAACATCGACGAGGACATCAACGGCAGCACGGGTTTCACGAACAATCTCGCGCAGTCGAAATACGACCTGCCGTGGTCGTTGCACGCCCGCGCGCTGAACGAGGTGCAGCGGTTCTTTATCGAGCGCACGCGGCTCGGCGTGCCGGCCGACTTCACCAACGAAGGGATTCGCGGTCTGCTGCACTCGAAGGCGACGAGTTTCCCGGCGCAGCTCGGCGTGGCGAGCGCGTTCGACCGCGAACTCGTGCGCGAGATCGGGCGGATCACCGGCAGCGAGGGCCGCGCGCTCGGCTACACGAACGTCTACTCGCCGATTCTCGAAGTCGCGCGCGATCCGCGCTGGGGCCGGATCGTCGAGAGCTATGGCGAGGATCCGTTCCTCGTCGGCGAACTCGGCGTCGAGGAAACGCGGGGCATCCAGGAGGAGCGCGTCGTGTCGACGTTGAAGCATTTCGCGGTCTACAGCGTGCCGAAGGGCGGGCGGGACGGCGATGCGCGCACCGACCCGCAGGTCACATGGCGCGAGGTGGAAACCGTGTTTCTCCAGCCGTTCCGCCGCGCGGTGCGCGAGGGCGGCGCGCTGGGCGTGATGGCGTCCTACAACGATTACGATGGCGTGCCCATCGAGGGCAACCGGCGGTTCCTGACGGATATTTTGCGGGAGGAATTTGGATTTCACGGTTACGTGGTATCGGACAGCGGAGCGGTGGAGTTCATGCACACCAAACACCACACGGCGGCGACGGCGGCGGACGCGATCCGGCAATCGGTCGAGGCGGGGCTCAACATCCGCACGAACTTCACGCCGCCCGAAGCCTACGGCGATCCGTTGCGCGAACTCGTCCGGAGCGGACAGCTCTCGATGGCCGTCATCGACCAGCGGGTGCGGGAAATCCTCGGCGTGAAGTTCTGGCTCGGTCTGTTCGACCAGCCCTACGTCGCCGATCCGGCGGCGGCGGACAAGATCGTCCGTTCGCCGGCGCACCTCGCCGCGGCCGAGCGCGCGGCACACGAGTCGATCGTGCTGCTCAAGAACGAGGGCGGCGCGTTGCCCTTGAAGAAGGATTTGAAGAAGATCCTCGTGACTGGTCCGCTCGCGGACAACGCGCATGGCTGGATGTCGCGCTACGGTCCGCAAAAACTCGACTTCATCACGCCGCTGGCCGGGCTGCGGGCGAAACTCGGGCCGGGCGTCGAGGTGCGTTACGCGGCGGGTTGCGCGGTGAAGGACGAACATTTTCCGGAAAGCGATGTGCTCAAGGAGCCGCCCTCCGACGCGGTGCGCGCCGGCATCGCCGCGGCGGTCGCCGCGGCGGCGGACGTCGACGAGATCGTCGCCGTCCTCGGCGAGACCGACGAGCTCTGCCGCGAATCGGCGAGCCGCATCAGCCTCAACCTGCCCGGTTATCAGGAGGAATTGCTGGAGGCGCTGCAGGCGACCGGCAAGCCGCTGGTGCTCGTGCTCTCGAACGGCCGTCCGCTCAGCGTGAACTGGGCGGTGAAACACGTGCCGGCGATCGTGGAGATGTGGTTCCCGGGCGAGGCGGGCGGCGCGGCCCTCGCGGACATCTTGATGGGCGACTACAATCCCTCCGGCCGGCTGCCGGTCACGTTTCCGCGGAGCGTCGGACAGATTCCGCTCAACTTCCCGACGCATCCCGGCGCGCAGTCGCGGGACCCGGGCCAGGTCACGGGCCCGCTGTTCCCGTTTGGTTTCGGGCTCAGCTACACCGCGTTTCAATACGCGGACCTGAAAATCTCGCCCGAGCGGACCGGCGTCGGCGGCACGGTCGACGTCGCGTGCGAGGTGAAGAACGCCGGGGCCGTCGCCGGCGACGAGGTCGTGCAACTCTACCTGCGCGACGACTACAGCAGCGTGACGACGTGGGAGCGGGAGCTGGCCGGGTTTGCGCGCGTGACGCTGCAGCCCGGCGAAGCGCGCACGGTCAAGTTCGCCGTTCCGCCCGCGCGGCTTGCGCTCTATGACCGCGACGGTCACTGGACCGTGGAGCCGGGGCGGTTCACGGCGATGATCGGCGCGTCGTCGGAAGACATCCGCTTGCGCGGGAATTTCACGCTCACGCGCGCCGATGGCACGGCGCCCGAGGAGGTCCCGCTGCGCGACGAACGGATTACAGACTCGCGATAAGGCGCCGCCGGCGCCAACGTGGCTTCGTTCCATGAAGCCTTTTTATTCTGCGGTCGCGCTGGCCGCTGCCGTCGGTGCGCATGCTTCCGAGCCGGCGCCGAGTGTCGTGTCCGACGTCGCTTATCTGGCGGCCGGGCGCACCGAGAAACTCGACCTCTATCTTCCCGCGCCACCGGCGGACGGGCGCCTGCCGACTGTGGTATGGATCCACGGCGGGGGCTGGACCAGCGGCGACAAGGCGGAGGCGCGGGCGAAGGAAATCTGCGGGACACTGGCCGGGGCCGGCTACGTGGCGGCGAGCATCAACTACAGGCTCGGCAACGATGCGTGGCCGCAAAACCTCCTCGATTGCAAGGAGGCGGTCCGCTTTCTCCGGGCGCACGCGGCGGAATATCACGTGGACCCGGACCGGATTGCCGTCGCGGGCGGTTCCGCGGGCGGGCATCTGGCGCTGATGGTCGGCTTCACTGCGGGGCAGAAGGAATTCGAGCCGGCGGCGGGACCGGGTGTTTCCAGCGCGGTGCGCTGCATCGTCGATCTCTACGGGCCGACGGATTTGCTGGTCCACGGGCAGACCGATGAGAAAGGCGAGCCGACGCCGATGCGGAAACTGATGGCGAAGTCGCTGGCGGCTTTCGGCGTAACCTCGGACGAGGCGGAGCTGCTGCGCGTCGCTTCGCCGGTCGAGCATGTCGCGCAGGATATTCCGCCGGTGCTGATCCTCCACGGCCGGGCGGACACGACCGTCGACTTCTCCCAGTCGGAAAAACTGGACCGTCTGTTGCGGGAAAAGGGCGTGGAGCACGAGTTTGTCCCGCTCGATGGCGTCGGGCACACTTTCAACTGGGAGACGTGGAACAACCGGCCGCTGCCGCGCGACCTCCGGCCCGTGGCGCTGGCGTTTTTGGCGAAACATCTCAGCCCGGGCCGGTGAGGCGGACGTTGCCGGCCGCCGGCGGGTGAACGGAAGGAAGCCGGCCGCAAGGGGCGGTGGCGTTGGGCCGCGCGGCGCAGCCGTTGTCGGAGCCGGGTGGACCGTCGCGGGACCGCGCGGGACGCGCGACGCCAGGCGATCCGACGGCCGGCGGGAACGCACCTGACGGAAAAGTCAGGCAGTCTGGATTGTTCGGAACCGGGGGCGGCCATGATGATTAATAATTATATAACAGCCGCCCGGGATCATTGAATCCGGGGTGCCGTTCGACCCGCAAAATCAATCCCTTTTTCATGCCCCAGCAGACTGCGAAGCGGTCGGGTGCGGCTTCGAGTCCCCCGTCCGCCGCTTGTTAATAGTAATTAATTTTCTGTCCGCGACGGGATGACGCCGGCGAGCGCCCCGCCCGGAGCCCACCGGCGCGGTGGGAATTTTCCGCCCTAAAACCATGAACGACCAACCCACCCAAACAACCCTCCGGCGCGGTGTCACCGCGCTCCGCCGAATCGCCACGCGTTTTGCCCTGTCCACCGCCCTGGCGCTCACCGTCCACGCCCAAACGGGCGGCACGGGCGTCGTCACCGGCCGCATTTCCAATCCCGCCACCGGCGAATATGTCCGCAACGCCGAGGTGCGCGTCCAAGGCACGAACCTCGAGACCGCGACCGAGGAGGGCGGTTATTACCGGCTGGGCAACGTGCCCGCCGGGCAGGCGACCATCGTCGCCAGCTACCCCGGCGCCGACCCGATCACCGCCACGATCACCGTGACGCCGGGCGCGATGGCGACGAAGGATTTCGAGATCGCGCTCACCAGCGCCCGCCGCCGCGGCGACGACGTGGTGAAGCTCGGCGCGTTCGTCGTCGAGACCGAACGCGAGGGCCAGTCGAAGATGGTTGCCGAGCAGAAGCAGGCGATGAACGTCAAGGAAGTGATGTCCGCCGACAACTTCGGGGACATGTCCGAGCAGAACATCGGCGAGTTTTTGAAATACATGCCGGGCATCACCATCGACTACGTCGAGACCGACACGCGTTCGGCGAGCATGGGCGGCATGGACCCGAAATACGGCTACGTGACACTCGACGGCAACGCCCAGGCGAGCGGCGACAGCGGCAGTTTCGGCAGCAGCACGCGGCAATTCGAGTTCGAGTCGGTCTCGATGAACAATATCGAGTCGATCGAGGTGAACAAGACGCTAACTCCCGACATGTGGGCCGACGCCCCGGCGGGCACCGTGAACCTCCGCACGCGCAGCGCGCTCGACGTGAAGCATCCGAAGGCCGGATTCTCCGCGGGCGTCATCTGGAATTCGCTGGAGAACGGTTTCCACAGCACGCCCCGGCACGACGACGCGACGCACCCGAAGACCCGCCCGCGGCTCTCGTTCGACTACAGCAGCGGCGCCGTCGCGGGCGGCAAGTTCGGCATCACGCTCAACGGCTCCTTCACCAGCATCTACAAGGAGCAATACCGCCACAGCCTCGGCTACGACTACAACTCCAGCCAGGCGATCGCGGCCGGCACGCCGCGCGTCACCTCCGTCAACTTCAAGGACGGCCCGAAGATCACCGACAAGTTCGCCGGCGGCGTGAAGGTCGACTACCAGCCGTTTCCCGGACTGCGGATGACCTCGGCGGTGAGCTACAGCTGGTTCAACGACATGTTCGCGAACCGCAACCTGAACTTCGTCACGAACGCCGCGAACCTCGGCGCGGGTTCGTCCCTCACCAAGGTCATCGCCAACAACAGCAACAACGCCAACACGCGCGTCGACCAGTCGGGCGAGTCGACCGGAAAATTCAAGGACAACAGCAATCTCAGCTACATGGTGAACTACCGGCATGGCCCGTGGACGGTCGATCTCTCCCTGCTGTATTCCCGCGCACGCGAGCACCGCGGTGCGCTCTACTATGGCACGATCGGCAACACCCCGGTCCGGCTCAGCCGCGTCGGCTGGACCGCGGAGCGGCCGAGCGTCGATTCGTCGGCGTGGTATATCGCGCAGACCTCGGGCGGCGACTGGTATGACTGGAACAACTGGGGCGTCTACGATGCGCAGGACATGAACGCCAACAAGCAATACGGCCTGACCGAGCAATACACCGGCAAGCTCGACGTGAAACGGGCGATGAGCTGGGAGATTCCGACGATCTATCAGTTTGGTCTCGGCCAGAATGTCGCGTTCAAGCATCGCTGGGCGAGCGAATCGTTCGTCGGGCGCTATGTGGGGCCGACGGGCAACGCGCTGACCTCGCGACTCCCGTTGTCGCAGGCCTATTTCGACATCAACACCGGCTTCGGCGGCGGCATCGGCCACCTGCCGGTCGTGGACAAGGAGGCGGTCTATGCGCTGCACCGCGACCACCCGGAATATTTCACGCAGTCCGAGTCCAACCTCGCGACGGAGATCAACAACGTGAATGGCAGCTTCCAAAGCAACCAGGAGGATGTGCGCGCGTTTTACGGCATGCAGCAAAGCCGCCTCGGCCGCTGGCAGTTGCTGGCCGGCCTGCGGGTCGAGAACACCCGCACGACCAGTCGCGTGCCGGTGGACGTGCCGATCCCGCAGAATCCGTTTGCGATCAAGGGCACGTCGACGATCGGCGGGGTGCCGACGACGGTCTATCGCGTCGCCAACACGCGCGATTACGCGAACTACCGCTGGTCGCAGGGCACGACCTCGACCTGGGGCGAATACACCGACCTGATGCCGAGCGCGGCGGCAAAGTATACGATTCGCGACAACCTCTTCCTGAAGCTCGGCTACAACAAGGCGATCAAGCGGCCCGATCTCAACCGGACGGCGGGCCCGTGGAGCATCAGCACCGACGATGTGACCGGCGACAGCACGATCACCGTGCCGAATCCGGACCTGAAGCCGGAGCGTTCGCAGCGTTACTCGGTCATGCTCGAATATTATTTCGAGCCGGCGGGGACGGCGAGCGTGCACGTTTTCCAGACCGATCTCGACAATCCGATCGAGAGCAGCCCGGAGGACACGACGGCTGCCGACGCCGGATTCGGCGACGATCCGTCGCTCGCCGGATATTTTTTCCGCACCTATTTCAACCTGGGCACGAGCCAGCGCATCCGGGGGATCGAGCTGAGCTATTCGCAGCAATTGCGCTTCCTGCGGAACGAATTCCTGCGCGCGACGACCCTCTGGGCGAACTACTCGCAGACCTCGTCGACGCCGCGGCCCCGGGTATCGACGCGCTACGTGCCGCGCGGCGCGAGCGGCGGGTTCAAATGGAGCTACGGCAAATACTATCTCGCGGTCAGCGGCACGTGGACGGACGAGACGTTCACAGGCAGCAACACGGTGCCCTCGAACTCGATCATCACGCCCAACGCGCCGGAATACCTGAAACCCCGGACCATCATCGGCGTGAGCGCGCGCTACAAGCTGACGAAGAACCTCAGCCTCTTCGTGACCGGCGACCGCGCCTACGATTCGGGCAAGATCTGGTATTACAAATACGACGGACGCATCCGCCAGGTCGAGCGCTACGGCAGCCAGTGGAGCGTCGGCGTGCAGGGCAACTACTGAAGGGGTGGCAGTTCATCGCAAAGGCGGAGGGCATCGGCCCTCCGCTTTTTTGTGCGCGAAGCCAATCGCCCAATGAGAAGTGGATTCAGTTTTGGGGTGGGGCCGTTTCTCCGAAACGGCCTGGGTTCCAGCGACCGGTTCGCTCTTCAACCCAGGCCGGCGCGGAGAGCCGGCCTCACCTCCGAACCGTTCGCAAATTAGCGAACCTGGAGATGACAGAGTGGATTGGCGGCGGAATGGGTCCCGTGACCGCGCTCTTCAGGACGCCGTGTCTTTCTTGCTGTCGAGTTTGTCGCCGCCGCCCCGTGGCGCGATGGCGCCTTCGATCTCGATGCCGAGAACCGGAGCAAGACCTTCCGGCGCCATGGCGGGCAACGTGATGGTCGCGCCACCTGCGCCGGGCGTGACGCGCAACGCGTGCTGCATCGGATCGGCGAGCAGGTAGGCGCGGACGATCTTGTTCGGAAAGGCGGGCAGGGTGAATTTCTCGCCGGGCCACTTGAGCAGGGTGAAGTAGAGATTGCCCGGTTGGGTCGTGCAGCGCCACTCGTCGCGATCGACCCACGCGGGCTTGCCGTCGCGGTCCTTCTTCGCGGAGTCCTCGTAGCCGAGCTCGGCCCCGAAGGGCGTCGGGCCAGCGCCGTAGATCGCGGCCCCGTTAGTGTGCGTCCATTTGCCGACTTCCCGCAGGATGTTGACCGCTTCGGCGGGAAATTCGCCGGTGGCCTTCGGGCCGACGTTGAGCAGGTAGTTGCCGCCCTTGCTGACGATATCGGCGATGTTGCGCACGACGGTCTCGGGCGACTTCCAATTGTCGTCGAAGCGATTGTAGCCCCAGTGGCCGTTGAGGGTCATGCAGACCTCGAACGGATCGACGGTCCGTCCGCCGGGGATGCGCTGCTCCGGCGTGCCATAGTCCGCGGCCACGCCGAGCCGGTTGTTGATGAGGCAGGCGGGCTGGAGCGAGTGGATCAGCTCGGCCATCTGGTCGGCCTCGAGCAACTCGCCGCGGTTGGAAACCTTGAAGGCGCCGCCGCCGTCGAACCACACGATGCCGATCTCGCCGTAACGCGTGAGCAATTCGCGGATCTGCGCCCGCATGAAGGCGTCGTATTTGTGCACGTCGGCGTTGGGGTTCGGGTTGCCGTGGAAGCCGTGGTTCGGGTCCTGCTTGTTCGTCTCCGGGTCACGCACGCGCTGGGAATACTCCGCCGGCGAATCCGGATGGTGCCAGTCGGCGATCGAATAGTAGACGCAGAACACGATGCCGGCCTGGTGGCACGCGTCGGCGAGTTCCTTGATCGGGTCGCGACCGAACGGCGTCGCGTCGATGATGTTGTAGGGCGTCTGCTTCGTCGCGAACATCGAGAAGCCGTCGTGATGCCGCGAGGTGACGACGAGGTATTTCATGCCGGCGGCCTTGGCGACGTCGACCCAGGCGTGTGCGTCGAACTTCACCGGGTTGAACTGCGGCGCGAGTTTCTCGTATTCCGAGGACGGCAGGTTTTCCTGCAGCATGATCCACTCGGCGCGCGTGGTGTTGGCGCGGCCGGGCCATTGGCCCGCCGGAATCGCGTAAAGGCCCCAGTGGATGAACATGCCGAGCCGGGCGTGGGTGAACCACGCCATGCGTTGCTGTTGCGCGGCATCGTAGGGCTTGACCGGGGACTGGCCCGACGGCGCGGTCTGCGCCAGAGCCGTCACGGCGAACAGGCAGGCGAGCGAGGAGACGAGGAGACGGGAGGGGGTTTTCATAGTGGGACTGGGGCGGGGTGCCGCCCGGCGAGGGAGGATGGTGGAACGCGCGCCGGCGCGGCGCGCGGCCGTTTGATCAAAACGCCGAGCCGTCGGCCTTGGTGCCGCAGACACTGACCTCGAGGCCGAGGTCGGCGGCGAGTGCCGCCTTGGTGTAGAGCGCGAGGTCGGCGGCGGCGGCGGACTGGGCGTAGGCGACCTGAATGTGGTTGGCCTTGTGGCGCGCCATCATCTGGTCGCGCGTCACACCATACGTGACCGCATGCATGATCGGCCACTGCACGGTCGTTTCCTTCCAGCGGCGCTCGGTCTCGGCGCGCGGGAGAGCGATGACCTTCGCGCGGCCGAGGTCCATCTTGAGCCTGCCACCCTCGACGAACACACGGCTCCAGACGATCTCGCCGGGCTTCGCGATCCCGCGCACGGTGCCGCCGCCGAGGCGGAAATACATCGGCGGCTGGCGGAGCGAGTCGGTGCCCCGGTAGCCGCCGACATGGTGCGCCGGCGGTGCGCTGCCGGAAATCAGGAAGACCCACACGTAGTCGGACGTCGTGCCGGTCCGGTCCCAGTCGCCCCAGCGCAAATCGTGCAGCGTGTTCTCGACCGGCTGGCCGAGCGCGGTATGCACGCGGTTGGTGAAGAGCCCGTCGAGGCCGGCGCATTCGTCGACCTCGTTGAAATGCGTGAGCGGCTGGCCGGCGCGGATGACCCGGCCGGCGGCGTTCTTGACGGGCGGACGGTCGGAGTTGTTGAGGAGGCCCTCGACGAGGTCGCTCGCCGGGAGGAGATCCTTGAGGCCCTGCTGGTATTGGATGCCGATGGTCTCGCAGCCGAATTCGTCGGCGATGCGCAACGCGGCGATGTAGGTTTTGCACTGCCAGAGAATCTGGCGCTCGGTGAGCTCGGTCTTTTCGTTCCGGCCGAGGTGAAATTTCATGCCCTTCTGCCGCAGCCAGCGGTAAACGGCGCGCGCCTCGGCATCGCTGACCTGCGTCGCACCGTAGTAGAGCGCGGACTGAGAGAGGCGTTCCTTGTAGACGCCGGTGGCGAACAGGAGTTCGTCGGGGATGACGGCGTTATACATGCCCATGCAACCCTCGTCGAAGATGCCCATGATGGACTTCCGGCGGAGGAGATCGGCGGCGATTTTTTTCGCGACGGTCCGGGCTTTGGCCGGCACGACGGCGCGGGCGAGCGGCTTCACGTGGGCGGTGCGATGCTTTGCGACGCCGGTCTTCAACCAGCTGGCGAGTCCGTCGAGAAAATAGGCATCCGTGAAGTCCTCGCTCCAGAGCGTGGAATATTTCACGCCGGCCTTGGTGAGCGAACCGTTGAGATTCAGCATCCCGACGAGGCCCGGCCAGGTGCCGCTCCAGTTGGCGACGGTCAGGATCGGCGCGCGGTGCGAGATCAGCCCGTGCAGCAGATGGTGCGAATA
Organism: uncultured Opitutaceae bacterium; assembly: GCA_937902925.1. Classification (GTDB taxonomy): domain Bacteria; phylum Verrucomicrobiota; class Verrucomicrobiia; order Opitutales; family Opitutaceae; genus CALFNN01. Next base: position 84,228 of record CALFNN010000084.1, read on the forward strand.
CTGCCACACGGCCTCGGCGACGATGAGCGGTGTCGTCGGATCGATGGTGGCGAACACCGCCATGCCCTCCTTCTGCGAGCCGATGAACCCGTGCTTCACCGCGGGCTTGTAGGGATGCGCGCGGACGAGCTTGAAGCCGAGCCTGGCGACCGCGGCGGTGAGCGCCTGCTCCATCGCGCGTTGGGCGGGCCAGCAGACTTCGTTGGCGGACGGGCGGAGGTCGCCATTGGCGACGAGGAGAATGGTCTTGGGTTTGGCCATGAGAGGGGAGTGTTGCGGGGGCTTGACCTAGAGAAAATTGGCGGTTGGGAAGAAGAAGAATGCTCTCGAAATGACCGTGCCGGAATGGATAGAAAAGACTTTCGCATGGAGAAAATCGACCGCCGTGATGCCACGGGCCTGCTCTCGCAGCAGGTGACTGCGGCGCGTTATTTTTTTCTCAACCTCGCTCCGCGGCGGGTTGAGCCGCTCGCACTCGTCATGGGCGGGCGCGAGCACTGCAATCCCGACTACGCGATCGTGCGGCGCGATTTTCCCTTTTACGTGCTCGAATATGTGGTGTCGGGCCACGGCACGGTGAAGCTCGACGGCCGGTCGCACGCGCTCGGGCCGGGGATGGTCTTCGCGTGCGCGCCGACGACGCGCTGCGAGATCCATGCCGATCCGCGCGATCCGATGGTGAAATACTTCCTCGCGTTTGCCGGCGCCGGCGTGCCGGCGCGGTTCCGGCGCTGCGGCGTGTCCCCCGGTCGCGCGCGCCAGCTCGCGGCGCACGCCGAGGTCACGAGCGTGCTCGAGGACCTGGTGCGCGAGGGCCAGCGGTCGGGCGGACTCGCCGGCCGGATCTGCACGGCGCTGTTCGAACTGTTGCTGCTGAAGATCGAGGACACGGCGACGCTGGCGCCGCATGCCAGCGAACCCGCGCGCGAGGCGTTCCTGCGCTGCAAGGCGCTGATCGACGCCCAAGCGGAGAAGCTCGGCACGCTGGAGGAAATCGCCCGCGCGGCCGGGGTCGAGGCCTCGAGCGTCTGCCGGTGGTTTCGCCGTTATCAGGGCACGAGCCCGTATCAATACCTCCTGCGGCGCAAAATGAATCTCGCCGCCGAGCATCTGGTCGAGAACGGGGGCTTGGTGAAGGAGGCCGCGGAACTCGTGGGATTTGCCGACCCGTATCATTTTTCGCGGGCCTTCAAGTCCGTCCACGGCGTCGCCCCGCGCGATCTCCTGCGCTACCGGCGCGCCGGATAAGGCGCCTCGGCCGTCGCGGACGAGCGCCCCGGCTTGCACCGGCGGGACGGTTAACGTGTCGTGGCGCGCGTGACTGCTGCGACTCTCATCCGCGCCATCGACGTGACGCCGCTCGACATTCCGCTGCGCGCGCCGTTCGGAATCTCCGGCGGCGCGCCGGCGGTGGCGAACAACGTGCTTTTGACGGTCGAACTGGTGGATGGCACGCGGGGCTGGGGCGAGGCAGCGCCGCTGCCGCCCTACAACGGCGAGACCCAGGCGGCGGCGCTCGCGGCACTTGGCACGGCGCGGACCGGGCTGGTGGGTCGCGACGCGCGGGCGTGGCGCGAGCTGGCGGGCGAGTTCCGGGCGCGTGGCGGAGCGCGCTGCGGCTCGGCGCAGTGCGCGATCGAGACAGCGCTGCTCGATGCGTTGACGAGGCACGATGGCGTGCCGCTGGGGAAATTTTTTGGCGGGGCGGGCACCGAACTCGAAACCGACATGACGGTGACGACCGGTTCGGTCGACGCCGCGGCGGCGGCGGCGCGGGAGATCGCGATGCGGGGCATTCGCACGATCAAGGTGAAGATTGGCGACCGGCTGGGAGTGGCGCACGATCTGGCGCGCGTGGCGGCGATTCGGGAGGCCGTGCCCGGCGCGCCGCTCATTCTCGATGGCAATGCCGGCTTGTCGCGCGCCGACGCGAGCGGATTCGTCCGCGGCTTGAAGGCGCGGAGCATTGGGCCGGCGCTGTTGGAACAGTGGTTGCCGAAGGACGATCTCGCGGGCATGCGCGCGCTGGGCGAGGAGTCCGGCTGGCTGGTGGCAGCGGACGAAAGCGTGAGTTCGGCGGCCGATGCGCGGCGGGTGGTCGCGGCGGGCGCCGCCGGCGTGATCAACATCAAGTTGATGAAGGCCGGTGTCATCGAGGCGCTCGAAGTCGTGGCGGTGGCCCGCGCGGCGGGACTCGGCCTGATGATCGGCGGCAATGTCGAGTCGATCCTCGCGATGACGGTATCGGCGTGTTTTGCGGCGGGGCTGGGCGGCTTTCGGTTCGCGGATCTCGACACGCCGTGGTTTCTCGCGACGAATCCGTTCGCAGGTGGCTACGTGACGGACGGCGGACGGATTTCGGTCGGCGCCGTCGCGGCGGGTCACGGCGTGTGTCCGCGGCAGTGACGGCGAGGTGGAGGGGAGGCGGCGCGCGCGGCGCGGTTCAGGGCGAGCGCGGGCGCACCTTGAGCTTCGAGACGACGTTGTGCACGCCGTCGGTGTCCAGGGCGAGGGCCACGGCTTTACCGATAAGGTCGGGCGTGGCCACCGTGCCCCGGAGGCCGACCTCGCCGTCCTGGCAGTCGACGTTGATGTCGAGGGCGGACAGATCGCGATCGAGGACGTATTTCGCTTTCACCATGGCGACGATGCGGGCGTCGCCGATCCGTTCGCCGACCACCGCCGTCTTGGAGCGGACAACCTGGCCGGTCTTCGCGAGGTCGCCCTTGATGTCGTCGGCCGTGAGGTGCCAGTCCCGGAGCTTTTCGGAAATTGAATCCGTCATCCGACCGGCGGCGTCACGGGTCTTCGCGCCCGCTTCATCGGCCGCACTGCGGGCCTGACTGGCCGCCGACGAGGCCGCGGCCGTCGCCGAGGGCTGTTCGTAGACGTAGAACCCGTATGCCCCGGCGAGCGCGCCGAGGAGAAAGACGATGATGGTTTTCATGAAGCGCTGAAAGTGGTGTGGCCGCAGGCGGGGGAGCGGTGGGTCAATGCGACTGCAGCTTGAGGAGTGAAATGGCCTTGGTCACGCCTTCCGTGTCGAGGGCGATGGCCATCGCCTTGCCGATCTCGGCCAGCGAATCCGCCGCGCCACTGAGCGCCACGGCGCCGTGATCGGCGGCAACCCGGATGGCCAGCCCGGACAAATCCGAGTCGGTCTGGAATTTCGCGGCAATAAGACTCGCGACCGCGTCGTCGTCCAAGTGGCCGGCGGGAAACGGCGTGGCGGCGGTCTTGGTCCGGATCACGCGACCAGTCTGCTCGAACTCGTCGCGAATATCCTCGGGGCGAAGGCCCAGTTCGAACAGACGGGTGGGGAGCGAGGGTTTTGCGCCGGTCGCCGGCTCGGTTGCCGGAAGCGGATCGGGGGAGGTGGCGGCAGGCGGCAATCCGGCCTGCGTCCGGTTGCACAGCAGTGCGGTGGAAAAAAGGAGGAGAGTGATGGTTTTCACGGCGAAAGAGTTGATAAGCCGTCTGACCTCGCGGTTCTGGGTAGGTTCGCGAGCGTCGGGAGATATTGTCCGACACAATCTGGCGGGTCCGCGCCGGACCGGCGGAAGTGCCAACGGGCTTGCGCGCACCGCGGCGCGCACCTTTGCTGGCGGCGAGATGACTACCTCGAAAACCGCCCTCGTCACCGGCGCGTCCCGCGGCATCGGCCGGGGCATCGCCGTCGAGCTGGCCCGCGCCGGCTGCCGCATGGCGATCAACTACGCTGGCAACGCGGAAGCAGCGGCCGAGGCGCTGGCGCTCGTGCGCGCGGTGGGCGGCGACGGTTTCACGGTGCAGGGCGACGTGTCGGTCGCGGCCGACCGCGAGCGGCTGGTGGCGGAGACGATCAAGGCATTTGGCCGGATCGACCTGCTGGTGAACAATGCCGGCGTCGCGCCGAAAGTGCGCGCCGATCTGCTCGACGCGGGCGAGGAGAGCTTCGACCGGCTTTACGCGATCAATCTCAAGGGCCCGTTTTTTCTCACGCAGCTCGTCGCGAAGGCGATGCAGAAACAGGCGCCCGACGCGGAGGGCTTCCGCGGGCGGATCGTGAACATCACCTCGATTTCGGTCTACGCAGCGTCGATCAACCGCGGCGATTACTGCATGGTGAAGGCCGGGCTCGCGATGATGACGAAGCTCTTCGCCGACCGGCTCGCGGGCGACGGCATCAACGTCTACGAAATCCGGCCCGGCGTGGTGGCCACCGACATGACCGGCGGCGTGAAGGAAAAATACGACAAGCTCATCCTCCACGACGA
>CALFNN010000085.1 GCA_937902925.1 uncultured Opitutaceae bacterium
AGCACATGGCCGACGCGGGCACCGACACCTTCGACCGCGACTTCGCCCTCAGCCTCGTGTCGAGCGAACAGGAGGCCCTCGCCGAGATCGACGCCGCCATCAAGCGCGTCCACGCCGGCACCTACGGCATCTGCGAGATCACCAACAAGCCGATTTCCAAGGACCGCCTGCTCGCCGTGCCGTTCACGCGCTACTCGGCCGAGGCCCAGAAGGATCTCGAGCGCAACCGCCACCGCTCCCGCACCCAGGCCGGCCTGTTCGGCGAGCTCGGTGAGGACGGCGGCAAGATCCCGAGCGAGGACGCCGGCGGCGACGAATGACGCGCCGGCCGACGCCGGCCGGCAGATCTTCGATCCCACGCGCATGACCGACCGCCCGGATTTACCCTCACCGGTTTCCACTCCCGGTCGGACCGGCGTCGAGCTTCCGCCGTCGCGGCTGCAACGTTTCCTTGCCTACCGGCTGCTGCTGGGTCTCGCGGTCGTCGTCTTCGTCCTCGATCAACTCACGAAGCGGTGGATCTCGAACCACCTGGCGTTCGGCACCTACGGTGAGGCGGGCGGAGCGATTCGCGTGATCGGCGGATTTTTTTACCTCGTCCACCAGGGGAACACCGGCGCGGCGTGGAGCCTGTTCACCGGCCGGAGCGTCCTTCTCGCCGTCCTCGCGGCGGCGACGCTGGTCGCGATTTTTTTCTGGCGCCGCACCCTCGGTCTGCGTGACCCCGGCACGCAGGTGTGCTTCGGTCTGCTCTGCGGCGGCATCGCCGGCAATCTCACCGATCGCCTCGTCTACGGTCACGTCATCGATTTCATCGACCTGCACTTCGGCAGCTACATCTATCCCACGTTCAACGTCGCCGACTCCGGCATCTGCGTCGGCGTGGTGCTCTACCTGATTCACTCCCTGCGGGCTCCGAAGTAATTGTTTGGGGCGCGGAGGCTCCGGTGATCGACGAAGCCAAAACCGCCGGCTGCTTCCGGCCTTCCCGTCTTCGCCCCGGCGTGCGGAATCTCACTCCACGTTCGCGATCTGTTCGCGCACGCGTTCCAGCTCGTTCTTCAGCTCGATGACGGCGCGGGCGATCGTCACGTCGTTGGCCTTGCTGCCGATCGTGTTCACCTCCCGGCCGATTTCCTGCAGGATAAACTCCGACTTGCGGCCGATCTCGCCGTCGGATTTCAGGAGTGCCGAGAATTGCTCGAAGTGACTGCGCAGCCGGGTGATCTCCTCGGTCACGTCGCATCGATCTGCAAAGAGCGCGATTTCGCGCAGCACCCGCTCGTCGTTCAGGTCGAGGTCGAGCCCGGCGTCCCGCAGCCGCTTCAGCAACTGCTCGCGGTAGCCCGCCGGCACCTGCGGCGCGCGCGCGGCAATTGCCTCGACGTGCCGGTGCAGCAACTCGCTCCGCTTGATGAAATCGACCATGAGCGCCTCGCCCTCCTTCGCCCGCATCGCCGCAAACGCGCGCAACGCCGTGGTGAGCGTCGCCGTCACCGTCGTCTGGGCCTCCTCACTGGACGGCACGCCGCTCCCCCGCTTCTGCGCGTTGGCCACCTGCCAGAGCAACTCGGGCGTCGGCTTGAACGGGACCTTTCGTTTCTTCGCGAACGCCGCCAGGCGGCTGAGCGCCTCCGTCGCGGCCGTCTCGTCCCACGCAACCAGCGACCCCGCCTTGCCGCCGCTCAGTTCGATGTCGACATGGACTTTTCCGCGCGCCGCGAATTTGCGCACCAGCCCGCCGATCGCGGGCTCGAGGCTTTCCCACTCCTCCGGCAGCGCGACCGTGAGGTCGAGCGTCTTCCGGTTCACCGAGCTGACCTGCACGGTCAGGGTGACACCCCCCAGCACCGCCGTCGCGCGGCCATAGCCGGTCATGCTTTTCATAGCTTCACACCCAAAATCTTTGCGACTTGGTTCACATCCTTGTCGCCGCGACCGGAAAGATTGATCACGAGAAGCTCGTCGCGCCGCATCTGCTTCGCGCGTTTCAACCCATGGACGAGCGCGTGCGTGCTCTCCAGCGCCGGGATGATCCCCTCGAGGCGCGAGCAAAGTTGAAACGTTTCCAGCACCTCGTCGTCGCAGGCGTAAGCGTAGTCGATCCGCTTCCGGTCGCGGTAAAACGCGTGCTCCGGCCCGATCGCCGCGTAGTCGAGCCCGGCGCTCACCGAGTGCGTCAGCTCGATCTGTCCGTCCGGGTTTTGCAGGATGTAGGTCTTGCAGCCCTGCAACACGCCCAGTTTGCCGCCCTCGAAACGCGCCGCGTGATCGCCGCGGGTGATGCCGCGGCCGCCCGCCTCCACGCCGACGAGCCGCACGCCCGCCTCCTCGAGAAACTCGAAGAAAAAACCGATGGCGTTGGACCCGCCGCCGACGCACGCGATCATCTCGTCGGGCAGCCGGCCTTCCCGCGCCAGGATCTGCTCCTTCGTTTCCCGGCCGATCATCCGGTGAAAATCGCGCACCATCATCGGATAGGGATGCGACCCGAGCGCCGAGCCGAGGATATAGTGCGTGCCGCGCACGTTGGTCACCCAGTCGCGCATCGCCTCGTTGATCGCCTCCTTCAAGGTCTTCTGCCCGGCCTCGACGCCACGGACCTCGGCGCCCATCAGCCGCATCCGGAAAACATTCAGTGCCTGCCGCTCCATGTCGACCGCGCCCATGTAGACGACGCACTCGAACCCGAACTTCGCGCACACCGCCGCCGTCGCCACGCCGTGCTGGCCGGCGCCGGTCTCGGCGATGACGCGCTTCTTGCCCATCCGGCGGGCGAGCAACGCCTGGCCGAGGGCGTTGTTGATCTTGTGCGCTCCCGTGTGCAGCAGGTCCTCGCGCTTCAGGTAGATCTTCGCGCCGCCGCAATGTGCCGTCAGCCGCTCCGCGAAATACAGCTCGGTCGGCCGACCGGCGAACTCCTTCAGGTGGTGTCGCAGCTCGGCCTGAAACGCCTCGTCCTTCCGCGCCACCTCGTAGGCCGCCCCCAGTTCCGAGAGCGCCGTCATCAGCGTCTCGGGCACGAAGACGCCGCCATAACGCCCAAAATGCCCGCCGGCATCGGGCAGCGAAAAGCGATCAAGGCCGGTGGCTTCGGTGGCGGCGGTTGGCATGGAGCGTCAAGTTGAGGAACGGACCATGCGGGAGGCAACCCTCCGTTTGCCCTTCCGGGCACAGCGGAAACGACAAAAGGCGCCGGCTACACCCGCTTCACCGTCACCAGCGTGAAATCGTCCCGCTGGGGCGTTTCGCCCGCGAACCGTTGCACGTGCTCGAGAATACCGTCGTTCACCTCGCGCGCCGGGCGGTGATGGAGGGTCCGGACGGCGTCAGCGAGCCGGGCGCCGGAGAACTCCTTGTCCTCCTCGTTCGGCGCCTCGGTGATCCCGTCGGTGTAGAGGACGAGCACGTCGCCGGGGCTGAATCGCTCCGTGCGGTCGGCGATCGCGCCGGCAAAGATATCGTCCGGCACCATGCCGAGCGACATCCCTTCGGAACCCACGTAATCGGCGCGGTGCAGGCCGGTCGCGGGATCGAGCCGCGCGAACAACGGCAGTTCGTGCCCGGCGCGGGCGAAGGTGACTTCATTGCTCGCCACGTTGATCACCGCATACAACATCGTGACGAAGAGCCCGCCGCGGATGTCCGCCGCGAGCACGCGATTGAGCTCGGCGAGCACCGCCGCCGGCGAGGTGTGGCGCGGCGCGATCTGGCGGAGGTTGGTGCGGCAGATCGCCATCAAGAGCGACGCCGGGATGCCCTTGCCCGAGACATCGGCCACCGCCACGGCCAGCCGCGTCTCCGACAGCGCAAAGACGTCATAAAGGTCGCCGCCCACCTTTTGCGCCGCGGCATACCGGGCGTCGAGATCGAGCCCCGCCAGCGCCGTCGTCCGGCGCGGGAGCAGCATCTGCTGGATGCCGCTGGCCAGCGAGAGGTCGAGGTCGAGCTGCTTGCGCTCGATCTGCAAGTGCAGGAACTCGGCGTTGTGGAGCGCGAGCGCCGCCTGCTCCGCGAGCGACTGCATCAGCACAAAATCGGGCTCCGAAAACGGCTCGTCGCCCGCGGGGTTGGTTACCGCCAGCACGCCGAAAAACCGCCCGCGAAACAACAGCGGCACGGCGATCACCGAACGCACCGCGAGCGCGGGGTCGTCGTGCTTCACGATCCGCGGATCGGCGGCAGCGGCGGCCAGCAGTTCGCCGCGCCCCGTCTCCGCCACCCGGCCGACGATGCCCTCGCCGATCGGAAACTCCTCGGACTTCAGGACCTGCTCGATGAACTTTGCGCGGGTCGTGAGCTTGCCCCCGGCAATTTCCGCGAGCGGCCGATGGGGCGGAAACAGCCCCTCCACCGCCACGCCGCGCATCGTGCCTTTTTCCGTCCGCTCAAAGATGCAGGCGCTCAACGCCCCCGTGCACAGGATCGAGGCGTGGACGATCCGCTGGTGAAGTTCCTGGCGCGACAATCCCTCGCCCAGCGCCTCCGTCATCAGGTGCATGAAATCGAGCAACCGCTGCCGGTCCTGCCCCAGTTTTTGTCCTTCCTCCGCGCTGCGCTCCGCCTCCGCGCGCGTCCGGAAATAGACCGGCAGCATGGCGAGCACGCCCGCCAGCAGGCCGATCAGGAGCATCAGATACATGGGAGCGCTTGGTTTGTCAGGATGGGTGGGTCCGGGCAATGGCGAACCGGGACCGGCACCGTCCCGTCATCCACCCGCATCGTCACCGACCGCCAATCGCGCCACCCGGTTCGCGCCTTGGCTCACTTCTGCTCCACCCGGTTTTTCAAAAACGCCAGGACGTCCTGGAACTTGACCCGGTTCGCCTCATCCACATTGACGAGGTTTTCGTGCGCCTCGAGCACGAGCCGGGCGTTTTCCAGTTCCGAACGGTCGGGACATTGCAGGGCCGTGTCGCACTTGTCGAAATTCATCGGGAAATCGCCGGCATCCACTGTGAGCAGCCGGTGGAGGCCGAGGTTGCGGATCAGCTCCAGATTCCGCGGGCCGACCCGGGCGAGCACAAGACTGCCGGGCGGGTTGGCCTTGCGCAGCTCGATCGCCGCGCCGGCGAGCACGCCGAGGAACGTGCTGTCCATGCTCGCGCAATGCTGGAAATCGATCACGAACCGCGTCTTCCCCTGACGCACGATCTCCGCGATGAAATCCCGCAGGCAGGCGCTGTTCTGGAAACAGGCGCGGCCCTCGATCCGGACGACAGCCGGATCGGAATAGGCGTCCACGAGATAGACGGGCTTGGTGGCAAGTTCAGGCATGCGGGAATGAAACTATTTCGGCTCCAACGGCGATCGACTACAATGTTATCGGTTTAAGTGACGCCGCAAGCACGCCGGCTTCCCGTTTGGTGACGATTTTACCGCGCCGGCAGGGTCCGGCCGGGCATGCCGGCGCGGATCGGCCGCGGTTTCAAGTCAGTTTTTTGCCACGATTTGCCGAAGGACGTAGGGCAGGATCCCACCATGCTGGTAGTAATCGATCTCGATCGGCGTGTCGATGCGGCAACGGACGGGCACATTCTCGACCGCGCCACCCTTGCGGGTGATCCGCAGCGTCAGGTCCTGCTGCGGCTTGATCGCGGCGTCGAGCCCGACCACGTCGTAGGTCTCGGTGCCGTCGAGCTTGAGCGTCTGCGCCGTCGTGCCTTCCTTGAACTGCAGGGGCAGCACGCCCATGCCGACGAGATTGGAACGATGGATGCGCTCGAAACTCTGCGCCACGACCACCTTCACCCCGAGGAGGTTTGTGCCCTTCGCGGCCCAGTCGCGGGAGGAGCCCGTGCCGTATTCCTGGCCGGCGATGACGACCAGCGGCGTGCCGTTTTTCTGGTGCGCGATCGACGCGTCGTAGATCGAAACCTCGGCGCCATCCGGCCCGATCGTGTTGCCACCCTCCTTGCCGCCGAGCATCAGGTTCTTGATGCGGACGTTGGCGAACGTGCCGCGGGTCATGATCCGGTCGTTGCCGCGCCGCGAGCCGTAGGAGTTGAAGTCCTCGAAGGCCACGCCGTTCTCGAGGAGAAACCTGCCTGCGGGTGCGGTCTTCTTGATCGCGCCGGCGGGCGAAATGTGGTCGGTCGTGACCGAGTCCCCAAAGACGCCCAGCGCCCGCGCCCCCGTGATCGGGGCGATCTTGCCGGGTGTCATCGAGAATCCGGCGAAGAACGGCGGCTCCTGGATGTAGGTCGACTTCGGCTCGAACGCATAGACGTTGCCCGTGGTCGACGGGATTTCGTTCCACTTCGGGTTCTGCGCGGCGAAGTTCTTGTAGAGCTTGCGGAAAACCTCGGGCTTGAGCGCCGCCTGCATCGCGTCGCGCACCTCGCTCAGCGTCGGCCAGATGTCGGCCAGGTAAACCGGCGTCCCGTCCTTGCCCGTGCCCAGCGGTTCGCACGAAAGATCGACGTCGACGCGGCCGGCGAGCGCGAACGCCACGACGAGCGGCGGCGACATCAGGAAGTTCGACTTCAC
>CALFNN010000086.1 GCA_937902925.1 uncultured Opitutaceae bacterium
TTTTTTCCAGAAGGCCAAAAAGTTGTCGTTGGGAGATGTCGGATCGTTTGAGATACCCCAATGTGCACTCGGTTTACTGACGACGTGCTCGAGATCGGACACTTTCGGTGGCTGCTCGTTTCCCGAGACCCTGAGGCGAAATGGATCAAGATTGGTCGGGTCATCCAGTAGAACGGATAGCACTGTTTTTCTCTTTTCCTCCAACCCCGCAAATTCTGCTGCTGGAATGTAGGTTTGGGACAGATTGAACTGGGGATCGTAATCAATCAGCAGAACATTTCGGTATTTTCCGCCCTCACCATATTTGTAGTGGGAAAGCATTCCTCCTAAATGCGCGCACACGGTCGTTTTCCCAACCCCGCCCTTCATGTTCATCACCGTAATTACTTTGGCCATAGCTGGAAACAGAACCGTCCTTGTCCGAGCTGGCAGAGTCAAGGACTGACCGCGCAAGGCGGAGGTGGCTGGCTTCGTCTTTCGCCTGTTCTCGGTGACCGGTCATCGCCACGCTCGCGGCGTCCGGAGCCATCCCCTTCCGCCGATGCCGACTTCCGCGCTTGCCTCGATTCCGTCGACTTACCCCGAACTGTTGAGCGCCGTGCGCCGCGGGTTGATCGAGGGCCAGCGTGAGATCGATCGCGGGTGGGTGCGCCGCTATCCTGGGTCTCCCTCGCCGCACGGTCAGCCATGTCCCGCTGCCTGATCATCGCCGGTCCGAATGGCGCGGGGAAAACAACGTTTGCCCGCGAGGATCGATGAGTATCTCTTGCCGACCGATCCCCAGACGTAGAACGCCGCGGATGCGGCTCCAAACCCGACAAAAACCCACAGACTCCAACGATGACTTTGCTTTCGCATACCACGATCGCCGCCGTCGCGGGCGTCACTTGGACGATCGTGGTGATCGTTTGGCTGATTGGGCGTTTTACCGCCAAGCGAACCGCGGTGGCACAACCGTGGACCAGTGCCGTTCCATATATGATCCTGATGTTGATGACGCCGCTGTTCCTCCTCGACGCCATGCCACTCCCCAATGCCAGACTGATTCACGATGCACCTGAGCTGTTCGGCCTCATCCTGATCGTCGGCGGGGCCATCACCACCCTGGCGGCCCGCATCGCGCTCGCCCGCAATTGGAGCGCGTCGGTCGCGTTGCAGGAAGGCCATGAGTTGGTGATGCGTGGACCCTACAGATTCGTGCGCCATCCGATTTATACTGGCTTCCTGCTCATGCTCCTCGGGACCGCGTTGGGCCGAGGAACAGCGCAGCCCTTCGCGATCGTCCTGATTCTCGTGGTGGTTCACGTCTGGAAGCTACGGGCCGAAGAAGCACTGCTCGCACAGCATTTCCCTCAGGCCTATCCGGACTACAAGGCGCGCACCAAGGCACTGATTCCATTTGTGATCTGAATGGCGGGCGCGCGTCGGGCCACGGAGGAGTCGACGGAAGTTTTTCGGTTACTGCGCGAGTAACGGTGTGACGGCGTAAACGCGCATCGCGACCTGTTTGCCTCGCAACTGCTGTGACCCCAAATCTTCCCACGCATAGTCCGCCGTGGCGTCGAGCCGGCGCAAAGCGTCCTCGGAGACAAGGAACGACCGGCCGAGGCTGCGGGTGGCGCCTTCGAGGCGTGAGGTGGTATTCAGCACGTCGCCGTTAAACACGATGGCCCGGCGGCTGCCACCGGTTTCGCCGGTCACGACTTCGCCCGCATGCAGTGCAGCCCGCAACTTCGGGACGGTGCCGTATTCGCGCTCAAAACCAGCGCGCTCGCGCGCGAGCGCCGCCTCGATGGCAAAGAAACAGGCGATGGGCCGCGCCGCCACGCGCCCGCGCGGCGCTGTCCAAGTGACGATGATCTCATCGCCCACATAGGACACGACATCGCCGCCGTGGTCCTCGATCGGATCGGAAGCGAGAGCAAATATCTGATCGAGATAACGGTGCATCGCGAGCGGCCCGAGACGTTCGGCGACGGGGGTCGAACCGACGATGTCGACGAAAAGAAAAAAACGCTCCTCCTGCCGGGGCTTGCGATAGCGGCCGAGCACGATGTCGCGCATGTTGTGCTCGCCGACCAAGAGCGCGGCCTGTCGCAACATTACGAGGAGGACCGCCGTCATGGTCGTTATCGCGATCTGAAAGCCCAGGGGCATTATCCGTTCGGCTTGCTCGACCGCCCGGCTCGCCGCCGGGGTGTCGAAAACGAGCAACGCCGCATGAGTGCCCAGTCGACTGCCGAGCACCACGACAAACGCCACCATGTAGAGCGCACCTTTCACCGCGACGGCGACGAGGAACGGCGCCCGCGCCAGCGTGCGGGCGAAAGCCTGCCCGAGACGCGTGCGCGCCAGGAAAATTCCGGCACCACTGGTGAAAGCGATCATTACGGCGGTGCTGGTCGCGATGGAAATTGCGCCCATGCCCGCACCCAAGAGCGGCGGGGTGAGCACCAAACCGCCGCCCAAGCCGAACCCCGCTCCAATCACTAGACCGAAGCAAACTCTCTGGGCGTAAATAATCCAGCGCCGTTGCGATGCGAGTCGGGTCATGTTCGGAGACAGTTCCGGGTGGGAAACCGCGATGCTTTAGCTAAACAGCCGAAGCGGGCTGGCGAGTGCAATGTGCCCCCCCCCCACGTTCGGGGAGCACAAAAGGGGTCATAGGTTGACTCTTGACTGAACCGCCGCGGAGCGAAGCCGGCTTCGCCTTTCGGCTGTTCTCGGTCGCCGGTGTTCGCGACGCTCGCAGCGTCCGGAGCCACCCCTTCCGCCAATGCCGACTTCCGCGCTTGCCTCGATTCCGTCGACTTACCCCGAACGGTTGAGCGCCGTGCGCCGCGGGTTGATCGATGGCCAGCGTGAGATCGATCGCGGGTGGGTGCGCAGCGATCACGCGATCGATCAAATGTAGGCCCGCACGGTGGGCGGGCGCCCGGCCAGCGGCCGGGCCTACAACAGACCGAACGCTGATCGATTCCGACGTAGGGCGTCAGTCTTGCTGACGCCGCTCCGTTGCTCGGGCGATTCCCAAACCCGTCGTCAGCAAGACTGACGCCCTACGGCTGAGCCTGCCGAGTCGCTTCGCCTTTCGCCTGTTCTCGGTCTACGATCCTCGCCACGCTTGCGGCGTTCGGAGCCAACCCTTCCGCCGATGCCGACTTCCGCGCTTGCCTCGATTCCGCCGACTTACCCGAACGGTTGAGCGCCGTGCGCCGCGTGCTGATCGATGGCCAGGCCGCCACTCGTTGGCGGGCGGTTGCACGCTTGCTCACTTTCAGGATCGCGCTCACGGTTACCCCATGAGCACCCGAGAAGCCGTTCAGACCATCCTCAAGCAGCTTCCGTCCGACATCTCGCTCCACGAAGTCGCGCGGGAGATCGAATTCATCGCGGGTGTGCGCGAAGGCATGGCGGAGTTGGATCGCGGCGAGGGCATCCCCATCGACCAAGTCCGGGCCGAGCTCCAAACATGGGTCAAAAGGTAGTCATCGCGCCAAGCGCCCGGCGCGACCTGCACACCATCGTGCAGGAAATTGCGCGCGATGCGCCGGGGCGGGCGGTGAAATTTGGCGATGCGTTGCTTGATCGCGCGGAGCAGGCCGGAAGTTTTCCCCGCTCGGGCCGCATCGTCCCTGAGTTTGGCCGCGACGATCTGCGCGAACTGATTCACGACCCCATTCGGATCATTTACCGACTTCGCACGGACGATGCCGTCGAGGTCATCCGTTTCTGGCACGCCAAGCGGGGCACGCCCGAGCCATGACGCCAAACGAATTTGCCCCCGGCTTGCCCGCGAAGAAAATTGTCGTGACTGCCGACCCCGCCACGGCCGCCATCCTTCGCGCCGTGCGCCGCGGGTTGATCGCTGGCCAGCGTGAGATCGATCTCCGATCTTGACCACGGATTACACGGATTAACACGGATCGAATCTCTGCCTTGATCCGTGCCCATCCGTAAAATCCATGGTGAGAGAAGTCCGGATTTTTTGCGCCTTTTGCGCTTCTTTGCGGCCAATTTCTACGAGTTTGCCAAGGCGGCCAAATTTCCCATCGTTTCGCCCATGAGTCCGACCCTCGAAACCGAGTTCCGCGCGCTATCCCCCGCCGAACGCATCCTGCTCGTCGAGGAACTCTGGGACCGCATCGCCGCCGAACCGAATGCCGTGCCACTGACGCCCGCGCAACGCGCCGAACTTGATCGCCGACTCGACGGGCTCGAACAGAATCCCGACGCTGGGCGCCCCTGGTCTGAAGTCCGCGACGAATTGCTTCGCCGCTAATGCGTGCGCCGGTGCGCCCCACTTCGGCCGCGTGCGCCGACTTGATCGCCGCGCACGATTGGTATGAGCAACGCTCGCCCGGCCTCGGCAAAGATTTCGTGCGCATGGTCGACGCCGCGTTCACCGGCATTGCCCAGAACCCCGAACTGCTTCCTCCCCTTCATCGCGGGCTCCGCCGCGTCCTGCTCCGACGCTTTCCCTACGCCGTGTTCTACCGAATCGATCCCGACGCCGTGCGCGTAATTGCGGTGTTGCACACGGCCATGGACCTTCGCCGGCTGGAAGCACGAGGTTGAGGGCCAATAAAAGGCGGGCCGCTGCCGACTTCCGCGGTGGCCTCGATTCCGTCGAATTACCCGAATTGTTGAGCGCCGCCTGCCCTGAGCTGCGTCGAAGGGTGCGCCGCGGGTTGATCGAGGCCTTCAGCTCGCCGCCATCGGCGGGTAATCGGTGTAGCCGCTCGGGCCGGGGCTGTAGAAGGTCCTCGCATCCGGCTCGACGAGCGCAACTCCCGCCCGCACGCGGGCGACGAGGTCGGGATTGCTGACGTAATGGTGGCCGAACACGATCGCCGCCGCCGTGCCGCTGGCCACCGTCTGCTCCGCCTCCGCCGGCGTGTAGCCCATGCCGATCAGGAGCGCGCCCTTGAACGCCGCCCGGGCCGCCGTCACGACATCGGCCTTTTGCAGGCCGAAGAAGTCGGCGCGCATCAGATCGAGAAACGCGATTCCGCGGCGGTCGAGTTCCGTGGCCACGTGGCGCGTGAGCCCGACCGGGTCGCTGTCCTTCATGTCGTTGTAACTATTGAGCAGAGAAATGCGCACGCCCACGCGACCAGCACCCCAGACGCCGATGGCGGCATCGACGACCTCGAGCAACAGCCGCGCCCGATGCGCGATCGGTCCGCCGTAGGGTCCCGGACGCTGGTTGCTGCCGTCGCGGAGAAACTCGTCGAGCAGGTAGCCGTTGGCCCCGTGGATCTCGACGCCATCGAAGCCGGCGGCCTGCGCGTTGGCCGCGGCGCGGCGAAAGCCCTCGACGATGCCGGGTAATTCGTCGTCGCGGAGTTCGCGCGGCACTTCGTAGGGTTTCTTGCCCTGCGGAGTGTGGGTTTCATCGTTGGTGATCCGGAGCGGGGATGGCGCGACGGGTTGCGCGCCCTCGTTCAGCAACGAATGGCAGGCGCGGCCGCCGTGCCAGAGCTGGCAGAGAATCGTGCCGCCCTGGGCGTGCACGGCAGCGGTGACTTTTTTCCAGGCGGCGATCTGCGCGGCGGAATGGATGCCCGGCTCCCGACCGCCAAACGCGGAGTTGCCCTCGATCACCATGGTCGCCTCGGTGAGGATGAGGCCCGCGCTGGCGCGCTGGCGGTAGTAGTCGACCATGAGGTCGGTCGGCACATGATCCGCATCGGCCCGGCAGCGCGTGAGGGCAGACATGACAATGCGGTTCGGGAGCGAGAGCGCCCCGAGTTTGACGGGGCTGAGGAGGATGGTGGATGGCATGTGTGATTGAAGCGGTGCACGGAAGGGAGAAGCTCCGGGGAAAATAGCAACTCGCGGCGCATGTGGACCCGGGCCAGCGCGACCGATCGCGGACGGTGGATTCTCGACTGAACCATCGCGGCGCGGATCCGGCTTCGTGTTTCGCTTGTTCTCGGCCGCCGGTCATCGCCACGCTCGCGGCGTCCGGAGCCACCCCTTCCGCCCATGCCGACTTCCGCGCTTGCCTCGATTCCGTCGACTTACCCCGAACTGTTGAGCGCCGCGCGCCGCGGGTTGATCGATGGCCAGCGTGAAATCGATCTCAATATGGAACTCAGGAAATCAGGAACGAGCCCCGCACATCCGAAGTATTTTCCTGACTTCCTGAGTTCCACATTCGGTTCGGCGCGTATGCCACCCCCGCTCAATCCTGTTTCGCCGGGCCGGCGCCCGGAAACCATTCGGTGTGGGCATCGCCTTGCCGGCCCCAATACGTCACCCGCTGGCCGCGCAGGAACGCCGTATAGCTTTGCACGCCGGCCTCCATCGCGCGCCGCGTGAAGTCGCGGTATTTTTGGCCATGACGCTGACTGTCGAGGATCGCGGCGCGGAGTTGGTCCGCGGCGAAATCGGGCGCGACGGCCGGCAGGCCTTCGTAGGTAATCGCGGTCGTCGCCGTGGAGCCGTCGGCCCCATAAAACGTCTTTCGCCGCGCGACATAGTCGACGTGATAGTATTCCACGCCAGCCCCGAGGAGATTTTTGACGACCTCCGGAAATGAATTGGTGCCGTCGAGCGTGCGTTGGGCGGTGTCGTGAATGATCGCAGTGTCCATCGCGCGACGAAAGCCGGTCCAACGCCGCCCAACAAGCCGAACCGACACGTTCACCGCAGTCTGCTGACACGACGTTGTCAGGAGGTCTGCGGTCAGCTCATCCCAAAATCGTTCTCGTAATCGTTCTCGTCCTCTCAGTCTGAATCCGTCCGGAAAGGCTTCGCCGGGAGAAAGAGAACGAGAAAGATTAAGAGAACGATTCGGGCCACCTGCGCGCCGCCGCTTCAGGTTTGATCGCCCAGCCTCCGCCGTCCAGCCTCGCCGCATGCCTGCCGCCAAAACTCTCCCCACCCTCGACGAATTCCTCGCCGCCCTCCCCGCCGAGCGCCGCGGGACGATGACTGCCCTGCACAAAGCCATCCGCAAAGCCGTGCCGAAGCTCGTGCCGTTGATCATGTCCGGCATGGGCGGGCCCCTCGTCGCCTACGGCAAGTATCGCTACAGGTCGGCCAGCGGTCGCGAGGGCGACTGGTTCACAATCGGACTCGCTTCGGGCAAAACCGGCTACGCGCTCCACATCTGTGTCGGCGGCGAAGGCGGTTACCTCGTCGAGAAAAACGCCAGGAAGCTCGGCAAGGTGAAGACCGGCCGCAGTTGCATCAACTTCCAGAAACTCGAGGACCTCAACCTCCCCGCCACGATGGCGCTCGTGAAACAGGCCGCAAAATCCGGCGGCATCAACGCCGTGACGTGAGGCCGACGCAAGGGGTCATGCCGGCGACGGAGGCGTCGGCATAAAATCTTCGCCTTATCGCGAGAAAACTTTCCCCGCTTTTTTGCTGCTCATTCTGGCGCTGCCGTCGGGCCTGAACGCCAGTCCTTTTCAAGCCGTCTTCGTGACCGATGACGATGTCGCCGCGCTCGGCGGCCACGACGGACGCAAGATACACACCTTCCCCACGCCTATCGGTGCCATCAAGGCTCATCGCCTCTTCTATTGCGAACTCGAACAAATCTACGCGTCCTTCGCGCAAGGCCGGTGATCGGAGGGCGGGGAAAGCCCATTCCAGGTTGAATGGGACTCATTGCCTTCAATTCCACCGCCCGCCCGCACAGTCATCTGCTGAATTTTCTCGACGCCGCCAACTCGGCGCTTGCCCGGTTGGATGCGGGCGGTTCAATACTTTGATGCCCACGCCCGTCATTCTTCTGGCCGAGGACAGCGATCTCGATGCGCTGCTGTTTGCCCAGGTGAACGAACGCGGCGGCAGCCCTTTTCAAGTGGTGCGGGTCCCCGACGGCGTGGAGGCCGTCGACTATTTGCGGGGCGCCGGCCAATACGCCGACCGCACCAAGTTTCCCGCCGCGAACCTTTTGCTGCTCGACCTCAACATGCCGCGGGCGGATGGGTTCGCGGTGCTGCGGTGGCGGCAGGATCATCCGACGTTCCTGCACATTCCGGTGATCGTTTACTCTTCGTCTTATCTGCCAGCCGACGTCGAGCGCGCCTATGCATTGGGCGCCAGCTCCTATGTGGTGAAGCCGACCGACCCGGTGCGGCTCGATCGCTTCGTGCGGTCGCTGCAGACGTTTTGGAGCGAGTTCAACGTGACCGGCGGACTCGAATAGTTCACGCCAGCGGGGCACGACATCGAATCAAGCCACGGCCCGATCAGATCGGGCATATGAAACGCGCCCTCCCGTCGTCCCGCGATTCTTCAGGGTTGAAACGCTGCTGGGATTTGACTCGGCTGCGGCACCCCAACCCGGCTTCGCATGCGCTCCCGCCTTTTCGTATTGTTCGTAGCCGTCTGCTGCCTCGCCCGCGCCGCGACGCCGTCCGAAACCGTCACGCTCCGGCTGACGCGCGCCTACGATGCCGCGTGGGATCGCGGCGACGTGCCGGCGATGTATGACATGCTCGACCCCGAGTGCGTCCTGAAAACGCCGTTCCAAACCCGCCTCGGCCGCGACGCCATCCGCGACAACTCCTATCGCAACGTGAAAAAGTTCCGCGACTCCGTCAGCACGGAGGAGTCCTCGAAGATCGACGGCGACATCGCCTACTCGTTTTCGACGCTCGCGTTCAACGAATACGACGCCAACGGCGTGCTCAAGGCGAGGCGGCAGGCGAAGCATCTGTTCATCTTTACGCGTCGTCCGGGTCAGGATTGGAAAATCCGGTTCATGATCACGACCGAGGAAACGCACGCGGCACCCTGAAGCCAGCGAAGCCCGGCTCTCCCGCTCCGCGTTTTCTCCGCCGCCTCTCCGCCGAGGTGGCCGCGGGCGCTTCGTGCGCTCCCGGCCATGCGCCGCCGCTGCGCGATGCCTCTCGCTTGTGGGGAATTGACGCGACAACCTCGTGCTTTGCCCGTGCCACCGACATGAAGATCAACTCCGCCAACTTTGAAACCAGCGCCGCCGACCTCCGCGGTTGTCCGCGCTGGGCGCTGCCCGAGTTCGCCTTCATCGGCCGCTCGAATGTCGGCAAGTCGTCCCTGATCAATGTGCTGGCGGAACGCCGGGAGCTCGCGAAGGTCTCGGACACGCCCGGAAAGACGCGGCTGATGAATTTCTACGCGGTGAACGGACGCTGGAGCCTCGTCGATCTGCCGGGCTATGGCTACGCCAGGGGCGACAAGCAGGAACGCGCCGCGTTCACCTCCATGGTGGCCGAATTTCTCGAACAGCGGCGCAATCTCGTCCGCGTGTTCGTCCTCCTCGACTCGCGCCTGCCGCCGCAAGCCATCGATCTCGAGTTTGTGCAATGGCTCGAACGCTGCCCCGCCCCGTATGCCTTGGTGTTCACGAAGGCCGACAAGCACTCGGCCGCCAAGGCCCAAGCCAACATCGCCTTGTTCAAGGCGCAGATTGCCCGATGGCGGGCGGATGCACCGGAGGTTTTCGTCTGCTCGGCCCGGACGAAACAGGGCCGCACGGAAATCCTTGGCAACATCGCCGCGGTCCTGACGGGAGCAAACCGCGCGACCGCCTGATGCGCCGGCGGCCGGGGATCGCGGGCGACCAGGCCTGCGCCGGGCGGGCATTTCGCTCAATTGACGTCGCCGACCGCGTCTCGGGGCACCGGCGGCCGTCCTATTTGCCGCCGCCGGACGGCCAGTCGTCGGTGCGGAACGGCCCGGCGGGCAGGCCGGCCCCGTTGAACAGCGTTGCCGCCGGGTTGCCCTGCCACGCATAGCGCGCCGCCACGGGCGCCGGCACCAATGGTGACGACACGATTACGGTGTCGCCGTCGATTTTTGCGTCCGCCCAATGCCAGACCCGGTCCTCACCTGCGACCGAAAACTCCCCGAGCGTTTCCCCGTGCACGACCAGGCCGCCGTCCGCGTGATCGAAATGCAGCTTCAGCGTGCCAGCCTCCGCGTCGACCGATTGCAAGGTCGGACCCGCGAACGGCACCGCGACGTGGTAATGCTGCGCGAGCGCGTCCCACGCGAGGCGTTCGCCCACGATTTTCTTCTCGGTCGGGTGGATGTTGTCCGGATCCCCGGTATCGATGGTGATCGCGATCCCGGTGTTCGGGACGGCGCGCGCCGTCTGCGCCTGGGCCTCGCGCAGTTCGGCCCAGCCGTCGGTGCCCGGCGCCGCCCGCCGTGTCATGAATGCCGGCAGGCTTACGAGGTAGAAGGGAAAATCGCCTTGCTGAAACCGCTCGCGCCAATCGCCGATGAGCGCCGGCAGCAGCGTGCGATACTGCGCCGGGTCGTGCGTGTTGGCTTCGCCTTGATACCAGATGGCGCCGGTGATCGCGAGCGGCGCCAGCGGGGCAATCATGCCGTTGTAGAGCACGGTTGGCATCGTGGGATAATTTTCGAAGTCCAGCGGCAACGGAAATGGCGGCCGCGCGTCGACGCTGACAACGCCGCGCCATTTCCCGGCCAGCGGAATCGAGGTGCCGTCGCCGAGCTGAAGGCGCAGCGTGTCCGGCTTGGAGAGAAAACCGCCCGCGGGCTTCAATTTGAAGACGCGCAGCGCAACGACGTTGCGGCCCGGTTTCAAAGCGCCCTCCGGGACGGTATAGGCGCGCGGGTTCTCGACCCACGAACTCGCCCCGATCCAGCGGCCGTTGATATAAGTGGTGTCCATCTTCTCAATCGACCCGAGGAAGATCGTCGCGCGTCCCGCCGCCACGTCGGCCGGCAGAGTGACCTCACGGCGAAACCAACACACGCTCGGCGTCGACGGAACGCCGAGCTCGGCAAAGCCACCCGGCACATCGAGCGATTTCCACGCGGAGTCGTCGAAGTCGGGCTGCGCCCACCGCGCACCCGCCGCACCGGGATCGTTCTCTTCCAGCCAGTGCATCAGAAAACTCCCATACTCGGCCCCGCCCTTCGCGTGCAGCCGGGCGATTTCCTCGAGCTGCGGCGCGAACTCGCCCGTTTTTACCAGACCCCCGGCGCTCATCCACGACTCGGCCGGGCTGCCGCCGACACAGTCCTCGACCAACCCGATGGGCACGTGGAGGCGGCGCTCAAGCTCGTTTGCGAAGAAATACGCGACGGCGGAAAACCCGGCCGCAGTCTCGGGCGCACAGACCTGCCATTTTCCCTGCGGCACGGCGACCGGCGCATAAGCGCTCCGCGAAGCCACGGCGTAGAGGCGGATCCCGGGATGCGCAGCGGCCTTTGCTTCCTCGGCGCCGCCGCGCGCGTCACGCAGGGCAAAGTTCATGTTCGACTGCCCGCCGCACAGCCAGACGTCGCCGACGAGCACGTTGTGGAGGGCGATCTTTTCCGCTCCGTCGATATTCACCGTATAGGGCCCGCCGGCCGCCGGCATTTCGATCGTCGCCTGCCATTTTCCGTCGGCCCCGGCCACGGCCGCGGCGGATTTGTCCGCGATCGAGATCCTTACACGCTGGCCGGGCTGCGCCCAACCCCACAGCGTGTTCGGCTTGCCGCGCTGGAGCACCATGTTGTCGCCGAAGATCGGGCTGAGAAACGGCCCGGTTGCGACGGGCTCGCTCGCCCGGCAGACGACCGCGGCGGACGCCAGCAGGGTTGCGCCAAGAAAAAGGAGTAATCGGGAAACGCGGGACATGCGCAAAGGGGTTGAACCAAGATCGGCCGGGCCGCCGACGTTGGAACCGAAATCTCGTTGGGCGAAAAGAGCGCGAATAGTCTCCCTATTGACCGTCCTCGTCGCAAAGCGCTCCAGCGCCGAACCGCGCCCTCGGTTCCCGTGGCTCCCGCGGTTTATCCGAGGGCGGTCTTCCGCAGACTGTCCGTTTGCGGGGGCGTTGCCCGCTCCTTCGCATCCTCAAACGCTTCCCTTCGTCTTTCCCTCCCCATGAACCTCCCTGTCCCTGCCATCCTTCGTGGTTTGATCGCGCTTGCTCCCGCTCTCCTGGGTTTTGCGCCCACCGCCCGCGCCGCCGTCGCTCCGGTCGTGGACCAGCCCAAGGTCAATGCCGCGGTCACCGTCAAGGACGACGGCACCGTGTTCATCCTGGACAACGGGATCGTCACCGCCCGCGTCAACAAACGCACCGGCGACCTCGTGGGTGTGATCTACAAGGGAGTGGATCGGGCGGGCCACGATCAGGGCGCCGTGGGACCGTGGGAGCAGAATCCCTCCGCGACGGAGAAGATCGGCGGACTGACCCAGACCATTACGATCGATCCCGCGAACAATGGCGGCGAACGCGCCGAGGTTTCCATCAAGGGCGTCACGGGCGGCAAGGTTTCCCTGTCGCCTTCGCCGGGTTCCAACAACGGCACGGCCAACGTCGATCTCGAGATCCGCTACGCGATGGCACGCGGCGAGAGCGGCCTCTACACCTACGCGATCTTTTCGCACCCGGCGGATTACGGTCCGCTGAACCTCGGCGAGAGCCGCTTCATCTTTCGCGTGAACCAGTCCTTCGACTGGATCTCCGTGGACGCCGACCGCAACCTGCTCGCCGCGGGCCCGCGCAACTGGGGCACCGGCGTCGTGGTGCACGCGAAGGAGCAGCGCATCATGAGCCAGGGTCCGTATAAAAACTCGGTCGAACACAAATACAGTTACAACGCCATCCAATACAAAATTCCCGCCTACGGCTGGTCGAGCACGTCGGAGCACGTCGGTGTCTGGTTCATCAATCCCACCATCGAATACCTCAGCGGCGGGGCGTCGAAGCAGGAACTCGTGTGCCACTACGGCGACAACGACGATCCCGATCCGATCCTCCTGAATTACTGGCGCGGCACGCACTACGGCGGCGGGGCGTCGTGCAACATCGCCGCGGGCGAGGCCTGGAGCAAGGTCGTCGGCCCCATGTTCGTCTACGTCAACTCGCTCGACCGCTTCCAGACTCCGTCGCAGGCCGACCTCGCCACGCTCGCCGCCACCGCCGGCAATCCCGTCGTGCCGGCGGCATGGACGGACAACGCCACCGCGTTGTGGCACGACGCCCTCGCCAAGGCGAAGGTCGAGGCCGGCAAGTGGCCCTACGATTGGGTCAGCGGCGTCGACTACCCGCACAAGGCCGAACGCGCCAGCGTGCGCGGGCAGCTCGTGCTCGACGATCCCCTTGCGCCCAAGCCGATGAAGAAATTCACCAGCCTCACCATCGGCCTCGCCTATCCCGACACCGTGGTCGCCGGGCGCGGTGGCGCCGGGCCAGTCGCCCGCGGCGGCGCCAACGCCGCTTCGAATCCCGCCGCCGGCGGTCGCGCTCCGGGTGCCGGAGGTCCGCCGCGTGGTTTTGCCGGCCGCGGCGGTTTCGGCGGGCCCCGCACCATCGACTGGGCGCACGACGCGAAGCACTATCAATTTTGGACCGATGGCGCCGCGGACGGAAAATTCACGATCGCGAACGTTCGCCCCGGCACCTACACCCTCCACGCATTCGCGGACGGCGTGCTCGGGGAATTCGCGCAGACCGAGATCACCGTCGAGTCCGGGAAAAACCTCGATCTCGGCAAGCTCGACTGGAAACCGGTGCGCCACGGAAAGCAGCTCTGGGAAATCGGCGTGCCCAATCGCAACGCGAGCGAGTTTTTCAAAGGCGACGGGGACAACTACTGGTTGTGGGGCTGGCCGCTGCGTTACGCGCTGCTGTTCCCGCACGACCTCACCTACACCGTCGGCCAGAGCGACTGGCACAAGGACTGGTTCTTCGAGGAAGTGCCGCATGCGGAGAACCTGTCGTTCGTCAATCCGGAGGCGAAGGATCCGGCCAACCAGAAATTTGGCTGGGTCAAGGCCGAGTCGCGGACGCAATACCCGACCACCGATCGCGACGGCGGTGTCTGGCGCCAGTATGGGCGCGGGCGCGCGACCACGTGGACGATCAAGTTCAACGCGAGCCAGGCGACACCGGGCACTGCGACTTTGCGGATCGCGCTGGCTGGAGCCGACGGTCAGGGCCTCGCAGTGGCCGTGAACGGCAAGGAAGCCGGCTCCATCCGTCCGATGTCGACCAACGCCCTCCGTTACAACACCGACAAGGGCATCTGGCAGGAGGAAGCGGTGAAGTTTGACGCGGCGCTCCTCAAGGCGGGCGAAAACGAAATCCAGCTCACGGTTCCCGCCGGCGAAGTCACCAGTGGCGTCGTCTATGACTACCTGCGGCTCGAACTCGACGAATCCGCCAGGTTTGAAGGCGCCCCGCTCGCGGTGCGCTGAGCGATTTCACATTCAGCACGCTGGGCCCGACCTCCGTGGCGGGCCCAGTCCCGCACGCTGGAATTTCGGACGGCGCCCGACACTGCCGCCGGCTCCGCCACCTCCCTGGCGTGACAGGTCGCTTGCGCTCCACCGTGACAGATTTCCCACTTTATCCGTGCTCAACCACGGAATCCGTGGTTGAAAATCACCCCATGAACTGGGCGCGTTTCAAATCTCATTTTTATCACCACGCCGATCTCGATCTGTCGCTCGACGTGAGCCGGATTCCGTTTCCCGACGAATTTCTCGCCACGATGGCCCCGCGGATGGAGCGGGCCTTCGCCGACATGGCGGCCCTCGAGGGCGGCGCCATTGCGAATCCCGACGAGCAACGGATGGTCGGCCACTACTGGCTTCGCACGCCCAGCCTCGCCCCGACTTCCGCGCTCCGCACCGAGATCCTCGACACGCTGGCCCGCATCGTCGATTTCGCGACCCGCGTGCACTCCGGCGAAATCGCCGGCTCCAGGGGCAAATTCAAGAATCTCCTCGTCATCGGCATCGGCGGCTCCGCGCTCGGTCCGCAGTTTGTCGCGCATGCGCTCGGCCAGCCGCGCAAGGACAAGCTCGCCGTCTCATTCTTCGACAACACCGATCCGGATGGGATCGACTACGTTCTCGCCACCCTGCGCAACCAGCTCGCCAGGACGCTGGTGGTTGTCATTTCCAAATCCGGCGGCACCGCGGAGACCCGCAACGGCATGCTCGAGGCCATCGCCGCCTTCAAGGCCGCGAAACTCGATTATCCGAAACAGTTCGTGGCCGTGACTGGCGTCGGCTCAAAGCTCGACGCCACCGCGGCCAGCGAGGGCTGGCTCGCCCGTTTTCCGATGTGGGACTGGGTCGGCGGGCGCACGAGCGAGCTTTGTGCCGTCGGCCTGCTGCCGGCCGCCCTCCAGGGCCTCGACATCCAGGCGATGCTCGATGGCGCGTCGGCGATGGACGCCGTCACCCGCCAGCCGGCGATCGCCAAAAATCCGGCGGCGCTGCTCGCGCTCATGTGGTATTTCGCCACCGACGGCCGCGGCGCCAAGGACATGGTCGTCCTCCCCTACAAGGACCGCCTGCTTCTGTTTTCGCGCTACCTCCAGCAGCTCGTGATGGAGTCGCTCGGCAAGGAGCGCGACCTCAAGGGCAACATCGTCAATCAGGGCATCGCGGTTTATGGCAACAAGGGTTCGACCGACCAGCATGCCTATGTGCAGCAACTCCGGGAGGGCGTGAACAACTTCTTCATCACGTTCATCGAGGTGCTCAAGGACCGCGACGCCAGGGCTGCCCTCGAGGTCGAGCCCGGCGTCACCGCCGGCGATTACCTCCAGGGCTTCTACCTCGGCACGCGCGACGCCCTCAGCGAAAAGGACCGCCACTCCGTCACCATCACGCTGCCCGATGTCTCCGCCCACTCGATCGGCATGCTGATCGCGCTCTACGAACGCGTGGTCGGCCTCTACGCTTCGCTCATCGGCATCAACGCCTACCACCAACCCGGCGTCGAGGCCGGCAAGAAAGCCGCCGGCGGCGTCATCGCCCTCAAGCTCAAGCTCGCCGCCGCCTTGCAGGCCACGCCCGGCAAGTCGTTCACCGCGGAGGAGCTCGCCGCCGCCGCCGGCGCGCCCGGTCAGGCCGAGCTCGCGTTCAAGATTCTCGAACACCTCGCGGCGAACAAGGGCAGCGGCGTGAAAAAGCGCGCCCGCCAGCCGGTGTTCAACTCGACCTATCGCGCCGGCTGAGCCCCGGCGGAATCCGACCGGCGTCGGATTGTCGTTGCGGCGACCGCGGCGACGCAGCAATCCATCTAGCCTTCCGCCGGGCCGCCCGGCTCCGCTCCGCAGCCCCCGCGACGTCCGGCCCGCTCCGCCTCATGAACCGCCCCCTGATCACCTTCTCCGTCGTGATCCTGATCGCGGCGATTGTGCTCGCGGTGCTTTACGTTCGGGTCGGCCATGCGAAACAACTCGTCGAGCTCCAACTGGCCGACACAACGACCCGGGCGGAGAAACTCGCCGCCGATCTCGCCACCGCCAGCGACGAAAATACCGCGCTCACGAAGAAGGCGGCCACCCTCGACGCCGATCTCGGCGCCGCCAAGGGACGGCTCACCGCGAGCGAGTCGCATGTCGCCCAGCTCGAACAGGTCCTGACGCAGGCGAAAAGCCTCCTCTCGCTCCAGGAGCAGAACGTCCGCGCCCTCGCCGGGGAGGTCTCCTCGCTCAAGGCCGACCTGGCGGATGCCCGCGCCTCGAACGCCTCGCCCGAGGCCGTCGCAGCCTACAAACGCACCATCGCCGGACTGGAGCGCCAGCTCGCCGCCAGCGGCAGCGGTGCCGCGGCGACCGCGACAGACGGGGCGTCGACCGCCGTGTTCAGCAGTCGCGCGGGCCGGGCCACCGTGCTCAGCGTGGGCCCGGGGAACGCGTTCGTGGTGCTGGATTTCGGCGCGGCCCGCGGCGCGCAGGCCGGCCAGCGCCTCGGCATCAATCACGGAACCGAACTCGCCGCGACGGTTCTCATCAGCGATGTCCGCGCCAATTTCTCGATCGCGCAGGTCCAGCCGGATTCCCTGCATGGAGTCTTGCAGAAGGGCGACGCGGCCATATTAATCCACTAGACCATGACCTCGCTCAAAAAAACCGTGCTCGCTTTTTTCCTGCTTGCCCTCGGGGCCATCGTGGGCGGCTGCTCGATGCAGCCGCAAAAGGACACCGCCATTCCGTGGAGCCGGCCGGCCAGTTGGGAGGGGCAGATTCCCGGCATGGGCCAGCCCACCGGCCGCTGAACGCAGCCAGTTCACTCTCGCAAAATCCGGCCTTGCGCCGGATTTTTTTGTGCCCGCTTCATGACCGATCCCGCCGCCAACGCCTCGCTCTTGCCGCAGCCCGGCCACCTCTACGTCGTGGCCACTCCGATCGGCAATCTCGCCGACCTGACCGGCCGGGCCCGCGCCATCCTGGGCGCCGTCGATCTCGTGGCCTGCGAGGACACCCGCACCACGGGGGCGATGCTTGCCCGGCTGGGGATCCGCCGCGAACTGGTCGCCTATCACGAGCATAACGAGACCGAGGCCGCCGGCCGTCTCGCCGATCTCCTCGCCGGTGGCAAATCGATCGCCGTCGTCAGCGACGCCGGCACGCCCGGCCTGAGTGACCCGGGTTTCCGTGTTGTCCGCGCCTGCCGGCGTCGCGGATTACCCGTCGTGCCCGTGCCCGGTCCAAGCGCATTGACGGCGGTGCTCAGCGCCAGCGGACTGCCGACCAATGGCTTTTTATTCGTCGGGTTCCTCCCGCCGAAGAGCGCCGCCCGGACCGCCTTTCTCGAAAAACATCGCGAGTTCCCCTACACGCTCGCGCTCTACGAAAGCTGCCATCGCATCGACAAGGCGGTCGACGAAATCGTCGCGACGCTCGGCCCGGTGCGCGTGATTTGCGTGGCCAAGGAAATAACGAAGCTGCACGAAACCTTCCTGGTCGGTCCCGCCCGCGAGGTGCAAACGCGCCTCACGCAAGCCAGCCTGAAGGGCGAATTTGTCCTCTTGATCGCGCCGTTCAGCTTCGAGTTGTGAAACCAAGCCACGCCCTAAAACGGCAAAATTTCGCGCGGCCTTTCCTTTGGCGGCATTGCGGTGTTTCGTAATCATCATGTCTTCCGGTCCGGTCGCCATCATCGATATCGGCAGCAACTCGATCAAGGTGCTGGTGGCCGGCCGTGCCTCCAACGGCGGCATCGCAAGTCTCGCCGCTCGCACCATCGA
This sequence comes from uncultured Opitutaceae bacterium, assembly GCA_937902925.1. Taxonomy (GTDB): domain Bacteria; phylum Verrucomicrobiota; class Verrucomicrobiia; order Opitutales; family Opitutaceae; genus CALFNN01. The sequence continues at coordinate 17,973 of CALFNN010000086.1, forward strand.
TGCACGCATCAGCGCCGGTATCAGCCAGACCCACCCGCGCCTGACGGACGAAGGCATGGCTCGCGGCCTCGACGCCGTCCGCAGCCTGCTGGCGGAGGCCGCCCCGTTTGCGCCGGCACGCACCGTCCTCGTCGCCACGAGCGCGGTGCGCGACGCCGAAAATGGTCCCGAATTCCGCGCCCGTGTCCGCGCCGCCACCGGTCACGACATCCGGATTCTCAGCGGAGATCAGGAAGCCGGCCTGATCGGCCGCGGACTCACGTCGGATCCGGCCCTGTCCGACCTGCGGGATTTCTACGTCTTCGACCTCGGCGGCGGCAGCCTCGAGTGCCTGGCGTTTCGCGACCGCCGGATTCAGCAGGCGGTCAGCCTCCAACTCGGCTGCGTGCGGCTGATGGAAAAGTTCATTGCCGACCCGGCCGCGCCATTTCCTCCGCAGGCTGGCCGCGAGATCGCCGTCTGGTGTCGCGCCGCGCTCGCGCAAAGTGGCTTTGCCTTCTCGCTACCCGTGACAGCCGTCGCCGTCGGCACCGGCGGGACCATGACCACGGCCCGGGCGGTTCTCGGCGCGCGCACCGGAGTGCCGTTCGAACGAACCGACGTCGTGGTCGCGGTCGCACAGTTGCGCGCGTTGCTGGATTCGCTCGGCGGGCTGTCGCTGACCGCGCGCCGCGAAATCCCCGGGCTGCCGCCCGCCCGCGCCGACGTGTTTCCCACGGCGCTCGCGACGTTTCTCGCCGTGGCGGTGGCGGGCGGCTTTGACGGTTTCCGCAATTCCATTCACAACCTCCGCTACGGCCTCGCCGCCGAGCTGCTGACGGAACCGAGGCGCCGCTAG
>CALFNN010000087.1 GCA_937902925.1 uncultured Opitutaceae bacterium
TGGCGGCCGCCGACCTCGCGAGCATTGCAAACCGTGGCACGACGTTGAACATGTCTCCCCGCTACTACCTCGGCGGGAAGGTCACCGATCCCGGCCCGGTCATCGATTTTGCCCCGAATGGTCCCCGTAGCATCTCCGGCGTCCACCCGTTTACCTGGTATGGCAACAGTTCCACCACGCCTATCGTGGAAAACGTGACCACCAATAGTGTGATTTCCTCCGGCCAGAAGATTAAGAACGAAATCCGCACCGAGGGACTCGTCTGGCAGGGCTTTTTCTGGAACGACCGCATCGTGCCCACGGCGGGCTGGCGCTACGACCGGACCCGCCAGATCAACGGACAGGCGTTGAATAGCAGCCCCACCGCCGCCACCTCCACCCTCGATCCCACGACCCGATTGAACGATCTCTCGTATCTCGACAACTATAGCCTCAGCAGCTGGGTCAACAACCAGGGCCGGACCAAAACGAAGGGCATCGTGGTGAAGCCGTTCCGCTGGCTGGATGTCCACTACAACCAGTCGGACAGCTTTCAGCCGGCCAACGTGGCCTATAACATCTATCTCCAATTGCTCCCGAATCCGCAGAGCCAGGGCAAGGACTATGGATTTTCCCTCAATCTCTTCGACGGCAAGCTGGTGGCCAAAGTGAACCGCTATCAGACCGTCCAGGAAAATTCGCGCAGTGGCCCCACCGGCGGCACCTTCGCCCAGCGCAGCTTCCGCTTTTTCTTTGATGTCAGCTCGCCGCTGGCCAACTACAACGCGACCACCAACACGTTCGGCAATGGCAACGATCCCTGGGACCTCGAACAAGAGGGCACGCAATGGATCCTGGCGCAGAATCCCGGCATGGCCGTCGAAACCGCGCGGCAGGCCGCCATCACGAAATACCTCGTTCCCGCCGGGATCGACTCCGCAACCATCGATCGCGTGCGCCAGATCGGCGGTAACGGGTTTGCCGAGATTAACACGGTCACCTCGACGGGCTATGAGTTCGAGCTCAACTACAATCCCACGAGCTACTGGACGATGAAGGTGACGGCGGCGGAGCAGAAGGCGATCGATTCACAGCTCTCGCAATACATGAATCAGTTCTTTGCCACCAACCTCGCTTATCTGCAGAGCATCAAAGACCCCATCACGGGAGGAAATTGGTGGACGACCACCATCGGGACGAGCACCACGGGCGCGCCCTACACTTGGTATATCGCCAACATTTCCACGACCCTGAGTCAGGCGTCCGTGAACGCCGGCAAACCGCGGCAGCAGACTCGGGAATGGAGCTTTTCGGGCAACACAAATTTCCGTCTCTCCGGCATCACCGAGAACAAATGGCTAAAGCAGTTTGCGGTCGGCGGCGCGGTCCACTGGATGGATAAGGCGGCGGTTGGCTACTTTGGTATTACCGACCCCGACGGTGTCATCCGCTCGCTGGATCGCAACCGCCCCATCTATGACAAGGCGCGCTATACCGTCGACCTCCTCGCGAGTTACAATCTGCGCCTTTTCAACAAGGTGCGCGCCCGCCTTCAGCTCAACGTTACGAACGTGCTCGAGGACGGCCGGCTCCAGCCCATCGCTTACAATCCCGATGGCCAGGCATGGAATTACCGCATCATCGATCCGCGCCAGTTCATCCTGAGCGCGACCTTCGACCTCTGAGCGAAAACCCAACCTCACGGTGGCGAGGTTTTTCGGTTCGCAATCTGAATCAGAAAGGGACGCCCCGGCCTTGCGGCCGAGGCGTCTTCCTGCGTTCGGTCATCAGAAACGAAAGATTCCCGTTCAGCCCGACGCCGCGTCACTTTAGATCGCTCAACCCGTCTAGCTTGCACCACCTCATCCTCTTTTCCCGACTTTCCTCTCTTATGATCATCCATCCCTATCGCGCCTACCTCGTCGCCCTGATGTTGGCCGGTGCTACTGCGGTTACCGCCCTCGCGGCCGAGGCCCCTTACCAGCCGCCGGCTTCGCCGCGCGCCACCTATAATTTCAACCCGGGCTGGAAATTCATCTTTGCCGACACGGCCGGCGCCGATCAGCCGGCGTTCGACGACTCCGCTTGGGCCAACGTGAGCCTGCCGCACACTTGGAATGAGACCGATTCCTATCGCGCCTACATCAGCCACGGCGGTGGCGACCAAACGGAAAAGTTTGGCGTCGGCTGGTATCGCAAACATTTCAAGCTCCCGGCCAGCGCCGACGGCCAGAAGGTGTTTCTCCAGTTCGACGGCATGCGGCAAGCCGGGTGGTTCTTCGTCAACGGCCAACCCGTCGGCAAATATGAAAATGGCATCACGGCCGTGGGCCTCGACATCACCAAGTTCGCCAAATTCGGCGGCCAGGACAACGTCCTCGCGGTGAAAGTGGACAACAGCCCGAACTACAAGGAGGAGGCAACCGGAACGCCGTTCATGTGGAACTCGAAGGATTTCAATCCGAATTTCGGCGGGCTCAATCGCGACGCAACGCTGATCGTGGCGGGCATGATTTACCAGACGCTGCCGCTCTACGAGAATCTCAAGACCACCGGCATCTACATTTATCCCGAGGCGATCGACCTGAAGAAAAAGACGGCGGACGTTAAGGTGGAGGCCCAGGTCGTCAACGAGACAGGCGACTACGCCTCGATCACGCTGTCCGCCGTCGTGGTGGACGCGAACGGTGTCGTGCGCGCGAAATTGGACGGCAATACGTCCGACCTCGTCGCGGGCCAATCGGAAATTTTCACGGCTTCCGGTGCGCTCGCCGGCGCGCGATTTTGGGACGTGAAGGATCCGTATCTCTATCGCGTTTACTCGATGCTCTCCGTGAACGGCAAAGTCGTGGACGTGTGCGAGACGACGACAGGGTTCCGGCAGACTGAGTTCAAAGGTGGCGCGGGCACGGGTGGCGTGTGGCTGAACGGCCGCTTCGTCTGGCTCACCGGCTACGCGATGCGCTCGGCCAACGACTGGGCCGGGCTGGGCGGCGCCTATCCCGACTGGATGCACGACTTCACGCTCGCGATGGTGCGGGAGAGCAATGGCAACTACATGCGCTGGATGCACGTCGCGCCGCAGCGGGCCGACGTCGCGGCCTGCGACCGGTTGGGCGTCGTCGAGGTCTGCCCCGCCGGCGACAAGGAGCGGCTGGTCACGGGCCGCCAATGGGACCAGCGCGCCGAGGTGATGCGCGACACGATGATTTTCTACCGTAACAGCCCCAGCATCTTTTTCTGGGAGGCCGGCAACACCATCGTCACACCGGAGCAGATGGTGCAGATGGTGGCGCTGCGCAAGGAGCTCGACCCGCACGGCGGGCGCGTGATGGGCACGCGTGACAATGATCTGCCGAAAGAGAACAAGGCGCTCACACCGATGTCCGAGTATTTCGGCGTCATGATTGGTCAGGCGCCGCAAACCGACCAGGTCAAAGACGACGACATCTTCCGTGGCTACAGCATCGCGCGTCGCGACAAGGCGCCGTTGATCGAGACGGAAGACTTCCGCGACGAGGCGGGCCGCAACATCTGGGACGAATACTCCCCGCCGCATTTCGGTTTCAAGCCAAAGGCCGGCACGGCGAGAGATGGCCGGCCGGTCGATACGTGGCACTGGAACTCCGAGACGTTCTGCCTCGCCGCGGCCATGCGTTATGCGACCTACGTGCGCAACCGGATCGACAACACCGACCCGGCGCACTCGAAGTGGTCGGCCTACTGCTCGATCTATTTTGCGGATTCCGACGCCGATGGCCGCCAGCAGGGCAGCTATGTCCTGCGCGTGAGCGGCAAGGTCGACGGCGTGCGCATCCCGAAGTCGCTCTACTTCGTTTCGCGGGTGATGCAGAACGAGCAGCCCGACATCCATATCATCGGGCACTGGAACTATCCGGCCAACACCAAGAAGGCGATGTATGTGGCGGCGACCCAGTGCGATCAGGTTGAATTGTTCGTCAACGGGAAATCCGTCGGCACGGCGACCCAGCCTTTCAAGTTCATCGACAACTACGGCGGTCGAACGATGGGTTCGTCCGAGATGGCGGCGGCCAAGGACTCCGGCTACATCTACGCCTTCCCGGACGTGGAATTCGTGCCGGGTGCGATCAAGGCCGTCGCGAGTAAGGGCGGCAAGATCGTCGCCCAGCAGGAAATCCAAACCGCGGGCGACCCGAAGGCGATCAAGCTCACACTCCACACCGGACCGCAAGGCTTGCATGCGGACGGAAGCGACGTGGCGCTGATCGACTTCGAGGTCGTCGATGCGCAGGGCCGCCGCTGCCCGACCGACGAGGCACGGGTGGATTTCGACGTGAGCGGACCGCTCGTCTGGCGCGGCGGCTTCAACGCCGCTATGCTGGACTCGACGAACAACCTCTATCTCAGCACCGAGTGCGGCATCAACCGCGTGGCCGTGCGCTCCACGCTGACCGCAGGCAAGATCACCGTGACGGCGAAACGCGAGGGGCTCACGCCCTCGACGGTGACGATCGATTCACGGGCGACGGAGATCAAATACGGCCTCGAGACTCACCTACCTCAGACGTATTCCGGTTTGGCCCAGACCATACCGGGGTTGGTGCCGTAACGCCCTCGGATTCCACCCACCGCTGCGCATTGTTCGCATCAAGGATGGCCGGCACCCAGGCGTGAATCTTTGCCATCATCTCTTTGGGGCGCGTGGTTAGGATCACGACCGGGTCCCCTTCAAGCCGCCGGCCAAAGCCGGCTGTCGCGGAATTTTTTAGCCCTTTTTTCTATGAAACCTCACCCCGTCCTCTTCCCGCTGATTTTCGGCGCGCTGCTTCTGGGCAGCACCACTGCCGTCCATGCCGCCGCGTCCGCCAATCAGGAAAGCCCCGTCGTGGGCGCGAAATTTGCCGCGCCGGCCTCGCCCCGCGCTGTTTATAACTTCAACCCTGGCTGGAAATTCGCCTTTGGCGACGAGGCCGGAGTGGATCAGCCGGCATTCGACGACTCGGCGTGGGCCAGCGTCAGCCTGCCGCACACTTGGAACGAGACCGACTCCTATCGCGCCTATATCAGCCACGGCGGCGGCGATCAGACCGTGAAATTCGGCATCGGCTGGTATCGGAAGCACTTCAAGCTGCCCGCCAGCGCCGACGGCGGGAAGGTCTTCATTCAGTTCGACGGCATGCGGCAAGCCGGGCGTTTCTTCCTTAATGGCCAGCCCATCGGCAAATATGAGAACGGCATCACGCCCGTCGGGCTCGATATCACCAAGTTCGTTAAGTTCGGTGGCCAGGACAATGTCCTCGCTGTGCAGGTGGACAACAGCCCGAACTACAAGGAAGAGGCCACCGGCACGCCATTCGAGTGGAATTCGACGAACTTCAACCCGAACTTCGGCGGGCTCAATCGCGACGCGACGCTGATCGTGGCGGGCAAGATCTACCAGACGCTACCGCTCTATGAGAATCTCAAGACCACCGGCATTTACATTTATCCCGAGGCCATCGATCTGAAGAAGAAGACTACCGACGTGAAGGTGGAGGCCGAGGTCATCAACGAGACCGGCGACTACGCCTCCATCACGCTGTCGGCCGTCGTGGTCGATCGCGACGGCGTCGTGCGGGCGAAACTGGACGGCAATACGTCCGACCTCGTGGCGGGCCAGGCGGAGATCTTCACCGCCTCCGGCTCGCTGGCGAGCGCGCGTTTCTGGGATGTGAACGATCCGTATCTCTATTGCGTTTACTCGATGCTCAGCGTCAACGGCAAGGTGGTCGACGTGTGCGAGACGACGACAGGTTTTCGCCAAGCCGAGTTCAAGGGCGGCGCCGGCACGGGCGGCGTCTGGCTGAACGGTCGCTTCGTCTGGCTCAGGGGTTACTCGCAGCGCTCGGCCAACGACTGGGCTGGCCTGGGTGGCGCCTATCCCGACTGGATGCACGACTTCACGCTCGCGATGGTGCGGGGGAGCAATGGCAACTACATGCGCTGGATGCACGTCGCGCCGCAGCGGGCCGACGTCGCGGCCTGCGACCGGTTGGGCGTCGTCGAGGTCTGCCCCGCCGGCGACAAGGAGCGGCTGGTCACGGGCCGCCAATGGGACCAGCGCGCCGAGGTGATGCGCGACACGATGATTTTCTACCGTAACAGCCCCAGCATCTTTTTCTGGGAGGCCGGCAACACCATCGTCACACCGGAGCAGATGGTGCAGATGGTGGCGCTGCGCAAGGAACTGGACCCGCACGGCGGTCGCGTCATGGGCACGCGCGACAACGATCTCCCGGCGGAAAACAAGGCACTGACGCCGATGTCCGAGTATTACGGCGTGATGATCGGCCAGACGTCGCAGACCGACCAGGTCGCCGGCGACGACATCTTCCGCGGCTACAGCATCGCGCGCCGCGACAAGGCCCCGCTGATCGAGACGGAGGACTTTCGCGACGAAGCCGGCCGGAACATCTGGGACGAATACTCGCCGCCGCATTTCGGTTTCAAGCCCAAGCCAGGCGCGGCGAAAGACGGCCGTCCCATCGACACGTGGCACTGGAACTCCGAGACCTTCTGCCTCGCCGCCGCCACCCGCTATGCGAGCTACGTGCACAACCGCATCGACAACCCCGACCCCGTGCACTCGAAGTGGTCGGCCTACGGCTCGATTTATTTCACGGATTCCGACGCCGACGGCCGCCAGCAGGGCAGCTACGTCTTGCGCGTGAGCGGCAAGGTCGACGGCATGCGGCTGCCCAAGTCGCTCTTTCACGTCTCGCGCGTGATGCAAAATGAGCAGCCCGACATCCACATCATCGGGCACTGGAACTATCCCGCCAACACGAAGAAGACGATGTATGTGGCAGCGACGCACTGCGAACGGGTCGAGTTGTTCGTCAACGGAAAATCCATCGGAGTGGCGACGGAGCCATTCCAATTCTTTGATTCCGATCCGAGCCGGCCGCCGGCGACCCAGCCCGCCATGGGCGACACAGGGTTCATCTATGCGTTTCCGGATGTGGCATTCGCGCCAGGCGCGATCAAGGCCGTCGCGACGAAGGGCGGAAAGGTCGTCGCGCAGCAGGAAATCCAGACAGCGGGCGAGCCGAAGGCGATCAAGCTCACGCTCCGCACCGGGCCGCAGGGCTTGCAGGCCGACGGTTCCGACGTGGCGCTGATCGACTTCGAGGTCGTGGACGCGCAGGGCCTCCGCTGCCCGACTGACGAGGCGCGCGTGGATTTCGCCGTCACCGGACCCGTGATCTGGCGCGGCGGATTAAACGCCGCGAAGCTCAATACCACGAACAATCTCTACCTCGACACCGAGTGCGGCATCAACCGCGTGGCGGTGCGCTCGACGCTGACCGCGGGCAAGATCACCGTGACCGCGAAACGCGAGGGGCTCACGCCCGCGACGGTGACGATCGATTCGAAGCCAATGGAAATCACCAATGGCCTCGGCCGCGCGCTCCCGCAGACGCTCCCTGGTTTCGTCATGGCGTCGCCTGCGAAGTAGTCGGTGCCACGAGTTTTTTTAAGACCCTGCCGGCTTGGTTTGCACGAATGCTGAATCAAGCCGGCTGATTCGGCCCTAATATAGCACGATTGGATTTTACCCCATGCATGTTCATTCCTCATTTCACCCATTCCGCCTGACTGGGCGGATCGTGCTGTTTGCCTTGCTCGGCCTGTCGGCGTTTGCGGCGGAGTCACGCTATCAGCCGCCCGCTTCGCCGCGGGCGACCTACAATTTCAACCCCGGCTGGAAATTCCTGCGCGAGGATGTGCCCGGCGCGGAGGCGGTGAATTTCGACGACAGCTCGTGGGCCGATGTCGGCCTGCCGCACACGTGGAACGACGTGGACAGCTACCGCGCGTTCATCAGCCACCCGGGCGGCGATCAAACCATCTATCTGGGCATCGGCTGGTATCGGAAGCATTTCAAGCTGCCGGTCGGAACCGAGGGCCGGAAGATTTTCCTCGAATTCGAGGGGCTCAGGCAGGCGGCGCGTTTTTACCTCAACGGCCAGCCGGTCGGCCTGTTTGAGAACGGAATCACTGCCTGCGGGCTCGACCTCACCGCGCTGATGAAGTTCGGCGGGCAGGACAACGTGCTGGCGGTGAAGGTGGACAATCGCCCGACCTACAAAGAGGAGGCCACCGGCACCGAGTTCGAGTGGAAGAACACCAACAGCAATCCGAACTTCGGCGGACTCAGCCGTGACGTCTGGCTGCACGTGATGGGCAAGGTCTACCAAACGCTGCCGCTCTACGAAAATCTAAAGACGATCGGCGTCTACGTCTTCGGAAAAAACTATGACATCAAGGGCAGGACTGCCGAGATCAACGTCGAGGCCCAGGTGCGCAACGAGTCGGCGGGCAGCGCGGCGCTCACGCTTGCGGCGGTGGTCGTCGGCGCGGACGGAGTCGTGCGGGCGCAGTTCAACGGCGGATCCGCGAACCTCGCCACCGGCCAGACCGCGACGCTCACCGCCGCCGGTCCGCTCGCCGGGGCGCGTTTCTGGGATGTCAACGACCCCTATCTTTACGACGTTTATTCCGTCCTTTCGGTAAATGGCAAAGTGGCAGACGTGTGTCAGATTCACACCGGTTTCCGCAAGGCCGAGTTCAAGGGCGGCGCGGGCACCGGCGGCGTCTGGCTCAACGATCATTTCGTTTGGCTCACGGGCTACTCGCAGCGTGCGGCCAACGACTGGCCCGGGCTGGGCTCGGCATATCCGGACTGGATGCACGACTTTGACGCCGCGCTGCTGCGCGAGAGCAACGGCAATTACGTCCGCTGGATGCACATCTCGCCCACGCGCGCGGATGTCGCCTCCTGCGACAAGTTTGGCATCGCAAATGTCTGCCCGGCCGGCGACGGCGAACACGAGACCTTCGACCGTCAGTGGGATCAGCGGGTGGAGGTTATGCGCGACTCCATGATCTATTTCCGCAACAGTCCCAGTATCCTTTTCTGGGAGGCGGGAAACGCCGGCATCAACGCGGCGCACATGAAACAGATGGTGGATTTGCGCAGGGAACTCGATCCGAACGGCGGACGGGTCATGGGCTGCCGTTCGCTCCGCGATCCAGGGGCGATCACTGCGGCCGAGTATTTCGGCATGATGCTGGGAAGGCCTGACAGCGACGAGATGCGCGACAAGGCCCCTTTGATTGAGACTGAAGATTTCCGCGACGAAGGGGCGCGTGCCGTCTGGGACGATTTTTCGCCGCCGCATTTCGGTTTCAAGAAAGGCCGGATGGACAGCTACAATTGGAATTCGGAGACCTTCGCCCTCGCCGGTATCCGCCGTTATTTCAACTTCGTCTCCAACCGCATCGATAATTCGGATCGCGCGCATTCCAAGTATTCGGCCTACGCCTCGATTTATTGGTCGGACTCCGATGCCGACGGTCGCCAGCAGAGCAGCCAGGTCCTGCGCGTCAGTGGCAAGGTGGACGGAGTGCGCCTACCCAAGGAAATATTTTACGCCTCGCGCGTGATGCAAAGCTCCGTGCCGGACATTCACATCATCGGCCACTGGAACTACCCGGCGGACACGAAGAAGGCCATCTATGTAATCGCCAGCCATTGCGACGCCGTCGAACTGTTCGTCAATGACCAGTCGCTGGGCTTCAACAATGCCCCGCAAAATGGCTATGTTTATGCCTTCCCCGAGGTGGCGTTTGCACCGGGCGCGATCAAGGCCGTCGCCACCAAGGGCGGAAAGGTCGTCGCGCAGCAGGAAATCCAAACCGCGGGCGAACCGAAAGCCATCAAGCTCACGCTCCACACCGGGCCGCAAGGCTTGCAGGCGGACGGAAGTGACATGGCGCTGATCGATTTCGAGGTCGTGGATGCACAGGGCCGCCGTTGCCCGACGGATGAAGCGCGCGTCGATTTCGCCGTCACCGGACCGGTCATCTGGCGCGGCGGATTCAACGCCGCAAAGCTCAAGACCACCAACAACCTCTACCTCGACACCGAGTGCGGCGTTAACCGCGTGGCCGTGCGCTCCACCCTGACCGCGGGCACGATCACAGTCACCGCAACGCGCGCCGGCCTCACGCCCGCTACGGTGAAGATCGAGTCACGGGCGACGGAGATCAAAAGCGGCCTCGAAACTCACTTGCCGCAGACGTATTCCAGCCCAGTCCAAGCCATTCCAGGGTTTGCAGGCAGATCCGATGCTTAACACTCAGGCGTGAGACCCTAGGCCCACTCGATGCCCCAGCGAAGCACGCAAAAGCGTGGCCTTGAGGGTTTCCCGCTCTGGATCGAGCTAAGCGGAGCCAGTCGTAGAGGCTGCCGAAACCGATTCAACGCTGCGGGACATGGACAGTCTAACTCTGTTGGGCCATGATTGCCCAATCGACCTAGCGCGCAGGAATCAAGGTGCCGAGCATCAAGCTCGCCAAATACCACCGCGCCCCTTCAATGGCGTCTTCTGATCAATGGTGAGCGATTTGCGCGCCGACGTTTAGGTGTCCCGGCGGGGGTGGAGTTCTCGAAACCGATTCGGCGATGTCGCTTCAACAGCATTAACCGATTGGGCGCGCTGCGGCGCATGAACTCTATTGCGGGACCTTGTCGCTGTAGGTCCGGTTGAGCCAGGACTTCGGCACGGGGACGACGCAAATGTTCATGGAGCGGTTGTCCTCGGAAAGCATCGCGGTTTCAACCTCGATGCGCGTGCTGTCCAAGCTGAAGGTCGGATGAATATGATCGGCGGCGGTCCGTTTGTGGCCCAAATCCGCGAGCAAGATCATCTCGCCGGAGTGGCGGTCGATGAGCCAAAGGCGGTATTGGAAGTCGTCACAGACGGCCCAGCGGCCATCCGCAGAGCCGTTGACGTGCCAGTCCGAGCGCCCCGGATCGTCCACCGGCAACTGGCCGACAATGCGCATCTCGCGCGTGCGGAGATTGACGATCCCAACACCCGTCGGGTGGTCGCTGCCGCCCGCAGGGCCCCAAGTCTGAGTGGGATCTCCGGGGGGCCGCGGTGGATTTGCGGCAGGTGCGGCTTGACCGGCGGCTGGCGCGGGGCGGGGCGGCCGCGGACGTTCGGGCATCCCCGGGAAGGTCGGCGGGTGGAGCGCGATAATCGCAATCGCCACCTCATCCTTCGTGATCACGGCTTCATGCGTGATCCATTCGTAGTCGGCTTCGGGATAGAGTGGACGTAAACCGCTGCCGTCGGCCATCACCGTCCAAGTGCGCTGCGGAGCCTTGCCACCGGTCTCCCAGCAGAAAACGATTTCCCCGGGCACCCACGGATTCGTCTGGACGTGTCCGATTTGGAAACCGACGCCGGTGACAAACTTCACTTCGCCGGTCTTGAGGTTCATACTGGCGAGGCCAGACGGACCAGCACCCATGCCGCGCGGGCCGAAGCGCTCGGCGATTTTGGTGCCTGGAGGTAGATGCTTGACCACGTAGTCGCCGGCGATGCGGAAATATGCGAAGTCGTCGTTGGCATCGATGCCCATGTTGCCATCGGCAGTCATGCCCTCGGGCGTCGTGCCGCAAACGTGTTCATATTCGGAAGCCGCCTTGAGGGCGCCGGCGGCGCTGTCTGCAAAAAGCTTCGCCAGGTCTACCTCGATGATCTGAAACGGGCCGCGCGGGCGGTTGAATCCACCCCGTCCGCCGGGGGCGCCGGCGGCGCCAGGACCACTAGGACCGGCCCGACCGCGGGCGGCGGCTTCCGGTGCGGGTGCGGCCGGAGACGCCGCTGCGACGGCAGCCTCAGGAGGAGATCCGGGGCCAGCGTTGAGTCCAGGGCCGCGGCCCGATCCAGCATTCATATCGCGCATGACATAGAGTTTCATCACGTGGTGGGCGTTGCAGAGCATGCCCATGTAGCCCTTCTCGGTCACCTGCACCATCGTGCCGGTCTCCTCATTAACGGCCATCGCCTGGCCTTGGGCGCGGCGGGAACGGAAAATGAGCCATTTACCGTCGGCGGTCCACTGCTGGTGGGTCTGATAGATCTTTGAATCTCCTCCCGGCGTGCTCGTGAGGAAGGTGAGCGGCGTGTCTGTCACCGGATCGACGACGATCTTTTTCTCGGACGGAAACCGCCGGCCGATCTGGGCCGACGCGGGAGACACCAGCAAGAAGACAACGCCCAGCACGAGCGTGGTGTGCAAAAGCTTTTGATTATACATGGGGGTAATCGCTAACAACGGGGATTCGTGGCTCGGTCTTTCGCCATCGAACAGACTGCATAGACCGACTTGAATTTCGAGGGAAGGGATTTAACATCTGACCGTCCCGCAAAAAGCCGTTGCGGGGAGAAGTATTGCACCTGCCAGCTACTCGCACTGCCGTGCCACGATTGAATCGACCATCGTCGCGCGGCGGGCGGGAATGTAGCACGCAATCACCGCCACCGCCGTGAGTAGCAGCGTGACTGCCGTAAACGTGATCGGATCGTTTGGCGTCACGCCACAGAGCAATAGAGCAAGCTCGACAAGGCCCGCGTCGCCGCCATCGCGCCGGCGATCACAATAGCCACTCAGAGCAGCGCTGACGCATGCCTTGGCTCAACATTAGATCGAGCACGTCGCGCCGACCGGCGCCGAGCGCCACTCTCACTCCAGTCTCGTGTGTGCGCCGGGAAACAGTGTAGGCCATCACGCCATATACGCCGATTGCCGAAAGCAGCACCGCGTCGTCATCGAAGACTTCCGTCAGGACTACAACAAAGCCCGTCCCCACAGCTCGCTGGGCTACCAGTTACCGCAGCGCTTCGCCGCGCAGTTCACTCCCTCAATCCATCGCTCCGGGCGGCCTACGGCCTCCCCCCACGATGGATTGCCAACCCCACACCCGTCCGCCATATCAACCAAACTCCCGGACTAACACCGACCCCGGCCCGAATCCCGCGTCCCCGTCTTCTCATATCTGACAATCTCATGAAAAAAATACTCTGCCTGCTGCCAGAGTTGGCTGGTCTCGCCTGGTCCATTGCTCTTGTCCTGTCCGTTTCCGCCTTGCTGGTCTCCCCGTTGTCCGCCCAAATCGGCCGGCGGTTCCCGTCGGAAAAGAAGATCGTCATCGATCCCATTACTGGTGTGCCGCTCACCTTCCTGACCAGCACCCAGGGCACGGGTGATTCCAAGATCTATCAGACTCACCATCAGTGGACCTCCGACGGCAAGTGGGTCATTTTCCGCTCCAGCCGTGCGGGAAGCGGCCAGGCCATGGCCGTCAATGAGGAGACGGGGGATATCGTCCAGGTGAGCGAATCAGGCTTTCAAGGCATGCTCTGCATCGCCGAGCATTCGATGACCCTCTACTTCCTGCGTTCACAAGCGCTGCCCGGCGCCGCGGTCGAAGCGCCATTCCCGCCCCCGCCAGCGGCCGCGGCAGGCAGAGGCGACGGTCCGGCCAACACGCGCGGAGGCCGCGGTGGCCGCGGCGGCGGTGGGGTTGGCGGGAGAGGCGGTCCCCGCGGACCCGCGCAAGTGATCGCCGTTGATCTCGCCAAGCTTTTTGCCGACAGCGCCGCCGGCAGGTTGAAGGCGGCCTCCGAATATGAGCACGTGCGCGGCACCCTCCCCACGGAGATGGGGGCGCCCGGCGACATGGCCCTCGATCCCACAGAGAATTTTGCCTACATCCGCGTGGGTAGCGTAGAAGCGGCTAAGCACCTGCCCCCAGACGCCAAGATCGAGAAGTCATTTGGCCCGCGCGGCATGGGTGCCGGTCCGACCGGGCTCGTAAGCATGAATCTCCGGACCGGGGAAACCAAATTCATACTCGCCGTCCCCTTCCAGATCGGCCACGTGCAGACCAATCCATGGAACCCCGGTGAGATCGTCTTCTGCTGGGAGACCGGCGGCAAGGCCCCGCAGCGCACCTGGACCGTGATGTCCGACGGCACCGGCCTGCGTCCCCTTTATCCCGAGGCGCCCTATGAATGGGTCACGCACGAGGCCGTCATCAGCAGGGATGAAGTCGTGATCGCCCTGCTCGCCTTCAGTGGGGAGGGCGTTTGGGATGGAGCCGGCACCGCTGAGCATCCGACGGGCGTCGGGATCGTCAACCTCCGCACTCGCGAGATGCGGATCGTCGGCCAGGTGCCGGTCGGCGACCCGGGCCGCTCCGACTGGCACGTCAACGGCTCCTCGGATGGCCGTTGGGCGGTCTGTGACGATTTCCGCTATCGCCTCTGGCTCATCGACCGCCACTCGGGCGAGATGGCAATAATCGCCGATCTCGGCCAGAAAACCACCGCCCAGGATCACACCCACCCGACGTTCAACGCGGACAGCACGAAGATCGAAATTCAGACGGCGATGCTCTCCGAGGACAACCGCTCGTTGAATATCTGCGTGGTCCCGGTTCCGAGGTCCTGGCTCGCCCGCACCTACGACAACCCAAAAATCGGACCGTAATTCTTACCGGCCGGCCGTCATCGAGGCGGTCGGTTTGGCGGGGCCGATCACCCGTCCCTTCTCTTTCAACACGGCGACGAACGGCTTGAGATCCAAGCCCTTTGACGATGAGAAGGTTCATGGGAAGGCGGGTGGGTTCACTGCGATTGACGAATCCAATCCCGCCAGCCGCTTTACGTGGGTCGGCGCGGCACGAAGTTCGACTTTCGCCTTCGACAGCCCGGCGATACCCTCATGAGCGCGCTTAAGCTTTTGCGCCGTCTGTTCCAAAGTGGCGTTCTTGCGAGAGCGCGGTCAGGCGTTCGGACTCATCGAAGAAACTCGGTTCATATATGCTAATGCGCCTCCCCAGCAAAACGTGTGCCTACTCTCTTTTTAACAATATCTTATGATATTAGAACTGACCTTAATTCACCGCGGCGTAACGCTGCTCCCAAAGTGAACGGATCGCAACCGAGATCAGGCCCCGAAATGGAGGAGGAAATATAGCAGGCCCAGAACGGCGAACGCCGTTAGCACGCACAGGCTGAAACCGATCACGTCCTCCCGGTTCCATTTGAAAAACTCGAATAGCGAATGCGGCAGCAGCAGGCAGGTACGGGTGGCTTCCGGATTCGCATAAGCCGCCCGGACGGCGCGCTCATCCTCGGCGCGGTCTGCCCGCACCTTCGTCCGCATGCGGAGAAAAAAACGCCGGACCGATTCCGACTCGTCGGGCGCCGTCAGCAGCGAAACGACGATTAGGACGAGAAAGGGCAACAGGATCTTGTAGGCATAACGCATCGTCTCATTGAGCGCCTGCGGGTTGGCCGACAGGTCGAAGACCTGATCCAGCAGCCAGGTCTCGACGTAAAACATGCCCTCGCCGTGTTTCAGGCCTTCGGCTACCCCGATGCCCTGCGCCCAATAGATGGACTTCGGCGGGATGACGACCGCACGGCTGAACTTCTCGCCGATCTGCAGCGGCGCCGGCGGGGAGCCCGCCCCGGACCAGCCCGCGATCTGCCGGCCGCGCTCCTCTACATCCCGCGACGTGGCGGCAAAGGTCTCCGGAATCACCCGCTGCCGCGTTGTGCGCATGAGCGCCTCGCTGGTCCGCATCTGCGGAAAAACCGTCGGCAGCGAGAGCGGCAGCACGACAAACATCATCATCGCGGTCAGGATTGAGGCCCACGCCCCCTGACGCGTCGCCCGGCGCCACTTCAGTCCGCACCAGAAGGAGGCGGCGATGATCGCATTGAACTCCCAGATGAACTTGAGCATCTCCAAGATCGAGTAGAAAGAGGTGCACAGCAGCGCCGCCGCCAGCAGCACCATCGCGCCCGCCAGCCGCCCGACCAGCACATAATGCGCCTCGCCCCGACCAGGACGCAGCGACTGGTAGACGTTCTTGGTGAACAGACTCGACGACGAGATCATCAGGGTGCTCGCCGTGGACTGGAGCGCAGCCAGCAGGCACGCGATCATCAGGCCAACCAACCCGAATCCGAGCCCGCCCAGCAGATCGCGGGTCGCGTGGCCCCACACGAGGTCGGAGTTCTGGATGTCCCGGCCATAAAGGGCGAAGCACAGCATGCCCAGAAAGCCCCACATCACCGAGCAATAGCGCTTCATCATCGTGCCGGCCGTGAAGCCAATGCTCGCCGTTAGTTCGTCCTTCGCCGACGCGCTGGCCGTGAGCTGGTTCGACTGCGTGGCGACGTTGAGCGTGGTCATGATCGAGAGCACCACGACGAAATACCACGTGAAGTCGGCATTGGCGGCGGAGCCGAGCAGGGAGAAGAACCGCCCCGGAAGTTCCTCGTGCAGCGTGTGGCCCGCCGCCAGCAGCCCGCTCACCCCGTGCGCGGCGTTGAGCTTGGCGATGGCAAATGGGACAAGGAGGATCGAAAGCGCCAGAATCAGCGTGCCCTGCACGGTGTCCGTCCACACCGCAGCCTCCAGCCCGCCGGCGATCCCGTAGACAAAAACAATCAGCACGATGAACCAGATCAGGGCGGATTCGTTGAGGGAGGAAAATTCCCGATGCGGCCGCTGCAAACGCAACGACTGCTGTTCAGCCGCCTCACTAATATTGAGGGGGCCCTTCGCACTTTGCTGGTTCAACGTCTCGAGCCGCAGCGCCTGACCCCGCTCGACCCGTTCGGCCGAGGTCAAGGCGGACTCGGGCTTCAGGGTGATCCCGATCACGGTCGAGCTCACGGCCTTCAGGCCGAGCCCAATGACGAGGATCAGATAGACACTGGCCACCAATGAATAGACCATCGCCATCGCGCGCGATCGGAACCGCTCGTGAAAAAAATCGCCCAGCGTCAGCAGTCGCATGCGCCGATACCAAGGTGCCGTGAACCAATAAAGCGGCGTGGCCCACAGCCCCACCAACTGGCTCCAGATCCCACCGGCGCCGTCCCGATATGCGGTCGTCACCGCACCCACGGCAGTATCGGAGCTGGTCGCCTGGCCGAAGGACGAAAAGATCTGGAGCAACTTGCCAAAGCGCCGGCCACCCAGGAAAAAATCCTCCTGGTTCTTTATGCGAAACATGGTCACCACGCCGATGACAACCATGAGCACCGCGTAAACGGCGATGACGATCAGGTCGATGGTCGGGAGGCCAAACACAGGGGGAAATGCGGGGTTCGCGGAAGCGACAAGGCCGAGGGGAAGCTCGATTGCGATCAGAACTACCGGGACCGTCAACGGCGTTTAGCACCACACGTGAGCGGCTTTCGACATCGTTGGGAAAACGGATTTGTCGCCGCCGCGGCCGGAATTCGTTGACGATTGGGCCGGCCAGGAAGAAATTTCGTGGCGGTATTCATGTCCGCACATAGTGTGGTTGGAAAACGCGGCTGGGTAGCAGGCGCAATTCAACTGACAGGCACTTGAGAAACGTATGAAAAGAACCTCAATCGGCTTACCCCAGTCCATGGCGGCGGTGGTGGCCCATGGTCCTGGCGACTATCGTTTGGAGGAGCGCCCGGTTCCCGTGCCGGGTCCGCGAGAGGTGGTGATCAAGGTCAAGAGCACCGGGATCTGTGCGAGCGACATGAAGTGTTACACCGGAGCCCCCATGTTTTGGGGCGACAAGGATCGTCCTGGCTATTGCCAGCCTCCGGTCACGCCGGGCCATGAATTTGTCGGTGAGGTGGTCGGTTTGGGCGAAGGCGCCGGCGATTTCTACGGTTTGGAAATCGGAGATCATGCCATCAGCGAGCAGATCGTTCCCTGCGGCAAATGCCGTTACTGCCAGCGCGGCCAATATTGGATGTGCGCCGTGCATGACATCTATGGCTTTCGCCAAAAGACGTTTGGTTCCTGGGCGGAATACATGCTCTTCCCAGCTGGCGCGTTGAACTACAAGGTGCCGAAATCCATTCCCCTGCACCACGCGGTTTTCATCGAACCGCTCGCTTGCTCGATCCACGCGGTCGAGCGCGGTGATCTTCAATGTCAGGACACGGTCGTCATCGCCGGCTGCGGACCGCTGGGGCTCGGCATGGTGGCGGCGGCCAAGATCAAGGGGCCCGCCCGCATCATCGCCCTCGACTTGAGCGACGATCGACTCGCCCTGGCCAAGAGATGCGGCGCCGACATCGGCATCAATCCAAGGAAAGAAGATGCCGTTCGGAAGGTGCGCGAACTCACCGAAGGATATGGCTGCGATGTTTACATCGAGGCCACCGGCGCACCGGCGGCCGTTGAGCAGGGCCTGAACATGATTCGCAAGCTCGGCACTTTCGTCGAGTTCAGCGTCATGCGGGAAAAGGTCACCGTTGACTGGACCATCATCGGTGACTCCAAGGAACTCAACATCCACGGCGCTCACTTGGGGCCGCACTGCTACCCGGTGGCGATCCGCATGATCGAGCAACAGTTGCTGCCCATGGACCAGATTGTGACCCATCGCCTGCCCTTGAAAGATTTTCAGAGCGGCCTGGATAAAGTTGTTAGCGGTCTCACCTCCGTAAAGGTCACGCTTGAACCTTGATTTGCACGTCCTAGCCCCATTCCGGCGGCATCGCCCCGGGTGCCCGTCACCCACCAGCACCAAACCGGCCAGCAACAACGACGTGGCGGCCAGCATCCCGCAATATCCTCGGCGCTGACGCCAGGCGGCTACACCTTCTTTTGCGGGCCCCGATCACGCAACTCCGCGACGCAAATTTCTAACGGCCGACTGCGCCGCGAAAATGGCGCGTTTCAAATCCGAAGCTATTCTACACACGCCATCCTTCAAATGTCTCGATCAACAACTTGGGTGGCCGCGATGCCTGAGAAGCATCGGTGTTCTTGATTGGTCTTCGTTCATGGCCCGTGCCGATCGCGGAGATACTCGAGCCACCATTTGATTCCGGGGTCTTTGCGCGTGCCGTCGCCACCGGGATTCATGTTTGGCCCGAGGGGTGGCGGCGCCTGCAACCATGTCGAGGCAAGAATGTAGCCGTTGGCGCCGTCGATGTGCTGGGTGGTCGCGGCGTTTTGGCGTTCCTTCATCTCAGCCGTGTAGACCCCGACGTTCAAGTAGTTGGAAAGGCCATCCTTCTTGCTGTATTCGCCCCAATATTGCGAGTTCGGTGGTGTCCCTTCCGTCTCGACGTAGGGCTTTCCGGGAATCTTCGGGCTGAAGTGAATCGCCAGGTCCGCATTGGCGGGGGGCGCGGGCTTGGCGTTGTAAGCAATGATGCACATTGGATCCACGGCGTGTCCGCGATCGATCATTTCGCCGATGCGCCATTTCATCGCGGCATTCGCCATGCCCTCATTATCCGGATCGACGAACACGCTCCGATAGTTTCGCTCTTTCAGCCAGGCGACCGTATTGCTGACTGCGCGGTTGGCGTCGGCCTGCGTCCAATGCGCGAGCCCTTCGCGCGCGCGCGATGCTCCCCAATACAAGCAACCAACCAGCACGATCATTTTGCGCGCATCGGCGGCCTCGATGATCCGGCTGAGCCGCGCGCCATAGACTGGGTCGAGCGTAGCATCAGGCCGGTAGCCCTTCACATCGGTGAAACGCGAGCCCATGACATAGACGCTAATCGTGTTCACCCCATAAGAACGGAATTGATCGAGGTGATCGATGAGTTCGCGCGTGGTGTCGTCGGACATCAATGCCGCGGTCGTGCGCAGTCCCTTGATCTTGATCGGCTCGCCATTCAGTCGAATCTCTCCACCGGCGATCGTCAGAGCGTTGCGGTTGCCCGATGCGGTCGACGGGGTGGCCGCGAACGACGCCAGGGCGAGGCTCAGGCCGAAATAGCACAGGGTGCGCAGGAAGTTTCCAAACGTGAATTGAACGTGCATTGGCGAAAAAGGGTTCGTCGCAAAAGTCAGCCGGACGGCTTGCGATGATTGAGCCAAACGACCCCAAGTATGCAACGTCACACGGCAACGGCGACGGTGGGTGCGACCGCTGGATTACTCCATGGCGAAAGCGACGGTGGACGGCAGGACTGACGGTGGCCTGTTCGGGCGGATGACACCAGGTTGTTCAGGACACCCTCGGTTTGATTTCCATGACCACTGCCGCGGCACCCTCACGCTCATACTGTGCAACAGTGCAGAATGAACCCTCCTCGGGGCAAGCCCCGAGGTATCCCGGAATGGGGCTCCGCCCCGATGACAGCGGGCGGCATCCATCCTCGAAGCAAGCGTCGAGGAACGGTGCCGTCCCGATTAGATTGATCGTGTTGCCAAAACCGGTGTCAGTCTTCCAGCCGAGATTAGTTCAGAGCCGGCTCGGCGCGCGGCGAAAATCGCGTGTTTCAAATGCGAATGTCATGGAAACAGCTCAAGGCGTTTGGGCTCGGTCCTGCCTCTCATGGTCGACGAGCTTCAATCGCGCGAGAGATTGGCGGAAGTTGTCGCGAGGGATATTGGGCGTGAGGACAACGAAGCGAACACGGGCGGACACACGTGAACACCGGCGAAAATGAGGAGGGCAAATCGCCCCCAATCTACCCCCGAATACCCCGATTTTTCGCTAAGATGTTGGCGGGGCATAAAAGTCACTGCGGCTCATAACCTGAAGGTTGTTCGTGCTAACCCTCAGAGGACGCGCGAATGGTCAGTAACTAACTCGATAGGTCGGCGAATTCTCCACCTTGACGACCCGCTTGTCGTAGAGCCGGGTCGTCGAAATACTCGCATGCCCGAGCCACTCCGACACCGCGGCCAGATCCGCCCCGTGCTCGAGCGCATTGGTGCCCGCGGTGGCCCGTAGGGAATGCGGCCCAAACCCGGCGACATCGATCCCGACTTGGTCGGCGTAGCGCATCACGATCCGCCACAGCGAATCAGCGGTTAGAGCGCCGCTCGTTCCCGCCGCCGATGTCCGATTTCGCAGCGGCCGAAACATCGCACCGTTCTTGTCTGCGCCATGACCGGCCGCCACGAGGTATTCGTTGATGGCCGCGACAGCCACCGGATGCGCAGGAAGAAACCGGATTTTCCCGCCTTTGCCGCGGAACTCGAGGTGCGCGATCCCACGGCGGTCGGCCAGATATCCCACGAGAAGCGCGGCAACTTCGGCTCGCCTGGGTCCATGGAACAGAAATACCGCGAGGATCGCCCGGTCTCGCTTACCGACCAGCGTTGCGGTGAGCGGCGCCGCCAAAAGCGCCCTCGCCTGCCGGTCGCTGATCGCGGGCGTTTTTCCCTGGTTCGCCCCTTCCTTGGGTCGCTGGACGCCGGCGACCGGATTGTGCATCACGGCATTTCGGTCGCAGAGATACTCGAAGAGGGACGACACGGCGGCGATCTTCCGGCGCACGGTGGCGGGCGCCTGATGGGCAATCGTCTTCCGCCAAGCGAGGACGTGCGATCTGCCGACCTTCCTCAGTTCCTCCGGTGCTGCGATTCCGAGAAAACCCATAAAACCCCGAACATCGCTACGGTAGGCCCGGCGGGTGTTCGGGTTGGTCAAATTGGCGAACCATTCGACCTCCGGCGGCACGGCCGCCAAGCCCTGGAACTGCTCCGCCGTGAGCGCCACCGGCGCCGTCGCGAGGGCAGAGTGCGTTGCCATTGTCGCTTTGCATTTAAATCCCGGAATTTCGGTTGTTCCATATGAACGATTTAAGCTTTGCACCCTGGTCCGGAAACTACACGTAATTCCCGGATATTTGCACGTAAATACCGGACTTTTTCAATCGAAGTGATGTCGTGAAAAAAAGACCTGATGAAATCTCCGAGGAGCTTTGGGAAATTGGGTGTGCTCGAGAAACTGTTATCCGGACGTTAGCAGCCAAGCCACGTCTGTCGCGCGAAGACGTTGATGCGGCGGCTGAAGTCTTGGGGATCCGCCGAACCGTCCTGTATGGCCTGCTGGCCGCGTATCGGAAGCGTCCCCAGACCACTACGCTCGTTCCAAAAGACCGGGGTCGGCGGCCCGAGACCCGCGTCCTCGAAGCAAAGGCAGAGGCGATGATCGCGACTGCCATCAAGGAGGATTATCTCGTGCGCGAGCGGCCTCGATTTTCCGATTTCATGCTAAGCCTCGGAGCGCGGTATCATGCGGTGGGCATAAAGGTGCCCGATGCGCGCACGGTCCGACGGAGGATCGAACAACTCGACCCACGCAACGTTACCGCCGCGCGCTTCGGCGGGAAACGTTCGAGAGAAATCTATGGCCCCGCGCTTGCGCAGCCCCAGCCACTCGTGCCCCTGAGCATGTTTCAGATGGATCACAGCCCCGTCGACGTCATGGGCGTTGACGAAACTTCTCGATTGGCGATCGGCCGACCATGGCTGACGTTGGCGATCGACGTCGCGACCAGAATAATTGCGGGCTTCTACCTATCCTTCGATCCACCCTCAGCGCTCTCGGTGGCACTGGCGCTGACGCACGCAGTCCTGCCCAAAGAGTCGTGGCTCCTCGAACGAAAGATAGACCTGCCCTGGCCAGTCTGCGGAATTCCCGACCGAATCGAAACCGACAACGCCGAGGAGTTTCATTCGAAGGCGTTTGAGCGAGGAGCGGGCGAATACGGAATCAAGATTGGCTATCGGTTGCCAGGATCCCCGCAAACCGGCGGTCACATCGAGCGATTGATCGGAACGTTCATGCACCGAATCCACCTAATCCCGGGAACGACGTTTTCGAACGTCGCGCAAAAGGGCGACTACGATTCGGAAAAGCGAGCGGTCATGACCTTGAAAGAAATCGAGCGGTGGCTGACGTTGGAAATTCTCGGCGTGTATCACAAGTCAGTGCACTCTGCGCTTCGGCAACCGCCGGAGCATGTATGGAAGGAGCGCATCAGCATCAAGCCCGAGCCCGTCCGCCATCCACGAGACCCAGGCAGATTCCTACTGGATTTTCTGCCCGGAGAATATCGCATGATTCGGCGCGATGGCATCCAACTGCTGAATCTCCACTATTGGGACAATGTGCTAAGCCCAATGGCGGGCCGTTCCAAGTCACCTTTCCTCGTCAAATACGACCCGCGGGACCTTTCGCGAGTGTTTTTGTGGGATGCCAAAGGGGACTATTGGACCATCCCGTACCGCGACCTTGGCGCGCCCCCCATCACACTGTGGGAGCATCGAAACGCATTGCGCAAACTTCGCGCCGAAGGCGTAAGGATGGTCGACGAGAAATTGATTTTTCAAACGGTCACCGAGCAACGAGCGATCGTTGCGGAAGCCAAGCGAAAGACACGGGCTCAGCGTTTGATTCATGCCCGAAGTGGAGCGAACATCGGGCAACCGGCGGATCCACCGCCGGCGCCGGCCGACGTGGTAAGCGACCCGAAGACACTGCCGCCTTTCCCTGTTGAAGAGTGGTCATGAGCACGGACCTCGATCACCTTTCGCCCCAGTTTAGATTGATTGCGCTCAAGCCATCCGAGGAGCGTATCAATTGGATTCAGCAGGACCGATGGATCAGTTACCCGCGTGCAGAAAAGGCGCTGACGTCGATCAACGAACTGCTCGACTGCCCAACTCGCACGAGGATGCCGTGCTTGCTCATTACCGGGGCTCCCGGGATGGGCAAAACTCACATCATCGAGAGATTCGTTCGAACTCATCCCGCGGAATTCGACGAGAAGGCGGGCACCACCCGCCGGCGCGTCACGGCGCTGCAGATGCCGCCGGAGCCGGTCGAAAAAGAGTTTTACGAGGAGTTGCTCCTTTCGATGGACGCGGTTGTGCCGGCGGGCGGCTCGGTTGCCACGCCGCGCGCGCGAACGCGGACTTTCGCCAAGCAGCTTGGACTTCGGCTAATCATCATCGATGAAATCCACGCGATGCTGGCCGGGACATTCCGCCAGCAGAGGATCCTGCTCAATTCCCTGAGATTTCTCGCAAACGACCTCCATCTGCCGCTGGTCTGTGCCGGAACCCACGAAGCCCATCAGGCGTTGCTCACCGACCAACAATTGGCCGAACGGTTTGCCGTTTTTGAGCTGCCCAAATGGAAAGATGAGGATGCGTTCGTCCAATTGCTTAACACATTCGCGTCTCTCTTGCCGCTGCGACGGTCATCTGAACTGGGCTCGCCAAAGATTCGCCAGCGCGTCCTCGCCTTGACTGAAGGCGTCACGGTTCGAATCTGCCGGGTGCTCGAGGCGGCGGCGATTGCTGCGATCGCACATGGCACCGAGGAAATTACCTTGGACAGCCTGAGCGACGACTTGGTCGCCCGGTCACTGGTCTCCATTTCAGATCGCCGGCGGCGTCGCGGTGCCGCGTGACTTGAACAGGCGATGGGATTGAATTCTTCGAACCCGCCGCCTCTCCCTTTCGCGCCACGACCACATCGTGGAGAGAATTTTACCTCGTGGCTGTTGCGGCTCGCTGGGGCGAACCACCTGACGCTGGATGAACTCCGCGACGTCGTTGCTCCCCGTGATGCCGGGGCCCGTGCTCCCGTTCCCGACTACGAGCAGTCGCCAACTCAACGAAGGAAATGGGCGAAGTTGGCGCGTATCTCCGAATCCGCCGTTCGCTCCCTCGATCTGAAAACGCAATTCCCGTTTGTTGATCGCAGGTGGCTGCAACTGCCTGACGCGGACTGGTCAGTCCCGGTTTGCTCAGTCTATTGCCCGCAATGTTTCGGCGAGCAGATGAGGAATAACGTTCCGCTTCACCTGAAGGCAGAGTGGCGCCTGGCCTTTGTTACCCGGTGCATGGACCACGCCACGCCGCTGGAGCAATTCTGTCCCCAGTGCGGAATCGATGAGCCGGTCTCATTCCCCCCGACCACGGCTCGTTGTCGCCGATGCTGGCACAATCTCGCGCAAAATCCACGTTCGGCCGCCCAGGAACGCGAGCCTGGCATCGTTGCACTGCAACGGATCGCGGTGGATGCATTTGCTGGCAAACGTATCTCATCGGACGAAGCGCCCGGACTGAGCGCGCCCCAGTTCCGCCGGCTTTTTTCAGAGTTGATCGGACTATTTACGACGGGTGACTTCCGTCACGATCGCGGCACCTTGATTGCAGCGTTGGCGCCGGGCCGGTTCAGATTACGCGAGCCGTATGAACGTTACCTGGATCCGCCATTCGCCGACCGACATTGGCGGGAGCGCGAGATGGTTCTGTCGGCCCTTGCGGAACTGGCTCTACCGCTCGCCCGTCGCACCATACCGAACGCGTGGTGGGTGCGGCGCCGGCATCCGCACTGCTCCCCACTCACGATGATTCTTAAGCGGGTGACGCAGCACCGTCGCCGGTTCATGGCGATCGTCGGACGCTGGCCAAAGTCGTTCCAAGACCACATTTCGCGGCCGTATCTCGATCCAGAGGCGAGCCCCAACCTCCACGGCCAATTACCGCACGAGTCATGTGCATCAGCTCTCTCGGTCGCTGAAAGATTGGAGGCGTTGTGCAAGACAGCCCCCGTTTCCGGCTACCGGAAAGTCCGGTATTTACGTGCAAAAAGTCCGGGATTTAGATGCTAAAAGCCGCCCGGCGCCCCGTGATTCCGGGATTTAAGTGCAGTCCGACACCCCACGCCACTACCGTGCCATCGCCTTTCAAGGCCAACGTGTGATAACTGGCAGCCGAAATGGCCGTTATCCCGCTCAAACCGGATGGCACGGCCGTTTGACCATAAGTGTTGTTTCCCCACGCCACGACTGTGCCGTCGCTCTTCAAGGCCACAGCGTGATCATAACCCGCCGCTATGGCCGTCACCCCGTTCAATCCGACAGGAACGCTGGCTGGAACGGCTCCTGAATCTTGATTATTTCCCGCATAATAACCCCACGCCACGACCGTGCCATTGCTCTTCAAGGCGACCGAAAAATGACCGCTTCCCGCGATGGCCGTCACACCGCCCAACCCGGCAGGAACAGCCGAAGCACCGCCCACCACAAATCCCCATTCCCCCACAGTGCCATCACTCTTCAAAGCTATGCTGTGATAGTAAAGCGCAGGGAACGGCGCGCGGAGCTCCGGCGACACCAACCGGGCCAAACCACTTCACCCCAGCGTCCCTTCGCCGCCGTTTGAGGATTGGTGTCTTATACTCTGGACAAGGACGCCATTGGATGGCCAAAGTATGAGACATCATGCCGCGAACTACTCCCACGCTCTTTCCGCCTGCGACCCGCCAACTCGCCTCGCTGGGTGAGCGCCTTCGCGTCGCCCGATTGCGCCGGCGTTATTCCGCCGACTCCGTGGCCAAACGAGCCGGCGTCGCCCGTGGGACCCTCTATCGCGTCGAAGAAGGCGACCCCGGCGTCAGCCTCGCCACCTACGCCAGCGTGCTTCGCGTGTTGGGCCTGCAAGGCGATCTCGATCTCATCGCCCGCGACGACGTGCTCGGCCGTAAACTTCAGGATTTGAAATTGTCTACCCGCAAAGTCGCCCCGCGTCGCGCCTCAGTTTCTCCAAAAACATCGGCCGGCGCCAACGATCCCGTTCCGCCCGCCCCTTCCTCGTCATGAGTGCCAGCGCGAAAAAGTCTGCCAGTGCCAACCGGCAACAAATCGATGTCTGCCTCGATGCCGACATCGTCGAGGCGCTTTGCCGTGTCGGCACGCTCTTCCACGCAGCGGGTCACGGTCACTCGGTTTTTTCCTTCGCCTACGATCCGGATTGGTTGCGCCGGCCAAACACCTTCGAAATCGACCCCGACCTGCAACTGCACGATGCCGAAAGCTATCCCAGCCAGCCAACGGGCGTGTTTCGGATTTTCACAGACTCCGCGCCCGACCGCTGGGGTCGCTTGCTGCTCGACCGTCGCGAAACCCTCAAGGCCCGCGAAGAAAAACGACCACCCCGGACGCTCACGGAATGGGACTATCTCCTCGGCGTGCATGACAGCTGCCGGATGGGTGCTCTCCGCTTCCGGCAGGACGCCGGCTCGCCGTTTTTGGACAACGACCGCAACCAGGCGGCGCCGCCCATCGCCTCGCTGCGCGAACTCGAAGCCGCGTCGCTGGCGCTCGAAGCGCCGGATGCCGACGAGCAACCCGAGTTTCGCCAATGGCTGACCGCCCTGCTGGCCCCCGGCAGTTCGCTCGGCGGCGCCCGGCCCAAAGCCAATTTTACTGATCCGGAAGGAGCCTTGTGGATCGCCAAGTTTCCGAGTCGCGAGGACCGCCGCGACATCGGCGCCTGGGAAATGGTGGTGCATCAGCTCGCCAAAGCCGCCGGCCTGAACGTCCCGGACACCCAGCTCCTCAGTCTGGGCAGCCGTCACCGGACCTTTGCCAGCCGCCGGTTTGACCGGTTCGCGAACGGCCGGCGGCGTTTCTTCGTGTCGGCGATGACGCTGCTGAACCGACAGGATGGCGAGAACGCCAGTTATCTGGAACTCGCAGAATTTCTCAGCACGCGCGGCAGTCCGGCACACAAAGATGCAGACCTGCGTGAGCTATGGACGCGCATCGTTTTCAACATTCTCGTCTCCAACCGGGACGACCACCTGCGCAATCATGGTTTCATTTTATCCGCGGACGGCTGGCGCCTCGCGCCCGCCTACGATCTCAATCCGAACGTCGAACGAATCCACCACCAGTTGGCCATCGACTCCAGCGATGCCACTCCCGATGTGGCTCTCGCGCTGGCCACGGCCGAGTTCTACGGCCTGACCAACGCGCAGGCGGCCAAAATTCTGCAACGCGTGCGGGAAGCCGTCAGTCAGTGGCGGACGGTCGCTACGAACCATCGGCTTCCGCGCGCGGAAATCGAACGAGTGGCGCAAGCGTTTTCCCTGCCGCCGGTCGGAAGTTGACCGCTAATCGAACGAGGGACAGGTCTCGGGCAAAGGTCACGGGTCGCTTGCGCGAGGTGGCGGCCCTCATCCGCGGAATTCGGATCGATCGAGCCTTTGGAGGCCGACGAACGTCGAAAGCGGTGAGACCGTCGGCGGGGCCTGGAGCGGTCGGTGGGGAGCGCAGCGAACCACCGTCCGCGACGGACTCCCGCCCACAAACGGCCCAGCCGGCGCTCGGGTTGCGAGGCGCACGGGCCAACGAGCCCGTGAAGCTGAGCAGCCCGAGCGTCGGCGACATGACCGCAGAACGCGGGATGACCCAATCACGCGGCCCAGTCCGCGCAGAGGAGTTCGGCCTGGGTGAGGACGGTCTCCGAGCTGGATTCCAATGCTGTCAGGCCGCCCGTCGATCAAGACATCCCTGAACTTGCCGAAACGAAGACCATAGGTTCCGCCGTGATCTGGGCCGGAGTGCCAGCCGCTCAGTGCGTGCTTCGTGTTCATGGTCTTACGCCGCCCAATCGGCGCAGAGGAGTTCGGCCTGCGCGAGGACGGTCTTCACCGCCGCTTCCTGCAAGTCCGGCGGGTACGCTCCCAACAACCCGCGGCTCGGCTTGAGCACCGAAAAACCTTTGATGTCCGGTGCGCTGAGACTCGGGAATACGGAGCCCGTGGTCTTTTCGAGTAAGCGCTCAAGGCCAACGTTAATCGTCTGGTAGAGGAAACCGTGAAATCCATCTTTGGCCCGAATGGCGCAAACGCCGCGACCGATGCCATATTTTCCGTCTGAAACCACACGCCTGCCGGTCGTTGAACCGCGCACGCAGAAGATTAGATCACCTTCGGCGGCGAAACGCGTCGCTGCTTCGGTCCATTTAGATTTCACCGGAAAATAGTCGCCGAACTCCACCGGGCCGTTGATCAACGGTATGCCGATTCCGTTGGCGTTGTAGCTGTCGCCGTCTGGGGAGAGTCCCATCATGACGGAAGCGAGTTCGTCGAGTCGCGTAATGTCCCAACCCCGAGGAATTGGGCCGAGCGGAGAGTCTTGGAAGCTCGTGGGGAAAAGAGCTGCGGTGGATTCATCGAGGGCGGTAGGTTTGCGGCCGTCGAGTTTGGCGCGGACGGGGTCGAAATCCAAGAACCAGCTCTGGAACAGCGCCCGCGCCATCGCCTCCAGCGTCGCGTTCATTCGCCGGTTCAACTCGATCTTGTCGTCCAGCGCCCCAAGCACCGCCGCGATGGCTTTTTGCTCGGCGAGGGGTGGGATGCTGGCCTTGTGCGCGAGGATGCGTCCGGGCGATGTGTGCTTGACGGTTGTGCCAGTCGAGCTCGCCAAGACCTCGTGTCGATACTCTTCTGTGCGGAGAAGGTAGAACAGGAAACCTCGGTCCAGTTCAGCGCCACGTTTTATGAGAACCTTCCCGAGCCGCTGATTGTGGAGGAAGCGCGGGCCACGAGGTTTCGGCACAAGCGCGGGAAAGCCTAACGTGTCCGCCTGCTTGCTCAGGTCTGTCATGGTCACGACGAGGTCGCCTTCGTTGAGGACGTAATCGTCGGGAACCTCACCGTCGAAGTATTTGAACTTGTCGCCCTTGAAGCCTCCGCCGATGGCAAAGTTTCCCGGCGTGAGGAGAATGTCGCCGGGTGGCGCGTCGCGAATGTTTTCACCGGGAAACGCGAAGCCGTGCTTCACGTCCATCACTGCGGCGAGCGATATTTCTTTCCAATCACGCCCCATAACCCATCCCTCGTAAATTCGTCGTGATGGCCTTTTCCAGTTTCGCGGACTCGGCGAACTGACCATGCAGTTCGGCGACGAGGCGCGGCATCTTCTCCTCGAAGGGATCGCCGTCGTCTTCGACTTACTCGGCGCCGACGTAGCGGCCGGGCGTGAGGACGTGGCCGTGCGCGGTGATTTCGGCCGTCGTCGCGGATTTACAAAATCCGGCGACGTCGGAATACGCGGACGCCTGCGGAGAGGCGTCCCTACCTTTGTCACCACGCCACGCGTGGTAGGTGGTGGTGATTTTCTGAATGTCGTCGTCGGTCAGCTCGCGGTGGACGCGGTCGGTGAGCGTGCCCATTTTACGGGCGTCGATGAACAGCGTTTGCTTCCTTCGGTCGCGCAAACGCCCCTCACCCCGGCCCTCTCCCACTGGGAGAGGGTGACGCGCAGCGGCGGGTGAGGGTTTGCCGCCGGATTTGTCGCGGCAAATAAACCAGAGGCAGACGGGAATCTGCGTTGAATAAAAAAGCTGGCCGGGGAGCGCGACCATGCAGTCCACGAGATCGGCCTCGATGAGTTTTTGCCGGATGTCGCCTTCGCCGGACTGGTTGGAGGACATGGCGCCGTTGGCGGAGACGAAACCGGCCATGCCATGGGGCGCGAGGTGGTGGACGATGTGCTGAATCCAGCCGAAGTTGGCATTGCCCTTGGGCGGGAGGCCGAAGCGCCAGCGCACGTCGTCGTCCGAACGGAACCAGTCGCTGACGTTGAAGGGAAAGTTCGCGAGGATGAAGTCGGCCTTGAGGTCCGGGTGGAGATCGGAGCGGAAGGTATCGGCCGCATGGGAACCGAGGTCGCCGTCGATGCCGCGGATGGCGAGGTTCATGACGGCGAGTTTCCAGGTGGTGGGATTCGACTCCTGCCCGTAGATGCTGAGGTCGCCGAGCTTGCCGCCGTGGGCCTCGATGAATTTTTCGCTCTGCACGAAGAGTCCGCCGGAGCCGCTGCAGGGGTCGTAAACGCGGCCCTTGTAGGGGGCGATCATGAAGACGAGGAGCTTGTCCACGCACTGCGGGGTGTAGAACTCGCCGCCGCGTTTGCCCTCGGCACTGGCAAAGCGACCGAGGAAGTATTCGTAAACGCGGCCCAGCAGATCAACGGAGCGCGAGGATTGGCCGGCGCCCTCCTGCGGCGAGGCGAAGAGGGTGATCGTGCCGATGAGGTCGATGAGTTCGCCGAGGCGGTGTTTGTCGAGGGCGGGGCGGGCGTAGTCTTTGGGGAGGACGCCTTTGAGGCGGGGATTGTCGCGCTCGATGGCGACCATGGCATCGTCGAGGGACTTGCCGATGGTGGGCTGCTTGGCGCTGGCCTGGAGGTGGGACCAGCGGGCTTCCTTCGGCACCCAGAAGACGTTCTCGGCTTTGTATTCGTCGGCGTCCTCGGCGTCGGCGTCTTTGTTCGCGAGGAGCCTGGCGCGGTGCTCCTCGAAGGCGTCGGAAATGTATTTGAGGAAGATGAGGCCGAGGACGACGTGCTTGTATTCCGCGGCGTCGAGGTTGTTGCGGAGCTTGTCGGCGGCGAGCCAGAGCTTGGCCTCGAAGCCGATGGTGGCGGAGGACTGAGCGGAGGAAGCGGGGGATTTAGCGCGGGCGATGAATGAGCGGTAAGCAATAAGCTTTAAGCGGAAAGCGAAACGGAGCGGACGGAGCAGAGAAAATTGAGAACTAAAGGGAGTGAGGCTGAACAGGCAGTATGCGGTGGCCGGTCGGCACATCCATCCAATATGCGGGCGGCATCGGATTTTTCTGCACGGAGGCAACCGTGCGGCAAATCGTGATTGAACATCAACCAATCAAAGGATGTTACCCAAATGCGCCCCAAACGCGGCGGGTCTGGCCGCAGCGAGGGAGGAGCGGTGAAGCCGCGATCCCGAGCGAAGCGCCAGATTGGCCGCGACGCGGCGCACAATCAAGCGCACCAGCCTTGCGCGAAGCGGCGCGACAACGGAGCGACGAAGAGCGGAGGGCTGGCTTTGGTGGCGCCGGTTGTCCGTGACCAAGCGCAACCGCTAGGTCTTCACAAAATGTGCGACTATCAGCGCCAGGAGCGCGCCGCACGCGGCGCAGGCGATATAAGGCCAAGCTCGGGTCTCAAGGGAGACGCGTGCGACCCAGTTCTGCGCCTTCGTCGCCGCGGCGTGGTGTTCTTTCGTGGCGGTTTGGAATTCGCCGCACGCCGCCTGCAGCCGGGCGGCGCACTGGTTCGCCGTTTCCTCGAAACGCTTCGCGGTTCGGTCGAGCGACTGCGCCGCCTGCTGCTCTTTGTTCTGCCACGCAACGATGTTTTGCTCCAAGAGTTTTTGATGCGCAGTAAAAAGCGTGCGCACGTCAGCCGTGGCGTTGGTCGTGGCGGTCTCGTGCTTGGCGCAAAGCCGCCCGAACTCGGCAAGCAGTTTTTCTCGCTCGATGCCGAGAGCTTCCGGCACTTGCCGGGCGATGCACGTGAAGATCGCCATGCCCTCTGCCAGCACCAGCAGCGAATCGCCGGGATCGAGTGTCCGCAGGTGCGCCACGTAGCGAAAGAACATCTCGCGTTGCTCGGTCGGCAGGTAGGAGCCGATGCGGTCATACACCGAGTCGGCAAATCGCGCGGGTGCCGTCATGGTCGCAGGAGGTCGCGCGCGGAATCGAGTGCTGCGTCGATCTGCCGCGCGTAGGCTTCAGCTCGAACCCGTGCCGTGCCGCCGTTGAGGAGCGGGCCGCGTCGAGCCGCCTCGGCCGTGCCCACTTGAGCCGCCGTCAGGCCCCGGTTGTCGAGTTCGGTTTGAATCTCGCGGGCGCGCGTTTTGAGGTCGATGACGATCGGTTCGGCTTTGGCGAGGAAGGCGCGGCCGGGCTCGGTATTCTCAAAATACCCAAAATCATCGCCAGCGATGTGATTTTTCACGACGAGATAGCGGGCGCGGCTGCCCAGCGCGTTGGCCCACGTGAACAACGTCTCGACGCTGCTCGCTGCGCTGGTGATCGTGGCGACCGCGGTGAAGCGAACACCGGCCGCATCGAGTCCGTCGAACATGGTGTCGAACCATTGAAAGGTATCGCGGCCGGAACCGGCGGCGAGGTCGGCCAGTGCGATGGAGGCGTCGGCCCCAAGTGCCTCATCGATGAAATCGTCGAGCCCGCGTTCGCCGCGGATGTCGAGTTTCTCCGCGTCGGGAAAAAAGTGGCTGAGGGAGCCGCGTTGTTTGTTCTCGGTGTCGCAGTCGAACAGCGTGGCAGCGATCCCGCGCGTAGCGTAGTAGTCGGCGACGGCGGTGGCGACGGTGGTCTTGCCGACGCCACCTTTGCCGCCGCAGGAAAAGACGATGAGTTTGGATGGTTTGGTCATGGTTGGGAGGGGAGTTTTTCGAGTGGTTTCGAGGGATCGTAGTTGAGCCAGTTGCCGCCCGTGACGGGACGCGCTGGCGGGAAGCGGGCGGCAGGCGGTCGTGCGCCCGGTGCGACTGCCACGGATTCACGGGGCGGGAGTGCGAAGACCGGACGGCGGCGTGCGCGCACCTTCACAAAAGAGAAGACGTTGGCCGGTGCGGTCCTCATTCCGAAGCGGTCGCGAAGTTCCGCGGCGATCTGGCGGTAGCCCATGCCATCCGCGCGGCACTCACGGATGAATTCCGTATGCGGCAGCAATTTCGACTGAAAGGGTTTGCCGGGCATGGCGCGTTCAAAGTCGTTCAAGCTCGTTCAAACAAATCGCGCGAATGTGCGCCGTGGAGCGGTTCACTTTGAACCGAGTTTGAACGCGCGGTCCCGCCGCCGCCGATCCGCCCAACGCCCAAAATGGCGTTAGGGATATTGCGTCTCTTCTTATCATGATTGGGCTTTTCGTGATGTTTTCTGAGTGATTTTGGCTGATGAGATTTTTGTGATTTTAGACTCGTTGAACTGATTCGTGATTTTGGTTTCTGGGGATATTTTTTCAGTGAGATGAGGGTTGGTCTGTGAGGTAGGGTTGAGTATTGTTGGGTTCAGTTTTGGGAGGGTTCCTTTTTTGAGTTGGGTTGAACGGTGATGGTGGTGATGAGAATTTCGTGTGGTCGCATGAGGCTTTGATAGCGGGCATCCTTGATTTGAAGGTGCAGGCCTTTGCCATCGCTCAAAAGCTTCGCGACTTTGTCGAGGTGCTTGCCGTGAATTGTCACCTCGTGCTCGGTGAGGGTCAGGATCAGCAGCTCGTGCGTAGCGGATGATCTCCATTGCCAACGGTAGAGCCACGTCAGTGGAAAGCCCTCCGCGGCGCCGTTCAGTTGGGTCAGAATGAGGCAGCGGTGATTGTCTTCACTGGTGCAGCAGCCCGGCTCGGAGGATGTTAGAAAGCGGGGTAAATTGGCTTCAGCCGTGTCGGGTGACTTGGGTTTTAGCGTCATGGTTGGATGCGGCGGAGGGTTTCAGAATCGCATGCGCATTACCGGGGCTGCGCTCGGCGTGTGGTGAACATGAACGGCTTCATCTTCGGATGCGGCCGATTGGCGTGGGACTGGAACGGGTTTGATGGTCGCAATCGCCACGGTGACTTCGGGGACGGGAACGATAGACAACCACAATTGGCGAACCCGCTCGATCACCGATCGTGCCCACCGGAGCCGACGGCTGCGCGCTGGCGTCCAAACGTCCAGCGCGGCTTGTCGCGGCCGGTTGCTGTCGGGCAGCGCGTCGAACAGCGCGGCCTTGTCCGGGGTGTAACCCGTCGCCTGCTGACGAGCGCGCGAAAACGCCACGTAGGTCGCCTTGGCGTCGAGTCGCGCTGCGCACACGATCACTTCGTCGCACGTGCGACCCTGGGCTTTGTGCGAGGTCACGGCGTAGCCGTGAGCAAATGCCCGGAAATCCGTTGGAATCACTTTCTCGCGTCCTTTTGCATCACGTGCGCGCCACACACCGGACGGTTCCTGCGAGCCGAGTGTGAGCACCTCGCCGTTGACGAGGCCTGCGGTGCGATGGTTCTGACGGATGAGCACGCGATCACCCGGAGCGAGTTCGATCTCACGTGGCGCTGACGCGGTCCATGCCGCGGCGTGTCGAGGCGGAGAAACGGTGGCCTCACGACCCTGCGAGTCACGAATCCGAACGGCTCCGCGAGTTACCGCTGTGACCTCGACTGTCGCCCCGGCCGGCAGGCCGGCTTCGTGCAATGACCGATGCAGCGTCAGCAAATAGCCCGGCCGGTAGTTCGCGGTCCGTTCCCCCTGCGCTTTGGTCCACTGGAGGGGCTCGGCGACGGTGGTCGAGTGGCCTGTTCCGAGCAGGCTGCGTTTTTTCAATCCGGCACGCACTGCGTCGGTCAGCCGGTGGATTTCCTCCCATGTGGGAGCGACGAGGATCACGTCGCGCTTCGCCGCGACCCTCTCGACGTAGTGCTCGGCGGCGCTTTTAACGTAGTTGGCCCCGTCTTCTTTGACCCAGCCGAGCCGGTCGAGAGCCACCAATCCGGCGCGGGCCTGACCCTGTGCCATCAATTTTACCGCGTCGCGATACTCGCGCGCAGTCTGACGGCGGATGTCGGTCAACTCGCAGGTTTGCAGGCGCGAGTGATTTTCGAGAATCGACAGAAAATCGCCGGCCTCCACGCCGCTGTGCTGGCGAGAATCACCCACGAGGATCAGCCGGGCACCCTGCTTCTCCACGAGCGCGCACAATTCCGCGCCCTGTCGCGTGCTCGCGATGCCGGCCTCGTCCACGATCACGGTCGCACCGAGCAGACGCGGCCCGTGCCTCGCCTCGCCGGTTTGGAGAAAATCCGCGAGCGTGGTGGCGGTCGAAAATCCTTCGCTACGCAGCACGGCTGCGGCGGACGTGATGGGAGCGCACGCGAAGACTTCGCGGTTCGCCGCGACGAGGCCGCGCTGCACTTCCTGAAGTGTGAAAGTCTTTCCCGCACCGGCAACACCGCGCAACGCGCAGACGCGATCCGTCGATCCGAGCAATGATTTCACCGCGCCGCGTTGGTCGGGGGACAATCGTTCGTTCGGTTGAAATCCAATGCTGCCGAGCGGAGCGCACGCGTTGCGCCCGCCGTTGACGACCGCGATGGCGGAGAGTTCCTGCCGCAATCCTTCCC
>CALFNN010000088.1 GCA_937902925.1 uncultured Opitutaceae bacterium
TTCGAGTCCCGTCCATCCCGCCAAATTAAGCATTCCTCAAGAACGACTTAATTTCGGCCCCAACAGATTTGCCTATTGAGTGGCAAAATCTGATATAAAGGAAAGCACGTTCGTCGTTTCTGAATTCACGAATCCCATCGCCGTGGTTCGGCGGTATCGTTCTGCCAACCTCCATGGCGTCTGGTTGCGGCGGCGGCTGCGGGAAAAAGAGTGGCATGTTCACGTCCTGCTTCTGACCGCAAAAGATACGTTGCAGGATCGCGTCGCCGGATTGCCGCCGGCGCCGACGATTACCTCATCAATCTCTCGACGCGCCTGCAGTCGGGCTGAGGGATCGCTCGAAACTTCGAGTGGGGGCGTTCCGGGATTGAAGCGTCAGACTCGGGTTCGACGGCGAAGGGAGCGATTTTTTCCGAGCGAGGCCATTCGATCTGGCAACGCGACGCCTGCGGGATTCGGCCAGCAGGGTGAATTTCATGATGCGATCAGGGCGCACCCGCGATTATTTTGTCCGGATTGCCAAACGGGCGTTTGTGCGAAGGCTGATCTCATGGTCAAAATCACCGGTGAATACCAGGGCGACCTCCACTGTGTCGCGAAACACGAGCCCTCGGGCAATATGCTTTCGACCGACGCGCCCAAGGACAACCAGGGCCGCGGCGAGGCGTTTTCGCCGACGGATCTCGTCGCCACCGCGATCGGGACCTGCGTCGCGACCACCATGGCGATGGCGGCGCGGAAGCAGGGGATCGAATTGCGTGGACTCAAGTTCGAGGTCACGAAGGAGATGTCCGCCTACGGTCCGCGCCGGATCGCGCGGCTGACGACGCATCTGTGGCTGCCGGTGCCGCGGACCGACGCGGCGGCCAAACTCCTGGAGCACGCGGCGCACAACTGCCCGGTGCACCTGAGCCTCGACCCGTCGGTCGAGAAGCCCGTGGTGTTTCACTGGGCCGGCGAGGCGTGAGGTCGCGCGACTACTTCGATTCCGGTGCGAACCGGTAGGTCGTGTTGAAGATCAGCTCGAGGCGTTTCGAGACGAAGACCCGCACCTTGATCTTGCCGCTCGTCGCATCGACCGGCGTGGCCTTGCCCTCGACCCGACGCTCCACGCCGTCGTCGCGCACCCCGCGGCCCTTGAACTCGATCGCCTCGCCCCGCTCCAGTTTGCGCAGGGTGTCGTCGGAAATCTCCACGAGGAGCCGGCCCTTTTCGTTGTAGAAGAAAAAAGGGAAGACCCTGGCCGAGTAGGGCGCCTGGTAGACGCCGTTTTTGCGGACGAAGGTCGGCATCGTCATCGTCACGGTGCCGACGTAAACCGACGTCTTCGTCGGCGCGATGTCGACCCGATCGAGGCGGCTGAGCGGCAGCTCCGCGCCGCGGGCGGCGAGGGCCATGGCGAACAGGCCGAGCAGGACCGGCAGCGGACGACGAAACATGGGGCGAACTGTGCGGGTGCGAATGGCCCGGGCAAACGCGAACTTCGTTCGCGGCCGGGCACCCGATCCGCCGTGCCGCCGTCATCGACGGGATGGCCGCCGGCATCTTTCGCGTTGCGCGAGGCGGCGGGGCCGCGTCATCTCTCCCTTCCATGGCCAAGTCTTCCCAAGCGAGCTGGGGCGGCCGCTTCACCGCGGGGCCCGCCGATCTGATGCTGCGGTTCAGCGAGTCCGTCTCGTTCGACTGCCGCCTCGCGCCGTTTGACATCGCCGGCAGCAAGGCGCACTCGGCGATGCTCGCGCACGCCGGCCTGCTCACGGCGAAGGAGCGCGACGCGATCCACGCCGGGCTCGATGCGATCCTGGCCGAGATCGAGGCGGGAAAATTTCGCTGGGACGTGAAGCTCGAGGACGTCCACATGAACATCGAGCGGGCGTTGACCAAGCGCGTCCCGGCCGCGGCGAAGCTGCACACGGCACGCAGCCGCAACGATCAGGTCGCGACCGACATGCGACTCTTCTTCAAGCACGCCTGCGCCGTGCTGCGCGACCGGCTGCTGGCCGCCGAGCGTGCGCTGCTGGCGGTGGCACAGGCCAGCCGCGACGTGCTCATTCCCGGCTACACGCATCTCCAGCGCGCCCAGCCGGTGCAATTTGCGCATCATCTTTTTGCGTGGCTCGAGATGCTTGACCGCGACCGGGCGCGGTTCGCCGAAGTCGCGGCCCATGCCAACTGGTGCCCGCTGGGCGCGGGCGCGATCGCCGGGACGACGCTGCCGATCGACCGGGAGTTCACGGCGAAGGCGCTGGGCTTCGTCGACGCGAAGGGCCGGCCGCAGGTCACGCAAAACTCGATGGACACGGTCGCCGACCGCGATCTCTTCATCGAGTTCGCCGCGGCGTGCGCGCTGTTTGGCGTGCATCTGTCGCGCATCGCGGAGGACCTGATCCTGTGGATGAGCGCGGAGTTCAAATTCATCGATTTGTCGGACGCGTTTTGCACGGGTTCGTCGCTCATGCCGCAGAAAAAAAATCCCGATTCGTGCGAACTGCTCCGTGGCAAGTCGGCGCGCCTGCAGGGCAACCTGCACACGCTCCTCACGCTCGTGAAGGGCCTGCCGCTGACCTACAATCGCGACCTGCAGGAGGACAAGCCGCCGGTCTTCGACAGCTTCGACCAGTCCGTGCTCTGCGCCGACGTCCTCGCCGGGACGCTCGCCGGGCTCACGGTGAATCGCGACCGCTGCGCCGCCGCCGTGGCCGACCCCGCGCTTTTGGCCACCGATCTCGCCGACTATCTCGTGCTCAAGGGCGTGCCGTTTCGCGAAGCGCACCATGCGGTCGGTGCGGTCGTGCGGCTGGCGGAGAACAACGCGGTGCAGCTCGATCACCTGCCGACCGAGGAAGTGCAGAAGATTCATCCGGCCTTCGGCGCCGACTGGGTCGGGGTCTTCGACTTGAATCGCGCGCTCGCGAAGCGCGCTGGCACCGGCATGCCCGGCCCGGCGCAGGTCGCGAGGCAGTTCGCGCGCTGGGAAAAGCAGTTGGGCGCAAAAGCTCGGAACTGAGAGCACCGGACTCTTTCCCGACCATCCGAGCCCTGCTCTCGACTCTGAGCTCTCGGCTCCCGGCTTTTTCAACCGATCGATGCCCAAAGTCCGCATTCTTCCCGACCGGGTCGCCAATCAGATCGCCGCGGGCGAGGTGATCGAGCGGCCGGCCGCGGTCGTGAAGGAACTCGTCGAAAACGCGCTCGACGCCGGTGCGACGCGGATCGAGGTGGAATTCCGCCACGGCGGGCGTTCACTGATGCGCGTCGAGGACAACGGCGCCGGCATGTCGCGCGACGACGCGCTCCTCGCGCTCGAGCGGCACGCCACCAGCAAGATCGCCGAGGCCGCGGATCTCGACCGGCTGGCGAGCTATGGTTTCCGCGGCGAGGCGCTGCCGTCGATTGCCAGCGTGTCACGGTTCGAATTGCAGACGCGCGAGGCGACCAGCGACGTGGGCACGGAGATTCTCGTCAACGGCGGCAAGTTCGTCCACGTGCGCGATTGCGGCCGGCCGGTGGGCACGCGGATCGAGGTCACGCACCTGTTCAACTCGGTGCCGGCGCGCCGGAAGTTCCTGAAGACCGACCAGACCGAGGCGGCGCACATCGTGCAATGCGTGCGGCTCTACGCGCTGGCGTGCCCGGCGGCGTCGTTCACGCTGATCGAGGACGGGCGCGTCGTGTTTCGCTCGCCGGAATGCGTGACCCTCGCCGAGCGCATCGCCGAGATTTTCGGCCGGCAGACGGCGGAATCGCTCGTCGCGCTGGAGGCGACGGAGCCGGGGCTGCGGCTCAGCGGGCTGATCGGCCGGCCGGGGGTGGGGCGGGCGACGCGGCACGAGATGATCGTCTTCGTCAACGCGCGTCCCGTCGACAGCCGCACGCTCAACTACGCGCTGATCGAGAGCTATCACGAGTCGCTCCCCAAGGGCCGCTATCCGCTCGCGTTCGTGTTTTTCGAGTGCGATCCCGCGGCGGTCGACGTCAACGTGCACCCGGCGAAGCGCGAGGTGCGGTTTCGCAGCGAGCCGCAAGTGCGGAGTTTCGTGATTCGCGCGGTGCTGCAGCGCCTGCGGGAACTTGGCGTCCCGGCGGCGGCCGTCGCCGTGCCGGCGCCGAATGACGAGCGTCGAATGTCGAATGCCGGCTGGCCGGGAGCGCAGCCGCAGGACAGGGCGGTGAGCCCCTTCGCCGCCGTTTCGCCGATCGTTCCTCCGGGACAGGTGCAGTCCGCGCCCTCCCGGCCGGCCCCGTCCGCTCCCGCCACGTTATCGCCAACCCATTCGTCATTGGTCATTCGTCATTCGCCGGCATCGGCGTCGGCGCCGCAGGTGCCGGCGTGGCGTTTTCTGAGCCTCGCGCATTCCGCCTATGCCGTGTTCGAAACCGCCGCAGGCCTCGTGCTGCTCGACCGGCGCGCGGCGCACGAGCGCGTCTGGTTCGAGCGGTTGCGGGAGCAGTTTCGGAGCGGCGCGGTCCCGAGCCAGCGGCTGCTGCTGCCCGTGGCGCTCGAGTTGGACCCGATTGCGGCGGCGTTGCTGCTCGACCGCCGGGAGTTTCTCGGTGCGCACGGGCTCGAGATCGCCGAGTTCGGGCGGAATTTTTTCCGGATCGAGGCGGTCCCGACCTGGATGGAGCCGGCGGACGCGGAGCCGTTCCTGCGCGACCTGCTCGGTGCGTTTCGCGACGGCCGCATCCCGGACAAGGATTCCGACCTCGCGCGCGAGGCGCTGGCACGGCTCGCCGCCGCCAAGGCCGTGCGGCTTCCGGAACGCGCGGCCGAGGCGGAATTGCAGGCCCTCGTGGCCCAGCTGTTTGCGACCCGCACACCGCTGACGAGTCCCGCCGGCCGGCCGACCTACATCGAGCTCAATCACGGCGAACTCGCGCGGCGTTTTAACAAATAGCCACCAGCGCGGGCTCGCGCTGGCACGAATCGTGATTCTAACTGACTATCTCACTCATGCCGTCCACCGCCACGAAACCAGCCGCTGCTTCATCACCTGCAGGACCGACGCTCGCCAGCACGGCGCCGTTCACCCCGCCCGAGTCGGTT
Source organism: uncultured Opitutaceae bacterium (assembly GCA_937902925.1). GTDB lineage: Bacteria > Verrucomicrobiota > Verrucomicrobiia > Opitutales > Opitutaceae > CALFNN01. The sequence goes on from CALFNN010000088.1 coordinate 5,048, forward strand.
GCCGCCATCCATAATCCCCATGCTTCGACGGACCAGCCGGTCGACGTCCTCCGTTCGCTGATCCAGCGGCATCTGGTCTCGACGCTGGCGCGCCATGCCGGCTCCGCGTCGCCGCGCGACTGGTGGGTGGCGACGGCGCTCGCGGTGCGCGACACCATCCATGAGCGGATGATCGCCACGCAGGCGGTGCACAACGCGAAGAACGCCCGCCGCATCTATTATTTTTCGCTCGAATACCTCATGGGGCGGCTGTTCGGCAACAATCTGCTGGCGACCGACCTGCTCGAGACGGCGAACGCGGCGCTGACCTCGCTCGGCCAGGACTTCGAGGCGATCCGCGAGTCGGAGGTCGACATGGGCCTGGGCAACGGCGGCCTCGGCCGCCTCGCCGCGTGTTTCCTCGATTCGCTCGCGACGCTCGATTACCCGGCGCTCGGCTACGGGATTTATTACGAGTTCGGCCTGTTCCGGCAGGAATTTCTCAACGGCCGGCAGATCGAGCATCCCGACGGGTGGACCATCTCCGGCGACCCGTGGGAGGTCGTGCGTTTCGAATACACGCAGGAGGTCCGCCTCTACGGGCGCGTCGAGAACGTCTTCGACGACCGCGGCAACTACCGGCCGCGCTGGGTCGACACCAAGACCATTCTCGGCGTGCCGCACGACATCCCGACGGCGGGCTACGGCACGAAGACGGTCAACCTGCTCCGCCTCTGGGCGTCAAAGGCGACGGAGGACTTCGACCTCGCGGCCTTCAATCGCGGCGGCTACGTGGAGGCCGTGCACGAAAAGGCGCTCGGCGAGACCGTCTCGAAGGTGCTTTACCCGAACGACAAGACCGAAAATGGCAAGGAGCTCCGCCTCGTGCAGCAGTATTTCTTCGTCGCGTGTTCGCTGCGCGACATCATGCGCCGCCACATGCGCACGCCCGGAAATTCCTGGGCGAATTTCGCCGACAAGGTTGCCGTGCAGCTCAACGACACCCACCCGGCGATCGCGATCGTCGAGCTGATGCGCATCCTCGTCGACGAGGAGGGCATGGCGTGGGACGCCGCGTGGGCCATCGCGAGCCGCACCTTCGCCTACACCAACCACACGCTGCTGCCCGAGGCGCTGGAGAAATGGGGCGTGAACCTCTTCGAGCGCGTGCTGCCGCGCCATCTCCAGATCATTTACGACATCAACTCGAAGCTCCTGCTGTTGGTGGAGACGAAGTGGCCGGGCGACAACGGCAAGAAGCGCGTCTGCTCGCTCATCGAGGAGGACGGCCAGCGGATGGTCCGCATGGCGAACCTCGCGGTCGCCGGTTCGCATACGGTGAACGGCGTCGCGGCGCTGCACACCGAGTTGCTGAAGAAGCATCTCTTCCCGGAGTTCGACGCGCTCTTCCCGGGCAAATTCCAGAACAAGACCAACGGCATCACGCCGCGGCGCTGGCTGCTCAAGAGCAACCCGCGGCTTGCGGCCTTGATCACGTCCAAGCTCGGCAGCGTCGCGTGGGCGCGCGATCTCAACCTGCTGCGGGGCCTCGAAAAATATGCGAACGACGCGGCCTTCCGGGCCGAGTTCATGGCGATCAAGCGCGCGAACAAGGTCGACCTCGCCGCGGTCATCAAGGCCGAGTGCGGGATCGAGGTTTCGCCCGACGCGCTGTTCGATGTCCAGATCAAGCGGCTGCACGAATACAAGCGGCAGCACCTGAACCTGCTGCACATCCTCGCGCTTTATCGGAGGCTGCTCCAGAACCCGGGGCTCGACATCGTGCCGCGCGTGTTCGTCTTCGCCGCCAAGGCCGCGCCGGGTTACGACCTCGCGAAAAGCATCATCCGCGCGATCAACGTCATCGGCGCGCGCATCAACTCCGACACGCGCATCAACGGCAAACTCAAGGTGGCGTTCCTGCCGAACTACCGGGTGTCGCTCGCCGAGAAGATCATCCCCGCCTCCGACCTGTCCGAGCAGATATCCACCGCGGGCAAGGAGGCGTCCGGCACCGGCAACATGAAACTCGCCCTCAACGGTTCGCTCACCATCGGCACGCTCGATGGCGCGAACGTCGAGATCAAGGAGGAGGTCGGCGACGAGAACATCTTCATCTTCGGCATGACGGTCGAGGAGGTCGAGGAGCTGCGGGCGCGCGGTTACAACCCCTGGGACTACTACAACCGCGACGAGGAATTGCGCGCGTGCGTCGACTGGCTCGGCAGCGACTATTTCACGCCGGGCGAGCATGGTGGCTTTTCCGTGGTGCATGGCAGCCTGCTGAACGGCGGCGATCCGTTCATGTTGCTCGCGGATTTCCGCGCCTACAGCGACTGCCAGGCGCGCGTGGACGCGGCGTATCGCGATCGCGACCGCTGGGCGAAAATGGCGATCCTCAACACGGCGCGGATGGGCAAGTTTTCGAGTGACCGCACGATTCGCGAATACGCCGCGCAAATCTGGAAACTCTCGCCGATGCCCGTGCCGTGATTTGCTGGCGCCGGCATTGCTTTCGGCCAACGTGACGGCATGCGGTTTCGCTGCTGTTTTCCCGCCTCGATTGCGAGTCTCCTGCTCGCGGCGGCGGTGGCGCGTGGCGCGGGATTCATCCTGCCGCCGCTGGCGGGCGAGCTGAGCGGCGATTTCACGCCGCTGAAGCTCCCCGGGGCGCCGACGGTGCACTGGCACCTCACGCTCCAGCCTGAAGCCGGCGGAATCCGCGTCGCCGGATTGCTGTTCGACGGGCCGGGCACGCATCTCCGCGGCGAAGCGCGGCTCGATGCGGCCGGCGACGGTTCGTGGCGGGTGACCGAGGGCGAGGTGGACTTGAAGCCGTGGCTCGAAGGCCAGCTCGTCGCCGGCACGGCGGCGATCGCGGCGCAGGGGACGTTGCAGGATGGGGCGCTGGCGGGCGAGTTTACCTTGAGCGTGCGCAATCTCGACCTCGGCGAATTGCTGCGGATCGCGGACCCCGACAAAAAACATTTCCAGTCGGCCCAGGGCCGGGTCGAGGGCACGCTGGGTGTCCATCTGCGCGCCGGTGTTTTCTCCCGCGGCGACATCAACCTGACAATTCCAGACGGGACGACCGCCCTGATCTGGTTGATGCCGTCGCCGGGCTTGCTCTCAAGTTACGTGCCGGCGATCGCGCGCCGGCAATACAACGGCATCGAGGCCATCGAACTCGGCAAGACTCCGCTCGAGGCGAGCGTCCTCCGGCTTACCTATTCGCCCGTGGCTGACTCGGCCGGGCGCAGTGCGATCGTGCATCTGGAGGGGCGCCCGCAGGACCGGAAGTATGTCGCCCCGCTGGACCTCGATCTCAATTACCTCGGCGAAGTGGAGCGGCTCCTCAACGGGTTTCTCGGGATGACCTTCAAGCTTAACGCCGGCAAGTGACGGAAACTCTATTTGCGCGGCAGAGTCGATGTGTGCATCGTTGCCGCCCGATGAAACACCGTGGCATTTTCCCCCCGGGCCTGGCTCTCCTGCTCGCCTTCGCGGGCTGCGTGTCGGTCGACGTGAAGCCGATCCACATCACCGTCGACGTCAACGTCAAGGTCGACAAGGCGCTCGACGACTTCTTCGGCGATATCGACAAGAAATCCGCTACGATCAACACCCCGCAACCCTGACCGTCATGAAGACCACCTTTCTCTTCCGTCTCCTTTTTCTCGTTGTCGCCGGCGCGCTGGGCGCCGCGGTCGTCCACGCCGAGGACCTGGGCGCCGTCCGCGCCCGGATGGAAAAGCGCGTCGCCGCGGTCGATGCGCTCAAGGAGCGCCACGTCATCGGCGAAAACAACCGCGGTTATCTCGAGGCGCGGGACAATATTTCCTCGCTCGAGCAACGCACCATCTCGGACGAGAACTCCGACCGCCGGGCCGTCTATGAGGCGATCGCGGCCCAGCAGAAAACCGACGTGGAGACCGTCGGCCACCGGCGGGCCCAGCAGATCGCGATCAACAGCACGAAGGGCGTCTGGCTGCAGGAGGGCAACGGCACCTGGTATCAGAAGCCCTGACAGGGCGCGACGGCGCCCGTCGTTCGGGCATTGATTACCGGCGGCGATTTTCGCAGCGTCGGGCCGGCACGCTTTCGGCTGCCGCTTACCCGCCCGCCATGAGACCCATCCCTTCCGTCCGCGCGCTCGTCGCGCTTGCCTGTCTTGCCGCCGGCGCCCGGGCCGCGGATTTCCTGCCCGCCATCGTCTACGACATGGGCGGCAAGTTCGACCGCTCCTTCAACCAGTCCGCCAGCGACGGGGCCGCGAAATTCGCGAAGGACACCGGCATCGCCGTGCGCGACTTCGAGATCACCAACGCGGCCCAGCGCGAGCAGGCCATGACGCAGTTTGCCCGCCGCGGGGCGAGCGTCATCGTCGCCATCGGCTTCGACCAGGCGTCGGCCGTCGAGGCGGTTGCGAAGAAATTTCCCAACGTGAAATTCGCGATCGTGGACGGCACCGTCGACCTGCCGAACGTGCAGTCGATCAATTTTCGCGAGCAGGAATCGTCATTCCTGTGCGGGATGGCGGCGGCGATGGCGTCGAAGACCGGAAAAGTCGGCTTCGTCGGCGGAATGGACGTGCCGCTCATCCGCAAGTTCGCACTCGGCTACGTCGAGGGCGTGCACTACGTGAACCCGGCCGCGGAGGTGTTCGAGAACATGACGGGCACGACGCCGGCCGCGTGGAACGATCCGACCAAGGGAGCCGAGCTCGCCAAGAGCCAGTTCGGCCGCGGGGCCGACGTGGTGTTTCACGCGGCGGGCGGCACCGGGCTCGGCGTGATGCAGGCGGCCGCGGACATGGGCAAGCTGAGCATCGGCTGCGACAGCAACCAGGATTACCTGCATCCCGGCAGCGTGCTGACATCGGCGGTGAAGCGGGTCGATACCGCGGTCTACCAGACGTTTCTCGGCGCGAAGAACGGCACGTGGAAACCCGGCAAGATTTATCTCGGGCTGGCGGAGGACGGCGTCGGTTTCTCGCTCGACGAGCACAACCGCAAGCTGATCACCCCGGAGATCGAGGCGAAGCTCGATGAGGCGCGAGCCGACATCATCGCCGGCAAGATCAAGGTTTCGGAATATCACGCACAGTGAGCCGCGCCCCGGGGAACGCGGGCGCGCCGCCCGGCATGCTGGACGAGGGCGGGGCGGCCGTTCCCGCGCCCCCGGCGCTCGAGTTGCGCAATATCGACAAGCGCTTCGGCGCCGTGCACGCGAACCGGGCGGTGTCGTTCGCCGCGGCGCGCGGCAGCATCCACGGCCTCATCGGCGAGAACGGCGCGGGCAAGTCGACGCTGATGAACATCGTTTACGGCTTCCACCGCGCCGATGACGGGGAAATTCTCGTCGACGGCCGGCGGGTCGACATCGGTTCGCCGCAGGACGCCATCGCCGCCGGGATCGGCATGGTGCACCAGCATTTCATGCTCGTGGAGAATTTCACGGTGCTCGAAAACGTGGTCCTCGGCGTCGAGGGCGGGGCGCTGCTGCGGGGCGGATTGGACCGCGCGCGCGGCGAGTTGGAAAAACTGGCGCGCGACTACGGGCTCGAGGTGCCGCTCGACACCGTCGTCGCGGAACTCCCCGTCGGATTGCAGCAGCGCGTGGAGATTCTCAAGGCGCTCTACCGCCGCGCGGAGATCCTGATTCTCGACGAGCCGACCGCCGTGCTCACGCCGCAGGAGGCGGAGCAACTTTTCCGGATGCTGCGGCTGCTGCGCGACCAGGGGAAAACGGTCGTGCTGGTGACGCACAAGCTCCGCGAAATCATGGCGGTCACCGACCGCGTGACGGTCATGCGGCAGGGCGCGGTCGTGGGCGAGGTGGCGACGGGCACGACCTCGCCGCGGGAACTCGCGGAAAAGATGGTGGGGCGCGCCGTGTTGCTCCGGGTGGAGAAAGGCCCGGCCCGCCCGGGAGAAACGCTGCTCAGCGTGCGCGATCTCGAGGTGCGCGACCGGTTCGATGTCGCGCGCGTCAGGGGCGTGAGCTTCGAGTTGCGCGCGGGCGAGATTGTCGGCGTTGCCGGGGTATCGGGCAACGGCCAGTCCGAGCTGCTGGAGGCGCTCGCGGGCATCCGGATGCCGTCGCGCGGCGGAATCATCCTCGGTGGTCGGGACCTCGTGCGCGAGCAACTCGACCCGCGCCGGCGCCGGGCGCTCGGGCTCGCGCACGTGCCCGAGGACCGGTTGCGGATGGGCGTGGTCACGGGTTTCTCGGCCGAGGACAACACCATCCTCGGTTACCACGACCGCGCCGCCTACAACCGCGGCCTGCTCCTGAACCGTCCCGCGATCCATGCCGAGTGCGAGCGGGAAATGGCGGCACACGATGTGCGGCCGGCACTGCCCGGCCTGCGCATCGCGGCGTTTTCCGGCGGCAACCAGCAGAAGCTCGTCCTTGCGCGCGAGATCGATGTCGATCCGCGCGTGCTGCTGATTGGCCAGCCCACGCGCGGCGTGGACATTGGCGCGATCGAGTTCATCCACAAGAAATTGATCGCCCTGCGCGACGCCGGGAAGGCGTTGCTCATCGTCTCGGTCGAACTCGAGGAAATCCTCGGGCTTGCGGACCGCATCCTCGTGATGAACGCCGGCGAGATCGTCGGCGAGGTCGCGCGGGCGGACGCGACCGAAGAGAAGCTGGGCCTGATGATGGCCGGTGTGAAAGGGGAGGGGCACGCATGAACGCACCGGCGAAACTGCCACGCTGGGCCGAGCTGGGATTGCTGCCGCTCGTCAACCTCGCGGCCGCGCTTTTGCTCTCGGGCGTCATCGTCAAGGTTCTCGGCGAGAGCCCGTGGGCGGCCCTCAAGCTCCTCGCGTCGGGCTCGCTCGGCTCCGAGGAGAACATCGGCTACACGCTCTACTACGCCACGAACTTCATGTTCACCGGCCTCGCCGTCGCGGTCGCCTATCACGCGGGACTCTTCAACATCGGCGGCGAGGGACAGGCCTACGTTGGCGGCCTCGGGGTTGGCCTCGTCGCGCTGTGGCTTGGCGGTCGGGCGCCGTTCCTGGTCGTGCTGCCGGTCGCGATTTTGGGCGGCGCGGTGTTCGGTGCGGCGTGGGCGTTCATCCCGGCGTGGCTGCAGGCGCGGCGCGGCAGCCACATCGTCATCACGACGATCATGTTCAACTTCATCGGCTCGGCGCTGATGACCTACCTGCTGGTCAACGTGCTCATCAAGCCCGGCCAGCAGTCGCCCGAGACGCGCGAATTCGGCGCGACGGCGTTCATGCCGGCGGCGAGCGACCTGCTCGCGAAGGCCGGCATCGATTTCTCGCCGTCGCCGCTCAACCTCGCGTTCGTGGTCGCGCTCGGCGCCGGCGCGCTGGTGTGGGTGCTCGTGTGGCGCACGCGCTGGGGTTACGCGCTGCGCGTCGCCGGGCAGAACCAGGCGGCCGCCGTCTACGCGGGAATTTCGCCGCCACGGATCATTGTGCAATCGATGCTGCTCTCGGGTGCGCTCGCCGGCTGCCTGGCGCTCAACGAACTGATGGGCTCGCAGCACCGGATCCTGATCGATTTTCCCGGCGGCGCCGGATTCGTCGGCATCGCGGTCGCGCTGATGGGACGCAATCATCCGGCGGGAATTTTCCTCTCGGCGGTCCTGTTCGGGGCGCTCGCGCAGGGCGGATCGCAGCTCTCGTTCGACATGCCGAAGATCAATCGCGACATGGTCGTCGTCATCCAGGGACTCGTGATTCTTTTTTGCGGGGCGCTGGAGAATGTCATGCGCGCGCCGCTCGCCGCCGTGTTCGCGCGGCTGGCGGGGCGACGCGAGGCGGAGGGCTGACGATGGAGAACTACACCCTTGTCGTCCTGACGCTCGCTGCGACGATCCGCGTCGCCACGCCGCTCGTGCTGGCCGCGATCGCCGGGATGTTTTCCGAGCGCGCCGGCGTGATCGCGCTCGGCCTCGAGGGAATGATGCTCGGCGCGGCATTTGCCGCGGCGGCGGTCTCGGCGGTCAGCGGTTCGGCGTGGCTCGGGCTGGGCGCGGGGATGGCGGCGTCGGTCGCGCTCGCGCTGCTCATCGGGTTTGCCACGGTGACGCACCGCGGCAACCAGGTCATTGCCGCGATGGCGATCAACATCATGATCGCGGGCCTCGGGCCGACGCTCGGGCTGGCGTGGTTCGGCCTGGGCGGGCAGACGCCGCAGCTCGAGGGTGCCGGCCAGCGATTCACGGCGCTGGCGTGGCCGGGCGTCGAGGCGGCGCGGGCGCATCCGTTTCCCGGGCTGCTCTACGCGGAGCTGTTGAGCGGACAAAACTTGATCGTCTATCTCGCGGCGTTGCTCGTGCCGTTGAGCGCGTGGGTGCTGTATCGGACCCGGTTCGGGTTGCGGCTGCGCGCGGTCGGGGAGAATCCGCTCGCCGTGGACACCGCGGGCATCTCGGTGACCGGCCTGCGTTATCAGGCGCTCGCGATCTGCGGTGCGCTCGCCGGCGTCGCGGGCACTTATCTCTCGACGGCGGCGAGCGCCGGCTTTTCGCGCGACATGACGGCCGGCAAGGGTTACCTGGCGCTCGCGGCGTTGATCTTCGGCAAATGGAAACCCTATCCGACGCTCGGCGCCTGTTTGCTCTTCGCGTTTACCGACGCCGTGGCGGCGCAGTTGCAGGGCCGATCGCTGCCGTTCGTGGGCGTGGTGCCGGTGCAGTTCATCATTGCGCTGCCGTATGTGCTGACGGTGCTGCTGCTCGCCGGCTTCGTCGGCAAAGCCGTCGCGCCCGCCGCGATCGGCGTGCCGTATTCGAAGGAGAAATGAGGCGGCGGGCGCGCCGCCGCGACCGATGAGGCGGAGCGGCGTGCTATTTGTCGCCGAGAAATTTTGCGCGCTGCGTCTGATATTCGGACTCGCTGATGGCGCCGCTGTCCCGCGCCTTTTGCAGATCGATCAATTGCTGGCCGAGCGTGGCGCTGGAGTGCGCGGCGGGGTGATTGCCGATGGCGGCGACGCAGCCGCTCAGCAGCAGCGGGCTTGTGGCCGAGAGAAGGGCGATGGCGAGGAACGACGATTTCTTCATGGTAGGATGCGATCCGACGTTGGCTGAGGTTGGTTGGGACTTGCCGAGCCGGCAGGGCCGGGTGGTTCAGCGCATTGGTCGTCCGCTTAACCCCGGTTTATTCGTTTTTGTTACAACAATCTTCCGGTCGCCGCCGGCTGGCGGATGTCCGCGGCACGCGTCAGCCGGCGCTTTCTTTGACTCGAATCACGCCGGTTTTCGGCCAGCGTGGGCCTTCTCATGACGCTGCAAGAACGCCTCGCCAAACATCTCGGCCGCGCGCCCGACACCGCCCGCGCCGCATTCGTGGCGCCCAATGCCACCGTGCTCGGCGACGTCACGCTCGGCGCGGCGAGCAGCGTGTGGTATGGCTGCGTGCTGCGCGGGGACATCAACTCCATCGCGATCGGCGACGGCACCAACGTGCAGGACGGCACGATCGTCCATCTCGCCGACGACTACGGCGTGCGGCTCGGCAACTTCACGACGATCGGCCACGCGGCGATCATCCACGCGTGCGACATCGGCGACGAATGCCTCATTGGCATGGGCGCGACGGTGCTCGATGGAGCGAAGATCGGCGACCGCTGCATCGTTGGGGCGAACGCGCTGGTGACGCAGCGATTCATCGCGCCGTCCGGCTCGATGATCGTGGGCGCGCCGGCGAAGGTGACGCGAACGCTGACCGAGGCCGAGCAACGCGGATTGCGCGGTTGGGCCGAAAAATACATCGCCGTTGCGAAGGCGCACGCGGCACGCTGATGCCGGACTGTTCCCCGAAGCCGTGCGCGGCGCGTGAAAGCCGAGGCGTCGTTTGAGCGCGCCGCCGCGAGAAAAAATCGTCGCCCTGATCCTGCGCCAAAACGGCCGCGACCGGCGTGCCGTGTGCGTGCCATAATGTGAGCCGGCGCGGCGTCCGCGCGAGATCGCCGCGAGGTTGGTTCATCGCGGTTCATGGCACACCGGGAGTGGACTAGGAGAGGGTGAGAATTCGACAAAAAGTGCGGAGCACGCGCAGAGGCGATCGACGACAATTCGGGAGGAAAGGAGAACAACGTCATGACACACAATGTCGGTTCTTACGACGCCGCGGCGCGCACGGTCCTGGGCATCGCGGGCGTGATGGTCGGGCATCACTACGAAACCTGGTGGGCGCTCGCTGGCTTCGTGCCGGTGCTCACCGCCATCGTCGCATTCTGCCCGGCCTACGCGCTCCTCGGGATCAACACCTGTTCCCAGGACGAAACGGATCCGCCTCACGGCGCGCACTCGAACAAGTAGAACGTGTAGCGGAAATTGGCATCCGCGCTTTCCCGCCGCTCCAGCTCGCGCCACGGGAGGTGCCGCCATTCCGGAAAGTAGGTGTCGCCCGGCACACTGGCGTGCACGAGCGTGAGATGTAATCGCAGCACGCGTTGGCCGGCCAGCGCGAGCGTCTCCTCATAGATGCGCTGGCCGCCGCAGATGCAGGGGTCGCCCGGCAGGGTTTCGGCGACCGCGAGCGCGTCTGCGACAGACGGGACGACCCGCACGCCATCGCGCCCGAGGGAACGTTCGCGCGTGATGACGACCGGGCGTCGTCCGTCGCTCGCGGCGCGTTTCCACGATTGAAAGCACACGCGACCCAGCACGCACACCTTGCCGGCGGTCTCGTCCTCGAAGAACTTGAAATCCTCCGGAATCCGCCACGGCAACCGGCCGTCGCGGCCGATGACGCGGTTTTCGGCGCAGGCGACAATGAGGTTGAGAGGTTTCGGCATGGCGAAACCGCCATTAGCGGGGCGCATGCCAACCGAGGCGAGTCAAAGCTCGTCGAAGTGACGGAGCGTCCGGCGAATGCGCGGCGCACCGGCCAGCCGTCGACCTGGCACCGCAATCCATCCCGGATGCGCTTGTCACGCCCCGGGGCGCCGGCATGCTCCCGCGCCATGACAATCGGAATCCCCAAGGAAATCAAAATCGGCGAGACGCGTGTCTCGATGACGCCCAGCCTTTGCCGCCGGTGCGTTTCGCTCGGCGGCAAGGTGCTCGTGCAAAGATCCGCCGGCGTCACGGCCGGCTTCACCGACGGCGAATATCGCGCCGCCGGCGCGACCCTCGTCGCCGACGCCGCGAAAGTGTGGCGCGCGGCCGACCTCATCCTGAAGGTGAAGGAGCCGCTGCCCGCCGAATACGACCTGATGCAGGAGGGGCGGACGATCTTCACCTATCTGCACCTCGCCGCGGGACCGGAGCTCACGAAGGTGCTGCTGAAAAAACGCACCCTCGGCATCGCCTACGAAACGGTCGAGGGCTCCGATGGCAGTTATCCGTTGTTGAAGCCGATGTCGCAAATCGCGGGCCGCCTCGCGATCCAGGTCGGCGCGTATTTTCTCCAGTCGCAGCACGGCGGCTCGGGCGTGCTGCTCGGCGGAATTCCCGGCACGATGCCGGGTCATGTCGTCGTCGTGGGCGCGGGCAACTCCGGCGCGCATGCCGTGCAGATGGCCGCGGGCATGGGCGCGCGGGTCACGGTGCTCGACCTCGACACGCGCAAGCTCGAGGCGCTCGATTCCGAATATCGCGGCCGCATCGTCACGCTGATGTCGAATCCCGCGAACATCGACGCCGAGGTCGCCGACGCGGACCTCCTGATCGGCGCCGTGCTCATCCCGGCGGCGAAAGCGCCGATCGTCGTTTCCAAAAAGACCGTCGCGAAGATGCGCCCCGGCAGCGTGATCGTGGATATCGCGATCGATCAGGGCGGCTGCATCGAGACAATCCGGCCAACCTCGCACAAGCATCCGGTTTACGAACAGCACGGCGTCATACATTACGCGGTGCCGAACATGCCGGCGCTCGTCGGCCGCACCTCGACGCTCGGCCTGACGCAGGCCACCGAGCCCTATGTTGCGATGCTCGTGCAAAAGGGCATCGACCGCGCGCTCGCGGAAAACCAATGGCTCGCCCGTGGCGTGAACACCGAGGACGGCAAGGTCGCCAACGCCGCGGTCGCGAAGGCGCTCGGCTATACGCGCTGAGTCGGCGTCCCGCCGGGAATCCGCCATGGTCGAAGCCGCCGTCACGTTCGGGTTGATCGTTCTCGGGGTGGCGGCGTGGGCGGTCGCGGTGGTCGCGCGAAAGTTTTACCGCGGCCGGCCGGTCCGGCACCTCGGCGACGGCGCGCGATCCGACGGCGGTCAGGTGCCGCACCATCACCACCACCATGCCGGGCAGCACCACGGGTCGGACGTTCCCGCCGCGAGCCACCGCGGTGGCGATTTTAGTTCAGGTCATCACGGCGGCGGCTCCGGCACTGGCGGGCATCACTGAGGTGCAGCATGCGGCCGACCCCGACAAGACGACTGGCGCGGGCGCTGACCGGGATATTGCTGGCGACGGCGCTCGGATCGTCCGTGCGCGCCGCAGGCAAGGCCGACGCATGGCTGCGCGTGACCTCGCCGGATTTTACGGTCATCACCTCGCTGAGGGAAAAGGACGCGGTGGCCTGGAGCCGCGAGTTCGCCCAGTATGTCGCCGCGCTCCGGGGCTATTTCAAGAACGGCGAACGCCGGCTCCCGCCGTTGACGATCGTGATTTTTGCGCGCGAGCGCGATTTCGAACAATACCGGCCGCTGGACGCCAACGGCAAACCCGAGGAGGTGGCGGGATTTTTCCTTCGTCACGACTCATGGTCGGTCGCGGGACTCGGCGGGGCGCAGATTTCGGACGACCTGCGGCGGACGATATTCCACGAGGGCGTGCACTGGTTCCTGAGCAGTTCGGAGCGGATCAATCCCGTATGGCTGGAGGAGGGGCTGGCCGAGGTGTTTTCGACCTTCCACGTCGTCAAGAACCAGGCGGAGTGGGGCCGGGCGATCGACAACCACGTCGGCTTGCTCCGCGGGCAGGATCCGCTGCCGCTGGAGCGATTATTGTTCACCGGCCGCGGCGATCTCTTCGGCGACGACTCGCTGCGGACCACGATTGTTTACGCGGAATCGTGGGCGTTCGTGCACTATGTCATCTACGGGAAACACGATTTTTCGCACCATGCGCTGAGCGATTACGTGCAACTGACGGCGACCGGCGTGAACCCCGACGAGGCGTTTCACCAGGCCTTCGGCGCGACCTACAAGGAAATGGATCGCCGCCTCGGAGACTATCTGCACGACGGCATGTATTTCGTCGCGCGCCAGCCGATCGCGGCCCTCGCGGAGCCCAAGGCGGAGCGGGCGACGCCGTTCGAGGTGGAGGACGCGCTGGGCCGCCTCGCCCTGGCCGCCCACCGGTGGCCGGTCGCCACGACCCATGCGCGGGCGGCGATCGCGCTGGCGCCGGGAGACCCCCGCGGCCACGAGGTGCTCGGCCTGGCGTTGAAGGAGGACGGCAAGGCGGCCGACGCACTGGCGGAGTTTGCGCTCGCGCGGGACCACGACTCGCTGGACTTCCAGCCCTATTTCGAACTCGCGTTTGCGGCGCAGAACACGGGAGCGGGACCGAACGCGGAGGTGCTGATGTCCCCGGCGGAGGCGCGGCGTGCGGCGAACAACTACGAGCATGCCATCAACCTCTATCCGCGGTATCGGCCATCCTACCAGAATCTGTCGGGCATCGTCGGGCTGGCCGAGCCATGGGGCGAGAACGACCGGAAGTTTCTCGAGCAGGGCCACGCGCTCTATCGCGACGATGCAATGATCCGGGTTGGACTTGCGGTCCTGACGCGGCGTGCCGGCGACCGTGCGGCGGCGCGCGCGCAGCTCGACGAGGTGCTGGCCGCGCACGCCGACGGGACTGCCGCGGCCCGGGCCTACGCGAACCGGCTGGATGCGGCGTGGGATCAGCAGGACCTGATGGATGAAGTCAACCGGCTGGCGGAGGCCCAGAAGTTCGCCGAAGCGGTGGCGTTCATCGACGATCGCGTGGCGCATGGCCTGGCCGCGCCGGTCCGGATGGCGCTCGGCCCCGTGCGCCGCCGGCTCGTGGTGGGCAAGCTCTCGCAGGATGTGAAAACCGCGTTGGAAGAGAGGCGCTGGGCCGACGCGCGGCAGCGTCTTGGCGAACTGCTCGAGTCGGATGCGCCGCCGCCACTGAAGGCGCAAGCCCGCCGCTCGCTCGACGATCTCGACCGTCGTCATTTGGGTCTGACGACCAAGGCGAAAGAATAGCGATCGCGCGTCCGCCATTCCTCCATGCGCCAGCCAATTCACGTTACCGACGAAGTCGCCGCCGCCCTGCGCACGGGTCGTGCGGTCGTGGCGCTGGAGTCGACCCTCATCACGCACGGTCTCCCGCCGCCAGTGAACATCGAGACGGCGCTTGCGATGGAAGCAGGCGTGCGCGAGAGCGGGGCGGTGCCGGCGACGATCGCGATCCTCGGCGGAAAAATCACCGTCGGGTTGACCCGCGCAGAAATCGAGCGACTGGCCTCGCAGCCCGCCGGCAGCGTGCGCAAGTGCAGCCGGCGCGACCTGCCGATCGCCGTGGCGCGCGGCGAGGACGCGGCGACGACCGTGGCGGGAACGATGATCGTCGCGCACCTCACGGGGATTCGCGTGTTCGCCACGGGCGGCATCGGCGGCGTGCACCGCGGCGCGCCGTTCGACGTGTCCGCGGACTTGCTGGAGCTGGGGCGCACGCCGGTGGCCGTCGTTTGCTCCGGGGCCAAGTCGATCCTCGACCTGCCGCTGACGCTCGAGGTGCTGGAGACGCAGGGCGTGCCAGTGGTCGGCCTCGGCACGGATACACTCCCGGCGTTTTATGCCCGCAGCAGCGGACTGCCGGTCGACGTGACGGTGCAGACACCAGCCGAGGTGGCGGCGATCATCGCCGCGGCGCACCGGCTGGCAGCGCAACATGGCATTCTCGTGACGGTGCCGGTGCCGGATAAGGATGCGTTGCCGGCGAAGCAAATGGAGGACGCCATCCGGCGGGCGACGGAGGAGGCCGCGGCGCAGAACATCCACGGCAAGGCGGTGACGCCGTTCCTGCTCGGCCGCGTGGCCGAGCTCACCGGCGGCGCCTCGCGGCGGGCGAATGTCGCGCTGCTCGTCAACAACGCGCGGGTCGCGGGAGAGATCGCGGTGGCGCTCGGCGGGAAAAAATAGAGCCGGTCTTTTGACCGGCTCTGGGTGCGATCGACCTGACTGATGCGCCGGTCGGAGACCGGCGCTACTTCACGCTGCGACGATCTTCACGCTCTCGACCTCGATGCGTTCGATCGGCGTGCTCTTTTCGCCCCCGCCGCCGCTCTTCACGGGGACGTTGGCGATTTTTTCCAGCACGTCATCGCCGGCGATCACCTTGCCGAAGGCGGTGTATTGGCGGTCGAGGAACGCAGCGTCACCGTGACAGATGAAAAACTGGCAGCCGGCGGTGTCGGGATGCGACGCGCGGGCCATCGAGAGGACGCCGCGGACGTGGGGCCGGTCGTTGAACTCAGCCTTCACCTTCCAGCCCGGATCGCCGGTGCCGGGGACGCCGCGCGCGCCCTTTTTAGTGTTGGGGCAGCCGCCCTGGATCATGAAACCCTTGATGATGCGGTGAAACGCCGTGCCGTCGTAGAAGCCCTCGCGGGCGAGCTTCTTGAAGTTCTCGACGTGCTTCGGGGCGACCTCGGGCCAGAAGGCGAGGGTCATTTCTCCGTAGGAGGTCTTGATGACGGCGTTTTCGGCGGGCGTGGGAGTGCTCATGAGAGGCGCAGCGAACCGGTGGCGCCGTCGTGGCGCAAGAAACAAAATTTCAGCGGGTGCGGCCGGCGCCGCCGGCGCCTACTGCATCGCGAGCATCGAGCGGTTCTCGACCGCCAGGGCGGCCTGATAGCGCTGCAAGTGCGCGCGAATCGCTACGAGTTCCTTTTTCGTCGGCCGGTCGGGATTGGCCGCGGCGGGCGGCGCGCCGAAGGCCTCGAGACAGTGCTGGAGAACATGGCTGGCCTGTTCGGCCGTGAGACGGCCGGCATCGAGAAACAACCGGTCCGGATCGGCGGCGACCTTGCCGCGCTCGGCGAGCTTGACGACCGGCACGCCGGTGAGGACGGCGCGGCGCAGGGCCAGCTCACCGCCGGACTCCCGCGTGCCGTTGCGGTCGCCGACGCTGACCACCCCGGCCACGCGATGGTCGTGCTGCAGCCGGGCGACGCAGAGCAGGACCTCGAATTCGCCCGCGCCATCGCGCACGGCGTCGTTGGGCGACCACGGCGCGCTGTGCAGCACGGCGACGCCGACGTCGGGCACCGCGGCGCGGATCGCCAGCGGGGCGCAGGGCAGAACGACCGCCAAGACGGATCGGACGTGCCGCAACCAAGTCGGGATTGTCGCGCGCATACCCGCCAACGGAGCAGGCGACATGCCGGATGGGCGGCTGCCGCCTGCGATGAAGAAATATCCCGCGAGACTGGCCCGGCGTGAATCGCGCAAATAAAACGCCGGCTCCCGAGGGAGCCGGCGGCGGGGATAAAAACCTGGCGGGCGGTCAGGTGCGCGGGTGGGCGGCGCTGGCCTCGTTGACGGCGGCGCGCAGGATTTGCTGGACGTCGCGGGGCTGGCGGTCGAGCTGGGCGCGGCAGATTTCCATCACGCGAGGATGCTCGGCTGCCTCCTGGGCGAGGGCGACGCGCGCGGCGGTGTCGAGCCCGGGGCGATTGGTGCCGATGGCGTCGAGCACGGCGAGGATGTGGCGCTGGTCGCCGGTGGCTAGAAACGCGCCCCAGTGGAGATTCATCGAGGAGGTCGACAGCACAGGAGTGTCGTCGATCGCGACGGGCGGGGTGTTGGCGAGCCGGAGGACGGCATCACGGTTGGCCGCGAACTCGCCGAGGTTTTTCAGCATCTCGGCGCCGAGCGGCTGGCCGGCCTGCCAGAGGGCGGAGGCGATGATCTTCTGGTGCTTCAACGGGAGGCCGTTGAACTCCATCAGCCAGCCGTCGACGCGTTGCGGGTTCTGGGCGAACACCGTGGCGAGGAAACCGATCGAGATGGCAACGTGGCCGGACTGATCGAAGTATCCGTCGTGGCTGAGCCGTTGGACCGCGCGGCCGAGTTCGGCCGGCTGGGGGTTGAGATAGTAACTTTCGAGCCAGGCCTGCGCGGAAATTTCCGCGCGGGCGGACAGGGAGAAGGCGAGCGCGAGGCCCGCGATGAGAGCTGACTTCAGGGTTTTCATGGCGACACTGAGACTACTTTTGGCGTTTACTGACGCGGCCCGGGGTGAGGGGTTGGGCCGCTTTCACGACGGAAGTTAATTCGTGTCGCTCACGCGTAAAGTGTTGAGTGGATGAAACGTTTTCATCCGCGCGCGAAATTGAATTCGTGCGATCGCGAGCGCACGGCGCAAGACGGAGAACGGAAGGCGCGGCGGACCAGCCGCCACACACATCATCCGGGAAGCCGCGGGCCGGCCCTCCGTTCTCCGAAAATCTCGCGTGGGTTCAGCCCGAATTCATTTTTTCGGACCGAGAAATTTCTCTCCATCCAGGTGGTAGAGCTGCGTGACGTAGCCGCCCTCGTATTTTTGCGCGACGTGGAAAACGCCGATCAGCGCGACGGGCACGTCCTGCACGGCGACGATGCCGGGTCCGTCCATCGTGACCACGACGTAGTCGTTCATGTTGGGCACGGCGCCATAGCAGCAGGTGTTCACGTCCTTCATCATCACGAATTTTTTCGAGAGGCCGTTTTCGACCTGGAGCGGCATGACGTAGCCGGTGAGCACGACGTGTTTCGCATCGTAGAAGTGAACCCAAGCGGGCACCTGGTCGCGTTTCTCGGCCGCGGAAATCTGCTCCGGCGTGGCGCCGGTGCCGGCGTCGACGATCGTGTAATCGAACGCGGAGAGCTTGTCGAAACCGAGGGCGAAAAGATCGGCGCCGTCGAGCTTCACCATGGTCGGCGCCGGCGGAGTGGCGGGAGCGGGCGAGCTGGCGAAGCCGGGCGCGGCCACGGCAAGGCCGAGGCACGCGGTGGCGAGGAGGCGGAGGATGCGGGCGAAGGTCGGGCGGGGATTCATGACGGAAAACGACTTCGAGCGGGATCGGTTCACGAGAGCGGCGTCAGCCCGCTGGCGACGTCGGTGCGGTAGGCCTTCACGGCGGGAAAAATCCCGACAAGCGCGGCGAGCGCGACGATGCCCGCGGGCGCGACGATCATCACCGGGTGGAATTTTGCCGGGTCGATGACGACGCCGGTCTGGGCGCGGATGATGTGGGAGGCGACCACCACGATCGCCGCGTAGATGACGAAGCCGATGACCATGCCGACGGCGCCGATGGCGGCGGACTCGACCACGATCGCGCCGAACACGGTGGTGCGGCCGGCGCCGAGGGCGCGCAGGATCGCGATCTCGCGGCGGCGCTCGTTCATCGAGTTGTAGATGCTGGCGAGGATCGACGCGGTCGCGACGACGACGACGAGATACGAGACGAACGTGAGGATGCGGTCGAACCACGCGATCTTGTCGAAGAGCTTTGCGAGGATGGCGCCGATCGGCCACGCGAAGGTGAGCTTGTTGCCGCGCCGGTTGTAGAGCAGGTCGAGTTGGAAGCCGCTCATCGGATTCGAGGCCTTCAGTTTCACGAGGACGGCGCTGGCGTCGGTGGCGACGCGCGGATCGTGCCCGCTCATCTTTTGCACGCCGCTGAGCGGAATCCAGATCACCCGGTCGGATGGCGTGCCGGTGGGCGCCAGAATGCCGGTGATAACGTAGGTCTCGGCGTGCTGCTTGGTCTCGTCGTAGGTCAGGCCGTGAAACGGATGAAACTTGTCGCCGATCTTCAGGCCGAGCTCGCGCGCGGCGAAGCTGCCGGCGACGGCCTCGTATTGGCCGTCGATGAGCGGCCGGCCGGGCGGTTCGACCTCGTAATGGTGCCCCGGCGTGTATTCGACGCGCAGGAGTTCGTCGAACAGCGTGCCGACGAGCCGGTAGCCCTTGTAGTTGTCGCCGACGGCGATGGGCAGGCCGATTTCGACGTTCGGGTTGTGGCGGATGACGTCGACGTCCGCGGCCGAGATGTTGCCGGGGCTGTCCTCAAGGTGGAAGATGGAATTGAGGACGAGCTGGAGTTTCGAGCTGCGGGCGCCGAGCACGGCGTCGAATCCGCCCGTGACGCCGGTGAAGACGCGATTGGCCTCTTCCTGCACGGTCCAGACTGACATGAGCAGGCCGCCCGCGAGCGCGATCGCGACCGCCGACACGAGGGTCGAGACCACATGAAAACGCATGCTCTTGTAGACGATGATGAGAATGGCCACGGCGCGGTCAGGAGTTGGCGGGGTGGTTGAGCTGCTTGAACTCGGCGACGTGCTCGAATTGCGCGAGAATGTCGCGATCGTGACTCACGAGGAGCAGGGCGGCGTTCTGCTCGGCACAGGCCTCGCGGAGCAGCGCGAGTGTCTCGGCGGCAAGCGTGGCGTCGAGGTTGCCGGTCGGCTCGTCGGCAAGGACGAGCTTGGGGCGATTGGCAAGGGCGCGGGCGACGGCGACCCGCTGCTGCTGGCCGATGGAAAGCTGGCGGGGATAGTAGTCCAGACGGTGCGAGAGGCCGACGCGGCCGAGCAGCGCGGTGGCGAAGGCCCGGTCGCGGCCGGCGCCAAACGACATCGCGAGGAGCACGTTGTCGAGGCACGTGTAGCCTTGGAGGAGATTGAAGCTCTGGTAAACGCAGCCGAGCGTCGTCGCGCGCAGCCGGTCGCGCTTGGACTCGGGGAGTTCGGTGAGCTCGACGCCGTTGAGCAGGATCGAGCCGGCGTCGCTCTTCACGATACCGGCGATGAGATTGAGGAAAGTGGTCTTGCCGCTGCCGCTCGAACCCTTGAGCCCGAGCTGGGCTCCGGCGGCGAGCGTGAACCGGTCGACGGCGACGACGAGTTTCGTGTCACCGTCGGGGGTGCGGTAGGATTTGCGCAGGCCGTTGACATCGAGCACCGGCGGCAACCGCGGCGCGGGCGGGCGTTCGAGGAGCGGAGCGGACGAGGACGCGCAGGCTTCCTCGGTCGCGGATGGTCCGGGCAAATTCATGGTTCGACGAGCAACAGACGATTGGCGGTTTTCTTTCCAGCACGTCGAGTGCCGCAATCCGGCGCAGGTCAAAAATTCCCGGAGATTCCGCCAGCGGCGAAACGGGACGCGCTACGGTGGGATTTTTAAGTGCGGGCTTATACCAATTCGCCCGATGCGAATGCTCTTAAGGGGGAACGGACCTCCCGGTCCGTTTTAGGAACTTTCCTCCCACTCGGGACAAGCGAACGGACCGGGAGGTCCGTTCTCCGGCAAATGCGCAAAAGCTCAGGGCGATTGGTATTACGTTTGCGGTGGCAGTGGACCGAAGTCCGGCGGCGGGCGGCGGAGCTTGGTCGCCTGCTCGTAGGCGGCGGCGATCCGGAACAGCGTCGGCTCGGCGAACGGACGCGTAAGAAAATCGATGCCGACCGGGAGGACGGCCCGGATCGGGCCGACGAGTTTGGACGGAGCGACCGGGCCGCGACCGCCTCGCCGGCCGCCACCTTCGTCGCCGGCGTCCGCCGTGGCGGGCGCGCTGGGATCGGCGACGCGGTCATAAACATGCGTCGTGAACCCGCACGGCACGGTGATCGCGGGAAATCCCTGCGTGCCGAGGAACGTCCACAGCGTGCTCCGGCCGTTTACGCTGGGCTCGGTTGGTTCGCCGAGCTTCGAGGGTGGGAGCGTGCCGGTCGGGTAGACGACGGCGTCGAGGTTGAGGTCGGCGAAAGCCTGCAGGATGATTTCCTGGACGGCGAACCGGCGCTGGAGTCTCGCGGTGGTATCGAACACCATCGCGCGATCGGCGGTTTCCTGCGGCGGCTTGCGCTCGGGGAACGCCGGGTCGTGGTAGTAATTCGCCTTGTTGATCCGGTCGGTGAGGCTCGTGATGTTGGCGTCGCCGCGCTGGCGCCAGTAGAGGTCTTTTTCGAACTTGCCCTCGCCGGGCGTGCCGCCGCTCCCGCTGCTGCCGCCGGCGCTGCCGAGATCGCGGAGCGTGAATTTGCCCGGCGCCAGCGACGGATTGGCCGCCAGGTTGACGAGCGTCGCGACCTGATCGGTGGTGGGCTTGCCGTCGGCGTCGACCGGGAACTCTTCCGGATGCTGTTTCGCGAAGGTCGTGTTCAACAACGCCGGCGCCAGCGCGCGGATGTAGTCGGTGAAGAGTTCGCCATGCGGACCGGGGTCGACGATCGTCGCGCCGAGTTTCTTCAGTTCGTCGATGGCTTTTTCGGCGAGGTCGATCGACTCCTCGTCGGCCTTGGAGAATGCCGCCTTGTCCATGTATTCGCGGACGACACCGATGCGGAGACCCTTCAGGCTCGGTTCGTGAGTGTAGTTCTCGTAAGGCTGGTCGGGCAGGCGGCCGACCGTGAACGCGGTCATCGGGTCGAGCCGGTCGTAGCCGGCAATGACGCTGAGGATGCGCGCGGCGTCCTCGACAGTGCGGGTGATCGGGCCGACGCGGGTGTTGAGGCCCATGCCCATCATGCCGTGACGGCTGACGAGTTCCTGCGTGGCGGCGAGGCCGACGTCGCAGTTCCAGTGCGCCGGGCCGCGGACCGACGTGGTCGTCTCCTCGCCGATCGCGGCAGTGACGAGGTTCGCGGCGACAGAGGAACCAGCGCCCGAACTCGAGCCGCTCGGGCTGCGCGTGGTGTCGTAGGGATTGACGTAGGCGCCACCGAACGCGCTGCGCGGCGCGCCCGATGCGTCCTCGGCGGTGTTGGCTTTCGCGATGATGATCGCGCCGGCGGCGCGGAGCCGGGCGACAAACGTCGCGTCGTGCGGTGGACGATCGTTGGCGTAGAACGCGTCGGTGTCCGAGGTCGTGCGCAGATCGAACGTGTCGTATTGGTCCTTGATCGCCATCACGACGCCGTGGAGCGGGCCGACGAGCCTGCCGGTCTTTGCGAACTCGGCGTCGAGTTTGGCGGCGACCTCGAGCGCGTCGGGCATGGCGGGATCGTCGTCGACCTTGTCGGTCATGCTGCGGGCGTGGTGATCATCGAAGCCCCACGCCCGGCGCGCCGCCGGCCGGAGATTGAGCGTGCCGAGGGCGTTGATGCCTTTCGCATGCTCGATGAATTTCGACGGGCCATACCAACCCTCGGGCATTTCGACGCCGGGGCCGTTATAGGCTTTGATCCTCTCCAGGTAAAGTTTCACCAACTCGGTGGCGGTGATCTGCTTGGTCAGGATTGCCTGCTGGATGCCGGCGATGGTGGCTTCCTCGACCTGAAATTTCGCCGGCGGCGTGGCGAAGGATTTCGTTGCGGCAATGGAAAAAGCGAGACCGAGGGCGAGGCAAGGGATGGTGGAAAGGCGCATGGCGAAAATGAGAGGAGGATTATGGAGCGGTCGCGGCGAACACACCTCCCGCGACCGGACCGAAGTCGGGCGGCGGCATGCGGTGGTGGGTCGCCTTTTCGTAGGCGGCGGCGATTTTCAGGAGCGTCGGCTCGCTGAAGGGCCGGCCCATGAAATCGATGCCGACGGGGAGCTTCGCGGGAAACGGTCCGGCGAGTTTCGTCGCGGGCGCGCCGCCGTCAGCGGCCGCCGCGGGATCGGGCACGCGATCGTAAACCTCGGTCGTGAATCCGCCCGGGACGGTGATGGCCGGGATGCCCTGTTGCCCGAGGAAACTCCATGTGCCGAGGCCACCAGCGCCGCCGAGTCCGCCGCCACGAGCCGCGCCACCGCGCGCTCCGCCGCGACCGCCGCCTTGCGAAGCGGCGATTTTCGCCGGCGGCACGTTGCCCGTCGGCGCGACGAACGCGTCGAGTTTCTGCTCGGCCATGCAGGCGAGGACGATCTGCTGGATCGCAAACCGCCGCTGGAGTCGCACCGCCGTGTCCATTTCCATGCCGTCGTTCGCCGTGATCAGCGACGTCGGACTGGTGCGCTGGCCGTCCTTGTAGAACGTGGCCTTCGTGATGAGGTCGCCGAGATCCTTGATGTTCGCGTCGCCACGTTCGCGGAGATAGATGTCGAAGCCATACTTGGTTTCGCCGACCGCCTGGGCTGGCGGAAAATCGCGAATCGTGACCTTGCCCGGGACCTTCGACGGATCGAAGCGGAGGTTGACGAGCGTCGCAATCTGGTCGGTCGTCGGCTTGCCGTCGGCGTCGACGGGAAACATCTCGGGGTAGAGCTTCGTCCACGACGAATTGCTCAGCATCGGATTGTAGCGGCGGACGTATTCCGTGAAGAGACCCTCGGGGCCGGGATCGACGATCGTCGCGCCGAGTTTGCGGAGGTCCTCGATCGCCCGCTCGGTGATGGCGAGATTTTCGGCCTCCGCGGGCGTGGCGATGCTCTTGTCCATGTATTCGCGGACGATGCCGATCCGCAGGCCTGCGAGGCTGGTGTCGTGCGTGAAGCTTTCGTAGGGCTCGTCAGGCGTGCGGCCGACGTTGAACGCCGTCATCTCGTCCTTCGGGTCGTAACCGGCGATGACCGTGAGGATGCGGGCGGCGTCCTCGACGGTGCGGGCGATCGGGCCGATGCGGGTATTGATGCCCATGTTCATCATGCCGATCCGGCTGACGAGTTCCTGGGTGGGCGAAATGCCGACGGCGTTGTTGTTCTGGGCCGGGGCGCGGATCGACGGCGACGTTTCCTCGCCGATCGCGACGGTGCAGAAGTTGGCGGCGACCGCGACGCCGGAGCCGGCGCTCGAGGCGCCGGGGGTGCGCTCGGTGTCGTAGGGGTTGACGACGGTGCCGCCGAACGAGCTGCGGTTGCCGCCGTAGCTGCCGGCGTATTCGCCCATCGCGGCCTTGCCGATCACGATCGCGCCGGCGGCGCGCAGGCGCTCGGCGAACGTCGAGTCGTGCGGCGGCCGGTCGTTGGCGTAGGCGGCGTCGGCGCCCGAGGTCGTGCGCAGGTCGAA
>CALFNN010000089.1 GCA_937902925.1 uncultured Opitutaceae bacterium
ACGGCGAGGAAGATCATCGTCGTGCCGTGCATCGTGAACATCGTGTTGTATTGCTGCGCGGTCAGCACGGTGCCGTTCGGGAACATCAGCTGCGCGCGGATCAACAGCGCCTCGACGCCGCCGACGAGGAAGAAGATCAGGGCGAAGAACCCGTAGAGGAAACCGATCTTCTTGTGGTCGACCGTCGTCAGCCAGCCCATCAGGCCGGTGGGCGCGTGGGGTCGCCACAGCACGAAGGATTTGGCGGGGGCTTTTTCAGCCGTGAGGAAATCGGATTTGGCCAGTGCGTCCATGGAAGTGACTCGATTATTTCAGGCTGCGAAGGAAGGCGACCAGGGCGGTTTCGTCCTCGGGCGTGAGCGTGATTTTATTGTCGGCGTAGCCCTTGCCCATCTTGTTGCCGGGCTTGACCGCGGCGGGATTGTGGATCCACCGATGCAGTTGCTCGTCGTTGTTCTCGAGCAGGGCGCCGGCGATCGTCGTGCGGGCGCCGACGTGGGTAAGATCGGGCGCGGTGACCCCCTGCGCGCCGTCGCCGCGAATGGTGTGGCAGCCCACGCAGGTCTTCGCCTGGAAGAGCGCCTTGCCGCGGGCAATCAGCACCGGATCCTCGTCCTTGACCGGGAATTGTTGCGCGCGCCAGGCGTCGAGCGGTGCTACATCGAGCTGGTCGCCGGCGGTGAACCCGGTCTCGTTGGTCTTGAAAGTCCGGAGCGAGGCGAACTGCGCGCGCGGGCGGGCTTCGTCGGCTGCTGTCGCCGCCACGTTGCGCGCGGGATTCAGCTGGGAGTCGAGCCAGTCGTTGAATTCGCGCGGGTTGAGCGCAATCACCTTGAAGCGCATGACCGCGTGCGAATCGCCGCAAAACTCGGCGCACTGGCCCCAGAAATAACCGGGCTCATCGGCCTCGAGCCACAGGAAATTCGCGCGGTTCGGGATCATGTCCACTTTCCCGGCGAGCTTCGGCACCCAGAACGAATGGATCACGTCGGAGGTGCGGAGATTGATGCGCACCGGGCGGCCGGCGGGGATGACGAGTTCGTTGGCGGTCACCAGCGGGGCCTTGCCCTTGGTCTCGGGCACCGTCGCCATTTCGCCGGGATATTCGAACTTGAACCACCACTGGTAGCCTGTGGCCGTGACCTCGTAGGCGTTGGCCTTTTCCGCGGCCGGCACATCGTAGGTGAACCCGATGGCGATGAGGGTCGGGTAGGCGATGATGACGAGCGCGAGCACGGAGCCGGCGATGAGCGCGATTTCCACGAGCGGATTGCCGTGGCCCTGGGGGGGCGGCTCGGCGTGCTCATCCGCGGCGTTCCGCGCGCGGAACTTGATCGTGGCGTAGGCCAGGACGGCGCCCACGAGGATGAAAATAACCAGCGACACCCAGCAGGTGACATAGAACAGGTCGCGTTGCGAGCGGGCCACCGGGCCGTCGACGATGATCGTCGACTGATGCCCGTCCAAGCCGAGCCAGGAATTGAGGTCGCAACCGGAGAGGAGGGCGAGACCGCCGAACGCGAGCGCCGCGCGGCTCCAGCGGGCGAGGCGCGCGCGCTTTGGTTGGGTCGGGAGGAATTGGGTCAAACGCATGTGTGCTGTCGGGAGGAAAGGTGGGACGCGGCACGGCCGCCGAGGCTTAACAGAGTTCGAGAACGCTCCGGCATTTCAAGCCATAATCCGCATAATTTGTCGCGGACTGCGCAGATCTTGGCGTCTTATTTTTGCGCTCCGTCGACGCGCATCGCCGGCGTGGGAAAATCTATTAAGGATTCTTTCGGGTGCATTAGCCGCCGGGCGCTTTTCCGGCTTCGGGTTTGCATGTCGTCAAAGCGCGCCCAATGGTTTTCAAGCCATGAAAATCAGATTCCCACTCGTTTCCCTGTTTGTTGCCCTTGCTCTTGCTGGCTGCGGCCAGAAAGACTCCGCCCCCGCCGCCGGTGGTGCGTCCACGGCGTCATCCCCGGCCGCCGGCCCGCGCGAGATCGATCTCACCGCGAACGACCAGATGAAATACACGATGGGCGACCAGCAGTCCGGCCCGACGGGCCCGGGCTTGCAGATCGAGGCGAAGGCCGGCGAGCAGCTCAAGGTCGTGCTGACCAACAACGGCACGCTCCCGGTCGAGGCGATGGGGCACAATTGGGTCTTGCTGAAGGCAGGCTCCGACGCCGCGGCGTTCTCCGCGGCGGCCGCCGCGGCGAAGGAAACCGATTATGTGCCCGCCGCGCTGAAGGGCGAAATCTACACGGATCCCGACGGCAATCTTGCCCATATCGGAACACTCGGGCCGCGGAAAAGCGGCGAGGCGACGTTCAAGGCGCCCGCCCAGCCCGGCGAGTATCCGTTCCTCTGCTCGTTCCCCGCCCACTATGCCGTCGGCATGAAGGGCACGCTGGTCGTAAAATAGTCCGTCCGACGGGACTCCGGCCGCCCCGTCGTGTTCGATCACGACGGGGGTTGTCCTGAAACTCCTTCCCGCCGGGCCCCGCGCCCGGCTTTTCTTCGGCTGGAACGCCGCGTATTCTTTCCCGCGCGGCCTCGCGACGCTTGCCAACCCGGCGCGGTTCGCCCCAGCGTTCCCGCCCGTGATCTCCCCTGCGAGCACCCGCCGCTTCTGGGAAACCCGGGCCACCGCCCTGGCCTGGCGGATTAATTTCGCCGCGTGGCTCGCGCTGGCCGCGCCGGCGTCGTTCTTCGTGGCGTCGGCGTTCTCGATCGCGTTCTACGCGTTGCGGCGCGCGGACGCTTCGCTGGCCACGGCCTGGCTGGCGCTGGCCGCCGCGCTCGCGCTTGCGGCGCTCGCCTGCGCCTGGCGCGCGCGGCGCGGGTTTTTCAACGCCGCCGAGGCGCGCGTTTTGATCGAGTCGCAACTGCGGCTCGACACGCGGTTGACCGCCGCCGCCGCCGGGCTCGTCGCATGGCCCGCGGCTTCCGGCCACCCTCCAGCTGTCGTGCGCTGGCGACTCCGCGCTGCCGCCGGCTGGCTGGCAGCGTCGGTGATTCTTTTGTCGGGCGCGATCTACGCGCCAGTGCCGCGGGACGCTGGCGGCGTCCACGCCTCCGGGCCGCCGCCCGCGCTCCGGCAGACCGAGTCGATGCTCGCCGCCTTGAAGGAAATGAACGTCGCCGACGCGCAGTCCGTCGAGCAACTCGCCGAGCGTGCGCGTGAACTCGCCCGCCGTCCCCCGGAGGAGCAATACTCGCATTCCGCCCTCGAGGCGGCCGACGAACTAAAAAACCAGACCGCGGTGTCCGCCGCCTCGCTTGCGCGCGGGCTCGATTCGGCCGCCGGCGCGCTCAACGCCGCCAACAACGAACCCGACATGAAGGGCGCCGCCGGCCGGCTCGCCGCGGCGCTCTCCGGCCTGCGCGACGGTGCGCTGCCGCCGAACAAGGATTTGCTGGCGAACCTGCCCGCCGGCGAGATCGACCTCAAGGGTTTGTCCGCCGCCCAGCGGGCCCAGCTCGCGCAGCAGCTCGCCAACGCCGCCCGGGGTCTGCGGGGCGTCGCAGGCGCCGCCGGCGCCGGAGCGCAGGTGGCCGGGCCGGACGGAAAAGGAGTGGGGGCCGGTGGCGGCCCGGGCGGCGGGGGCGGCACGGCGCCGCTTTCCTTTGCGAAGGACGCGAGCGATGCGGGCGACGGCAACGCGCAGGCGCTCACGGGCGACGCGCTGAAACGTTTCGCGCTCGGCGACAAGCTGGGCACCACCCGCGGCGCGCATGACGTCGATCCCGCGAATGCCGTCGGGCCGGTTTCCGCCGGCGCGGTCGCCGCGCCGGCCAGCGGCGGCGAGGCGGTCTGGGTCGACCGCCTCACGCCCGCCGAGCGGTCGGCGGTGAAGAATTTCTTCAAGTGATCACCCTCCCACGCCAGACACCGATTACCGGGAAGAGACCGGCGCCGAGCCCGTTCTAATTTTCTTCCGCGCAGTCCGTGTGTTCCGTGGGTTCTCCCACCTTCCAATGACACCCGCCCCGACCCCAACCCCTCCCGCTGAAGCTGAACTCACGCAGGCCGCCGCGTCGCTCGACCGCCTCGTCGCGACGCTCCAGACCGTGCTTTTCGGCCAGGAGGAATTGATCGAGCTGGTCGTTTCCGGCGTGCTGGCGCGCGGCCACCTGCTGCTCGAGGGCCTGCCCGGCCTCGGGAAAACCGAACTCGTCAAGGGTCTCGCCCACGCGCTCGGCCTCACGGCGCGCCGCGTGCAGTTCACGCCCGACCTGCTCCCGGGCGACATCACCGGCAACCCCGTGCTCGAGGAAACGCCCACCGGGCGGCGCTTCGTCTTTCAACGGGGTCCGGTCTTCGCCAACATTCTCCTCGCCGACGAAATCAACCGCGCCTCGCCGAAGACCCAGTCCGCGTTGCTCGAGGCGATGCAGGAGCGCCGGGTCACGGCCGGCGGCGAGACGCACACGCTGCCCGATCCCTTCTTCGTGCTCGCGACGCAGAATCCAATCGACCTCGAGGGCACCTATCCGCTGCCCGAGGCCCAGCTCGACCGCTTCCTCTTCAAGCTCGACGTCCATTCGAATCCCCCGGAGGTGCTCAAGCGGATCGTGCTCAATCGCGAACTGGGCGCCGAGCCGGTCGTCGCCCCCGTGGTCGGCCGCGAGGAATTTACCGGGCTGCTCGCGCTCGTCCGCCGCGTGCATCTGCCGGAGGTCGTCGCCGACTATATCGCCCGCCTCGTGCACGCCTCGCAACCCGGCGCCTCCGCCGCGAGCGCCGGCGTGCGGTTCGGGGCGAGTCCGCGTGCCGCGCTGGCGCTCGCCGCCGCCGGGCGGGCGCGCGGTCTCCGGCACGGCCGGCCGCATGTGAGTTTCGAGGATGTGCAGGCGGTCGCGCGCTCCGTGCTCGGCCACCGGATTATTCTCGACCACGCGGCGCGCCTCGACGGGGCGACCACCGCGGGCGTCGTGGAGAAACTGCTCGCCGAGATTCCCGCGCAAGCCAAGCCGCTCCCCGGCACGCTCGCCGCCGCGAAGATTTCATGAGCGAACGCGCCGGCAGCAAGGCAGCGGTGGCGGTCCCCGGCCGCCCCGGGTTCCCGGCGTCGCCGGCGCGTTCGCGTTTCAACCCGGGGCGCGAATGGATCCGCGGTCCCGCCTCCATCGCGTCACGCCGAATCTTAATCGTCGCCGCCGGGCTGGCGCTGGCGCTCGGTGCGCCGATTGCCGCGGCTGCGGGGTCGGCGGCGGGCGGATGGATGCTGCAATCGTTTTCCGGCGACGGGGTGAAAGGCACGCTGACGATCCCGGGCGATTCGATCCCGCGCTTTGGATTCGTGCCGGTGCGCGTCGATCTCGCCAACGACCAGCCGAGGGAGCTGCAGTGGCAGGCGGTGTTCACCGTGCACTCGTCGTCGAATTCCGCGGCGACCTCGGCCGCGTGGACCGTGCGCCTCCCGGTTGCGGCCAAGCACACGGGCACGCGCTGGATCTTCGTGCCGACCGCCGATGCCGGCATGTTTCGCGACTACGGTGGCTATTACCCCAGTTACACCGGGATGAGCGTGACGCTGACCGGGTCGGGCCTCCCGACGGCGCAACTGCAGTTTTTTCCCGGCACCTCGGGGCGGTCCGGGCAGATGGTGCCATGGGCGGTGTCCACGTCGCTGGAGAGCGGCGTGCGATCGCGGATCGCGCGGATGACGGCGGATCCTTCGTCGCCGCGGGCGCGGCAGTTCGGGCGCCGCGGCGGCGCACCGGTCACCGGGCCGGTGCCGTTGCTTTCCGGCCCGCCGAATCTCACGCCGTTCGACCTCACGCAATCGCTCGGCGACTGGCGGATCTGGTCGCCGTTTGCGCGCGTCGTCATGCGGGCGGACGAGTATGCGGTGCTGTTGCCGGCGAACCGCTTTGCCTTGCGGAACTGGGTCGCGCTGGGCGGCAGGCTTTATCTTTTTTCGTCGCCCGCGGCCGGGGCCGGGCGGGAGTTTTTGGGCACGGGGGCGATCGTCCATCTGGCGCAGGAGATCGACGATCGCGCCGCCGACGCCGACGGGCTCTTCACGCCGGCCGGGATTTTCGATCCCACCCTCGTGACCCCCAGCAACGGCGATCTCACGCCGCCAAAGGGCGGACTCGCGGACAAGGTGCCGCGGGCGAAAAACGTCGGCGACTGGCTGGTCTGGTTTTTTGTCGGGTTCGCGGCGCTGATCGGGCCGATCAATCTCTATGTGATCGCGCCCGCGCGCCGCCGGCACTGGTTGTTCTTCAGCCTGCCCGCGATCTCGGTGGCGGCAGTCGCGGTCCTGATCGCGGCCATTTACCTTCAGGACGGAGTGGGCGGCGATGGCGCGCGGCGGGCCATGATCGTGCTTTTGCCGGAGGACAACCAGGCGGCGGTGTTTCAGGAGCAGGTGTCGCGGACCGGACTGTTGTTCAACTCGACCTTTTCCCTGCCGGAGGACGCAATCTGCGCGAACGTGGCCACCGAGGACAGCGCGTTCCAGACGGGCCGCACGCTGCAATACGATCGACAGCAGACGGCGGCCTCGGGCGACTGGTTCCGCGGACGGACGCGGCAGGCGCAGCATCTGCGCCAGCTCGTGCCGACTCGCGCCCGCGTCGAGCTGGTTGGGCGGGCGCCCGACGGCGCGCCGATCGTGCAATCCACGGCGTCCGCGACCCTGCACGAGTTTTGCTACCTGGAATCGGCGGGAAAATGGTGGGAGGCGGAGAAGATACCAACCGGGGTTCGGGTAACGCTGGCGCCGAAATCCGACCGGACGGAAGTCGGTCCCGGAGAAGAGGTCTCCCCGGGATTCCGCCGGCTGATCGTGGCGGCTTTCGGGGGAGCCTCCAGTTGGCGCCCCGGTCATTTCGTCGCCCGGGCCGAGGCGTCCGAGCTCGCGCCCATCGCGACGCTCCCGACGGTTCGTTGGAACGATTCCGCCGTGATGATCACCGGCGCGCTGCGAGACGCCATGGTGCCCGACCCGGTGCCGAAAGAGGTGAAACCATGAGCGCGGCGCCATTTCTCGTCGTGCACAATCTTGTGCGGCATTTTGGGAGCGTCCGCGCCGTGGATGGCGTGAGTTTCCAAATCGCACCCGGCCAGGTGGTCGGGCTGATCGGCGCCAACGGCGCGGGCAAGACGACGATGATGCGGATGCTCGCGACGCTCGATCCACCGGACGGCGGCACGATCCATCTCGACGGGATCAACGCGGTCGCGCACCCTGCAAAAATCCGCCGCCGCCTCGGCTGGATGCCCGATTTCGTCGGCGCTTCGCGCGACATGTCGGTGGGCGACTACCTCGATTTTTATGCGCGGGCACACGGGTTTCACGGGCGCGAGCTGATCCGGCGCATCGCGGACGTGGTGCAGTTCGGCGAACTCGGTCCGCTGCTGGACCGCCCGGCCGACGCGCTCTCGAAGGGGCAGATGCAGCGGCTGAGCCTTGCCCGCACCCTGCTCAATGAGCCGGAATTCCTGATCCTCGACGAACCGGCCGCGGGCCTCGACCCGAAGGCGCGGATCGAATTCAAGAACGTGATCCGCCTGCTGCGCGGGCGCGGCAAGACGATGCTGATCAGCTCGCACATTCTCTCCGAGCTCGGTGAAATGTGCGACTCGCTGCTCTTCATGGATGCCGGCCGCATGATGCATCACGGCGACACGGACAGCCTGCGGCAGCGCGATGCGGTGGCGGCCGGGGCGTTTGCCATCAACATCCGCGTGCACGGCGATCCGGCGGCGCTGCTCGAGTGGCTCTCCGTGCGCGCGGGCTGGCGGCTGGTCGAGTCGCGGCGGGACGGCGCGCGCGCGGCGTTTGCGGGGTCCGATCCGCTGGTGCTGGCCGGCGAATTGCGGCGACTCACGGCCGATGGCATCTGCGTGACCGATTTCCACCGCGAGGAGCGACGGCTGGAGGAGGCGTTCGTGGAGATGCTGCGCGAACCGGCGCCGGTCCGGCCGCAACGCGGGGTGGCCGCGGCGGAGGACCGGTCATGAGCGCCACGGAAGCGACCCTCACGCCCGCCGAGGAACAGATCGCGCGCCGGATCGATTTTCCGACCTGGCTGCCCGCGATGCTCGTGAAGGAATTGCGGCAGGGCCTGCGGCAGCGCGGGTTCATCGCGGCGCTCGTGGGTTTTCAGGTGTTGATGACCTTGTTCCTGATTTTCGCGGTGGCCGGCGGGACCGGGTCGGCGTCGTTCGATATTTTGCAGAGCGCGTATTGGGTGATGATCAACGTCCAGCTCCTCATCGTGACGCCGCTGCGCGCGGTCACGGGCCTGCAGGCCGAGCTCGATTCACGGTGGGTGGATCTGATGATGCTCACGCGGCTGACGGCGTGGCGGATCGTGCTGGGCAAGTGGTTTTCGCTCGTCGTGCAGGGTGGGTTGCTGGTCGTCGCGATGCTGCCCTACGGCGTCGCGCGCTATTTTTTCGGCTCGGTCGACCTCGTGTCGGAGGCGCGCATCATCGCGGTGATCTTCGCGGCGTCGGCCGTGGTGACGGCGGCGGCGCTGTGGTCGTCGGTGTTGCCGAAGCTCGCCCGGGTCGTGCTGGCGATCGGCGTGGCATTCCTCTGGCAATTCGCGCCCGGCTCGATTGCCACGCTGTTTGCGTCGCGCTCGCGCTCGGGCGGGCCGGGCCTCACCTTCGCCGTCGCCGGCACCGGCGCGAATTGGTGGCTGCTCGTCTTCGACGCGCTGCTGCTGCTCGTGGTCTGTCTCGTCGGCGCGGTGCGAAAGTTGTCGCCGCGGGCGGAGAGCCAGACGCTGCTGATGCGCGGTCTGCCGTTGCTGGGCCTCCTGCCGCTGCCGTTGCTCAGCCTGCGCGACATGATGCCGCAGGCGGGGTTGACGGCGATTTTCTTCATCATCGTCGCGGCGCTCGAGCTGGCCCGGGCGGAGGAGCCGATGGAATGTCACTGGCGGGCCTGGACGCGGTTCGGCCGCTGGGGTCGCGTGGTCGGTCGCCTGGTGCAGCCGGGCTGGGCGAGCGCGATCGAATGGGTGATGGTCGCGGCCGCCGCCGCCGCCCTCGGCGGCTATGCCACCGTCATGCCGTGGAAGGTGGCGCTCGCCGCCTTGCTGGGGGCCGAGGCGCTGATTTTCCCGGCGCTGCTGCTGACGTGGATGAGTTCGCAGTTCACGCAACGGACCGCGGGCTACGCGCTGCTCCTGATCGGCGCGAGTGTGCTCGCGGCCATCAGCGCGACGGCCGGCGTCTTCGGCAATCTCGCCACGGCGGCGGACCGCGTGATGATGCTGATGCCGATCTCGTCGTTCTGGTCGGTGCTGCAATTGTCGGTGCCGCCCCCGACCCCGGTGTTGCTGGGGCAAATTCTTCTGGCGGGTGCGGTGCTGGGTGGAGCATGGTTGCGCGCGTCGCCGTATCGCCGGCAGCGACGGGAGTTCGAGACGGCGCCGACGGAGGAACCACAAGGATGAACGCGAGGCGGGACAACCCTGGGTGCGAATTGTCGCGATGGACGCGGGTCCGGCGCGCGCTGGCCGGGCTGGCGTTGCTCGCGGGGGTCGCGGCGCTCCGCGCCGATATCGTCATGCCGGTGCCGACGGCAGCGGATTCGGAAGCCACGATCCGGGTGTCGACACCCACGGCGTCATTGCCGCGTTTTGGTTTCGCACCCGTGCGGGTTTCGATCGAAAACGCCGCGGCGCACGAACGGACGTGGAGCGTTGGAATCCAGGCGGGAATGCGGAGCCAATTTCCCGGCGTGTCCACCACGGAGCGCACGATCACCGTGCCCGCCGGCCAGACGCGCGAAACGTGGATCTTTATCCCGCTGGCAGAGCCGTCGACCGGCGCGGCGCACGTGATCGCTCCCGGCGGCGCCAGTCCGGTGGCCGCTTCCGGGGCGATCGTGCCGCTTGTTACCGTCACCAAGACGGCCACCGGCACCAGGGTCGTGCGGGTCTTCCCGTCACCCCGCGGCGGTTCGCCGCTCTCCACCGTGACGACGGACATCGACACGCGGACCGGGGTGATGACGGAAACGCGCACGACGGCGGGGGGCGCGTCCGGGACGCAAACGTTCACGCCGCGGCCTGGGGACGACGTGACGATCCGGATCGACCCCGCCACGGGATCGATCTCGCGTTCCGGCACCTCGAGTCCGTCCGGAGCCGCTGGGCTGACTGCGGGCCCGCGGAGCGTCAGGATCGTGATGACGCCGGGATCCGGTCCCGGTGGGTCGGGGCGGGCGTTCAACCCGGCGGTCACGATCACTCGCACGCCCCTCGGCACCAAGGTCACGCGCGTCGTCGGCCGGCTGACGACCGAGCGCGAGATCGATGCCACCACCGGTGAGATCACCACGGTGATGATGTCGGCGGGCGGGACCACGTCGCCGCCGAGCACGTCGCCGCCACCGCCGCCCGGGACGGAAACCGTCTACACGATCGATGCGGGCAGCGGGATCATTCGCACGAGCACGCACATCACCGGGACGCCAACCGCGCCACCCAAGATCACGATCGTCACCGCCGCCGTTCCCGGAGGCGGCACCGGGAGTGCACCCGTGCCCGGTCCGGCCGGGGCGCCGCTCATTTCCACTGCCCAGATTTTTCCGACCGTCATCAATGTGGAAATCTCCGGCCCGGGTGTGGCCGGCACTTCCCGCACGATGCTGCCCAACGCGGGCGCGGGCAATTCCCAGATGCGGCCGTTTGCAGTGTCGGCCGCGCTCGAGCCGGGGATTCGCCTCGAGCTTTCGACGGTCGTTCGCGGGGCGCCGAATCTTTCGCCGGTCGACCCGAGGCAGCTCCCCGCCGACTGGCGTGTCTGGTCCTCGTTCGCCGCGGTTATTCTTAAAAGCGACGAATATAACGAGCTCGACGCCGGCCGGCGGGCGGCGCTGCGCGGCTGGGTGGGTCTCGGCGGCCGGCTGTGGTTGTCACCTTCCGCTCCGGGCCGGGAGCGCGTCGAGCAAGTCGGCGCCGGATTCATCGCCACGCCGGCCGAACCCTTGGCCTTTTCCCGGGAGGGCGGCGCGACCGATCAAGCCACCGCCGACTTGTGGGTGGGGAAGATCCAGGTTTACGGCGGCACGCCGGGTTTGCCGGACCGCGGCGCCTTGTCGCTGGAAAAATCCCTGATCGGCGAATCGGTGCAGGATCCGGCCACGGCCAACACGTGGCTGGCGATCTTTCTCATCGGGTTCGCGATCGTCGTCGGGCCCGTGAATCTTTTTGTCTTCGCACCGGTGTCGAAGCGGCACCGGTTGTTCGTGACCACGCCGGTCATCGCGCTCGCCGCGGCGGTGGTGCTGATGGTGACGATCCTCACGCAGGACGGCCTCGGCGGCACCGGGATGCGCCGCGCGCTCGTCGTGCTGCTCCCCGGCGAGAACGAGGCGGCGGTTTTCCAGGAGCAGGCCTCGCGCACCGGGTTTCTCGCGCGCCGGACGTTCGCACTCGACGACGAAACGCAGATGACCGCGCTGGAAATCGATGCGCCGGACCCGCGGATGAACTTCAACGCGGCCGGCACGGAACTCGCGCGGACGGATGGCCGCGCCTCGGGCGACTGGTTCCGGAGTCGCGAGCGGCAGGCCCAGTTGTTGCAACGGCTTGTGCCCACGCGGGGTCGCGTCGAACGCGTCGGCACCGCACCGGGGGGCGCGCCCATCGTGCAGTCGAGCCTCGGCACGACGCTGCAATCGTTCACGTGCGTCGATGCGGCCGGAGCGCTCTGGACCGCCCCCGAGCTTCCTCCAGGCAAACGCGTCACGCTGGCGCCGGGCGGCACGTGGATCGGCGCCACCGTGCTCGGCGGCAGCCATCGCCTGACCGAAGTGCTCGACGCCGCGGCGCCCCAGGCGCCCGGCCGGTGGGGCGCGCATGGCGGCGCGAGCGACCTCGCGCCCATCGCCACGCTGGACTCGGTGCGCTGGACCGACGCGGGTGTCGTTTACACCGGCATCCTCGAGGGCGGGGAGGCGAAGCCATGAGCGCCGCGTTTCTGGAAGTCGAGGGTCTCGTGCGCTGGTTCGACGGCGTGCGCGCCGTCAACGGCGTGTCGTTCGAGATTCCCGCCGGCGCCGTCGTCGGCCTGATCGGCGCGAACGGCGCCGGCAAGACCACGACCATGCGCCTGCTCGCCACGCTCGACCTGCCGGACCGCGGGGTCATCCGGCTCGGCGGCGTCGACGTCGTCGAGCGGCCAAACGAGGTGCGCCGGCGCATCGGCTGGATGCCGGATTATTTTCCCGCCTACAAGGACACGACGGTCGGCGACTACATCGACTTTTTCGGCCGGGCGAACGGCCTGCACGGCGCGGAACTGCTCCGGCGGGTGATGGAGGTGACCGAGTTCACCGACCTCGTGCCACTCGCGCAGCGCCCGATGGACCGGCTCTCGAAAGGGCAGACGCAGCGGCTGTGCCTCGCGCGGACGCTGCTCAACGACCCCGATTTCCTCATCCTCGACGAACCCGCCGCG
This sequence comes from uncultured Opitutaceae bacterium, assembly GCA_937902925.1. Lineage (GTDB taxonomy): Bacteria > Verrucomicrobiota > Verrucomicrobiia > Opitutales > Opitutaceae > CALFNN01. The sequence continues at coordinate 12,428 of CALFNN010000089.1, forward strand.
GGCCTCGACCCGAAGGCGCGGCTGGAATTCAAGAATCTCGTCCGCGTCCTCCGCGAGCGCGGCAAGACCATCCTCATCAGCTCGCACATTCTCTCCGAACTCGGCGAGATGTGCGACACGCTCATCTTCATGGATCGCGGCGCGGTCATGCACCACGGCGACACCGGCACGCTGCGGCGCGGCGGCGCGACGACCGGGGCGTGCGTGGTGGATATCGTGATCGACGGCGCGGTCGTGCCGCTCCTCGAGTGGTTGGCGGTGCGGCCCGGCTGGAAACTCCTGAACGAACGGCGCGACGGCGCGCGCGCGGAATTTGCGAACGTGGAGGCCGCCGCGCTCGCCGCCGAGTTGCGCCGGCTCGTGACCGACGGCGTGGCGGTGACGGATTTTCACCGCGAGGAACGCCGCCTCGAGGAGGCCTTTGTCGAAATGCTGCGCGAGCCACCCCTGCTTAAAAAGACCCCGCCGGCGGAGGGGAAAACGCCATGAGCACCGTCCCGGTCACGCCCACCATTCCGCCGCCGCGGCCGCAGATCGATTTTCCGACGTGGCTGCCGGCGATGCTCGTGAAGGAGCTCCGCCAGGGGCTGCGCACGCGGGGATTTGTGGGGACGTTCGTTGCGTTCCAAATCCTGATGGCCCTCCTGATGATGGGGGCGGCGGTCGGGTCCGATGCGATGGCCCCCGGCGCGCGCGCGGGGACGGCCACGGCGGTGAACGGATTTTTTTGGACGCTGCTTACCGTGCAACTGCTGGTCGTGACGCCGGCGCGCGCGCTCGGCTCGCTGCAAAGCGAGATCGAGGCGCGTTCGCTCGACCTGCTGATGCTCACGCGGCTGTCGGCATGGCGGATTGTGTTTGGCAAATGGGCGTCGCTGGTGGCCCAGAGCGGGCTGCTGCTCGTCGCGATGCTGCCCTATGGCATTGTGCGCTACTACGCCGGGTCGGTGGACCTCGTGAGCGACGCGGGCACGTGCCTCGCCTTGCTCGGCGCCTGCGCCGTGCTGACCGCGGCGGGATTGTGGTCGTCGGGCACCTCGAAGCTGGTTCGCGTGCTGCTGGTGATTGCGATGGTGATCGGCACCAACGTGTGGCGGGCGGTGGCGACGGGCAGCAGCGCGTTCCTCACGTCGCCGTTTCGGGGCATGGACCCGACGACGTTGGGTTTCGACGGCGCGCTCACCCTGGCGTTTTTCCTCGTGGCCGCCGTGCGCCGGATTGCGCCGCCCGCGGAGAACCACGCGTTTTTCGCCCGGGTGCTTCCGCTGATCGCGATGCTGCCCGTGCCGCTTTGGGCGCTGGCCGGCCACGCAACGGTGGCCGGCGGCCAGTTTTTCTTTGCGGGATGTTTCACGCTGCTCGTGTGCGCGACGGAACTCGGCAGCGTGCGCACGCCGATGGTCGTGCACCTGCGGCCGTGGCTCGCCCGCGGCGGGCTGGCGCATTTTGTCGGCCGGTTCGCGCTGCCGGGCTGGCCGAGCGCGCTGATCTACATGATCGTCGCGCTGGCGGCCCCGACGCTCGGGCTGATGGCCGTGCCGGGGGTGGTGCCGCCGCACCTCGTGATGCGCGTCGCGTGGCTGGGGCTGCTGGCGCTCGGGGCCTTGACCTTTCCGGTGGCGGCGCTGGCCGTCTTCGAGCGATCGGCGGCGCGGTCCGCGGGCTCGGTCTACGGGCTGGTGCTCGGCGGGATGAGCGTGTTCGGGGCGATCGCGGCGGCGCTGGCCGCCGGGCTGCCGCTGCGCTATGGCTGGATCAAGGATTTCGCGCGCCTGCTTCCGGTGTCGGGTTTCTGGCTCTCGCTCGGCGACACGGAGCTCAGCGACAGCACGATGATCGTGCAGGGTGGGCTGATCTTTGCCGCCCTCGGGTTCGCGTGGTGGCAGTCGCACGCCTATTGGCAAAACCTCGCGCTGATCGAGTCGCGCGAGCGCAAGGCGAAACTATGAACGCGGATGCCGCATCGTTCTCGGCGCGGCGGGGCGCCCTGGCGGCGGCGGCCCGCTGGCGGCTGCCGTTTTCGCGGCAGGCGTGGCGCGGCCTCGCGGGCAACTGGCTCGGCGCGGGCGCGGGCAGCTCGCTCGATTTTCAAGACCACCGCACCTACGTGCCGGGCGACGATCCCCGGCACATTCACTGGCAGGCGTTCGCGCGGACGGGTGCGCTGACGATGAAACTTTACCGCGCCGAGGTCGCGCCGTTTGTCGACGTGGCGGTCGACGTCTCGGCCTCGATGGCGCTGACCCCGGCGAAGCTCGCGCGGACGGACGAGCTGGTGGCGTTCTGCGTCGAGTGTGCCGACCGGGCCGGCGCACCGGTGCGCCTGCACGCCGCCCACGGCCGGACGCTGCGCGCGATGGCGCCGGACGAGGTGCGGGCGGAGCGCTGGCGCGAGCGCATGAACGCGGGCGGGAGCGCCGCCGAGCGGGGCGACGAGAAGCCGGGCGCGACCAAGGCCGGCGGCAACGCGGCGGTGGCGCCGGGTCCTTTGCCGTGGCGGCCCGGCGCCCTGAAGGTCTTGATCTCCGACCTGCTTTTTCCCGGCGACCCGGCGCCGCTGCTCGTCGCGCTCGCCGCGGGCGCGGGGATCGGCGTGGTGCTCGCGCCGGGCCTCGCCGAGGAGGCCGGGCTGCCGTGGCGCGGCAACATCGAGCTGACCGATTGCGAGAATGGGGTTGTGCGCCGGCAGCGGGTCGACGAGCCGCTGGCGACGCGCTATGCCGCGGCCTATGCGCGGCATTTTGCGCTGTGGCGCGAAGCGTGCCGCAAGCGCGGCGTGCTCTTCGCGCGCGTGCCCTGCGAAGGGTTGCTGATGAACGCGCTCGCCGGCGAACCGTTTGCCGCCGGCGCCGTGGAGGCGGGCCTATGAGCCGGCACCCGGAAGAATGTCAACTATTAGTTGACATTGTTGGAATCCCTCGGGGAGCGGAAGAGATGAAATGTCGTTCGCTGGCCGACGCCCGGCTTTTGACTCCGGGGGCGACGGGGAGGGGGGCGGGGTCGTGATGCCCATTTTTGGAAATCCGGCCGGACTCTGGGCGCTGCTCGGCGTGCCCGCCATTCTCGCGATTCACTTTCTCCAGCAACGGGCAAAGATCGCGCGCACGAGCACGTGGTTCCTGATCGAGAAGCTCGCACCCGACAGCGCGCGCGGGCGGACGTGGGACCGGCTGCGCTCCTCGCGTGCACTGTGGCTGCAGTTGCTTTCGATGCCGATCGCGGCGTGGGTTCTGGCCGAGCCCCGCTGGGTGCGGGCGGAGTCGGCGCAGACTGTCGCCGTCGTCCTGGACGCGTCGGCGTCGATGGAGGCGTTTCGCGGCGACGCGATCGCTGCGGCGGATCGCGAGATGGTGCTTGCCGAGGGCCTGGCCGCGCGCACGACGTGGGTGGTGATGACAACGGACCCGCGCGCGCCGGCACTCTATCGCGGGACGGAGCGCGAGGCGGCCACCGCGGCGGTCGCCCGCTGGCAGCCGGAGCTGGGCCAGCACGATCCGGGGCCCGCGTTGCGGCTGGCGCACGGACTCGCGGGCGCGTCGGGCCGCACGCTGCTGATCACGGACACGCGGACGAAGGTTCCCGCCGGGCAGCGGGCGGCGGGCGTGGGCCGGCCGATCGAGAACGTCGGTTTCGCCGGGGCGAGCATCACGCGCGACGAGGGCGGCGGTCACACGTGGCGCGCGCTCGTGAAAAACAACGCGGGGACGGCCCAACACCGCACTTGGCATCTCGAGGCGGCCGGCACGAAATCCGCCGAGCAACCGCTCGATCTCGCGCCGGGCGCACTCACGGAGATTTCCGCGCGGCTGCCCGACGGCGTCGACGCTGCGACGGTCGTGCTGTCGCCGGATGAATTTGCGGCGGACGACCGGTTGCCGCTCGTGCGGCCGCGGCCGAAGCCGCTGGTCGTCCAACTCGACGGCGACGATGGCGCGGCGGAATTTTTCAGGAAGCTCGCCGGCAACGTGGACGGGGTGGCGTTTGCCGGCGCGGGGGTCCCGGCGACGTTGCGGCTCGCGCGGCTGAGCGCGGACGAGGCGGCGCGCGAGCCGCGCGGCGGGGTTTTCTGGCCGCAGGCGGACCAGCGGGCCCAGGCATCGCTGCTGACGGATCCGGTGACGCCGGAGCGCGACCCGCTCGTGGCGGGGCTCAACTGGCAGGGCTGGTTCGGCACCGGTCCGTATGGCTACGCGGCCGCGCCGGGCGACACGCCGTTGCTGTGGCAAGGACGCTGGCCGCTCGTCTTTTTGCGAGCCACCTCCCCGGCGCCCGGCCGCGCCGAGGGCGGGCGAAAGCTCATGCTGGCGTTCGACTGGGCGACATCGAACGCCTCGCGGCTGCCGGCGGCGGTGCTGCTGGTGCGCCGGTTTCTCGAGGCCGAGCGCGACCGGCAACACGCGCCCTACACGGCGAATTTCGACTGCAACGGGATCGTCGACCTGCAGGGCAATCCGGCGGTTTCGGCCGGGGGCCTCACGCGGACATTTCAATCCGCCGCGGGCGGCGAGCCAGTGGTGGAGCCGGTCGGTGCCGGCGAGCGGGCGGAGTTGCGGGCGCCGGGCCGCGCCGGGTTTTTCACGCTGAAGCAAGGCGATGAACTCTTGGTGCGGGGCGCGGCGCAGTTTGCCGACGCCCGCCAGGGGGACTTTCACGCGGCGGAGAAATTCTTCATCGAGCTCCCAGGGGAAAGGCAGACGGCGATCGAGCGCAACACGCGGGCCGATCCGTTCGCCGCGTGGTGGCTGCTCGCGCTGGTCGCGCTCGGGTTTGGGAGTTGGTGGACGCGCGGTGGAAGCCCGCGCGGTTCGCCTGCAAGCGGCGAGCAGCGGGAACCGGAGGCCCGTGTCACCGCATGATCTTCGGCGCGCCCGAGTGGTTTTTTCTCCTGCCGGCGCTGGCGGTCGCTGGCGGGCGCTGGCGCGGACTGCGCCTGCACGAGCCGTTGCGGGCGGCGGCGCTCGCGGTGCTCGTGCTGGCGCTGACGGAGCCGCGGCTGCGGCGGGCGAGTGCGGGGCTCGATCTGTGGGTGCTGGCCGATCGTTCGGAGTCGGCGGCGGGGGCGATGGCGGCGCAGTCACGCGAGATCGAGACGATCCTGGAGCGGTCGCGCGGCACGGATGACCGCGTCTTCTATGTCGACTTCGCCGGCGAGGCGGTGCGTCGTGACCGGGGCGACCCGATTTTCGAAGGCGCGCTGTTCCAGACGCGCACGGGCGCCGCGCTCGAATACACGCTCGGCGAAATGGCGGCGGATCGCGCGGCGCGGCTGCTTCTGATCACGGACGGTTTCGCCACGGAGCCGCTCGGGCCGGCGGCGGAAAAAGTTTTGCGCAGCACGGTGCCGCTGGATTTCCGGCTGCTGACCGAGTCGGTGGAGGCCGACTGGCGCGTCGCCGGGCTCGCGGTGCCGCCGCGAGTGCTGGCAGGCGAGGCGTTCCTGGTGGACTTCACGATCGCGGGGCAGGGCGATGCGCAGATCCCGTGGGAAGTTTCGCGCGGCGGAAAACCGGCGGCGAGCGGGACGGCGTCGGTGCGCGGCGGCGTGGCGCACGTGCGGTTGACCGACCGGCTCACCGGCGGCGGTGCGGTGCGCTACGAGGCGCGGATCAAGCCGGTCGCGGACGCGCATCCCGAAAACAACCTCGCGGGCGCGTGGGTCGAGGTGGCCGGCGGACCGCGCGTGATCCTGATCACGAACTATCCCGACGATCCGCTCGCGACGTTGCTTGGCGCGCAAGGGCTGACCTTCGAGCGGGTGACGGAACCCGGAACGCTGAACGCGGCGCGGCTGACCGGCGCCCGCGCGGTGGTGATCAACAACGTGCCCGCCTACAAGCTGCCGCGCGATTTCATGGCGGGGCTGGATTTCTTCGTGCGCGAGCAGGGGGGCGGTTTGCTGATGGCGGGCGGCGAGAACAGTTTCGGCGCGGGTGGCTATTTTGCGTCGCCGATCGACGAGTTGCTGCCGGTCTCGATGGAATTGCGCAAGGAGCAGCGCAAGATCGCGACCGCGCTGGCAATCGTGATGGATCGCTCCGGGAGCATGAGCATGGGCGCGGGTCCCGGGCTGACGAAAATGGATCTCGCCAATTCCGGAGCGGCGCGCGCGGTGGAGCTGCTGGGCGACTACGACGCGGTTTCGATCCATGCGGTCGACACCGCGCCGCACGAGGTTGTCGGCCTGGCCCAGGTGGGACCGAATCGCAGCGCGATCACCGAGGCGGTCCGGCGGGTGGTGAGCACGGGTGGCGGCATCGTGGTGCGCGAAGGATTGCGGGCGGGCAAAGCGGAACTGGAGAAGGCGCAGACCGGCACGCGGCACCTGATCCTGTTCGCGGATGCGAACGACTCGCGGCAACAGCTCGGCGATTATCTCGATGCGGTCGACGAGTTGAAAAAAATCGACGCGACGGTCAGCGTCATCGGGCTCGGCACCGAGAATGACCGCGATGCGGATATCCTGAAGGAAGTGGCGCAGCGCGGCGGCGGGCGGATGTTCTTCAGCGCGGACCCGGTGGAACTGCCGGCGATCTTTGCGCAGGAGACCGTCTCGATCGCGCGCTCGGCGTTCATCAAGGAACCGACCGGCGCGCAAGGCACGCCGGGCTGGGCGGAGATCGCGGCGCGCGCCCCGCAGTGGCTGGCGACGGTGGATGGCTACAACCTCAGCTATGCGCGGCCGGGAGCGACGACCTCGCTGGTGTCGACCGACGAATATGCCTCGCCGCTCGTGGCGACGTGGCAGCGCGGCGTGGGACGCGTAGGCGCGGTGTCGTTTCCGCTGGGCGGGCCGTATTCGGAAAAAATCCGCGCGTGGCCGGGCTACGGTGATTTTGTGCAGACGCTCTCCCACTGGCTGGCGGGTGACGACGCGCCGGCGGGACTGGCGTTGCGCACCGACCTCGATGGCGAGCGGCTGACGCTCGATCTGCTTTACGACGAAACGTGGAACGCACGCATCGCGCAGACGCCGCCGGTCGCGACGCTCGCGGAGAGTGGTGGAACCTCGACGGCGGTGACGTTGCGTCCGCTCGTGTGGGAAAAGATCGAGCCCGGACTCTTTCGCGCCACGGCGGAACTCGCGCCGGGACGGATGGCGCGCGGCGCGGTGCGGGTCGGCCCGGTGGCGCTGCCGTTCGGGCCGCTGGCGGTGGCGGGCTCGGCGGAATGGAGCTTCGATCGCACGCGACTGGCGGAGTTGCGGCAACTGAGCACGCGGAGCGGCGGGCAGGAGCGGCTTGATCTGGCGCAAGTCTGGCGGGCGCCGCGGCCGGTGACCTGGCGCTCGGTGCGTGCGTGGGTGCTGGCGCTGTGGGCGGTGCTGTTCGTTACGGATGCGGCGCTGACGCGACTGGGAATCTCGCTGGTTCCCCGGCGCCGGCAGGCGGCCTAGTTTTTGCGTCCCGGCGCCCGCCCGACCCGGCGGTCCCCACGCCGGGTGCCCGGAGCTTGTTGTCAACTATTAGTTGACAACCGATTTTTGCGGACGCCGGTGGCGAACGGGAGTCAAGAGGTGGCCGGCCACCAGCGGTAGAGGAAGAAATAGACGAGGACGCCGGTGACGCTGACGTAATACCAGATGGGAAACGTCCAGCGCGCCCACGCCTTGTGGCGGGCGAAGTCGCCGCGGATCGCGAACAGGAACGTGCGCGGAACCAGGAATGCGATGAGCGCGGCGAGCGGGATGTGAGTCCAGAGAATCGCGAGATAGAAGGTGCGGATCGCACCGGTGCCGCCGAACGGAGTGTGCAGGCCGCGCATCATGCCGTGATAGGTCAGATAACCGACGAGAAACAGCGCCGAGACGGCCGCGGCCGTGAGCATGACCTTGCGATGCGCCTCTTTCCGGCCCGTCTTGATCAAGATGAAGCCGGCGGTGATCAGCAAGGTGGCGAGACCGTTCAGCGACGCGTTGATCGGGGGAATGTCGTGGACGGTCATGGCGGTCAGGCGAAGTAAACGCGGTCCGCGACGAGCGTGCCGAGCACCAGCGGAAGATAGGTGATGGAGGCGAGGAAGAGTTTGCGCGCCGCGAGATCGCGGCCGTCCGCGCGCAGGAAAATTCCCGCCCGCCACAGGAACCACGCGCCGCACAGAAGCGCCGCGCCGCCATACCACCGGCTCGACAGCCCGAAGGCGACCGGCAGGAGGCTCACGACGACGAGGGCGAGCGTGCAGGTGAAGGCCCACGCGGCGACACGCCGGCCGGATTCGTCGCGGACCGGCAGCATGGGAAAATGCACCGCGGAATAGTCCCGGCGATAAATCCAGGCGACGGCCATGAAGTGCGGAATCTGCCAGAAGAACAGGACGCCGAAGAGAATCCAGCCGAGCGACGTCACGCGTCCCTCGCCGGCGGCCCAGCCGATGAGCGGCGGAAACGCGCCGGCGATCGCGCCGATCTCCGTGCTCCAGATCGACCATTTCTTCGCGGGCGTATACCAGCAAAGATAGGAAACGATCGTGAGGAGGGTGAACAACGCGGCCAGCGGATGAACTTTCGCCATCAGCAGGAAAAGCGCGGCGATGCACATGAGCATCCCGAGCACGAAGGCGGAGCCGGTGGCGACCTTCCCGGCGGGAATCGGGCGGTCCGCGGTGCGTTTCATCTGCGCATCGGTTTCATACTCGAGCCACTGGTTCAGCGCGGCAACGCCGCCCGCGGCCAGCGACGTGCCCACGACGACGGCGAGGAGCTTCCCCAGGTCGTAGGCGGGGCGGGCGGAGAGATAGCCGACGAGGGCGGTGAGGACCGACAGCAGGCTGAGCCGCGGCTTCGTCAGTTCGACGTAGTCACGAAATTTCGCGGGAGGAGCGATGACGTCGGTCATGAGTCGGTGCGGCTGGCGAGGATATCGCGGTGAGCGACCCAAGTGAGCCAGAACGTGGTGGCGAGCGTGAGAGCGCCGACCAAGACATGGGCGGTGGTCATCGTCGCCGTGCGCTGGGTCCAGATGATCTGGGCGCCGAGGTAGATCTGCAGGACGAGCAGGGTCACGAGCGTGGAAGCGGCGGCGCGCATGCCGATGGTCGAGCCGCGATCGCGGCGGACGAGGAAGGCGAAGAAAATCAACGCCACGGCGATAATCGCGGCCATCACGCGGTGGGCGAAGTGGATCGCCACCCGGAAATCCCAATGGGCGGGAAGCAGGTGGCCATCGGGCGTCGAATAGGGAAAGGTGGGGATGGCGAGGCCGGCGAAGCTGTGGCGCACGACGGCGGCGATGGCGAGTTGCACGAACAGCAGGGCGCAGCAGACGCGGCCGACACGCCGGAGTAAATTGCCCACGGGGACAGTGCGCTCGATCCAACCACGCGTGCAGGCCACGGCGGTTGCGATGAGCGTGCAGACGAAAAGCTGGGCGAGGCAGGCGTGCAGCATGGCGAAGAGCCGGCCGACGCTGGTCTGGAGCGCGGGAAGGGCATCGGGATCGAGCAGGACGCGGAGCCCGCCGACGACGGCCTGGGCGATGACGAGGCCGAACGCGAACCACCCGAGCCGGCGCAGCCAGGGGCGCGCCTCGGTCTGCCAGAGCCAGATCGCGAGGATCAGCGTGATCGTGCTCATCACGCCGGCGCTCAATCGGTGCGAGTGCTCGGCGAAAAGCGACAGGTTGGTGAGCCAGCCGGCGGGGTTGAGCGAGCCATTGGAAAGCGGCCAGTCGGGAAACGCCATCCCGGCGCCGATGCTCGTGGTGAAAGCGCCGAGCGACACCAGCACGAACACCCATGCGCTGCCCAGCGCGGCGAAAATCGCGAGCGCGGGCTTGTGGGAGGAGGTGCGCCGATCGACGGACGTGGAATCCATGAGCAGAGGGAAGGTCCAGCAGAAGCGGCGAAACGGTCCTGAGCAAACCCTTTGACAAATTTATCCAGCGGCGAATCCGTAGTGGCATGAAATCTAATGCCCTCGCGATGGTCGTGGCGTTGACGGTGATGGCAGGTGCGGCTTGTTCGCGTTCGGGCTCGACGGGGCCGGCGGTGGCCGCCGCGCCGCAGGAGAAGCATTATCCGCTGGTCGGGGAAGTGGTCTCGGTGGATGTGGCGCGGAAAGTCATGGTCGTGCGTCATAACGAGGTGCCCGGCCTGATGCCGGCGATGGCGATGGAGTTCGACGTATCGGCCGGGGACGCGGCGGCCGTGCGGCCGGGCGAACATATCCGGGCGGACTTGATCCCGAGCAAAACGGGGAACTACCGGCTCGAGAAAATCTGGCC
>CALFNN010000090.1 GCA_937902925.1 uncultured Opitutaceae bacterium
AGGATGCGCTGGTGCAGTGGTGGTATGGGCACAACGCCGTGGCGTTCTTCCTCACCACGCCGATCCTCGGCATCATGTATTACTTTCTGCCGAAGGCGGCGGAGCGGCCGGTCTACTCGTATCGGCTGTCGGTGATCCATTTCTGGTCGCTCGTGTTCGTCTACATCTGGGCCGGCCCGCACCACCTCCTCAACACCGCGCTGCCCGACTGGCTGCAGACGCTCGGCATGACGTTCTCGCTCATGCTCTGGGCGCCCTCGTGGGGCGGCATGCTCAACGGCCTCCTCACGCTCCGCGGCGCGTGGGACAAGCTCCGCACCGATCCCGTCATCAAGTTCTTCGCCGTCGGCGTCACCTTCTACGGCATGGCGACCTTCGAGGGGCCGCTGCTCGCGATCAAGTCGGTCAACGCGCTCGGCCACTACACGGATTGGATCATCGGCCACGTCCACGCCGGCACGCTCGGCTGGAACGGCTTCATGGCCGCCGGCATGACCTACTGGCTGCTCCCGCGCCTCTGGAACAAGCCGCTCCACTCGACGCGGCTCGCGAACCTCCACTTCTATTTGGGCACGTTCGGCATTCTCATGTATGTCGGCGCCATGTGGACGAGCGGCATCACGCAGGGCGTGATGCTCAACGCCACCGCGGAAAATGGCACGGTGTTGGCCTACCCGAACTTCCTCGATACGCTCAACACCATCCGGCCGATGATGCTGATGCGCGTGATCGGCGGCGGCTTCTACCTCACGGGCTGGTTCCTGCTGATCTACAACACGTGGCGGACCGTGCGCGGCGCCCAGCCCGTCAACGGCACCGTCGAGGTCTTCGCGGACGATGCGGCCCACGCTCCCGCCGAGGAACTCAGCCTCGTCGGCTCGATCCTCAACCCGCCGGTCCTCTTCTCGATCCTCGGCACCGGCTTCGCCTGCGCGTGGATGTTCGGCGGCGACCTGCTGAGCATCGCCGGCCTGGTCGGCCTGATGCTCTGCGTCATCCTCGCCTACGCGCACTACGAGTCGCGGGGCAAGAAATGGGCCGGCTGGTATGATCGGCTCCTCGTTAATTCGCTCCCGTTCACCATCCTCACCTTCCTCGCCGTGGCGGCCGGCGGGCTGATCCAGATCATCCCGACGGTCATCGCCCACCACGCCGCCAACGTCGAGGACCGCCGGCAGATTCCCTACACGCCGCTCGAGCTCGCGGGCCGCGACCTCTACGTTCGCGAGGGCTGCTACCTCTGCCATTCGCAGATGATCCGCACGCTCGTGCCGGACGTGATGCGCTACGGCGATTACTCGCGGCTCGGCGAGTCGATCTACGACCATCCGTTCCAGTGGGGCTCCAAGCGCACCGGCCCCGACCTCGCCCGCATCGGCGGAAAATATCCCGACGTCTGGCATCTCCGCCACATGGAGGACCCGCGCCAGATTTCCGTCGGTTCCATCATGCCGTCCTATCCGTGGCTGCTCGCCAACGCGCTCGATGCCTCGACGCTGCCGTCGAAGATTTCCGTCCAGCGCACGCTCGGCGTGCCTTACCCGAACTGGACGCCAGAGCAGATCGCCACGCGCGTCGAGGCGCAGCAGAAGGAAATCGCCGCGCGCCTCAAGGCCGACGGCGCCTATGTCGCGCCCGACAAGGAGATCGTCGCGCTCATCGCCTACCTCCAGCACCTCGGCAAATACGAGGAAATCAACCAGGGCCCCGCCAAGGTCGCCGCCACCCGCTGACCGGGCTCCCGGCTCTCAGCGCTCAACTCCGGACTTTTTTCCTCCCATGTTCCAACGCCTCCTCCTCGAAGACTCCGCCGCGCTCTTCACGATCGTCGCCTTCATCACCGCCGCGTCGATCTTCGTCACGATCTCATGGCGCGCGCTGCGCATGAAGCGCCCGCAACTCGAGCATTTCGAGAATCTCCCGTTCACCACCGCAACGCCCGCCGCCCGCCATGACGCCGACCCCGTCTGATCCGCTTCCCGATAATTCCGTCCGCCCGCACGTCTACGACGGCATCCAGGAATTCAATCACCGCCTGCCCAACTGGTGGCTGTTCACGCTCTACATCATGATCGTGTTCTGGCTCGGCTACTGGGCCTACTACGAGTGGTTCCGCACCGGCCTCGAGGGACCGCAGCGCGTGACGCAGGAGCTGGCCGCCATCGAGGCGGTCAAGCTCGCCGAGATGGCGAACAACAAGCTCGACGATGCGACCCTCTGGCAGATGAGCCGCAACCCGGCGTTCACCGACGCCGGCAAGGCCACCTTCCTGGCCAACTGCGTCGCGTGCCATCTTCCGAGTCTGCGCGGCAAGGGTGAAAATCCCGCCGCCATCGGGCCCGATCTCACCGACACGACGTGGATTCACGGCGGCAACCCGATGGACGTCTACAACACGATCACCAAAGGCGTCCTCGCCAAAGGCATGCCGACGTGGGGTCCTGTGCTCGGCCAGAAGAAGATCTCCGAACTCGCGGCGTTTGTCTTCAGTCACCACAAGGAGGGTGAGCCGGTAGTCATGGATCCATCGGCGTCGGCTGCCCCCGCCGCCGCGCCGCCGAAGTAAGCCTCAGTCAATGCAGGTCGCGCGCTGACCGCGCGACGTTGCGCGGCCCGCGCGCAACCCACACCTCCCGCTCCCATGTCCGCACCCACGCTCAGCCGGCCCAATCGCGATTCCGTCACCACGATTCGCTCCGACGGCTCGCGGCCGTTCCTCTATCCCGCCGATGCGCCGGGACGTTTCCTCCGCGCCCGCCGGCTCACGTCGGCCGGCCTGATCGTTTTCTACCTGTCGCTGCCGTGGATCAAGGTCGGTGGCTACCCCGCCGTCTTTCTCGATGTGGCGGAGCGGCGCTTCCATCTCTTCGGCATCACGCTCGCGGCGCAGGATCTCTGGTTGATGTTTTTCCTCATCACCGGCGTCGGCTTTTCGCTGTTCTTCATCACCGCGCTCTTCGGCCGCATCTGGTGCGGCTGGGCCTGCCCGCAGACGGTCTTCCTCGATCACGTCTACCGCCGGATCGAGCGCTGGATCGACGGCGACGCCATCGAGCGCCGCCGGCTCGCTGCGGCGCCGCGCTCGCCGGAAAAAATCGCGCGCCGCGCCGCCAAGCATGCCGCCTACCTCGCGGTGTCGGCGGTCATCACGCATCTCTTCCTGGCTTACTTCGTGTCGCTGCCGCAGGTCTGGCACATGATGAGCGCCGCGCCGACGGAGCACTGGAGCGCGTTCGCGTTCATCGCCATCGCGACCGGGATTCTCTATTTCAACTTCGGCTGGTTCCGCGAGCAGCTCTGCATCGTCATCTGCCCCTACGGCCGGATCCAGTCCGCGCTCACCGACGACAACACGATGGTCATCGGCTACGACGCGAAGCGGGGCGAACCACGGGGCAAGCCGGCCGTGGCCGGCGCCGGCGCCTGCATCGACTGCAACCGTTGCGTCAACGTCTGCCCCACCGGCATCGACATCCGCCAGGGCCTTCAGATGGAGTGCATCGGCTGCGCCGCCTGCATCGACGCCTGCGACGAGGTGATGGACCGCATCCACCGGCCGCGCGGCCTCATTCGTTACGATTCCCTCAACGGCCTCGCCGGCGGCGCCACCCGCTGGCTGCGTTCGCGCACCCTGCTGTATTTCGTGCTCCTTCTCGTCGGCGCCGGCGCCGCCACCTGGGCGCTTTCGACCGTGCGCCCGGCCAACTTTCTCGTCCTGCGCATGACGGGCGCGCCTTACTTCGTCGATCCCGCCATGGTGCGGAATCAGTTCTTCGTCCGCATCGTCAACAAGCGCACGGCGCCCGCGCAGTTCGTCGTCGAGGTCAACCAGCTTCCTGCCGGCATTACCCAGACCGGTTCGACCGGGACGCTCGAGCTCGGCCCGCTGGCCGAGGTCGTCGAGCCGCTCGTGCTCCAGCAGCCGCGCGCCGGCTACACCGGCCCGTTCGAGTTCGAGGTCCGCGTCGCGGATGCGCGCGGCACCTTCCACCTCGAGCGCAACGTCAAATTCCTCGGCCCCGAGGCGCGCCTCCTGCGCGAGGACGAGGCCGAACAAGCCGCCCATGCCCGCGCCCCGCAGAAGTAAACTCTGGCTCTGGTTCGTCGCGGCCTTCGCGCTCCAGTTCGCCGTGTGGGCGGCCTGGCTCACGTTTGCGGCGCACCACCGCGTCGACGAGGTTCCCCTCGCCACCGCGCGCTGAGTCATGGAACTCGCGGCCATCGACTCCCCCGCCGCCGCGTTCGTCGCCGGCCTCGTGACGAGCATCCATTGCGCCGGCATGTGCGGCCCGCTCGCGTGCGCCCTCATGCCGGTCCGCGGCGACCGCGCCGACGGGCAGACGGTGAGCACGGTTTATCACCTCTCGCGGCTCACCGGTTACGCGGCGCTCGGCCTGGTCGCCGGCGGCCTCGGCCGCGCGCCGCTGACTTGGTTTTCGCAATCGGCGCTCCGCTGGCTGCCGTGGACGCTGGTGCTGTTCTTCGTGGCGCTGGCCCTGCGGTGGGATCGCCATCTGCCGAAACTCCCGGCGCTCGGCCGGCTCGTCTGGAAACTCCAGGGCGTGCTCCGGCGGCGCTCGCGCACCGAGGCCGCGGCGGCGCTCGGCCTCGCCACCCCGCTGCTCCCGTGCGGCCCGCTCTATTTTCTCGTGGCGCTCGCGTTGCTGTCGGGTTCCGCGCTGCGCGGGGTCGAGTTCATGCTCGCGTTCGGGCTCGGCACCGTGCCGCTCCTCTGGCTCGCGCAGACGCAGTTCCACTGGGTCCGCCGGAAACTCTCGCCGCTCTGGTTGAACCGCGTGCGGCTCGCGCTCGCGCTCACGACGGCCGTGGCGATCGGCTGGCGGCTGCGCGCCACGCTCGGGCTTCCAGGTCCCGATCCGTCGTCGTTTATCTGCCTCTGAGATGAGTGCGACCGCCCTCAATGCCGGCGGGGTGCCTTCACCCCGCATTTCTGCCGTGCGGCGGGGTGAGGGCACGTCGTCCGCAAGCTGCCGGCACTGCGGGGCGCCGCTGCTCGATGACCGCATGCGCGCGAGCGGTTTTTGCTGCGCGGGTTGCAGCTACGTTTTCCGGCTCGTGCACGAGCATGGCCTCGCCGGCTACTACCGGATCAAGGACGACATCACGACGCCCGCCGACGCCGCCGTCTTCCAATCGCGGGACTACGCGTGGCTCGAAACCCTCCAGGTCGCCGCCGAGGGTGGGGCCGGCTCTCCTTCCGCCATAGCCGTGAAGGATGCTGGGCGGGTAGGGCGCGACCTCCGGGCAGGCCGTTCGGCGATCCCGGAGCTCACCCTCGATGTCCAGGGCATCTCGTGCGCCGGCTGCGTCTGGCTGATCGAGCGGATCTTTCAACAGCAACCCGGCGCGCGCGACATCAACGTCAACGCCCAATACGGCACGATGCGGGTGCGCTGGGTGCGCGGCGAATTCTCCGCGGCGGAGTTTGCGCGCAAGCTGCAGGCCTTCGGCTACCTCGCGGGCCCGCCCGGCGAAACCGTGGCGGAACCCGAGAGCCGCGGGCTCGTGAAACGCATCGGGCTCTGCGCCGCGTTCGCGCTGAACGTCATGCTGTTCTCGCTGCCGGCGTATTTCGGCATGACGCCCGGCTACGAATGGGCGGGCCTGTTCGGCCTGCTCTCGCTGCTGTTCGGCACGCTGAGCCTTTTCGTCGGCGGCACGTATTTCCTGACCCGCGCCGTGCACGCGGTGCGCGAACGCGCGCTGCACATCGACCTGCCGATCGCGATCGGGATCGTCGGCGCCTACGCCGGCTCGCTCTACGGCTGGCTCGCGGGCGAGGCGCGATTCGTGTATTTCGATTTCGTCTCGACGTTCATCCTGCTGATGCTCGTCGGCCGGTGGGCGCAGGTCGCCGCCATCGAACGCAACCGCCGCCGGCTCCTCAGCCAGCAACCGAAGCCGCAGCGCGTCCGCCTCGCCGACGGCCGGGAACTGCCGCCCGAGGAACTGCGGACCGGGCAGACGCTCGTGCTCGCGGCCGGACAGACCCTGCCGGTGGAGGCGCGCCTCGAGGCGGGTGAGGCGGCTTTTTCCCTCGCGTCCATCAACGGCGAGGCCGCGCCGCGGGTTTTCCGCACCGGCCAGCGCGTGCCGGCGGGCGCCGTGAATCTCGGCCGCGCCGGGTTGCGCCTCGCGACGCTGCAGGGCTGGAACGAGTCCCTGCTCGCGCAGCTCTTAACGCCGGGCGAGCGCGCGGGCGAGCGCCAGGTGTTTTTCGAGCGGATCGTCCGCGGTTACCTGATCGGCATCCTCGCCGTGGCCGCCGCCGCCGGCATCGGCTGGTGGTTCGCCACGGGCGATGCTTCGCGCACGTGGTCGGTCGTCACGGCGGTCCTCGTCGTGTCGTGCCCATGCGCGATCGCGCTGGCGTTTCCGCTGGCGGACGAGATGGCCACGGTCGCCCTGCGCCGCCGCGGCGTGTTCATCCGCGAAGGCGACCTGTGGTCGAAACTCGCCCGCGTGCGCAAGCTCGTCTTCGACAAGACCGGCACGCTCACGCTCGAGACGCCCCTCCTCCAAAACCCGGAGGCGCTGGACGCGCTCGACGCGACCGCGCGCGCCGCGCTGTTCGCCCTCGTGCGCGACAACCCGCATCCGGTCAGCCAGTGCTTGTCGGAGAATCTCCACGCCGCGGGCTCCATCGCACCGCCGCCTGCCGCTGACGACGCGAGTGTTGCCGGTGAGGTGGAGGAGATCGTCGGCTGCGGTGTCAGCGCCGGCCCGTGGTCGCTCGGTCGCGCCGGCTGGCTCCCCGCCGGTCAGGGGCAATGTCGCTTGATCGGTGACATTGAGACCGAGGCTTCCGGCACGGATTTCGCACGCGACGGCGCGGTGCTGGCGCGGTTTCGTTTCGCCGACACGGCCCGCCCGGACGCCCGGGCCGAGATCGCCGCGCTCGGGGCGGCGGGCTTTTCGACTTTTATCCTCAGTGGCGACCGTTCCGAAAAGGTGGCCGCGCTTGCCGCCGAACTCGGCTTGCGGCCCGAGGACGCGCTGGGCGGACTGACGCCGCGCGACAAGGCGGATTGGTTCGACCGCCACGACGGCGCCGACGACGCGCTCATGCTCGGCGACGGCGCGAACGACAGCCTCGCCTTCGATCGCGCGCTGTGCCGGGGCACGCCGGTGATTCACCGTGGGGTGCTCGAGCGGAAGGCGGATTTTTATTATCTGGGCCGCGGAATCGGCGGGTTGCGCGCGCTGTTTGCCGTGAACTCGATCCGGCGCCGCACCCAGGCGGCGATCCTGATCTTCTCGGTTTCCTACAACGTGCTCGCCGTCGGCCTCGCGGTCGCCGGCCGGATGAACCCGCTCGTCGCGGCGGCGTTGATGCCGCTCAGCTCACTCGCGACGCTGGTCATCGTGACGGTTGGAATGCGGCGCGCCTTCCGGCCGTGAATGCCCGCGGCCAAGGTGCGCCGCCGGCCAGTCCGGCGGGAAAAACGCTTGCCCGGAGCCCGACGATGGCCGCCACTCTGCCGTTCAAACGCGACCCCGGTTTCACCCCCTTCTCGTAGCAAGTCATGAACGCTCTCCTGCCGATGCCGGAATTCCAGCGATGAATGTGGAAGAGCCGATTGCCGACCTGCGGGAAAAACTCCTCGCGCTGACCTACGCCTGCCCGAAGGCGAAATACACGCCGGATTGTCCCTTTTGCGTCCTGGGCGGACTGAGTCACGACAGCCGCCGGGCCGTCTTCCAGCGTTTGAACCACGAGCAGTTGCTGCAGTTGTTCGACCTTCCGGCCGGGTGTGCGTGCCCGGCCGATCCGCGCGGATAGCGGGCTGACCGGCGGCCGCGCCGGGCGATTTTTTTCGGGTGAGCGGCGCGGACGCAATCCATGCACCGCTAAAGACAACTGCTGCGTAGAGCGGGCGGGCGCTTAATGCGACCATGGGAGACGGCTGCGAAAATCGTGGTCGCCTTTGATGCCCATGCCTAACTCGAACAAGCCCCTATTTCTAACGTGCGACGCCAATGAGGCGGTGGCATCCGTAGCCTATCGCTTGAATGAACTGGTCGCGATCTACCCGATCACGCCTTCCTCGACGATGGCCGAGGTGTGCGACGAGTGGGCGGCGCTGAAGAAACCGAACCTGTGGGGCGAGATTCCCCGCGTGGTCGAGATGCAATCCGAGGCCGGCGTCGCCGGCGCGGTGCACGGCGGGCTGCTCGGCGGCGCGCTCACGACCACCTTCACCGCGTCGCAGGGGCTGCTGTTGATGATCCCCAATCTCTACAAGATCGCGGGCGAACTGCTGCCATTCACGACGCACGTGAGCGCCCGCGCCCTCGCGGCGCAGGGGCTGTCGATCTTCGGCGACCATCAGGACGTCATGGCATGCCGCGCGACCGGCTGTGCCCTGCTGTGCAGCAACTCCGCCCAGGAGGCGCACGATCTCGCGCTCGTGGCCCACGCCGCGAGCTATCGCGCGCGCGTGCCGTTCATCCATTTCTTCGACGGCTTCCGGACGTCGCACGAAGTCCAGAAAATCTCGATCCTGTCCGACAACGATATCCGCGGCGTGATCGACGAGGACGACATCGCGGCCTTCCGCGCGCGCGCCATGACGCCCGACCGGCCGACGCTGCGCGGCACGGCCCAGAATCCCGACGTCTATTTCCAGGGGCGCGAGGCCGTGAACCCGTTCTACGAGGCGCTGCCGGGCATCGTGCAGGACACGATGGACCGGTTCGGCGCGGCCACGGGGCGGAAATACCGGCTGTTCGATTACTACGGCCATCCCGAGGCCGAGCGCGTCATCGTGGCGATGGGCAGCTCTGTGGAAACGCTGGCCGAGACCGCCACGTGGCTCGCGAAGCGCGGCGAAAAGGTCGGCGTCGTGGCGGTGCGACTGTTCCTGCCGTTTTTTGCGAAATCGTTTCTCGCGGCGCTCCCGGCGAGCGTGAAGGCGATCGGCGTGCTCGACCGGACCAAGGAACCCGGTTCCCTCGGCGAGCCGCTCTACCTGAATGTCATCGCGGCGCTCGCGGAAGGGCGCTCGAAGCTCGCGGGTTCGGCGCGCGTCGTCGGCGGCCGTTACGGCCTCGGCTCGAAGGAATTCACGCCCGGGATGGCCAGGGGCGTCTTCGACCACATCGCGCAGTGGGAGCCGCGCAATCATTTCACCGTCGGCATTCTCGATGACGTCAGCGGCACCTCGCTGCCCTACGACGCCGATTTCGATCTCGAGGCGTCCGACGTCCGCCGCTGCGTCTTCGTCGGCCTCGGTGCCGACGGCACGGTCGGGGCAAACAAGAACTCGATCAAGATCATCGGCGAGCAGACCGACAATTTTGCGCAGGGCTACTTCGTCTACGACTCGAAGAAATCCGGTTCGATGACGACCTCGCACCTGCGCTTCGGGCCGCGTCCGATCCGGGCGCCGTATCTGATCCGCCGGGCGGATTTCGTGGCGTGCAGCCAGTTCAACTTCGTCGGCCGCGCCGACGTGCTGGGCTACGCCGCCCCGGGCGCGACCGTGCTGCTGAATTCGCCCTACAGCGCCGAGGCGACCTGGCAGAAGCTGCCGCGCGAATGGCAGCACACGCTCATCGCGAAAAAACTTAAACTGTTCGTCATCGACGCGACGCAGGTCGCGCAGGACAGCGGCATGGGCCGGCGCACGAACACCGTGCTGCAGACCTGTTTCTTCGCGCTTTCCGGCGTGCTGCCGCAGGCCGACGCCATCGCCCAGATCAAGAAGGCGATCGCGAAGACCTACGGCAAGAAGGGCGAGCAGATCGTGAAGATGAACTACGCCGCCGTGGACGCCGCGCTGGCCGGGCTGCACGAGGTGAAGATCCCCGAAGCCGAAGACCCGGGCGCCGTCGCCACCGTCCCGCCGCGCTACGACCACGCGCCGCAGTTTGTGCAGAAGGTCACCGCCCGGCTGCTCGCCAACGAAGGCGACCTGATGCCGGTGAGCGCCATCCCGCTCGACGGCTGCTGGCCGACCGGCACCGCGCGGTTCGAGAAGCGCAACATCGCCCTCGAGATTCCGCAGTGGGATGCGTCGATCTGCATCCAGTGCAACAAGTGCGTGCTCGTCTGTCCGCATGCGGCGATCCGCGCCAAGATTTGCGACCCGGCGGCCGTCGCCGGCGCGCCGGAGGGTTTCGCCTCCACCAAGTTCCGTTCCGCGGAAACCCCGGGGCTGCTCTACACCTTGCAGGTGGCGCCCGAGGATTGCACCGGCTGCTCGCTCTGCGTGCAGGTGTGCCCGGCGAAGGACAAGTCCAACCCGCGCCACAAGGCGATCGACATGGTGCCGCAGGCGCCGCTGCTCGAGGCCGGCCGCGCGCACTGGGACTTCTTCGGGCAACTGCCCGATCCCGAGCGCACGAAGACCGATATGACGACCGTGAAGGGCGCGCAGATGATGCCGCCGTTGTTCGAATTCTCCGGGGCGTGCGCCGGCTGTGGCGAGACGCCCTACATCAAGCTCCTCACGCAGCTCATCGGCGACCGGCTGCTCATCGCCAACGCCACCGGCTGCTCCTCGATCTACGGCGGCAACCTGCCGACGACGCCCTATTGCACGAACAAGGACGGCCGTGGCCCGGCGTGGGCGAACTCGCTGTTCGAGGATAACGCCGAGTTCGGCTTCGGCCTGCACCTTGCGACCGAACAGCGCGCCCGCAGCGCCCGCGAGCTCTTGCAACGCCTCGCGGCGCGGGTTGGCCCCGATCTGGTGCACGAGATCCTCCACGCCGATCAATCGACCGATATCGGCATCGCGACGCAGCGCGCCCGGGTGGTCGCCTTGCGCGAAGCGCTGAGACCGCTGACCGGCGCCGACGCGGTGAAGCTCACCGCCCTGGCCGACGACCTCGTGAAGAAATCCGTCTGGATCATCGGTGGCGATGGCTGGGCCTACGACATCGGCTACGGCGGGCTGGACCACGTGCTCGCCTCCGGCGCGAACGTGAAGGTCCTCGTTCTCGACACCGAGGTCTACTCCAACACCGGCGGCCAGTCGTCGAAGTCGACCCCGATGGGCGCCGTCGCCAAGTTTGCCGCCGGCGGCAAGGGCATCGCAAAGAAGGATCTCGCGTTGATCGCGATGCAATACGGCCACGTCTACGTCGCCCGCGTCGCGTTTGGCGCGAAGGACAGCCAGACCGTCACCGCGTTGCGCGAGGCCGAGGCTTACAACGGGCCCGCGCTCGTGATCGCCTACTCGCACTGCATCGCGCACGGCTTCCCGCTGCATCTCGGCCTCGAGCAGCAAAAACTCGCGGTCGACACCGGCTACTGGCCGCTCTTCCGCTACGATCCGCGCCTGGCCGAGCAGGGCGAGGTCGCGCTCAAGCTGGATTCCGGGGCGCCGAAGGCCGATCTCGCCAAGTTCATGGCGAACGAGACCCGCTTCGGCATCCTCAAGAACGTCGCGCCCGAGCGCGCCGCCGAACTCGCCGCCAAGGCCCAGGCGCACGTGCGCCAGCACTACGCCCTCTATCAACACCTGGCGGCGCCGGCCGCCGCACCGGCCGCTGTCGCCCCGAAGAAGGAAAACGGCATCCACCTCCCGCCCGCTACGCCCGCCGAGGCCACGCCTCGCGCTGGCACCGCCAAATCCGAATCCACCCCCGCCCGATGAATCTCACCACCGACTATCTCGGCCTGAAGCTCAGGAATCCGCTCGTGATCGGCGCTTCGCCGTTTTGCGACAACACCTATGTGGCGCATCAGCTCGAGGACGCCGGGGTCGGCGCCGTCGTGATGCGCTCGCTGTTCGAGGAGCAGATCGATGCCGAGCAGCGTGCGCTCGTGCACCACGTCGAGATGGCGGCGGAAAGCAATCCGGAGGGCACCTCGTATTTCCCGGCCTTCGCGGAATACCAGCTCGGGCCGGACCAGTATCTCCGCCAGCTCGCCCACCTGAAGGCGTCGCTGTCCATTCCCGTGATCGCCTCGCTCAACGGCAGTCGCCCGGGCGGCTGGACGGACTACGCGCGACGTTTCGAGTCCTCCGGGGCGGACGCGATCGAGCTCAACCTCTACCAGCTCGTCACCGATCCGACCCGCGCGGCCGACGACATCGAGGCCGATATGCTGGAAACGGTCCGCAGCGTCGTCGGCTCGGTGAAAATCCCGGTGGCGGTGAAGCTGTCGCCGTTCCACACCTCGACCGCGCAATTCGCCCTCGAGCTCGAGCACGCCGGCGCGAAGGGCGTCGTGCTGTTCAACCGGTTTTACCAGCCGGACTTCAACCTCGAGGACCTGGAGGTGCAGTCGCAGCTCCGGCTTTCCGATTCGAGCGAGCTGCTGCTCCGGCTGCGGTGGCTGGCGATCATCTCGCCGCATCTCCGCGGTTCGCTGGCCGCGAGCGGCGGCGTGCACTCGGCGCAGGATGTCGTGAAGGCGATCCTCGCCGGGGCGCACGCGGTGCAACTCGTGTCGCTGGTGTTGAAGCACGGCCCGCAAATCCTGACCGTGACCCTGCAGGGGCTGACCGCGTGGCTGACCGAGCACGGTTACGAGAATCTCGACCAGGTCCGCGGGGCGATGAACCTCCGCCGTTGTCCGGACGCCGCGGCGTTCGAGCGGGCGAACTACATCAAGATTCTCCAAAGCTGGCGCGTGTAGGCGCGGGCGGGGAGACAGACCGCTTGCGAGGTGGCGGCGGCTCTCCGAGCCGCCGGGGGATTTCGGCTTGGTCGTGCCTGGCGCGGATTAAATATTGTTGTAGCCGGGGTCGCCGACCCCGGTTCTGGCTGTTTCTAAAACGCCCCCTGATCGGGATAGACCCCCTACGTCGTGGCATGCAGGTTGCCCGCGATGTTTCTGAGAGGGTTGATATTGGGAGGCGGAAGCTGGGGTCGGCAGTGAACAGCGGAATCTGGCTGGCGACATGCCGGACCGACCGCAAGGGAGGCCGCCGCTTGACGAGTTTGTTAGTCTGTGAACGAGCAGCACTCCCCGCGATCGTTTGACGCGTGATTGCGATACCAACAACCGCCACAGCGCCGTCGCTCAAGCGCCACGCATCATCTCAAATAATATTTTCGTGCACCTCACCGCACTAACGACCATCGCTGCCACTGGATTCACCGTTGCGCTCCTGCACGCGTCGCTACCGACGCACTGGATGCCTTTCGTCATGGTCGGTCGCGCGCGAGGTTGGACGCAGCGGAAAATCCTCGGCGTCGTCGCGCTGGCCGGCGGAGGGCACGTGGCGGTGACAACGCTGCTCGGCATCGGCCTCGCTTGGCTGGGCTTCGAGCTGAGCGACCGCTTCGAGCAATTCGTGGACCGGGGCATCGCGGGCCTCCTGATCGCCGCCGGCGGGTTCTTTTGGTGGCGGCATCTGACGGGCCGCGGTTGCGGGCATGCCCACCGTCCCGGCTGCGACCACGCCCACGACGAAACCGAGGCGGCGACCGCCACCGCCTCCGGGAAACTCACGGACCGCGCGACGATCTGGACGCTGTTCACGCTGCTCGCTGTTTCGCCCTGCGAAGCGTTTCTGCCGGTTTATCTGACGGCAGTGCCTTACGGTTGGCGGGGCGTGGCGTTTTTAAGTGCGGTGCTCGCCTTCGCGGCGCTGGGTGGCATGCTATTGCTGACGACGGTGGCATTGGCCGGCTGGGAGCGGCTCAACCCACGCTGGCTCGAGCGCTACGAGGCAGCGGTCGTCGGCACGATTCTCGGCCTGCTGGGGATTTTCGTGCTGGTAGTGCCGGAGTAGTCCGGTTCGCGGAGTCGTTGATCGCCGATGATGCGGAGTTCGCTCAGGCCGATCGCTTCACACTTCCCGCCAGTTGACGCTGCAACTCGCGTGGGGTGGCGTCGGAGACGAGCACATAGACATGATCGGCGTCCATCCATTCCGCCGCGCTCCACCCGTTCGCAGTCGAACTCGATCGCGCTTTCGTGCCCACCCGGACGCGCGGAAAATCGGCCCGACGCGCGACGAAAAGATGAAACTCCCGGCCGTGTTCGAAACAGATCAGCGTGACCGTGCGCCCTTGGAAACTCAGCGTGCGGCAACCGAGACTGTGCAATTCGCTGGAATCCAGCGGCAACCGTTCGGGCAGCGGCGCGTGGTGGACCGCAAGCCAATGCAGCAGATCGGCCGTGCGGGCCGAACGGGCCTGCAACGTGAATCCGTTGGCCACGTAATTGGTCGCGAACATGACCAAGCCGGCATCGTTGAACGAACCCCGCGACGACCACCACCGTCCGAAAATAACGGCGACGCCGACCACCAGAGCGGCGGCCGCGGCGAAGAGCCAGCGCCCATTTTGCCGGGGGCGCTGAAATCTCAGCCCGGCGGAAATCGCATCGCGCAGTTCTCGCGGCGGCGCGATGGAATTAAGCTTCGAGACAGCTGCGGAGTCGAAGGCCTGCTGGCGGGCGAACCATGCCGCCAATTCCGGGTCGCTGCGTGCGAGCGCGAGCGCCTCGGCCAGCCGCGGATCGGTCGCATCCGCTCCGTTGGCCCGGTAGGCGGCGAGAATAAGCCTGGCCTCTTGCCGATTCGGGTGCGCGGTGGCCATGTCCGTGTGAGCCCGACTGAATGGAAGTCATTCCCCGGCGGCCCGAATCATGCTGGATTTGCGTTTGCGTAATCCGAACATTTCATTTTCTTCCGCGCAGTTTGGAATGCTTCCCGCATGAGACCCTTGCGATTTCAGCATAAAGACGGCTCCGCCTCACTCGTCGGCAAGACGGTGAGCGTGTTGGCCGTTCTGCTCATCGCCACGGTGATGTATCTCAGCGCCAGCCCCGAGGCGCACGAATTTTTCCACCACGACGCGAATCACGAGGACCACGAATGCGTGGTCACGGCGTTTGCGGCGGGCGAAGCGTTCTATGTCGCACCGCAGATTGTGGTGCAACCCACGACCGTGGTGGTCGAACGAGTGGAGCTTGCGGCGGTAGGAATTGCGGGCGAAACGCCCGCCGGTCTGCTGCCGCCCGTTTGCGGCCCTCCAGCCCACAGCCTGAAGACCTGACCTGCGGCGTGACGCGTTAAGCGCAGCCGCGGGCTTTCGCTTCCTCTGAAGGGAAGCTGTGCAGGTGTGCCCACCCAAACGCGCGGGAGTCATCCCGCCAAGGCTGCGTTCCGTCATGTCCTTACTTTCCATTGCAAATTTGCGGCGTTCGTTCGTCTCACCCGACGGCGAGCGAAAGACCATTGTGGATGTGCCGTCGTTTTCGCTCGAAGCAGGCCAGCAACTGGCGCTGCGCGGCGAAAGCGGCTCCGGCAAAACCACGTTTCTTCACCTGATCGCCGGCATTCTCGCCGCCGACTCGGGTTCCATTCAGATCAGCGGTCGCGACATGGCGGCGTTGGGCGAGCCGGCCCGCGACCGTCTGCGCGCCGAATCCATCGGCTACATTTTCCAGACGTTCAATCTCCTGCAGGGCTACACCTGTCTCGAGAACGTGCTGCTTGGCATGGCCTTTGGCGGCAGCGCCGACCAGACGCGTGCGACGACCATGCTCGAGCGCGTCGGACTTGGCCATCGCCTCCACCACCGGCCTCGCCAGCTCTCGACCGGCCAGCAACAGCGCGTCGCGGTCGCCCGCGCTCTGGCCAACCGGCCCAAGCTCGTCCTCGCCGACGAGCCCACCGGCAATCTCGATCACAAGAACGGCCGCGAAGCCCTGGCGCTCATCCGCGAAACCTGCCGCGAAAACGGCGCTGCGCTCCTCCTCGTCAGCCACGATCCGCAGGTGCTCGCCGCCTTCGAGAGCGTGCGCGATTTCGCCGGGCTGAACGAAGCCATGAAGGAGGCGGTGTCATGACGCTTCCCCTGATCGTCCGCCGCAGTCTGCGGCAGCACCTCCTTTCGACCATCATCACCGCGTTCTCCATCGCGCTCGCCGGCGGGCTGCTGATGTCCGTGTGGGTCGTGAAGGTGCAGTCGCAGACGACGTTCACCCAGGTCAATACCGGGTTCGATGCCGTGCTCGGCGCGCGCGGCTCGAAACTGCAGTTGGTCCTCAATTCGATTTTTCACCTGGAGACCTCGCCGGGCAACGTCTCCGCCGCCGATTACGAATTCATCAAGCACGACCCGATGGTGAAAACCGCCATCCCGATCGCGGTCGGCGACAACCTGCGCGGCTACCGCATCGTCGGCACCGTGCCGGAGCTTTTCACGAGCGTGGAATACACGCCGGGGAAAAAATTCTCGCTCGCGGACGGAAGGTTGTTCGACCCCGCCAAAAAGGAGGCGGTGATTGGCAGCTTCGCGGCGCGCAAACTCGGGCTCAAGGTCGGCGACATCTTCCATCCGTTTCACGGCCTCATTTTCGACGCGAACAATCAGCACCCCGATGTATACGTCGTCACCGGTCTGCTCGCGCCGTCGAACACGCCCGCCGACAAGGTCGTCTGGATTCCGTTGCACGGCTTGCAAACCATGGCTGGCCACGACCCCAGGGCCGCAACGGATGTCAGTGCCGTCCTGCTCCAGCTCACTTCGCCGATGGCGGGCTTCCGGCTCGACCTGCTCTACAACAAGCAGGGCAATCGGCTCACGTTCGCGTATCCGATCGGGGCAATCATGTCGGAATTGTTCAGCAAGATCGGCTGGTTCGACCAGGTGCTCACGCTCATCGCCTATCTCGTCGCCCTCGTCTCGACCGGCGGCGTGCTGGTGGCGATCTACAACTCCATGTCCGCGCGCCGCCGCGATATCGCGATCCTGCGGGCGCTCGGCGCCCACCGGCGGACGATCTTCGGCGCGATCGTGCTCGAGGCCGCGGCCATCGGACTGCTCGGCATGATCGCCGCGTTCGCGGTCTATGCGGTGATCGTCTCGGTAGTCGCCGCCATCATCCGCGCGCAAACGGGCGTGCTGCTCGATCCCTGGGCATTCAACCGCGTCATGCTGTGGGCCCCTTTCGGCATGATTGCCTTGAGTGCGCTCAGCGGACTCGTCCCGGCGTGGAAAGCCTACCGGACCGACATCGCCGACAACCTCGCACCCGTCTCGTGACTCCGCCCGCTCCTCCTTCGTCGCCATGAAACCAACGCCCCGGCTCCTCGCCATTGTCCTCGCCTTCCCGCTGCTGCTGGTTGCGGGTTGCGGAAAAAATTCCGCCGACGCTTCCGCCAGCGCCAAACCGCACAAGCACGAGCACCATCCGCCGCACGGCGGCACGCCGGTCGTGCTGGGCGACGAGGTCTACCACCTCGAACTCGTGCGCGATCCCGCGGCCGGCAAGCTCCAGGCGTTCGTGCTCGACGGTGAAATGGAGAATTTCATCCGCTCCGCCGCACCGTCGTTCGAGATCGACGCGACCGTCGACGGCGCGCCGCAGGTCCTCGTGCTCAAGGCCACGGCCAATCCCGCGACCGGCGAAACCGTCGGCGATTCCGCGCTCTTCGAAGCGCAGGCCGACTGGCTGAAGACCGCGAACGATTTCGACGCCACCATGAAGAGCATCGCCATCCGCGGCACGACGTTCGCCGACGTGAAGTTCAATTTTCCCAAGGGCAACGACACCGACTGAACCTCCATGAAAAAAACCCTCCTCCAACCCGCGGTCTGCCGCGCAATCGCCGCCAGCGTGGTCGTGCTCTGCTCCGTTCCTGCATTCGGCGTGCTGCCGCACAACAACCAATTCCCGCCTGGCTCTTGCCCTTGTTGCGGCCTCCCGCTGGCGATGATCGACGGAGGTGGCGGCTACGCTGTGGGCAGCGTTCCCGCCTACACGACCGCAGTGGCCCAAGTCGCCCCACCGCGCTCCATGCCCACGCCATCGGTGGCAGCGGCCCCGGCTCCGGCGCCCGCGGCCTTGTCTGCGTCGCCGGCGACATCGATTTCCGATACGATCAACGCGCTCGCCGGCACTCCGGCGGCCAAACCCAAGCCTTCCTTCCCTGAGTTGAAGCAACGGGCCGACGGCTACTGGGACGTGAGTTTCGAACATCTGGCTTCGTTCGCGTTCGCGGCGCCCGCCGCCGACGCCAAGCCGAAACCCGGTTCCGTTGAGCAGATCCCCGCCAATGTCCAGCATCTCGGCGGCAAGCGCGTGCGGGTGAGCGGCTACATGCTGCCCATGAAACTGGAACGTGGGTTCGTCACCGAGTTCCTCATCATCCGCAGTCCGATGGTCTGTTGCTACGGCGTCGTGCCGCAGCCGAACGAATGGGTCGTCGTGAAAATGAGCGCCCGCGCCAAAAAGGTGCCCCCGCTGATGGACGTGCCGCTGAATTTCTACGGCATGCTGCACGTGGGCGACGTCTACGAGGACAACCTGTTCGCCGGGATCTACGAACTCGATGGGGAAAAAGTCTCCGTGGAATAAGCGCACGGATATTACCATGAAGATGATCACGCGAATTCACGCGGGGCCGGCGGCCGCGGCGCTCGCCGCCATGGCGATGGTCTCATCGGCCTGGGGCCAGGCTCCCGCCCCGCCGGCGCCGGGCACCACGTTTAACGGGCAATCGCCCGTCACCGCCGCGTCGCCGTCGCCGGGAAACTTTCCCGAATTGAAACAGGACGCCGCGGGCAACTGGCTCGTTGGATTCGAACATTTGGCGTCGTTTTCCTTCGGCCGGCACAAAGTCGACTACGAAGATACGCTCAAACCCAAGGGACTCGGAGCGAAACGACTGGCTTTGCTCATCGGAGACACGCGCGATCCCGTCGAAATGCCGACCGAGCCCGGTCAGAGCGGCACGATCCCGGCCAGGATCCTGGCCCTCGAGGGGAAAAAAGTCCGCGTCTCGGGTTACATGCTTCCGATCAAGCTGGAGAACGGACTCGTGACCCAGTGCCTGTTGCTGCGGAACCAGATGATGTGCTGCTACGGCCGGCAACCGGAGCTCAACGAGTGGGTCGTGGTGACAATGAAGGGGAAGGGTGTGCCGAGCACGATGGACACTGTGCTGGCTTTCTATGGCACCCTGCACGTCGGGGAAATTTTCGAGAATCACATATTTGAAGGCCTCTATCAGCTCGATTGTGAAAAAATCTCGATTCAGTGAGCATGACCCGAGCGTGCGCGTCCTGCAACGGGTCGCCCGCTGGGTGCCCGTTGGCGGAAAGCTCGTGATTTGGACGGCGGGGATCTTCACACTGCTGGTGCTGTTCGCCGGGCGGTTTGACCCGCACCGAAAAGAACGACTGCAACGCGAAGCGGCGAACGAACTCGAGGCCAAGGTCCGGGCCGAAGCCGCGCTTGCCGCCATGCCGGCACCCATCACGCGCGACGGAGTCACCGAAATCACGTGGACCTCGCTAAAATTTGTGCCGCTGGCCGGTCCGGGAAAACCGGAGCCTGCGTTGGCCGCGCAAGCGCCGGCACGCATCACAGCATTGGACCAAAAACGGATCCGCATTTCTGGCTTTGTGCTGCCGACGCGCACGGAAAGCGGACGCCTGAAGGAGTTTCTGATTTTGGAGAACCAGATGACGTGCTGCTTTGGCCAGCCGCCCGGATTCTGCGATTTTATCGTCGCCCACAACGATAGCGGGCCCTCGTCGCCCGCGATGGACGTGCCGACTGAATTCGAGGGCACGTTGCACGTCCACGACGTTTACGCGAACGGCTGCTGGCTGGCCCTGTATTCGATGGATTGCACGAGAATTGCCCAGGACTCCACCCGCTGACTGCTCTGCGCTCTTTCGACATCACGCCATGAATAAAATTTCTCTTTGCGATCTTCCGTGCGTCCGCGCCAACCGCATTGGTCCACGTTGGGCCGATGCGAGCCGGATGGCCGGCCAAAGGCTCGGCGCCGGCCGGCCCTTTCTGCGATCGGCGGCACCGACGCGAGTAATGGGAAACCCGATGGATTTCCAGCGACAACCCACTTCACGGCGAGGGCCTGGTGAGGCCGCGCACCTGACTGCGCGCAGTCCTCACCTCGGCAACACCCGCCCGACACAAAACCAAAAAATCTCACCATTCAAATTTCCCATGAACATCCGTAGCCTTGTCTCACTCCTCCTTATTCTCAGCGCCGGCACCGCCTACGCTCAAGTCGCTCCAGCACCGAATGCTGCGCCCCAACCGGCGAGCGCCGCACCTGTCCAACTCGACAAGTTCGTCGTCACCGGCCAGCTCGATCAGGCCCGCGAGGGTATCGTGCCGAGTCTCGGCGCAACGTCCTTCCTCATCGACAACGCCCAGATCGCCACGATGCCGCTCGCCGACAACGGCGCGTTCAACCAAGTGCTCCTCCGCGCGCCCGGCGTCGCGCAAGACTCCGAGGCGGCCGGCGGCCTGCACGTGCGCGGCGAGCACGCCAACCTCCAATACCGCATCAACGACGTGCTCCTGCCCGAAGGCCTCAGCGGCTTCGGCCTCGAAATCGATCCGCGCTTCGTCGACACGATGCAACTCGTCACCGGCTCGCTGCCCGCGCAATACGGTTTCCGCACCGCGGGGGTCGTGGACATCCACACGAAGAACGGGGCGGTGGCCCCGACCGGCGAAATCAGCTTTTTCGGCGGCAGCTCCCACACGCTCCATCCGAGCTTCGAGGCCGCCGGCTCGCAGGACAGCCTCACTTATTTCGTCGATGGCAGTTACAATCGCAACGACCTCGGCATCGAAAACCCGACCGACAGCAAAGACGCGCTCCACGACACCACGAAGCAAACGCGGGCGTTCGTCTATCTCTCGAACCTCCTCGATGCCACGAGCCGCATGACCGTGATGGCGAGTTTGTCCGACAGCGACTACCAACTGCCCAACTCGCCCGGCCTCGATCCCGGCACCGCGCCCAACGGCGGGCAATGGCTGCCCGGCTCGTTCGACTCGACGCTGGTGGATGAAACGCAGAGGGAAAAAAATTATTACGGCGTCCTCGCCTACCAGAAGTCCGCCGGCGATCTGAACTACCAGGCCGCGGTCTTCGGCCGCAGCAGCAGCGTGCACTTCCGGCCCGACGTGACGGGCGATCTCTATTTCAACGGCGTCGCCAGCAATGTCAGCCGCACGATTGCTTCCGGCGGCGCCGAACTCGACGGCAGCCTCGCCGCCAGCGCGGAACACACGGTCCGCGGCGGCGCGATGTTCCTTCGCGAGAACCTCGACTCGAAGACCAACACCTACGTCTTCCCCACGGATGCCGACGGCAATCCGACCGGCCCCGCCTTCGCCATCGCCGACAACGGGAAGCAGCACGCCACGTTTGCCGGCATCTATCTGCAGGACGAATGGAAACCCTTCCAAGGCGTGACGGTGAACTACGGCGCGCGCTTCGATCGGTTTTCCTCGACGTTCGACACGGAGAGCCAGTTCAGCCCGCGCCTCAATTTCATCTGGCAGCCGGCGGCCGACACCACTTTCCACGCCGGCTATGCGCGCTATTTCACGCCTCCGCCGCTCGAGTTCTTGCCTGCGGGCACCGTGGCCAAGTTCGACAACACGTCGAATGCTTCCGAAGTCTCGACCGACGATCCGGTTCGGGCGGAAAAGGCGCACTACTTCGACGCCGGCATCAGCCAGAAACTCGCCCCGGGTTTCCAAGTCGGGATCGACGGTTATTACAAAAAGGCGCGCCAGCAACTGGACGACGGCCTGTTCGGCCAGACGCTGATTCTCTCGGCCTTCAATTACACGGAAGGCCGCGTGTATGGCCTGGAGTTCACCAGTTCCTACACCAACGGCGGTTTCTCCACCTACCTCAACCTCGCGCACTCGGTCGCCAAGGGCAAAGACTGGAGTTCGGCCCAGTTTCAATTCGGTCAGGACGATCTCGACTACGTGCACGACCACTGGATCTTTCTCGATCACGACCAGAAATTGTCGGGCTCCTTCGGCGCTTCCTACGGTTGGAAGGAGGACGCGGGTGCAACGAAACTGTTCGTGGACTTTATCTATGGAAGCGGCCTGCGCAACGACGGGACCGACAGCGCCGGCAACACGATCCCCAACGGCGGCACCGTGCCGAGTTACCACACGATCAGCCTCGGCGCGGAGCAAAGCTTCAAGCTGGATCAGAAGCAGACCATCAAGGTTCGGCTCGATGTGGTTAACATTACGGACGAAGTCTACGAACTGCGCGACGGCTCCGGCGTCGGCGTCAACGCCGCCCAATACGGCGCGCGCCGCGGCTTCTTCGGCACGGCATCGTGGGCGTTCTAATGGTGCGTTCGGATGGCCGAGCTGACAAGAACCACGCTTCCACCGCTTAGCGCTGATCGTCGGGAGCGTCTTCGCCGCCGGGGTGTCAGGGGCGGCCCGCGCCCCTTGGGATTTCGCTTTGCTCACGCTCGAAGGCGACCGCTTCGTGGAAGTCTCAAAACTCTCCGGGCTGGTGCTGGTAAACTTCTGGGGCCGCGACTGTCCGCCCTGTGTGGGCGAGTTGCCGCTATTGCAGACCTTTACCCAGGCCAACCGCGGCTGGACGATTCTACTTGTCTGCACCGACGCACCGCAGGAAGCGCGGGTGTTCCTCCAAAAGCACCATATCACCCTGCCAGCGCTCAAGGCGGGTGCCAACGTCGTGGCGCTGATGCACGCCGCCGGCAATCGCAGTGGCGGCCTGCCGTTCACGGTGATGCTGCGCGACGGGCAAATCCTCAAAACTTACGAAGGCGGACTCTCCGAAGCGGAGCTTGAGGCTCTTCGCCGGGCGGGCAGCACCAGCGAGGCACGATCATAGCTTCACGGTTTGACGAATTTGACGGGTGCGGTTCGGGTTCGATCGGAATTCACTGCGTTCCCAAAACGAACGTCATGGAAACGGGGGCTTTGACCCGGGTGCCCGGCTCCAGCGATATCGTGGCTGCGGAGAAATGAACTGGTCTAATTCGCTTAAGTTAATGCCCCGGGGTCGACGACCCCGGCTACAGTGTCTTTGAAACCGCTCTAGGCACGCAAGCCGCGACCAATCACGCGGGAACCCAGGCCGGTTCGGAGAGCCGGCCCCGCCGCCGAGGCAGTTTGCCGCTGTGCCTGCTCGCTCATTTGCGGCCCCTGAAAACGGGAAAGGGCGCGAGCTTTCGCCCGCGCCCCGTGTTCCCACTGACCCAAATTTATTTCTTCTTCTTCAGCGGCGGCACGATCACGACCGGGCACTTCGCCCGCATGATCACGCCGTGCGTGGTGCTGCCGACGAGCAGGTCGTAAACCGCCGTGTGCCCGTGCGAGCCCATCACGATGTAGTCAGCGGAAAATTTCTGCGCCTGCTCGACGATGTGCGCGACCGGGGCCCCGTTGAGCTGGAGGGTCTCGACGGTGACCGCGTTCTGCTGAAGCTGCTCCTCGATCTTCGCCAGGTTCTTGGCGGCGGCTTTTTCGCCGCTGGCGAGGATCTCCGAAAGATTTTCCATCATCGGCGCATATTCGCTGGTGATGACGGGCGGCTGGATGACGCTGAGCAGGACCACCCGGCCGCCGAAGGCGCGGGCGAGGGCGGAGGCCTCGGACACGACCGCGCCCGTGACTTCCGAGAAGTCGATGGGGGCGAGGATCGTTTTCATCGCCGCCAAGGTAGCAGATGCGGCGTTTCCCGCTCCGCACGGCTTGCCCGAAAACGCGCGCTTTTTGCCGTGAACGCGGCGCGGCCGGCCGGCGTCGCGACGGAACGCTCGCTTTGGTCATCCGATCGAGCCCGACGGGCGCGACCGACAGCGTGCGGCCGGAGGCAATAAGAACGGGACCGGTCGAAGACCGGTCCCGTGGAAAGCTGCACGGAGTGCGCCGCGATGTTACGGCGATCCCACTTGGGCGGTCACGTTCACGCCATTGGTCATGAGTTGGCCGCGATTGGGCTGCGCCGGGATCACAGCGCCCTGCGACGAGGTGCCGGCGGTGAATTGCAGGTGGGCGATTCCGCTGACTTCGACGCCGTCACCGTTGTCCTGGAATAAGTCGCCGCCGGTGATGCGGGCGTCCGCGACCGAGCCGACCACGAGGAAAGCGTTGGCGCTGCTTGTGCCGTCGATGTCACCCACGAGCACGGGTCCGCTGAACTGCACGCCGGGTGCGTAGAGTCCCGCCATGCCCTGTGCACGGAAGTAGTTCGCGTTAGCGGTGCGCACGCCACCAAAATGACCGTCCGTCGTGGCGATCGTCACCAGTGCGATGTCGGCCCAGCCGTCATAGGTCGTTCCCACGCGAAAGAGCGCCTGGTCCACCGCGGTGAGCGGCCCGACGCTGAAGATACTCAGGTTCGTGGTGGCGTCGGCGCCCGTGATCGCGATGGAGGCGTGTCCCTTCATGTAGGAAACGCCGGGCTGGTTATATTTCGTCGCGACGGCCGGACCGCTGGAATTTTCCAGGTTGATGGTCAGGATGCCGGAACCGGAAAATTCCACCTGCACGATGTCGTCGGTCAAATCCACGTAGGAGAGGCGGGTCATCTGCCCGGCGTCGGACTTGACGCTGGCCGAGGCGCTCTGCAGCAGGACCTGGTCATAGATGTGACCGTTGGGGTGACTGATGTCCGTGCCCACCTCGGCCGCGCTGCCAGCGATCTTGCCGACGAACGTCATCTCCAATAAGGCCGGGGTCGTTGTCGTCGTGCCGCCGCCGCTGGTAATGGCCGCGGTGTAATATCCGACGTTCGCGGGCTGCACGTTGCCGATGGTCAGCGTCGCGCTGGTCGCGCCGGGCACGTCCACGCCGGCCTTCCGCCACTGGTAGGTCGCGCCGCTGGCGCTCGTCCCGGCGACGAAGGTCGCGCTGCCTCCGGCGAACGTGGTTGTGCTGGCCGGTTGCACACTGACCGCGGGTCCGACGTTGATGGTCAAGATCGCACTGCCGGAGCCGGTGGCGTTGGTTGCGGTGACGGTCGCGCCCGCGCTGCCGATCGTAGTCGGCGTGCCGGTTATCGCACCCGTGGCGCCATTGATAGCCAAGCCCGCCGAAAGGCCGGTGGCGCCGTAGCTCGTGGGCAAACCCGAGGCCGTGATCGCATAGCTGAACGACACGCCGACCGTCGCCGAAGCGGAGTTCGCGCTCGTGATGGCCGGAGCGGTCGCGATGGCCGCGCCGGATGCCGTGAAGCTTTGCCGCAGCATATTCGATTCGTAGGCGATGGGCGCCGACTGGCCGGCCTGCGTCGCCTGCAACGTGATGACGCCGGGCGCGGTCGGGGTGATGGTGAAGACGCCGCCCACCGGGCTGCCGATCGTGGCCGCGCCGGTCGAACCGGCCGCGACCGTGAGCGCGATGGGCAGGGCGGAGCTGGCCGTGGGATTAACCGTGAACGATCCCGCGCCGAT
Source organism: uncultured Opitutaceae bacterium (assembly GCA_937902925.1). GTDB lineage: Bacteria > Verrucomicrobiota > Verrucomicrobiia > Opitutales > Opitutaceae > CALFNN01. The sequence goes on from CALFNN010000090.1 coordinate 25,180, forward strand.
CGCGCGGTCGGCGATAGCCGCGAAGCTAACCGACTGCCACGTCGGGTTGACCGCGCCCGTCGTATAGAATTGACCGGGGCCGTAACCCACGTCGCCGGGAACGAACGTCAGCGTCGAGTAGACGCTGCCGAGATTGGCGATGTCCGACGTGTGTCGCGTGCCGGCGAGAGAAGGATTGAGCAGCCCGAGAATCGTGAAGCCCGTGACCGGGTCCAGCCGGAGATAATACATCTGGTCGACGCCATAGCCGACATTGGTGCCGGTGTAGGCCAGCGCCTTGTAGCCGCCGGCGCCCAAGTCGAATTGATCGGCCGAAGAGGCGAGCAACGCCGGAGCGAGCGTGCCGAACTTGGTCGACCCGGTGGCCGGGTCGGTGCGGAGATAATAGAAATTGTTGAGCCCGTAGCCGAGGTTGCCGGCGGCGAAAGTCAGGCCGAAATAGCCCCCGACTCCCGTTACCGTCCCGGGCCCGCCCGGTCCGGACATCGGTTTCTCGTCGGTGACTGCCGACGAGGTGGCGGAACCGGGAATGATGGCGGTGAAGTAATCGGTCGTCCCCTTGTGATGGATGAGATAAAGATTGACCGAGCCATAGCCGACGTCGGGATCGGCCGAGGTCAGCGCCGAGTAGGAGTTGGGCGTTAGTTTGCTGCCGATGTCCGCATGGGGCGTCGCCGAGCCGGACCCCGCCACGTAGAAATTGAACGCCAGCGTGTCCCCGCCCGCCGGGATGGCGGTGTTCTTGATCGAGTAGAAATTATTGGCGACGCTGCCGGCCAGTCCGAGATTCTGCGACATCTGATGGAAGCCCGCGAGGTTGCCGTCGATGGCCCAGCGCAGGCTCAGCGTGATCGCGCCGGTTGCTGGGGTGATGGCGATGGAGGCCATGTTGTCGGCGCGGGCCCGAGTGCCGGTGAGAGCGGCGAGGCCCGTGAGGGCGGATGCGAGCAGGATGCTGTATTTCATATGATTCTTTTTTTGTTGGGCAGGACGAACGCGGCCGCAGTGGCCGCGGTATCAACCGAGCGACAAGATTAGATTTTCTCCGGCCGGACGGATATGGGGTGAAGCGAGCCGGGGGTGTTGACCCACCACGCCTGCTGCGTCGGCCGACGCGGCGAAGTCGCGGGCGAGTTCCAACAGGCCGTCGATCGGCCGCCTGCAGACGGACTACGCGATGACCGATGGGCGGCGTTCCCGCCCGTCAAGTCGCGGCCGGCGCTCGCGGACCCGGGGCGAAGCTCCGTGACGAAGGCGCGGGCAATATTGAATCGGCCCGACCGGCGCGCCGATCGTCAGCGCGCCGCGCCAGCCGCTATTTCCGGTCCAGGCGGATGCCGAAGCGCTCCATCAGGAACAAGACGCCGGCGATCAAGGCGAGCAGGCCGGTGACCCAGATCGGAACGGAGAGACCGAACAGCAGGTTCAGGCCGAAGATAGTGAGGAAGAGGGCGAGGAAGAGATGAGACATGATAAAGGCGGTGGAAGAGCTTCGTTCGGATTTCGGATTCGCCGCATGAGCGTCGAATATTTCGGCGTGATGCTACGTGTAGTGGCGCGCTCCGGATATGGGGTGTAACCCGGCGCGACTAGAGTTCTTGCGCCGGGTTACACCCCATACCGCCCGGATGGTTTGTTGCCTATCCTTCGGTGATGAACCTCAGACTCAACTTCCTCGCGGTCGTCGTGCTCGGTGGCTTTTCTGCCTCCGTCCAAGCACAACCCAAACCCTCCGAAGTTCACACCGATGACGACGGGCGACGCATCGGGGAACTCGCGATCGCGGCCTCCAGCCTGGAGCTCGTCGACAACCAAATCACCGTCGGGCAACCCCTCGGCAGTCTTTAACCCCGCGGCAGCAAGTCCGTCATTCTCATCATCGTCAGTCACTCCCACTGGATCGCCAGGAAGTTTTAAATTGCTCCCGCCGGCCAGTCCAACACAGGAAAAAAACACCATGCTAAACTGGGCTCTTACATTTCTCGTCGTGGCGATCATCGCCGCCGTCTGCGGCTTCACCGGCATCGCCGGCGCCGCCACCGACATCGCACGGACACTCTTCTTTGTGTTCCTCGTGTTGCTCGTCATCTCCGCGTTCCTGCACGTCACGCGCGGGGGTTCGCCCAAATGAGGTGCCTCCGGCCGCGGCCATCGTTCGCCCGGCTCATCGCCTTCCTTTCCCTTCTCCAATTACCGATCATGAAAACCACCCGTTCGTTTCTGCTCCTCGCGGTCCTGAGCCCCGCGGCTCTCTGGCTGTCCGGTTGTGCCAGGTCCGGCGACGTCCAATCGGCCGCGCAGACCACGAAGGCCGTGGCCAAGGATCTCGCGGCCGACGTCGCGACCCCCGCCGCCGATTCCTGGGCTGGCATCAAGGATTACACTTTTGAGAAACGCACGGATTTCGCCGCCGGTCTCGATCGCCTGATGGAAAAACAGGACGCCGGACTCGCGGCGATGAACGCCAAACTCACCGGCCTGCCGGACGCCGCCGCGAAAGAACGCGATCATGCGGTCAAGCAATTCAACGAGGCGCGATCCTTCCTGAAATCCGAGCTCGACAGCCTGCGCACCGGCACGGCCGGCGCCTGGACCGTTTCCAAGGAGAAGGTCACCGTCGCCTGGCAGCGCACCGAGGCGGCCTACGAAAAAGTGAAGGCAAGCCCCACCTCCTGAACCGCCACCCGGCGCCGGGGCGGCTCGCGCCGTGGGATTGGATCCCATGGCCCGGAACCACCGGGCGCCGCGTCATGACGGCCACCATTTAACGTCAGTCAACCCAACCACAGAGGACAAATCCCATGGCAAAGAAAAGCAGAGGCGGCCGCATGACCGCAGCGAAGAAACGCGCCGCCAAATCGCCCGGCGGCAAGGGCCCGGTCAAAGATCGCCCGGCCGGCCGTCATATCATGAAGACCTGAGGGTCCCGTGACCGTGATCGCAAAATCCAGCAGGCCGTCCCGCGACGGCCTTTTTTGTTTCCCGTGAGCAACCAGCCGCCGAATTGCGCGACCTGCGGCAAGCCGCGGCCGGACAAGTTCTGTCCGCACTGCGGCGAGAAGCGCGTGGAGCCGGCGGACCACGCGCTGAAGCACGTCCTCGGGCACCTGTTCGAGGCGTTCACCCATGCGGATGGGAAGATCTTTCTCACCCTGCGCACGTTGCTGCTCCGCCCCGGCCGGCTCACCGCCGACTATGTGCGCGGGCGCCGCCGGCCCTACATCCCCGCGCTGCAGGTGTTTCTCATCGCCAACCTGATTTTTTTCCTGCTCCACCCGTTGATCGGCGGCTCGAACACGCTCACGACCGATCTCGATACGCACCTGCACTACCTGTGGCACAGTGCGGTTGCCCAGGCGATGGTGGCGCCCCGGCTCGTCGCACGCGGGGTGTCGCTCGACGCTTATGCCGCGGTCTTCAATCCCGCGGCCGTGGCGCGGGCCAAGACGCTCGTGATTCTCGTGGTGCCGATGTTCGCCCTCGCGGCGATGGCGCTCTACTGGCGCCGCCAGCGGCATTGCACGGTGCATCTCGTCTTCGCGCTGCACGTCTGCGCGTTCTGGCTGCTCTTCGTCTGCGCCAGCCTGACGCTGACCAACCTTGCGCTCGGACTGTTGCGCGACGTGCATGTTTTCCCTTCCGCCGATGCCGTGACCCGCGCCGGCATGGCGTTCAGCCTGGTAGTCATGACGGTCTATCTTTTTAACGCCGTGCGCGCGGCATTTGAACGCGAGGCCGTGTGGATGAGCTGGGCAAAAGCGGCGGTGCTAGCCGTGGCCCTCGAACTCGCGCTGCAAGTCTACCGGCTCGCGCTGTTCTTCATCACGTTTTGGTCGACGTAAGCCGGCGACAAGCCCGGAGGCTGACAGCCTATTGCTGGCCGAGATCGCTTTCGCCCGAAGGCGCGGAGCCCGAATGAACCCAGCCGACCGCGGATTCGGCCGGCGGCGTGTGCTCCGCCTGCTCCAATCACGGGAAAGGGCGGAGCTGGAAGCCCCGCCCAGTTGCTGACCGCCGGCAAGGTTGCGGAGGCGGGTTAGTCTTCCTGGCCTGTTGGCACTTTCGACCGGTTTCGCCGGCTAGCGCCGGTGCATCGGCGGATGAAGGTAGATGCCGACGTCGACGCCGCCCCGCGGTTCGCCATACCAGCGATGGCCGTCCATCCAGGGATCATCGTGAAACCACGGGTCGCGACGCGGACCGTAATAGACTCCGGTGCCCACGTAGGCGTCGGTGACGCAACTGCTCAACGTGAACTGGAGGCCGACGAGCAGGAGGGAACCGAGAATGATTTGGCGGAATGATTTCATGGGCGGGAGGTGGGATTGGCGTCGTTGACATACTCCACCAAGCCGACCGTGCCGCCGGTGGAATCGGCGATGATGGCAAAACGGCTTTCGTAGGCGGCCGGGCGCGGGGCGACCAAGACTTCCCCGCCGAGCTTCACCGCCCGGGCGAGCGCCTCGTCGATGTTCGCCACCCGCACGACGCCGAGCCAGCCGGGCTTGGCGTCCTCACGGGCGGGGAGGGGTGCGACGCCGGCGCGCGCCAGACCGCCGCTCGAAAGGAGCAAATCGCCTTTCCGTTCGGTGCGGAGATCCGGGGCCATCTCATAGCTGACGATGTCGCGATAAAAGGCGGAGACGACCTGCGGCTGTTTCACAAACAGCTCGAACCAGTTCCAGTCGCCGGGCTTGGGCTCCTCATCCGCCGCGTCGCCGGAACTGGATTGCAGGAGCCCGATGGTCGAGCCCTCGTTGTCCGCGATGATCGCCTGGATCCCGCGGTCGGGAAAATCGCGCGCCGCGGCGCGCACCTGGCCGCCGGCCTTGGTGACGAGCTTGAGGGTCGACGACATGTTCGTGACGGCGATGTAGCTGATCCAGCGGGAGGGCCGCTTCGTGTTGGACGGCGGGCGCGGCGCCAGTCCGGCGACGGGCCGGCTGCCGTTGCTGAACACCGTGTAGGCCTTGCCGTCGCGGTTAATGACGTTTGCGGTCCAGCCGAAAAGCCCGCTGTAGAACTTCGTCGCGGCCACCGGGTCGGTCGTGAACAGATCGGCCCAGACGAACTTGCCGGGCAGATGCTCCCGGGTGGCGGGGCTGTTGAGGGGCTGGAACGGCGCGGCGCGCGCTCCCGCCGGCCAGAAGAGCAATCCGAGCAAGGTGGCAAACACGAGAAAGCTTGCGAATCGATCGGTGGGATTTGGGTGCATGAAGAAAAAGGGGATGAACCGAGAGGCCGGGGAAAAACGCCGGCGCGCAGCGCCGCCCAACCGGTCGACGGGTGGCGTGTCGCGAACGGGCCGCACCGGCGCGGCGGGCTAGTTGCTGCCGTCGGCGGCGATGTCGCACACGACGAGCAGCATGAAGGCCGCGACGACGAGGCCGGTGACGAGCATGGTGGGTGTTCGAGTGACGGCCGCAGCGAGTTTTCGCCAGGGCGCAGCCGCTCAGAGGTTGGACTTCACTTTTTCGAGGATCGAAACCTGAAGCGCGTCGTCGCCAAAGGTGCCGACGCGGATTTTCAGCTTCGTCGCGTCGTCGGCCAGCCGGACGACGTAGAATTCGATCTTCTTGTCGGCGCCGTTGCGCGCGATGAGGGTGGCCTGCAAGGCATCCTTGGTCTCGCTGACCTTCGCGAGTTGCAGTTGCTCGATCGTCTTGTTGACGGCGCGCACAGACCGGTCGAATCCCGCGTTGAGGGTCGCGTCGAGATCGCCGCGGACATAGGCGACGGTGGCGCCGGCCCCGGCGCCGACGGCGAGGGCGAAGCACCCGGAGGTGACCAGCAGGGCAGGGAGCATCGCACTGGCGACGAGGAGCACGGCGAGCCGCGCGGGAGGGATGGTTTTCATGAGAGTGGGAGTGGAAGTGGAAGTGGAGGAAGGAAAGGCGGGGAGCGGGCCTCAGTTCGATTTCGAGCCGCGCAGCAGTCCGCCGGTGCCGATGACGACGGCGACGATGCCGCCGAGGAGGAGCCAGATGGTTCTGTCGGTCGGGGAGCCGGTAAAAAGACGGGAGAAGCCGGAGCCGATCGAATCGGAGGCGCTCAGGCCATAGAGGGTGAGGATGACGCCGACGATCAGCAGGGCGAGTGAAGCGGTCTTGTTCATGATTGGGATTTCGGCCGGATCAGCGGCCGGTGGTTACGACTGCGTGTGCCGGGACACGTGGTGCCGGGCGTGATTGGCCGTGCCCGATGCGGGCTGTGCGGCCATCATGCGCCGCCGCGAGGCGGCGTTGGTCGAGGCGGTCTGGTTGGTCACGTCGTGCAGCACGAGGGGCCGGACCGGAGTTAAAGCGGGGTTCGCGCCGGTGGCGCGGGCTTTGATTTGTGGATGCACGACGGGATGAGGATTTCCGGGGGCTGGCGTGATGGGGGGATCAAACGGTGCGTGACCGCGCGGGGCGGCCACGCCGTTGCAGGGGAATGGGGTTGGGCCCGATCAGCTCTTGACGGTCATCTCGTTGCCGACCGACTTCACGCCGCGGACGTCCTGGGCGAGTTTCGTCACCAAGGCCTTCTCCGCCGCGGTGTCGGCTTCACCGGAGATGGCGATCACGCCGTCGGTGGTGGTGACCTTGGTTTTAAGGGCGCTGGTCGCCTTGTGGCTGAGAAGCGCGTATTTCACCTGGGTGGTGATCGACGCGTCGTCCATCTTGTCGCCGATCGTCGGGCCGCTGGCTGCCTTGACGGCGATGTCGTTCTTCACCGACTTCACCCAATCGATCTCCCTGGCGTAGACCTCGGTGAGTTCCTTTTGCGCGAGATTGTCGGCGGTGCCGCCGAGTGTGACGACGCCGTCCTGCACCGCGACGGTGGTCGTGGCGGCGCTGACGTGGCCCTTGACCAGCAGGCGGCTGCGAACCTTGAAGGCGATCCACGCGTCCGAGTGCTCCGGATAAGTGGATTTGATCGTAAGGTCGTTTCGCACGCTCATGACGCCCGGGAGATTTTCCACGGTGTCCTCGGCAAGCGCCATGTCGTCCTTGTCCTGCACCGTGCCGGTGAGAGTGACGACGCCGTCGCTGGCCGTCACCGTCACGTGGTCTTCGAGAATCGTGCGATAGTTGTAGGAAGCCCTGGCGGCCTCCTCGATCTTACGATCGGTGGCGGAGGAGGCGAGCAACGCGATCGGGCTCGCGGCGAGAACAAGGAAGGTTGACAGGTTTTTGATTTTCATGGGCGATGGGCGGAGCATACGCGGCCTTGGGTTTGGTCGATATGGGGCCTTACCCACCCGCTGGTTTCCCCCGCCGCGCGCCCCGGTCGGCCGGCGGGCCGTCCCCGGGGAGTTTTCGCCGGGATAAAAATCCCGCCCGCTGCGATGACCGTGCCGGGCCGTGTAGCACTACACCCCATGGTCCCCCGGCGCCCCGGTTGGCTAGTCTCGGGCATGATCGCCTCCGATGCCATCCCTGCTCCCTTCCAGCCGGTGCGTGCGAAGCTCGCGTGCGCCGAACGCGCGGCCGGCTCACGCACGGAGTCGCTGCACGACGCCGGGTTGGTGTGCCGCTTCAACGCCGGGGATGAAACCGCGTTTGTCGAGATCGTGGCGCGTTATCGCGAGCGCATGCTGGCTGTCGGGTTTGGGGTGCTGAAAAACGGCGCCGATGCCGAGGAGATCGCCCAGGACACCTTCATCCGCGCGCACCGCGCTCTCGGGCAATTCCGCGGCGACGCCTCCCTCGCGACGTGGCTGCATCGCATCGCCCTCAATCTCGCGCGCAACCGTTACTGGTATTTTTTCCGCCGTCGCCGGCAGGCCACGCTTTCCCTCGATTGCCCGTTCGGTGCCGACAATCACTCCACGTTCTCGGACCTCGCCGCCAGCGGCGCCCCGGATCCGGCGCGGGCGGCGGCGAACGGCGAGTTCTCCCAACTCGTCGACGCTTGTTTGGAACGTCTCGGATCGCAGCCGCGGGAGATTCTTCATCTGCGCAATGCCCTCGATCTTTCGTATGGGGAGATCGCCGGCAGACTCGGCCTGAATATTGGCACGGTAAAAAGCCGGCTGGCGCGGGCCCGCGAACGCCTGCGCGTGCTGCTGGCCGAGGCCTGCCCGGAATTCGGCGTGGGCGCGCAACCGATGGCCTGGTTCGAGTCCCTCCGGCCCGCGGGCGGCGTCACCATGCTCTGCGCTTAGCGGGGTCGGCGCGCTGCGCGGGTCGGCGGCGCGGCGCCAGCCCGCCGCATCAGATAATCGTCACCTGCACCGCGCTCTCGATGATCCCCTGCGCGATGGCGTAGCGGGTGAGGCTCGCGGTCTCGTGGATGTTGAGCTTGTCCATCAGGTGCTGGCGGTGCTTTTCCACGGTCTTGATGCTGATGCCGAGAGTCGCGGCGACCTGCTTGTTCGCCCGCCCCTCCGCCACGAGCTGGAGCACTTCCATCTCGCGTGACGTGAGGCGGCCGCCATGGGGCCGGGGCAACCCGTCGCGGTCACGCGACCGGTTGCGGCCGTCGGCCATGCGCTTGGCGATGGCAGGGCTGAAAAACGATTTTCCCGCGGCAACTTCGTGGATCGCCTGGGTGAGAATCTCGGCGGACGTCTGCTTCTCGAGAAACCCCACGACGCCGGCCGCGGTCAGCCGCTCGATGTATTCGTCGTCGCTGTGCGCGGAAAGGATGAGCACCTTCGCCGCGGGATTTGCCGCGAGAATCTGCCGCGTGGCCTCGAGACCGTTGAGCACGGGCATGGCGATATCCATGAGGACGATGTCGGGCCGGAGCGTCGCGGTCAGTTCCACCGCCTCGCGGCCGGTCTGCGCCTGGCCGACCACCGCGCAACGACCCTCGGTTTCCAGCAGCGTGCGCAGGCCCTGGCGGACGATGGCGTGATCCTCGGCCAGCAGGACGGTGATTTTTTTGGATGGGTTCATGCGGCGGTTGTCGGACAAAATGGAATCTCCGCCCGCACCGTCGTGCCCTGCCCGGGGGCGGACTCGATGGTCAGGGCGCCGCCCACCATCTCCACGCGCTCCCGCATGCCGAGGAGACCGAGCCGCTTGTTCGCCTTGGCCGACAGCGTTTGCGGGACTTGGAACGATTTTCCGTTGTCGTGCACCTCCATGCGAATGGCGCCGGGAATCGCGACGATGCTCATTGCGACCGCACTGGCCTGGGCGTGCCGGCCGACGTTGGTCAGCGCTTCCTGTGCCACGCGGTAGAGGACGATGCGCCGGGCGCTGTCCAGGGTTTCCACTCCGGCGAACGCGGTCAGGCGGATTTTTAGTTTTTTCCGCGCCGCCACGATTTTCATGTAGGCGTGGAGGGCGGGGATGAGACCCAGATCGTCGAGGACCGCGGGCCGTAACTCGCGCGCGAACTGGTGCACGGCGCTCACGGATTTTTCGACGAGCCGCTGGGTGCTCGCGATTTTCGCCCGCAGCGCGCCGATGCCCATGGCGGCCGCCCGGCCCAGCGCCGCCAGCTCGACATTGATGCCCACCAGGGTTTGGACGACCTCGTCGTGGAGTTCCCGGCTGATCTCGCGCCGCTCGTCCTCTTGCGCGGAGAGAATCTGCCGCGCCAGGTGGCGCAGTTTTTTCTGCATGAACTGCGACTGGACGAAAAGCAGCTGGTAGTGGGCCTTGCCTTTCTTGACGGCCTCTTCCCCGGCCTTGCGGCGCCTGACCTCGCGTTTGAGCTGGCGGTTGCCCGCGGCCAGGGCGGCCGTGTGCAGGCGCAACGTTTCCGCCCGCTGCTGCAGTTGCTTGAGCGAATGCCGGGTGGCGCGCTGGACCTTCTCCAGCGGGATGAGCGCCTCGGTGAAAAAATTCCCCGCCCGCCGGATCATGCCGTTGCGCGCGTTCGCAAAATCGTGGGACGCCGCGAGCACGACCAGCGCCTGCTCGTGCATCCGGGCGAGCTCGAGGGTGTTCAAGCCTCCGCTCATCACCTCGTGCCCCAGCTCCCGGGCGGTCGCGGCACCACTCGGCCGCCGGCTGCCCAGATGTTCGCGCAGTGCGGTCAGGTAACGTTGTGCCAGTTCCGGAGCCCGCTTTTTCATGGTCTGTTCACCGGCGATTTTTCATGCGGGGATCGTCCACGCGGCCGCCGGTCTCGAGTCGGTTGCACGGCAGGATTCGTCACTTGGCGAGCATCCGTCTGACCTCGATTAAAGGCCCATTTTAGCAAAATGGCGATAAGGTGAAACCCTACCGTCGCCAGCTTGTCCCCGGCTTCCGACGCGTCGGCGCACTGGCGTTCACGGGTTTGGCGATAGCGGGTGCGGACGAGGGAATGGAGTCCAGGCGCCAGTCGGCGCGCGGTGAAGCGGCGCTGTCACCGGCGGGCGAGCTCTTCCGGCGTCGCCAGATCGTAGCTGATCTTGCCCTCGGCGATCTCGCGCAGCGCCGTGTCCTCGGCGGTCAATTTTTCCAGCGATTCCACGAGGGCGCGGTTGCCGCGCCGGAGCTGTTTGACGCGACGGGAAACGACGTTGATCAGGATCGAGGGATCTTCGATCTTCAATTGTGCGCTTTTCAAATAGTCGTCTCTCATGATGGTGATGGCTGGGTTTTTCGCCGGAAATCGGGCGAGTTCGTCATTCTACAAATCGGGTTGCGCGAATACGACGTATATCGCCGGCGGCGCCGCAGGTATCGCCAAGGCGCTGCCCGGCCACCCGGTTGGGACGATCTTCCCGTGCGAGCGCCGGGTTGATCGGCGTCCCTTGCGGCGGAACGTGGCGATGGACGCCCCGCCGGGCTCAATACCCGAGCGTCACGCTGATATGCGCCCGGTTGTTGCGCCGGCCGTCCGAGACGCCGCTGTCCTCGAGCTGCCAGCCGTAGTCGCACCGGGCGCTGAGCGCCGCGGCGAGCTGGTAGCGGAAACCGAGGCCCACGCTTGCGAGTTCCAGGTGCGCCGGTTCCGCCGGCAGCCGCTGATGGCTCTGCACGCGGCCGTAGTCGACGAAGACCAGCGGATCGAAAACGTCGCGCGCGGTGCCGCCGGCGGGTTTTCCGATCACTGAAAACGGCGGGCCGTGGAGTTCATTCACGAGGACGAAGCCATCGTCGCCGTTGGCCTCGCGCTCCTCGTAGCCGCGCGGGCTGCCGGCGCCGCCGAGGCCGAGTTGCTCGCTGCCGAGGAGATTGGCGGTGGCGAGTTGCGCGGTGCCGCGGGCGATCCACATGAAGCCCGCGGGCAGTTTCGTGCGACGCTCGAGTTCGAGCCGCGCGTAGGCGTAGTCGGGCCGCGCCAGCGCCCGGGCCGCCGTGTAGGCGCGCGTGTGATCGCCGGCGCTGAGGCCGCCGGGACTGAACGCGAGCGTGAGTTCGCCGGAGATGACGCCGTGCGGGTCGAGGTGGCTCGCGCTATAGGCGGCGATGGCCTGCACGACATCCGTCTCCTGGGCGAAGACCTGCGTGCCGCCGAACGAGAGGTTGTTGTTGCTGCGCTTGAAGTCGAAGCCCGCGGTGAATCCCCGCGTCCACGTGCCTTGCGCGGGAAGCGGCACGCGATAGCGCGCGCTGACCTGCGCACTGCGGCCCTTGAGCGCGAAGAGGCCGCCCGCGAGGTCCGGCCGGCTTTCGGCGTAGCTGCCGAACAACGTCAGCGTGTGGCGCAGGGAGCGAATCGGGATGACGTAGCTGCCGGAGTGCGCGACGAGCTTCCGGAAATCCGGGCTGGCGGTGAGCTGGTAGTTCAACTGCTGGTCGCTCTTGAATGCATTGCCCCAATTCGCGCCGAAGAGGACGCGGTCGAAGCCGGTGAGGGCGTTGCCGGAATCCTCATAGCCCACGTAGCCCCGCAACGGCAGCCGGTCGCGCGTGCGCAGGACGAGGTCGGTCTGGCCGGCGGCCTGGCCGCGGGTGAAAACCAGGTCGACCTCCCGAAAGGCGTTTTCGTTGATCCACTCCAGGTCCGCGAGCAGCGGCGCGCCCTCGATGATTTCGCCGGGGCGGGCGCGGACCGACGCTACGAGTTGCTCCGTGCTGAACCATTTGTTGCCCTCGACCCGCACCTGGCCGAGCCGGCCTTCGATCGCGAGGATTTGCACGGTCCCCGCGGAGACATTCTGCTCGGGCACCAGCACGTCGACGACCGGCCGGCTGTGCTGGCGAAAATAGAGGACGACGTCGCGCGACAGCCGGTTGAGCGCGCCGAGGGTGAGAGGATGGCCGAGATATGGCGACGCGAGCGCGCGGAATTCGTCGGTTTCCAGCAGCGCGTCGCCGGAGACGTGCAGTCCGACCTCAGCCACGCCCTGGGCTTGAAACGCTTCGCGATTGGTCAGGAACACCAGTCCTCGCAGTTCGGGCACGATCACTTTGTCGCTGTCTGCGGGATTGCCCGTGTCGCTTGCGGGAGCCGTCGGCAATGTCCGCGGAGGCGACGACGGGAGCGTTTTCGGTGCGACCTGCTCGTAGGTTTGCGCCGATGCGGAAGCCGGTAGCGTCGCCACCACGAGACTCAGCCACATCAAACTTGGTGAGAGGGCGGGGCACAGTCGTGCGCGACGCGAGTGAAATCCGGCGTTCATAGCGAGCCTTTCGGTTTGTTGCCGCTGTCACGATTCGTCGGCTCGCCGGATTGCTGATCGGGCGTGGCGCGCACGATGTCGACGCGTGGATGTTCCGAATCGAGAAACTCCCGGTAGCTCGAACCCAGGGCCGTGTTGGTCTGGGCCTGCTCGCGCGCGTCGGCCAGCGCCTCGTGATAGATGATTTTGTAGCCGCCCATGTTCACCGAGGCTTCGCGATAGAGGCCGGGCTCGCTCAACTGCGCTCCACTGACGCCACCGCCGGAAATGCCGCCGGCCGGACCGTTATCGAGCGACGTGATAAACTGAAAATTGCCGAAGTTGGGCGCGCCGATGGAGCTCGGGCGGTTCTCGGCGGCGGTGCCCGAAAAGTTTGCGACGCCCGGCAGCCGCGGGAGGCCGGTGACTTCGCCGAGTTCCGCGGCGAGCTGGCCGTCGATGGAACCCGAGGGGCCGCCGGCTCCGTCGGTGGTGCCGCCGTCGGACGTGCGCGGCACGAGGGTGGGGCGTCCGTCCTGGATGATTACGGCGAACTCGGGTGTGATGACCGGCTGCGAGCCGATCGTCTCCACGGGAATCGGCGTGGTGGCGACGGTGAGGATGGGCGCGCTCACGTGCAGCGTGCCGAGAACATAGTTGAAGGTGTAGTCGAGGGCTTTCGCGCCGGCGGGTGTGACGGGGTAGTCGCCGACGCCGCTCGCGGTCGTTGCCGGTGTAGTCAGGGTGAGGCCGCTGACGGCTGCGCTGGTGTCGCCGTTGACGAACCCGCTGAACGCCGCGCTGAAATCCGGGTTCGCCACGCCGAATGCGCGCGAGGCGTCGGCTGCGGTGACGGTGAGCGTCGCCGGCGTGATGCCGAGCGTGCCCGGCACGTAGGCGATCGTGTAGTTCGCGGCGGTGGCGCCGGAGGGCGTGATCGGGTAGCTGCCGACGTGGCTGGCCGTCGTGGCAGTGGTCGTGAGCGAAAGGCCGCTGACGACGGACGTCGTGTCGCCGTTCACGAAACCGGCGAACGTGGCGGTCAACGACGGATTCGCGGCGCCATAGAGGCGGGTGACGCTGTTGGCAGTGATCGTGAGGGCGGCCGAGGTGATCGTCAGCGACCCGGGCACGTAGGCGATGGAATAGTTGGGCGAGGTCGCGCCGAACGGCGTGATCGTGTAGGTGCCGACGTTCGCGCCGACCGAAGCGGTCGTGCTGAATTGCAGGCCGGTGACAACGGCCGGCGTGTCGCCGTTCGCGAGACCGGTGTAAGTCGCGGTGAACGCGGGCAGCGGCGCGCCGTAGGTCTTGGTTTTGTTGTCGGCGGCGATCGTCAGGAGATTTTCCGCGATCGTGAGCGCACCGGGGAGGAAGTTGATCGCGTAGTTTTGCGCGGCCGCCCCGGCCGGCGTGATGGGATAGGTGCCGATCGGCGAGGTGGGACCCGCGGTCGTGGAGAACGTGAGGCCCGAGACGACGGCGGACGTGTCGCCATTGACGAAGCCGCTGAACGTGGCGCCGAAGGCGGGATTCGCGGCGCCGTAGAGCTTGCTCGCGTTGGCCGCGGTGATGGTGAGCGGCGCGGGCGTGACGCCGAGCGTGCCCGGCGCGTAGGCGATGGAGTAATTGGCGGCGCTGGCGCCGGAGGGAACGATCGCGTAGCTGCCGACGTTGCTGGCCGTCGTGGCGCTGGTGCCGATCGAAAGGCCGCCGACCGCGGACGACGTGTCGCCGTTGACGAATCCGGAGTAGCTCGCGCTGAACGCAGGGTTGCTCGCGCCGTAGAGGCGCGTCGCACTGTTGGCGGAGATCGTGAGCGCGGCGGGGTTGATCGTCAGTGTGCCCGCCACGTAATCGAGCACGTAGCTTGTCGCGCTGGCGCCGAACGGCGTGATCGTGTAGGAGCCGACATTCGAACTCGCGCTCGCGGTGGCGCTGAACTGCAGGCCGGTGACGACGCTCGACGTGTCGCCGTGGAGCAGTCCGGTGTAAGTCGCGGTGAACGCGGGCAGCGGCGCGCCGTAGGTTTTGCTCTTGTTGTCGGCGGTGATCGTCAGGATGTCCTGGGCCACGGTGAGCGTGCCGGGGACAAAACTGATCGTGTAGTTCGGTGCTGTCGCCGCGGAGGGCGTGATCGGATAACTGCCGCCGGGAGAACCAAGGACGGCGGTCGTCGCGAGCGACAGGCCCGACACGATGGCCGAAGTCTCGCCGTTGACGAAACCGGAGTAGGACGCCGTCAACGCCGGGTTGGCGGTGTTGATTACGCGCGACTTGTTGTCGGCCGTGATCGTGAGGGGCGCGGGGTTGATCGTGAGCGCGGTCGCGTTGCCCGCCGCCTGGACGAAGACATAGTTGCCGTTGTTCGCAGTGAGGCCGGAGCCGGGGATGGCGTAGCTGCCGACGTTGCTGGCCGGCGTCGCCGTCGTGGTGAACGCCGCCACGCCCGTCGTGGCGGTGCCGATGGTCTCGCCGTTCGCGAAGCCGGTCACGGTGCCGCTCAAACTTGGGTTCGCCGCACCGTAGAGCCGGCTGACGAGATTGGCGGTGTAGGTCAGCGTCGCGGGCGTGACGTCGGACAGGTCGGTGGTCGTCGCCGTGTAGGTGTAGTCGGCCTGGTCGCCACCGGTGAGCGCGACGCCGTTCAGCGTGACCGTTTTGCCCGTGCCGACGTTCTTCGTGTCGAACGTCGCGCCGGTGTTCGTGAAGCCGACGGTGTCGCCGAGCACGACGCCGGTGAGCGTGCCCGGTGTGGCGATGACGGCGGCGGTCGTGCCGTTGTAGATTTTGTCGTCGGAGGCAAAGCCGGCGATCGTCAGCGGCTTCGGGGTGACGCTCACGGACGAGTTGATCGTGCCGAGCGCGTTGTAGTTGGTCGCGAGGGCGGCACCGCTGTTGCCGCTGCCGAGGGCGAGCCCGGTCACGCTCGCGAGGTGTTGATTCGTCTGCACGTCCTTGACGCCGAGATTGCCCGCGGCGCCCGCGCCGGTGACGGTGAACGATTCGCCGTTCACGCCGGTTGCGGTCAGGTTGCCGCCGGCGAAGATCGTCGTGCCGTCGTAAACCCGCGTGCCGGTCAGCGCGAGGGTGGCGGGCGTGACGCTCACGGACGACCCGGTGGTCGAGAGCGCGGTGTAGTTGGTCGCAAGCGCGGCGCCCGTGTTGCCGGAGCCGAGGGAGAGTCCGGTCACGTTGGCGAGGAGCTGGTTCGTCTGCACGTCCTTTGCGCTGAGGTTGCCCGCGGCGCCGGCACCGGTGAGGGCGAAGGTCTCGCCGTTCACGCCGGTGGCCGTGAGATTGCCGCCGGCAAACGCCGTGGTGCCGTCGTAAACTTTCGTGCCGCTCAGGGTGAAGCTGGCCTTGTTGATCGTGCTCGTGGTGTTGTCCGCCAGGGTGAGAACGTAGTTGTGGCCGGAGTTGCCGTCGCTGACCCCGACGCCGGAAATGGTGACGGTCTTGTTGCCGCTGCCGACGTCCTTGCCGACAAATGCATAGGCCGGGCCGGAGGGGGCGAAGGCCAGGGCGTCGGTGCCGAAGAGCTGGCCGGCGGTGATCACCGGACTGCCGACCGCGGTCGTGGTGCCGTCGTAGGTCTTGACCACATCGCTGGTCGTGACGGTGAGGTTCGCGGCGGTCACATCCACTTTCGAGTTGGCCGCCGACGGGGCGTTATAGTTGCCGACCAGCCCGCCGTTGCTGCTCGTGCCCAAGGCCAGCCCGGTGATCGTCGTCAGCGCCTGGCCGCTCTGGACGTTCCTGGTTGCCAGGTTGGTGGAATCGCCGGCGCCGGTGACCGAGAAGGTTTCGCCGTTCACGCCGGTTGCGGTCAGGTTGCCACCCGCGAAGATCGTGGTGCCGTCGTAAACCCGCGTGCCGTTCAGAAGGAGGCTGGCCTTGTTGATCGTCAGCGTGCCGCTGACGAGGTTGATGTTGTAGCCCTGCTGCACCGAATAGAGGCCGGAGGGGATGATCGTGTAGGTGCCGACATTAATCGCGCCCGATGCGGTGCCGGCGTAGGCCAGCGTGCCCGAGTAGGCGGGGCTGGGGCTGGCGAGCGATTGGGTCGCGCCATTGTTGCCGGAGTAGGTGGTGCCACTGTAGGTCTTGGTGTCGCTGTTGGCGGTGACGGTGGTGGGATAGAGAAACGCCGTGAGCCACGGTGTGGTTTGACCCTCGTAGATGCGCCAGCGGTAGCTGTTGTCGCCGCCGACATTCGTGATCGAGTTGAACGCGACGAAACTGCTCATCTGCGTCATCGCCGCCGTGGTGCGTCCGAAGGAAAATTGCGTCTGGCCGTTTTCGAGCCCCACGGCTGCGGCCTGCCCGGTCGTCTCCGTGTTCCAGTAGCTGCTGGAGATGCCGTCCGGCCCGGGCTTGGATTCCTCGTTCACGCCCGCCAGCCCGCCCACGCTCGTGGTGCCGCTGACGCTGCCGGTGGCGTAGCCCTCGAGAAGATTGGTGTCCCGGTTGTAACCCACGAGGCCGCCCACGTTGGTCGAGCCGCTGACATTGCCGGTGGCGTAGGCATACTGAATGGTGCTGACCGATTCGACGGTGAAGTAAGCGTCGGAAGCGCCGACCAGTCCGCCCACGGAAGTCTGCCCGGTCACATTGCCCGTGGCGTAGGAATCGCTGATCGAGCCCTCGGTGACAGTGTCGAATCCGTTGTATCCCGTCGGTTCGTTGCTGCCGTTAAAGCCAACCAACCCGCCCACGTTCGTGTCGCCGCCGACGTCTGCGAAGGAATAGGAGGCCTCGATGTTGCCCGCATTGGTTCCGACCAGTCCGCCGACGCGGTTGGCAGTGGCGAAATGTCCGCTGCCGCCCACGGAGCCGCCGACATAGCTCATGTAAATGTTGCCGCCGGCGTTGTAGCCCACGAGCCCGCCGACCGAGCTTTTGCCCAGCACGAACGCGTCCAGCAAACCCACCCGTCGCACGTTGGCGGACAGGTTCATGTAGCCGAACAATCCGACGTTGTCCGTCGTCGTTCGTGTGATCGTGAGTCCGCTGATGGTGTGACCGAGTCCGTCGAGGGTGCCGGCAAACGGCTGGCCCGCCACTCCGATGGGCGTGAAGCCCGCGTTCACGTTCCAGCCGGATGTCGCCGACGCGTCGATGTCCGACCCGAGCGCGTAACGACCATTGAGGTTGGCGGCGGCGGCGAGTCCCTGCAGCGTCGGCGTGGCCGGTGCCGCGGTCGCGTCGCCCGCCACGCCGAGGCTGTTGATCACCGTGTAGGCCTGGCCGGCGATCGTGAGGCCGGGCGTCGCGCCCGAGAGCGTGATGCTCGCGCGATTGTTGATCGAGAAATTGCCCGAGAAGCCGCCGCCCGCATTGGGCGTGAGCACGAGGCCGGCGGTATTGCCGGTGGCGGTGAGGTTGGCGTTGACCCGGACGTTGTTGGCGGCGGACAGCGTCAGCGTGTTGTTGGTCGTCCACGAGACCGGTTCGTTGACGTTGATGTCGCCCGCCGACGCGCCGGTGCTGCCCGTGGTGATCGTGACGTTGTTGCCGCCATTGAGTGCGGTGGCGACGCTGCTCGCGAGGATGACGGAGTCCGCGGTGGGCGTGAACGTGTTGGCGAACGCCGTGCCGCTCGCACCACTCGCGGCGATCGTCACATCGCGCGGATCGAGGAGCCAATGGCCCGCGGCGCCGTTCGTCGCGTGCGCATCGACCGAGCCGAGCGCCTGCAACGTGTTGTGGCTCGAGGTCTCGACCTGGCCGCCATTGCCGCCCGTCGCGCCGCCATGGGCTGCGATGCTGCCTTGGAATGACGTGTAATCCTGCGACCACAGCACCGCGGTGCCGCCATGACCCGATTGCGTGGCGCTGACATCGATCGCGGCGTCGGGCCGCATGACGACGGCCGATGCATTTGCGATGGCCGCGTCTTTGCCCTGCCAGCCGCCGCCGACCAAAATCACGCCACCGCTCGTCGCGCCGCTGGCGTCGAGCCGGGCGCCATCGTCGAGCAACACATGCCCGCCGGTGACGGCGACGTGGCCGCCCTGGCCGGTGGCGGAGGAAGCGTCGAGCGCTCCGGAGTCGGCCACCGTGCTTTCGCCGGAGGCGACCAGCCAGATCTCGCCGTTGCGTTCCTCGCTGCCGGTCGCGCGCACCACGCCGGAATTGTTGATCGCGAGCGCGTAGGCGTTGCCGCCGGCGGCCTTGAGCTCGGCGGATGCCGCGCCGATCGCGCCGGAATTCACGACGGAGCCGGGCAGGGAGGCAGCCTGGACGAAGAGCCGCTCGTCACCGCCGGTCGTGAGCAGCACCTCGGAGCCGGCGGCGAGGCCGGCGGTGCCATTGGCCGCGGCGATGGTGCCGGAGTTTTCGACCTGGCGTGCGATCAGGAAGACGTCGCCGCCGAGCGCGTTGATCGCGCCGAGATTCCTGACCGCCGCGGTCGAGCCGCCGGAAAAATGCAGGTCGCCGCCCGCGAGGAATTCGCTGTTAGCGACGTCGAGCGTCGAGGCGAGAAAGCCTCCGGTGTCGATCCGCGCGCCGGCGCCGACGAGGACGCCGTTGGGATTGATCAGGAAGACGCGACCGTTGGCCTCGATCGAGCCGGCGAGGGTCGAGGGCAGCCCGGAAACGACGCGGTTGAGCGTGGCGCTGAGCGCGTCGGGCTGGATGAACTTTGCGCTCTGGCCGGCGGCGAGGGAAAAATCCCGCCAGTCGATGATGGCGCGCGCGGAAGTCTGCGTGACGGTCAGCGCGCCGGGGGCGGACGAGAGCGTCGCACTGCCGGCCACGACCTGGCCGCCGGACGGCTGCGCCAGGAGTGCGGTTCCACCTGCGCCGACCGCCAGCGCGGCGAATAGCCGGACGAGCGCGGCGCGGGCCGGGCGGCGTAGTGGCAGCGAGGCGCGATCACCGGTCGACGAATGTTTGGGCCACCGCCGCCAGACAGTCTTCCTTTGTGCGCCGAAACCCGTGCATGTGGTGTCGGTCTTTGAGAGCATACCCGTGGGAACGACCCAAGGCGACGACACGGTTCCCTCGCGTCCAGCCAACTGTGGCGAATCGCGGAGCGGTTGTGGCGAATCACCGCCCGACGGCGGCGGCATTCTGCGGCCGTGAAGATCCGGTCGGCCGCGGCGCCGCTACGATGCCGGCCGGGAATGTTCGAGGCGCGAACGCAGATCGCTCCAGCGATAGCGGCTCGCAGGGATCGGTTCGGCTGCGCCATCGACGTAAAGCAGGGTGCGCTCATCGCCGTCGCGCCGGTAGCGCGTGACGCGGGAGAGGTTCACGATCTGCGTGCGATGGACGCGCATGAAGTGCGTGGCGGGCAGCGTGTCCTCCCACGCCTTGAGGCTTTTGCGGAGGAAAACCTTCGCGCCATCGGCGAGCTGGACCTCGGAGTAATTATCATGCGCGGCGATGGCGCAGATGTCGGCGAGGGGTGCGAACCGCCCCTGCAGGCCGGAGCGAAGGTAAATGGTGTCGTCGATCCGCAGCGCCGGACCGGTCGGAAGCTCGGTCGCGGCCGCCTCGGCGGCGGAGGCCGCCGCGAATCGCTGGAGCGCCTGGGCGAGGCGCGCGGGGTCGACGGGCTTGAGCAGATAGTCGAGCGCGTTGATCTCGAAGGCGCGCACCGCGTAGCTATCATAAGCCGTGACAAAGATGACCCGGGCGCCGGCCCGCACAACCGGGGCGAGTTCGAGCGCGCTGCCGCCGACCAGCTGGACATCGAGAAACACGAGGTCGTAGTCCGGCCGGCCGAGGAGCGACCGCGCCGTGCGCAACGTGGCGGCTTCGCCGACAATCGTGACGTCAGGGTGCGCGGCGAGCTTGGTGCGCAGATCGGCGCGCGCGGTCGCTTCGTCTTCGATCAGCAGGGCGGACGGCATGCAGGGCAAACGAGATACGGGACTGGCGGTCGTTTCAACCCCAACCGCGGGCGGCGACCGGGATCGGGTCGCGGACCGGTGACGGCTTACGAGACCGCCGGTTCCACGATGCGCAGGGTCGCTGTGACCCAGCCATTGGCGTGCGCAACGGCGAAGGTGTGCGAGCGCGGGTAGTAGCGGGCGAGCCGCTCGCGCAGGTTGTCGAGGCCGATGCCGAGGGAGGCGACGCGCTTTTTCTCCGCGGGCTCGACCCATTCGCCGGTGTTGGCCACCTCGAGGACGAGCGCGCCATCGCGATCGCGGCGGGCGGCGAGGCGGAGGCCCACGCGATCGGGGCTGGTGGCGCGGCCGTATTTGAGCGCGTTTTCCACGAGCGGCAGGAGCAGGAAGTGCGGGAGCCGCTCGCGGTCGAGGGCGGGATCGGCGGAGATTTCGACATCGAGCAAATCGCCCCAGCGCGACAACTCGATCTCGAGGTAGGCGCGCAGGAGCTTGAGCTCCTCGCCGAGCGTCGTCCAGTCGCGCTCGTCCGGGCGGTGCAGCGTCAGGCGGCAGAATTCGGCGAGCCGCTCGACCATCGTGCGCGGCGTGGAACGGCCGGCGGGCAGGGCGGCGCTGATCGAGGCGAGGGTGTTGAACAGAAAATGGGGGTTGAGCTGGTAGCGCAGCACCTCGAGCCGGGCCTTTTCCTCGGCGAGGCGGGCGGAGATTTTTTCGTCGAGTTCGAGCTGGTGGAGCCGGACGAGCTCGGTGTTCTGGCGCGCGAGCTCCGTGGTGCGCTCGGCGAGCTGGCGGGTGCGCTCGGTGACGACGGTCTCCAATCGCGCGGCATGCTGGCGCAACGCCCGGGTGCGCAGTTGCACGACGCCGGCGATGAAGCCCAGGCCCGCCATCGTGTAGCCGGCCAGCGCCCACCCGGTGAGCCACCACGGCGCCAGCACGGTGAAGCCGAGCGCGGCCGGCGCACTCAGCACCCCGTCGGGGTCGCGCGCCTGAACCTCGAAGCGATAGTGACCGGAGGGCAGATTGGTGAACGTGCTGTCCCGCCGCGAGGACCAGGCCGACCAGTCGCGATCGCGGCCGAGCAGCCGGGTCCGGTAGGTGACGGTGCTGGTGTGACGCTGGCGTGGCGCATAGTAGTTGAACACGACGGGTTGATGCTCGGGCGGAAGCGCGGCGCCTTCGCGGACGCCGGTCGCACTCAACTGCGCCGCGAACGGCACGGGCGCGGGAAAGGCGCCCGCGACCTCCACGCGGGCGAGGCCGTTGGCGCCGCAGACCCACAGCACCGCTCCGCCGGCCACATCCTCCTCCCAAAGCCGTGTCACCGCGCCCACCGTCGCCGTGGTCAGGCTGGGCAAACGTCTCGAAGCCTGGCTGCCGCGCCGCGCTTGGTGGATGCCATCCGCGCCGGCGAGCCAGAGCGTGCCGGCCCCACCTTTCGCCGTTGTCCGGCATTCCTCCGTGGCACCGGCGGGCAGCGATTCCCAATCCCGCACGGCGGTGAACGATTTCGTGGGCGAATCGAATCGACGGAGAGTGCGATCCGCCCCGGCCACGAAGGCGGTGTCGCCGTCGACCTCGGCCAGGGTCACGCGCCGCAGCGGATCGGGCAATCCCCGCCCGCCGGCGAATCGTTCGATTTGCGGTGCGACCGAGATGTCCGCGCCAACGGCGATTCGAATCAGCTCGGGCTTGCCGGTCGCAACCCAGACTGCGCCGTCGGCCGCCTCGCTCAGTTCGCGGCAGTCCTCGCCGAATCCGGCCACCGCACCTTCGTCGCTCCAGCCCCGGGCGGTGTGGCGCACCGCCCGCAGGCCGCGGCTCGTCCCCAGCCACACGCGGTCCGGATCGCGGGTGGACCGCAACAAGGTGCCGCCGCCCGGCGGGACCCGCGCCACCGAAATCAAGCCTTGGGGCTGGACCACGAAGAGTTCGCCGTTGCCCAGCGCGAGCAGTCCGGCGGGATGCGCGGCGAGGGCGAAGAACTCCTTGTTGCGCACCCGCTCAAAGTGAGCGGTCTGTCCGCTCCGATCGGCCGGCTCGAGGCGGAAGAGACCCTCCGTCGTCGTGGCGTAGACGACGCCATTATATCGCGCGACGTCGGACACGGCGCCCTGGCCGAGACCGTTGACCGCGTCGAACAACGATACCGGGGAGGGCCACTCGAGCCGCGCCGCGCCCGTGTCCGTGCCGAGCCAGAGCCCGCCTTCGCTGTCGCAAAAGAAATCGCGCACGGCTTTCACCACCAGTCCGATCGAGGTGTCGAGCGGTCCCAGATAGCGTCCATCGGGGCCGAAGCGCATGCCGCCGTCGCCCGACGCGGCGGAGAAGCCGACCACCCACGAGCCGTCCGCCAGTCGCTGCGCGCAAAATATCCGCCGGCCGGCCAGCCAGCGGTTCATTTCCGTCGCGAGCGGGGCCACGCGGCCGTCGGGCGTCAGTTGGAAGAATCCGTGTTCGGCGGTCAGCAGCACCAGCGCGCCGTGCCCGCCCGCCGCGATGGCGATGATCTTGTTCTCGCGCAGCACCGGCGCGTCCGCCACGGGAACGACCGCGCGGTCGGTCAGCCGGGCCAGGCCGCGACCGAGCGCCGTGACGTAGACAATGGCGCCGACCCGATGCAGCCGCGGACCGTGGGAATGGGGCGCCGCGGGATACGGGATCACGGTGAAACGCCCATCGCGCCAAATGGCGATTTTCTCCTCGTCGGAGAAGTAGACCGTCTGCCCGACGGCGACGGCGCACTGAAACTCATCCACGTTGCGCGCCTGTGGCGGAAGTTCTCCCGCGAGTGAGACAAACTCGGCGGTCTTGCCCGCGCCGCGCAGAAACCCGAGCACGCCGGCGCCCGCCATGTAGATCGTGCCGTCGTCGGTGCGGGTGAACTGCCGGACTCCCGCCGAGTCCGTGGGCAGGCCCAGGAATCCCCAGCGCGCGCCGTCGTAGGTGAGCAGATCCACGTTGTTGGCAAAATAGATCAGGCCCGTCGCATCCTGCGTCACGCGCTGGCTGTCCAGGCCGCGGAAGTGTTCGCCCGGGGTGTAGTGCCGCAGCACGGGCCGGCCCACTTCATCCACGCCGGCGGCGGCGTTCGCGCCGGGGAGCGGGGACAGAATCATCGCCATCGTCAACCAGGGGAGCGACGAGAGCAGGGCGGAGCCGGGGCGCATGGAGTGAAGGGCTGGGACTGCGGGCCACGGCTCGCTCGCACCCCGGATTCGTTTTCAAGAAATCCCCGGCGCGGCGGTCAGTGGCGAAGCGGGAGCGTCGTGCGTTTAGGGCTTGGCGCAAGCCCGGCGTATCGGCGAGATCGGATGGTCCCACCGTGAGAACATTCCGTCGAGCCGGCCTGACCGCGCTATTTGCCGTTGCGGCGGCGCTCCATGCCGCTGAACCCGCGCTGGATCCCGGGTATGAGTCGGTCCGGCAAGTCGCGGAGTCCGGACGATTCGAACATACGCTCCGCCTGCTCGACCTTCACCTCGTCGACTATCCCGAGGATGACCGGCTCCGCGAGCTCCGCGCCCGGATGGTGGAGAAGCTCGCCGAGGCCAAGGACGATCCCACGCTGCTCCGCTCGACCGCGGAGCCGCCGCCGGCCATCGCCAACCGCGTCGCCGAACCCGGCCGCAATTTCACCACGGGAACCGCCGAGGTCCCCATGATCTGGATCGCCCCCGGCACCTTTTTCATGAGCGACCCGCTGGGCAGCGACGACGACACCTGGGTCACGCTCTCGCGCGGCTATTGGCTCGGTCGCACCGAAGTGACGCAGGAACAATGGCAGGCGGTCATGGAGAATCTGCCCTCGCCCAGCTTTTTCCGGGGATCGGACCGGCCCGTGGACCGGGTTTCGTGGACCAGTGCGATGGAGTTCTGCCGCAAGGTCACGGAGCGCGAACGCGCCGCCGGGCGCGTGCCGGCCGGCTACGAATACACGCTGCCCACCGAGGCCCAATGGGAATATGCCTGCCGTGCCGGAACGACCGGACCCTTCGCCGGCGAGCTCGCTGCGATGGCGTGGTTTGGCGCCAACAGCGACAAGCAAACCCATCCCGTGGCGCAAAAACAGCCCAACGCCTGGGGGCTTTACGACATGCACGGCAATGTCGCGGAGTGGTGCGCCGACGGCTACGGCGGCTACCCCGGCGGCCACGTGACCGATCCCATCAACGCCTATGACGGACCGGCGGCGGCCATGACGCGCATCGTGCGCGGCGGCGCCTTCAACGCCACCGTCGGCGAATGCCGCTCCGCGATGCGCTACCGCTATATGATGAGTTACGCCATGGCGGGAGTGGGATTTCGCCTCGCCCTCGCCCCGGTGGTCAGCGTATTGGCGGCGGCCAATTCAGCGGGGAAGTGACGCCTCCGGCTTCCGCCTCGTCCTCACGCCGTTCACCGGGTTCCAGCTGGTGGAACCGTCAGACGCAGGGTCGCTGTGACCCAGCCATTGGCGTGCGCAACGGCGAAGGTGTGCGAGCGCGGGTAGTAGCGGGCGAGCCGCTCGCGCAGGTTGTCGAGGCCGATGCCGAGGGAGGCGACGCGCTTTTTCTCCGCGGGCTCGACCCATTCGCCGGTGTTGGCCACCTCGAGGACGAGCGCGCCATCGCGATCGCGGCGGGCGGCGAGGCGGAGGCCCACGCGATCGGGGCTGGTGGCGCGGCCGTATTTGAGCGCGTTTTCCACGAGCGGCAGGAGCAGGAAGTGCGGGAGCCGCTCGCGGTCGAGGGCGGGATCGGCGGAGATTTCGACATCGAGCAAATCGCCCCAGCGCGACAACTCGATCTCGAGGTAGGCGCGCAGGAGCTTGAGCTCCTCGCCGAGCGTCGTCCAGTCGCGCTCGTCCGGGCGGTGCAGCGTGAGGCGGCAGAATTCGGCGAGCCGCTCGACCATCGTGCGCGGCGTCGAGCGGCCGGCGGGGAGCGCGGCACTGATCGAGGCGAGGGTGTTGAAGAGAAAATGCGGGTTGAGCTGGTAGCGGAGCACCTCGAGCCGGGCCTTTTCCTCGGCGAGGCGGGCGGAGATTTTTTCATCGAGTTCGAGTTGGTGGAGCCGGACGAGCTCGGTGTTTTTACGCGCCAGTTCGGCAGTGCGGTCGTCGACGAGCGCTTGCAGTCGCTCCGCGCGCTGGCGCAGCGCACGGGTGCGCAGTCGCACGGCACCCGCGACCACGCCGGCGCCGGCGCCGGCGTAGCCGAGCAACGCCCACCAGGTGCGCCACCATGGCGGGAGGACGACAAACGCCACCGCCGCGGGCGCGGCGAACTGGCCGTCGGCATCGCGGGCGCGCACTTCGAAGCGGTAGCTGCCCGCGGGCAGACTGGTGAAAACGCTTTGCCGCGAGTGCGACCAGGGCGACCACTCGCGATTCTGACCGACCAATCGCGTCTGGTAGGTGACGGAATCGGCGAGCTGGTGCCGCAGTGCGACAAAGTCGAACTTGAGCGCGGTGTGCTCCGGCGCGAGGCGGTCCCGTTCGTGAACCCCCGTCGTGGTCAGCAGGACCGCAAAGGGCACGGGTGCGGAAAACCCGCGCGCCAGATCCACGCGCACCAGGCCCTTCGCGCCGCAAACCCAAAGCACCTCTCCCGCGCTGCCGTTCTCCACGCGCATCCGCGCGATCGCACCGGCGCTGTCGTTCACCCACGGCGGCAGCGGAATCCGCGCGCCGTCCGGCGCCGCCGGTTTTTCCGGGAAAAATTCGGCGGCGTCGCGCACCGGGCCCTCATCCCGCCAGCCCGCGGCCGTGTGGCGGATCGATTGGAGGCCGTGCCCCGTGCCGATCAGAACGCGGTCCGGATCGTGCGGTGAACGTTGCAAGCTCGCGCCGCCCGGGGGCAGCTTCGCGACCGGCGCGAAGCCCGCGGCGGTTTGGGCAAAAACATCCGTGTAACCCAGGGCCAGCAGCCCGCCGGGATGCGACAGCAGCGCGGACGCCGGATAATTGAGCACGCGTTCGAAATGCGCGCAGCGCCCATCGCGATCGTCGCTGGCGGTGAGTCGATAGACGCCCTCGGCCGTCGCGGCGTAGAGCGCGCCTTCGTGCCGCGCCACGTCGGCCACGGCGCCCTGGCCCAGCCCGTTGACGATGTCGAAGACGGTCACGGGCGAAGGCCACTCCAGCCGGAACATGCCGGTCTCGCTCGCGATCCAGAGGCCGCCCTCGCGGTCACAGAAAAAACTGCGGAGCGTGTTGACGTAAAGTCCGACCGACTGGTCGATCGGGCCCAGATAACGGCCGGCGGCATCGAAGCGCATGCCGCCGTCGCCGCTGGGCGAAGTGAACGCCACGACGGACGAGCCGTCGCCCAAACGCCGGGCGCAGAGGATCGTTTTGCCCGCCAGCCAGCGGTTGGCCTCGAGCGCCAAGGGGCGCACGCCGTCCGCGCCGAGTTGGAAGAATCCCCGGTCGGCCGTCAGGAGCACCAGGTCGCCCGCGGGACCGGCCTCGATGAAGATGATCCGGGTTTGCCGGAAAATCGGATCGTCGCTGACCGCTTCGAGCCGGTCGTTCGCCAGCCGGCACAGCGGACGATCAGGCGCGGTGACATAAACGGCATCGCCGACCCGGTGCAGCCGCGACCCGTGGGAATAAGCGGGCGTGCGGCACGGCACCACGGTGAAATGTCCGTCGCGCCAGATCAGGATTTTTTCCTCGTCGGCAAAATAGACCGCGTGGCCCACCGCCAGCACATCGAAAATATCGTCGTAGCCGGTCGCGGTGGGCGGCAGGCGGTCGGCGAGCGAAACGAATTTGCAATCGGGCCCCGCGCCGCGGAGATATCCGATCACACTGGCGCCACCCAGGTAGATCGTGCCGTCGGCGGTGACGGCAAATTTTCTCGCCCCCGCGGATTCGGTCGGAAGCGGGATGACCGGCCAGTTCGCGCCATCGTAAAAACGAACCAGCGGGCCGTTGGCGATGTAGATGAACCCGGCCGGGTCCTGGGTCGCATCCTGGCAGAGGGGCCCGATTTTACTCCTGCCCGGCGGAAAATCGCGCAGGACCGGATGGCCGAGTTCATTCGGGGCGGCCGACGCGGGCCGGCCCGCGATCGCGGCGAGCACCACGAAGAGGCCCATCGCCCAACGACAGGATGCGGCTGAAAGAAATCCGGTTGGGGGCCGCCGCATCGTGATGGAGGATGGTGCGCAGTTTTTTCCCCGCCGGGCGATTTTTTTCCATGGGGATCGCGACGAGGCCGCGGGTGTCCGCGGGTCGCGCCACATCCCCGTTGCGCCGCGCGCGATAACCGACCAAACCGAATCCGTGACCCGCCCCGTGCTCACGATTCTGGCCTGGCTCGCGGTAAATTCCGCGCTGGGCGCGGGCGACGGCGGGCCGCGCGCCGGGCCGGCGGAAAGTATTGGCGGCCGTCCGCAGTCCGGCAGGAATTTCACGGTGGCCGGTCCCGCGATCGCGATGATCTGGGTTGCGCCCGGCACGTTTGTGATGAGCAGCACGCACGGCGCGGGCGACGATACCGTGGTAACGCTCACGCGTGGCTATTGGCTCGGCCAGACCGAAATCACGCAGGCGCAGTGGCAGGCGGTGGTGCCAACGGTTCCCGCTCCCAGTCTCTTCAAGGGATCGGATCGTCCCGTGGAAAACGTCGATTTGGATCTGATGACAGTTTTCTGCCGCAATCTCAACGAAAGCGAGCGCCTCGCCGGCCGCCTGCCCGCGGGCTGCGAATATGCGCTGCCGACCGAGGCCCAATGGGAATACGCGTGCCGCGCCGGGACGACGGGCAGTTTTGCCGGCGAGGTCACGGCGATGGCGTGGTATGAAGCCAACAGCAACGACGAGACCCACCCCGTTGCGCAGAAGCAGCCGAACGCCTGGGGATTTTACGACATGCACGGGAATGTGCAGGAGTGGTGTGCGGATTGGTATGCCGGCTACCCGGGCGGCCGGGTGACCGATCCCACCGGCGGCACGTTGGAACAGTTCCGCGTCAGGCGCGGCGGGGCTTTCAACGGCTCGGCGGGAACCTGCCGCTCCGCCTATCGCAGCTGGGGCGCTCCCTCGGTCGGCTATGGCAACGTCGGTTTTCGGCTCGCCCTGGCGCCGCTGCGCAATCCGCTCGCAGCCGGCCAGCCGGCGGAGGGAGGGCGATAGCGGGGCGTGCGCCACGGGGAAAATTGCAGCGTGTTTGAGTAGCGGGTGGCGCGTTCGGACGGTCGCCGGATTCAGAACTTGAGCGCGTTGGTCAGGCGCCAGGTGCGCGGGGGCGAGGTCATGAAACCGCCGCCGCTGAGGCCGCCGCTGCCTTCGTTGTAGTCCTGGTTCGTGAGATTGGAGATTTGCAGGCTGGTGCTGATGGGAAAGCCACTGAGCTGCCACGGGAAGCTCGCGCCCCCATCGAACACGACATAGTTGCCGGCCGTCACGCCGCCGTGCCGGGAGTCGGTGTTGATGTCGTTGGCGATGTTCATCACCGAGGCGTAGCGCGCGCCGAGCGTGAACGAGAGCCCGCGGAGGATGCCTTCGTTGAACGTATATTTGTTGAACAGGTTGAGGCGGTATTCGGGGACGTTCGGCAGCCGGAACGCATAGGTGAAGTAGTAGTTCATGCTGTTGGACTGGATCTGCGCGACCGTCGCACCGGCCGGCGGATGGGCCGGATCGAAGAAGCGGGGATCGGCGATGGTCTTTGCCGTCCACAGCCATGAGCCGTTGGCGAGCAACTGCCAGTTGCGCCGCGGCGTCCAGATGATCTCGGCCTCGGAACCCTCGACCTCGCGGGTGGACGAATTCGAATACCAGCGCACGCCGCCATTGGCGGTGCTGAAGACGCCGCCCTTGTCGGGCGCGGAGTAGTTGAGCGGCTCGTCGATCTGGCGCTGGGTGTCGTCGAGCTTTTCGTTGGTGCGGAGCAGCCGGAAAACGGAAAACGTGCCGACGAGTTGGTTGCCCCACAGCGAGGTCTTGGCGCCGAACTCGTAGTTCTGGCCTTCCTCGTTCTTGAGCGGAGTGTTGCTGCCGCCGGCCCGGATGCGGGCGATCTCGGCATCGGGATCGAGGCCGAGCGAGATGGCCTTGATCCGGACCATGTTTTCGTCGGTGAGCCCGAGGTAGCCGGTGTTCGGCAGGTAGGTCTGGCTGTAGGAGGAGTAGAGCGTGACGCCCTTCGTCAGCGCGTAGGAGACGCCGAACATCGACGAGTTGCCCTTTTTTGGCAGGTAGGTGCCGAGGTAGTAGCTGCCGGGGGCGGTGCTGATGCCGTTGGCGATCTGCTGCGCCGGGCTGAGCACGGAGCTCATGTTCTCGAAGCCGTTATACCAGGGCGGATTCGCGGAAACGCGCTGGTCGCCGTCGTATTCGTTCACGATACGATAGCCGGCAAAGAGGTTGAGCCGATCATCCAGCAGCGTCGCGAGATAGTTGAGATAGTATTCCTCCCGCTTCGGGTTGTAGCGGTCGACGAGACCGCGATCGATCGGCGTGACCCGGCGGATGTCGGGCACCGGGTGAATCGCGGGATCGTATTGCTGGAAAACCTCGGCGGGGTTCAGCGGGCGGCCGTCGCGACCGTAGAGCTGTTGCAGCGCGGTCTGTCCGCCGGCGGCAGTGCCGTTGTTGACGATGACCGACGTGACCGGAGGAAAGAGCGGGTCCGCGCTGGTGGAAACGATGCTGGCGGGAATCCCCGAGGACGGCAGCGCGACGCCCGGAATATTCGTGAAGAGAAAACCGCTGGCCCCGTAGTAGGTGAACAGGGTGTGATCGTAGATCCCGCCGAGCATGATCTTGTGTTGCACGCCGTGGGATTCCTTCCGGAGGACGAAGTCGTATTGGTGGGTCACGGCGTCGCGCTGGTCTTCGCGGTAGCCGAGGCCGCTGAAATTGAACCGGTCGCCGTCCGCGTAGGGGACGGCCTGCGAGGTCAGGTTGTCGTAGGTGGAATTGTTCTTCGTCAGCGAATAGCGGCCGCTGAACCAGGGAGCGGGGTCGACCTCGGCCGTGAGGGTGAGGGTGCTGTCGACGTTGTCGTCGTAGGAGCCGACGCCGCGATTGTTGAACTTGCTGTCGTAGACGCGCGTGCCGTCGAGTTGGTTGTATTTGGCGCCGCGCTTGATCGACGTCCAGAGGGCCGCGGGCGGCACGTAGTTGTTGTTGGCGTCGAAGTTGGCGGGGAGGGTGTTGCCCTGGGCCACTTGGCGCACATCGGCGATCCACTGGCTGACGTTGTTGAAGATGCGGGCCCGGTAGGCGTTGGCGTCGGCGACGCCCGCGGCGGCGATGAGCGCGGCGGAAGGATTCTTGTAATCGGCGAACCACTGGTCGGGGTAGATCCACCCCTGGCCATCGCTGTTCTGGCGCTCCCTGACGTATTCGAAACCGGCCTTGAGCCGGACCTTGCCGCTCTCGAAGGGAATGAGCGTCAGGCTGGGCGCCGCGGTGAAGGATTTTTTGAACTCGAAGCGCTGGCTGCCGATGTCGTCGTCCCACGCGCCGACCAAGCGGAACGCCGCGCGCGGGGACAACACGGCGTTGTGGTCCAGCGTCACGCGCTCGCCGCCCATGCGCTGCGCGTTCCCGCCGTAGCTGTAGCTGATCGTCGTCGGCCGCCGCACGAACTCCGGCTGCTTGGTCACGTAGTTGATCACGCCGCCCGGAAATCCCTGGCCGAAAAAGACCGCGGCGGGACCCTTGATCACCTCGACGCGATCCACGGTGTCCAGGTTGTAATACGAAAAACGATTGAGCCCGTCGCGCAGCCGGGCGCTGACCGGAAAACCGCGCAGGGTGAACGTGCCGGACGGCGTGGCGCTGTTGCCGGGCGGCTTCACGCCGAGCCGCGTGTCGCCGGCGGCCGATCCCATGTAGCGGAGCACGTCCTGGATCTCGCGCATGCCGGTGTCCGCGATGAAATCCTCGCTCAGGACGGAGATGTTCAACGGGATCTTCTGCACTTCCATGTCGATCCGGGTCGCCGTCGCCGAGTTCGTCTTCAGGTAACCGAGGTCGTTGTCCGTCTTCACCTCGAACGGCGACAGCACCTGGACCGCCGCGTCGGACGGTGTCGCGGCAGCCGCGGGTGCGACCGTCGCGGTGGCGGGCGGTGCAATGACCGCGGGCTTAGCCCTGGAGGTGGCGGCGACGAGGGCCTCGAGTTCGGCGACCCGCTGGCGCAGGGCGGCGTTTTCCTCGCGGAGCGTGCGGAGTTCCGCCTCCGTCGTGTCGGCCCGACCGGGCGGCGCAACGCAGGCCACCGCCAGGCAGAGGCCGAGGTATCGGCTGATGCGATCGAAAGAAAACGACGAGAGGCGTGGGAAGTTCATGGGAAAGCAGTCGGCGCGGCTAAACCGCATGGAAACGCAGAAGCGCCAGCGAATCGAAGCAGGTCTGACGCCGCCGCGTGTTCGGAAGGCGGATGAGTTTAAAAGAGGAACGAAGAAATTACACCGGCGAGGCGTCGCGCCGGGCGCGGGCGGCGACGCGGTCGAAATGCCAGCGCAGGAGCGGCGCGAGCAGGCTGTGCCACCACGCGAGCGCGGTCAGCGGGAGGCCGGGGGTGACGGAGAATTTTCCCCGGGCCAGCCCGTCGAGCGTCACGCGCGCGACGTCGTCGGCCGACCACAAACCGCCGGCGGCGGTCAGCGCCCTGGTCTCGATCGGTTTCGTGCGGTTTTCCTCCGCGAGCTGCGGCGTGTCGGTGTCCGGCGGATAGACAACGGTGACGCGGACGCCGGTGGACTTGAGCTCGGCGCGGAGCGATTCCGCCAGTCCGCGCAACGCGAACTTGGCCGGCGCGTAGGCCGTGTAGCCGAACAGTCCCACGAGCCCCGCGCCCGAGGAAATCAAAACAACGGCGCCGCGGCCGCGCGCTTTCATGCCGGGGACCACCGCCTGCACCAGATAGAGCGTGCCGAAATAATTCACGGCCATCGTGCGCTCGAAAACCTCCGTGGGCAGTTCCGTGAAATAGCCGGGGCGGGCGATGCCGGCCGAGGCGATGAGCACGTCGACGGGCCCGTGGATTTTTTCGGCGGCGGCCAGTGCGGCGAGAGCGGCGGACTGGCGGGCGACGTCGGCCGTCGCGGTGCAGACGGGCGCCGCTGCGGGCGACAGTCGTTGGATTTCATCCCGCGCCGCGGCAAGCCGGGCCGGATCGCGCGCCACCAGGGAGACGCGCGCGCCCTGCGCTGCGGCCTGCCGGGCGAGGGCAAGGCCGATGCCACTGGAGCCGCCGGTGATGAGAACGTGCTGGTTGCGAAGTTGCATGAACGGAGGCCGGGCCGCCGGAGGCCGGAGAGTTGGCGAGGAGGCGGAGCGTGGCAATCTTCGAGGGCGGGCGCGATTTTCGCCTGCAAACGATGCCGATCGGCCGCCTGGGCCGGGATTGGCCGACGGACGCGAGCGACACGGCCTTGCGCGGGGGAACCGCCCCCGCCGTCGGCGGTCGGTCGGCGGGCTCGTCGCGCCGGTGCGCGTCGTGCAGGGGCGCACCGGATCGCGGCGAAAATGTTCCAGCGCGACCCTCAGGGAAAATCTCATGCCGAACGTTGGAACCAGTCCGGAAGTGCTTGTCAGCGGATTCGAGCTTGCGACGACGCAAACCCGGGGGCGGGAGACCACGCGCGGATTCGTGCTGCTGGTCGCGGTGAGCCTCGCGGCGGCCGCGAATTTCGACCTGGTGTGGAACCAGTTCTATCGCGGCATCCCGGTGCTCTTCGACGCGGCATGGTATGCGTATCTCATCCATCACAGCACGCCGTTGCTGGCGAACCCGCCCGCAGTCGCGTTTGCCACGATCGGGCAATATTTTTACTCCACGCATTTTTCGCCGGCCTTGTGGATGCTTTCCTGGCCGAGCTACCTGGTTCCCGTGGGCCCGCAGGTCTGGCTCGGGTGCGCGATGGCCTTCGAGCACGCGCTGCTCGCGGCGCTGACCTGGTTCGCCGTCCGGCGGTTCGCGCCGGGGGCGACGGGATGGCCGGGCGTGGCCGCCGCCGCGATCGTGGTGCTGGCACCGTTCAGCGGGGTCGAGCTCGCGTGCATGATTTATCCGCATTTCGAAAGCTGGTTTGTCGTCCTGGCGCTCGGCTTCCTGGGCACGCTCTTTCTCCGCCGCACGCGGCTGGCGGTCGTGCCGTTCGCGCTGGCGCTGTTTTTGCGGGAGGACATGGGCTTTCATCTGTGCGGGGTGCTCGTCCTGACGACGCTGGCCGCGAGGATCGTCCGCGGGCAGTGGGACGGGGAGATGAAGACCTGGCTCGGCTTCGCGGCGGCGGGTTTCGCGTGGAGCTGCGCGGCGATCGTCGCGATGAAGATTTTTTTCCCGGGCGACGACGCCTTTGCGCGGGTGTATCTCGGCGACCCGCCCCTGGCGCACTGGAACTGGGATGAATTCGCCGAACGTTTCCGGACCGATGCGAAGGCGCGCGGGTTCATCTGGATGCCGCTGCTCGTTTACCTGGCGTGGGGCGCCGTCAACCGCTGCTGGTGGGTGCTGATCGGCTACCTGGCTTTCGTGCCGTGGATGGTCGTGAACTCGCTGGCGCGTTCGCGGGCGGCGGGCACGCTGGGGCTGTATTATTCCTTTCCGCTCGGCCTGGCCCTGCTTTGGCCGCTCGTCGGGCAATTGGTTTTCGGCCGCAGCGGTGCGGAGTCCGGCAACCGCTCGCGTGTCGTGTGGGTCGCGACGGCATTGTTCGTGTCGGTGGCGGGCTTCGTCCCCGACGATGGCTGGCGCTCGTTCGCGGGAATGATGACGAGGTTGCCCGTGCCCGGGGTGGAAACGACGCTGCACTACACGGCCACCCGGCTGGCCCGGGCGGCGACCGCGGGGCAGCCGGTCGGGATCGACGCGGCGGTCGCGGCACTGGCGCCGGGCGATTTCCGCGCGGCGAATTTGTTCGGGCAGGCGCCGGCGAAAGTTTCCCTCAGCGCGTTCTACGCCAACGGTCCCTCGACGCGGTTCGAGTGGGATGTGACGCGAGACCTGCCGCTACACTACGCCGTGCAGGACTCGAACCTGCTGGTGCTTTCAGCAGAGCCGCTCGACTGGCCGGGGTTGGACTTGGTGAGCCCGCGCGCCGGTTCGATCGTGTCATTTCTCCGTGTTCCTCCGCCGGCCACGACGGAGCCGTTCCGAAAACCGGAGCCGGGAATGCGGTTCCTCTGCGCCGGTCCGGCCCACTGGTATTTTCGCGTGGGTGAAACGTGGAAGGTCAGCTTCATGCTCGCGGCCGGCGCAGATGCGGACGTGACGTGCGATGTCGTGACGCACCAGGGGCGCGTCGTCCTCGGTCACGCCGTGGCCAAACTTTCCGGGGCGCCGGGCGGGGTCCGGCGCACCACGCGCGAGCTGAGTTTTGTCATTCCGCCGGATCAGGACGCGGGCATCGAGTTCGGGGTGCAGGCGCCGCGCGACGCGACGGTGCAAGTCGAGGATGTGACACTGATGCGGCGGACCCGGGCACCGGACGATCCGGAGGCCGGGCGCGAAAACCGGAGGGAGATTTCGGCGCGATGAAATCCATGGGCACCCGTCTCGGCGTGGTGACGCCGCTCGGCAACGAGCGGGAGTGCATCGGCGCGTTGCTCGACGCGGTGCTGGCGCACCTGCAGCCCGAGGACCGGTGGTATGGCGTGCTCGACAATGTTTCGAAGGATGGGACCCGCGGGATCGTCGAGGCGCGGGCGGACGCCGATCCGCGGGTGATCTGCGTGTGGGCGCCGCAAAACCGCTGCGTGGTCGATGCGTATTTCGCGGGCTACCGCGCCGCCTACGCCGCGGGCTGCCGCTGGATCCTGGAGATGGACGCGGGGTTCAGCCATCCGCCGGAAAAAATCCCCGAGTTCATCGCCGCGATGGAAGCGGGCTACGATTACGCCGGCGGCAGCCGCTTCATGGCGGGCGGGGCGCATCGCAGCCCGTGGACGCGGCGCGCGCTGAGCTACGGTGGCACCGTCCTGTCGCGCGCGCTGCTCGCCAGCCGGATGACCGACATGACGAGCGGCTACGAGTGCTTCAACCGGCCGGCGATGGCCTGGCTCCTCGAGCGCGGCGTGCGCAGCCGGGCGAATTTCTTCCAGACCGAAATCCGCCACATGATGCACCGCTTCCGATGGAAAGAGATCCCGTTCGTGTATGTGAACGACCGGGCGACCGTCGGCCGGAGCGCCGTGGGCGAATCCTTCCGCATTCTCCTGCAACTCGCCCGCCACCATGAAACACCCTGATGACACCTACATCGTCGTGACGACGATCCAGCCGCCGACGGCGTGCATGCAAACCCTGGCGCGGCACGCGCGGGCGAACGAACTGCGCTGGATCGTGGTCGGGGACCGCAAGGGTCCGGCGGAATTCCCGCTGCAACCCGCCGAGCTGCTGTCGCTCGACGAGCAGAAAAAACTTCCGTTCCGGCTGGCGCGATTGCTCCCGGAAAAGCATTACGCCCGCAAGAACCTCGGCTACCTGCTCGCGATGGCGCGCGGCTGCCGCCGGCTCTACGAGACCGACGACGACAACGCCCCGATCGCCGGCTGGGGCGTGCGGGAGCGCGAGGTCGACGCCCGGCGCGTCGAGGCGCTGAACGGCAACCGCTGGGCGAACGTCTACGAGGCGTTCACCGCCGAGCAGATCTGGCCGCGCGGCCTGCCGCTGCCGCAGGCGCGGCGGCATTTCGCGCACGATTTCGCCATCGAAACGGCGACGACGCGGCAATCGGCGCCGATCCAGCAGGGACTGGCCAACGGCTCGCCCGACGTGGACGCGGTCTGGCGGCTCGTGCTCGACCACGAGGTGACGTTCGACGACGTGCCGAACCTCTTCCTGCCGCGCGGCGTGTGGTGCCCGTTCAACAGCCAGAACACGTGGTGGTGGCGGGAGGCGTTTCCGCTGCTCTATCTGCCGAGCCATTGCTCGTTCCGGATGACCGACATCTGGCGGAGCTTCGTGGCGCAGCGCTGCCTGTGGGAGCTCGGCTACGAGCTGGAGTTTCACCATGCCGACGTGCACCAGGCGCGCAACGACCACGACCTGATGCACGATTTCGGCGACGAGACCGTGGGCTATCAGCGCAACGAGGAGATTCGCAAGATTCTCGAGGCGTGCCCGCTGCAGCGCGGCCCGGGGCAGCTGCGCGACAATATTTTCCGCTGCTACGAGGCCCTGGTCGGCGCGGCGATCGTCGACCGCGCGGAACTCGGGCTCGTGGCGGCGTGGCTCGAGGACTGTGCCTGAACCGGCCGGGCGGCCGCCTAGAATTCTCCCTTGAAGCCGGCGGTGTATTGCGTGCCGAATTCCTCGCGCCGGTAGAGGTGCGTGAAGCCCGGCATCGCGGGCGCGTAGCGCTGGTCGTCCTGCACGACGTTGGTGATATTCCGGGCCGCGACGAACAGCCCGAGGTGCGGCGTGAAGCGGTAGTCGAAGTTGAGGTCGAGCTGCGGGCGCGGCTTGTAGTATTCGTAGGAGACGACCTTCGTGCCGGCGGAATCGGTGTAGGTCGTGGAGCCATAGCGCTGCGTGCCGCGGTAGTTGAAGTTCAGTTTGACGCCGAATTGGCGGCGGTCGTAGCTCACGCCGGCGTTGAAGGCCTTGGAGATGAAGTTCGTGAAGTCGGCGAGCGGCGAACCCTGCAGGTGCACGGCATAGCCGCTGGTGAACACCGAAAAGCCCGGCACCGGCAGAAACGTCAGCGCCTGCTTGTAGTCGAGCTGCACGCCGGTGACGCGCGCCTTGCCGACATTGAAGTGGGTGGTGACCGTGGCGTCGTTCTGGAGGTAAAAATCGGCGTCGGGAACGCCGAGGGAGCCCAGGAGCTCGGCGGTGGCGGGGATGGTGGAGGTGCCGAAGAAGTTGCGGAAATCCTTGCGGAAGAGGCCGACGCTCAGGAGGCCGACGCGGCCAAAATAGTAATCGAGGTCGAGGTCGTAGTTGTCGTCGAATTCCGGAGCGAGCGCGGGATTGTTGACGGTGATCGCGTAGGGATTGGCGCTGGAGGGATCGGGCAGCGCCGTGCCCGGGACGATGTTGCCGAAATCGGGCCGGCCGGTCGCCCGGGAGTAGGCGGCGCGGGCGATGAAGTTGTCCGAGATGCTGTAGGTGAGGTTGAGGCTCGGAAAACCGCCGGCGTAGTGGTTTTTCGCCCGGAGGCCGCGGTCGCGGAATTCGGTTTGGTTCAGGAGAAGCGCGTTGGACGGATCGGTGATCGGCAGGCCGTTCGGCGCGGTGATCGGGACGCGATGGCCGGCCGCGTCGAGGAGGAAATTGCCGCCGGCATCGCGTTGGAAAATCGCGTTCACGTCCTGCAGGAAACCGCGCACGTCGTCGTCCGTGCGCTCCGCGCGGAAGCCATAGACCATGCGCAGGCGGTTGTTGAGCAGGCGCGTGTCGACGAGGACATAGGCGGCGCTGATGCGTTCGTCGATGAACTGCGAGTTCCGCATCGAATTCTGGAGCAGCCCGACCTGGTTGAGTTGAAAATAATCCGGATGCTCCCGGAAGAGCGAATAGACGGCGTAGGGACTGGGCCACTGGACCTGCGGCAGGCCGTAAGGGGCGGACTCGCGCGAATAACTCGAATCGACGATCTGGTAGTTCGAGGCGAGGTCGTCGGCCGTGTTGGGCAGGCCATCGGGGCCGACGAAGGTATAGGAGCCGTTGGGCTTGCGGATGTCGCGCGTCTGTTCCTGCACCATGAGGCCGGTCTTGATCGTGGCGGGAAACGAGAGGTCGACGTCGCGCTTGGCGTTCACCTTGGCGGTCTTGAACACGTCCGCGGAGTCCGCCTGGTTGAAGGTCGCGCTGTGGAGGGTGAAGGCGCCGAGGTTCGCGAAGGTGTCCACGGGCGTGCCGGCGGCGTTGGTCGTTGTGATGGTGCCGGGGCGCACGCCGTCGTAGCGGTCGATGTCGTCGAAGCGCACGGTGAGGTTGGGCAGACTCAAGCCCACGTTTTCAAAATGGCCGTCCTGGGCGTCGTGATAGTGATTGGTCGCGTGCGAGAAGGAGAGGCCGCCGTCGTAGCTCCACACCGGGCCGACGTGGCGGTAGATCGCGTCGAGCTGGTAGGTGTAGCCATACTTGCGACGAAAGGACGAGCCGTAGCTCGCGCTGCCGGCGCCGGGCGCGCCCTGCACGAACACCGGGCCGTCCCACGCGGTCGGCGCCGTGTTGGACGTGCCTTGCACGTTCCAGTTAAGGTTCCGGTTGCCGAAGAAGGCGTTGTAGTAGTTCCACTGCGGCGAAAAAGTGATCGTGTCGTTCGCCGACGGCTTCCAGTCGATCGTCGCGCCGAGGGACTGGCGCTCGGTGTTCTTCGGGCCGTCCTGCATCTGGTAGGAGCGCAGGAACGGATTGTCGACGGTGCCGCCGGCGCCGTTGGACACGGGCGTCCACGTCGGTTGCGAGCGGTGCTGCGGATAAAAGATATTGGAGTCGGAATAATTGAGCACGACGCCGAGGCGGCGGCTCACGGGATCGACGAAACTGAAATCGAAGCCCGGCTTGATGTGATGCGAGGCTTCGCTCGCGGGGCCGGGCGTGCGGCCCCACGCGAGTTCATCGCCATTGGCGCTGAGGTAGGTGCGGTAGTTGAACTGGCGGTGGGACGCCTCGAACGCGCTTTTGCTGATCATATTGACCGATCCGCCGAGCGCATCGGCGGGGATGTCGGGCGTGCGGGAGAACTCGACCTCCGTGCGCGACACGTTGTTGATCGACGCCTGCTCGAGCTCAAAGAAGCGGTTGCTGCCCGACGAGGCGGCGCTCGCCATCCGGAAGCCGTCGACATACACGGCGGTATAGATCGGGTTTACGCCGCGCAGGATGATCTGGCGGGCGTCGGGCGAGGTGTATTCGAGCGACACGCCGGGAAGATACTTCAGAAACTCGCCGACATTGCCCTCGGTGACGTCGCCGAACTGGTCGGATGAGACGACGGTCTTGAGATTGGGGGCGAACCGCTGCTCGTTGATCGCGATCGATTTTTGGTCGATGTCCCGTTGCGAGGAAACGACCATCTGGTCGAGCACGACCGTTTCGTTTCCGGGCGGCGCGGACGGGCCGGCGTTGGCCGCGCCGA
Organism: uncultured Opitutaceae bacterium; assembly: GCA_937902925.1. Lineage (GTDB taxonomy): Bacteria > Verrucomicrobiota > Verrucomicrobiia > Opitutales > Opitutaceae > CALFNN01. The sequence continues at coordinate 64,564 of CALFNN010000090.1, forward strand.
GGTTGAAGTCATGCGTGGCGGTCCGGCCGGACGTGACATTGATGGTCACCTCCTGCGGCGCGAGGCCCGTGTAGAACACGTGGAGCCGGGCGCTGCCGGCGGGGACGCCGTAGAGGCGGTAGTCGCCGGAGGAGTTCGTGAACGCGGCCAGCGCGGTGCCCTCGACGGTGACGCGGGCGTTGTTGAGATACTCGCCATTAGTGGCGTTGAGCACGCGGCCCTCGATGGTGCCGGAGGTTTGCGCCAGGACGGGCAGGGCGGTGGCGACGAAGACCGCGGCGAGCGCGGGAAACAGATGAATTTTCATGGTCAGCGGGTTTTGATCGGACGGAAATGCCGCGGCTGGCCGCACGGCGCTGAGGAAATGAACCGGAACCGCGGCTCGCGCCGCGCCTCCGTGCCGGGTGCCCGTCATGAACGGAATCCCCCGAGCGGCGGCGACTGACCACGGCCCGGCGAAATGGTGCCGGGGATTTCTTCGGAGCGTCAGATTATCCGCGGGAAATATTTCGAGGATGGGCCGCGTTTCCCCGGCGTCCGTGCGCGAAGCTGCGATCGAGCGTGCACTGCCCGGCAGCCGCGCGGGCGGACGCAGGGCATGACTGGGAGTGCCAGGTGCCGGCGCGAGCCTGGCGGAGGGATGGCGGGAGCGGAGTTCATCCGGCGCGCCGGTTCCATGCGGAATTTGCGCCCCACTTCATTCGGCCCCGACCCGGCGGCACCACCCACGCTGCGCCCTGTCAGTCGCGGCCCGAATGAAGGTCCTTTTGCTGTTGCTCCTGACCATGGCGCTGGCGTCCGCCGGCGCGGAAGTCGAACGCCGGGAAATCAACCATGCCTATGTCCAGGCCGCGGCGGAAAAGCTCGCGGGCGAAACCTACAAGGCGCGGCGTGTCGAGTGGCCGCCGTTCCTGCGCGACCTGAGTTACGACGACTACCAGCGCATCCGGTTCAAACCGGAGGATTCGCTGTGGCGAAAGGACGGGCTGCCCTTCCGGGTGGAATTCTTTCATCCGGGCGGTCTGCAACAGACGCCGGTCATCCTGCACGAATTCACGCACGACTATGAACAGCGGATTCCGTTCGTGCGGACGTATTACGACTATCAGGATCTGAAGGTGCCGGGCCGGCTGCCCGGATCGCTGGAATATGCCGGCTTCCGCGTGCTGCGTCCGTGGAAACCCGGCGGCCGCTGGGATGAAATCGTTTCCTTCCTCGGCACGAACTATTTTCGCGCGCTCGCGGCGGACCAGCGCTACGGGATGTCGGCCCGCGGGATCGCGATCGATTCCGGCGGTCCCGGCGGGGAGGAGTTTCCGGAGTTTGTCGAATTCTGGCTCGGCAAGCCCGCGGCGGGTGACCGCAGTCTCACGTTTCATGGCTTGCTGGACGGCCCGAGCGTCACCGGCGCCTACACGTTCACGATTACGCCCGGCACCGAGACGGTGGTCGACGTGCACGCGACGTGCTTCTTCCGGAAGCGCGTGGCCAACCTCGGCCTCGCCCCGCTCACGAGCATGTTCTGGTTCGGCGAAAACAGCGCCACCCGCTTCGGCGATTTTCGCGGCGAAGTGCACGATTCCGATGGATTGCTCGTCGCACCGGACGGTGACACCCGCTTGTGGCGGCCGCTGTCCAACCCGCGGGCGGTGCGGTGGACGGATTTTCCGGCGACGGTCACGGGCGGCTTCGGCCTCATGCAGCGCGACCGGGATTACGGGAGTTACGAGGACGCCGAGGCCCGCTACGAACGCCGGCCCAGCGTGTGGGTCGAGCCGCTCGGCCCGTGGCCCGAGGGCCGGGTGCGGCTCGTGGAACTGCCGACGAACAACGAATACGCCGACAACGTGGTGGCCTACTGGTCGCCGCTGGTTTCACCGGAGCCCGGCCAGTCGCTCGATTTCTCCTACCGGTTGCACTGGACCAACGCGCCGGTTTTTGGCGGGCCTCCGGGGTGGGTGGACTCCACGCGCCAGACCGTGGAGGCCGGGCGGCCGAAGCGCACCAAGTTTGTCGTCGATTTCGAATCCGCCGGACTCGCGGCGCTGGCGGAGGACGCCCCCGTCGCCGTCGACGTGACGGTGCCGCCCCATGTCGCCGTGCTGGAAAAGCGGGCATTTCGCAATCACGCCAACGGCAGCTGGCGCACGGTCGTGCTGCTGGACGCCCCGGAAGTGTCGGCCCCGGTCGAGATCCGAACCCGACTCGCACTCGATGGGAAACCGATTACGGAAACCTGGGTCGATGAATGGCAGCCATGAACATGCTCACGCTTGATCCCGGAATCTGGCACGAGGCTGCCGAGCGGGTGGAAAACCACCTGCTCGCCTACCGCGTGGAGAATCGCGCCCTCCTCGAGCGGCTCCGGGGGGAAATCCTCGGCCGGGCGGCCGCCCGGCAGGCGGAGGAGCCGGAGCGTGCGCCGGTCGAACTGGCGGCGGAGGAAACGGAACGGCACTTGCGCGGATGGGTCGACCGACTGATCGGGCCCACCGGGGAGACGCCGCGGCGTCGCTTTGCGCGCGGCCGCGCGGCGATCTTTCTCGCGGGTGCTCCCGGAGCGGGCGCGGAACCGTGGACGGAACCCGGCGAGCCGCTGCCGGAATGGGTGGAAGAGGTTCGCGCGGCGCGGCTCGAGGCCGCGCCCGGCTTGGAGCCGGCCAGCATGGTGCCGCGCTCGCTGGACCTCGGCCTGGTCTCGAGCCTGGCCCGCGGCGCGTGGCAGCTCTTCACCCGGTGGCCGGCGTTGCGCGGCGTGACGATCGGTCTATTGTCGGTCTCCCTGATCGGCACGGCCTTCTTCCTGGTCCACCCCTGACGAGGAGACAACACCGCTGTCCGCCATGATCTCGCCTCCGGGACCTTGGACCGCCGGCGTGTGCGCCGCCGGGCGGAAGATGGCGGTGCTCGCCTTCATCGTCGTGACGACGGTCGCGGCGGCGCTGGTGATGGCGGATCTCGTCTGGGGCATGCCGATGCGCGGATGGAACGGCGTGGTGCTGCTGCTTTACACCATGCTGGTGTCGATCGCCGCGCTCGGCGCGGGCCTGGCGTTTTTCGGGTTTCTCGCGCGCCGCCGGGGAGGCGACGCCGGTTTGCTCACCCGCAGTCTGCCGCCGGAGGAAGCGGCGGCGGTGCCGCTGGCGCGGACGGCGGTCATCATGCCCGTCTGCAACGAGGACGCGCGGCGGGTGTGCGCCGGGCTGCGGGCCGTCTACCGGTCGCTCGAGCGCACCGGCCAGCTCGAGCATTTCGATTTTTTTCTGCTCAGCGATTCGGACGAGCCGGATTGCTGGATCGACGAGGAACTCGGCTGGGCGGAGTTGTGCCGGGAACTGGATGCGAGTGGCCGGCTCTTCTACCGCCGGCGTCGCGCGCGGGTGAACAAGAAGGCGGGCAACGTGGCGGATTTTTGCCGCCGCTGGGGCCGGCGCTACCGGTATATGGTCGTGCTCGATGCCGACAGCCTGATCGCGGGCGGGACGGTGGTGCAGATGGTGCGCCTGATGGAGCGCAATCGCCGGGTCGGCATCATCCAGAGTGCGCCGTTTCTCTTCCGGGCGGAAACGCTCTTCGCGCGCGTGCTGCAATTCGGCATGAGCCTTTACGGGCCGGTGTTTCTCTCGGGCCTGAACTACTGGCAGCAGGGCGAAGGCAACTACTGGGGGCACAACGCCATCATCCGGATCGCGCCCTTCATGAGGCATTGTTCGCTGCCGGCGCTGCCCGGGCGCGAACCGCTGGGCGGCCGGATCCTGAGCCATGACTTTGTCGAAGCCGCGTTGCTGCGGCGCGCGGGTTGGGCGGTGTGGCTGCTGCCCGACGTCGGCGGCAGTTACGAGGAGGCGCCGCCGACCCTGATCGATGCGGCCCGGCGCGACCGCCGCTGGTGCCAGGGCAACCTCCAGCACACGTGGCTGCTGTTCGCCCGCGGCCTGCGCCCGATGAGCCGCGTGCATCTTTTCCTCGGGATCTACAGCTACTGTGTTTCCGTGCTCTGGCTGCTGTTCCTGCTGTTGAGCCTGCTGCTCACGGTCGGCTTCAATCGCACCGGGCTGACCTGGGTGCCCGATCCTGGAATCGGCACGACGCTGGGGATCAGCCCCACGCTCGAGTCGGCCGCGCTGTTCGTCTTCACGGTAAGCCTGGTTTTCGGGCCGAAGCTTCTCGCCGTGGCCGACCGGATGCTGCAGCGCGGGGGCTTCGCGCGCCTCGGGGGAGCCGGGCGCGTGTTTGCCAGCATCGCGCTCGAAAGCGTGTTCACCGGCCTGCTCGCGCCGGTGCTCATGATGTTCCACGCCAAGTTTGTCGTCGGCCTCCTTTTGGGCCGCGGCACCCGCTGGCTGGCGCAGCGCCGGTCGCTCGACGGCGGACTCGGGTGGAAAGAGGCCTGGCGCGCGCATGGGGGCCACACGCTGCTCGGGCTCGGCTGGGTGGCCGTCCTCGCGCGGTTGTCGCCGTCGTTGTTGGGCTGGATGAGCCCGGTGCTCGGCGGGCTGGTTTTTTCCGTTCCGCTTTCGCGGCTTGGCGGCTCCATCCGGCTCGGACAACGGGCCCGGTCGCGCGGACTGTTTTGCTCACCGGAGGAGCTTGCGCCGCCACGGGAACTCACCGAGCTCGAGGAGGCGCTGGCCCGCACCGACGCCGCCGGCCCCGGCTGGCGGGGCCTGAAAACCGATCCCGGACTCGCGCGCGCGGTGTTCGATCCGTTCGTCAACGCGATTCATCTTTGCCTGTTGCGCGACCGGGCGAACCGGGCGGAGGAGGTGCGGCAGCCCTTCGAGATTTATCGGGAGAAGCTGTTGCGGGACGGCCCCGACGCCCTGTCCCGGAAAGAGAAGCTCGCACTGCTCTCGGATGCGGAATCCGTCGACTGGCTTCACCGTGAGGTCTGGCGCCGCCCGCCGGACAAGCTGGCCACCTGGTGGCGTCGCGCCCTGGAGCATCCGGCGCGCGCCGACGATCGGGTTGAGGACGGCGCATCGTCCTGAGGCCCGCGGCGGAAGACGCCTCGTCGGTTCTGGACTGGCACGCGCGAATCCGCACGGTGCGAATCCCGGGCAAAGGGTGGGATTTTTCGAGTCCGAGGGCACTTGCGCTGGCGGCCCGGGCTGGCCAACTTCGCGGCACCCCCTGTTTCCCATGAGCACTGCCGTTGCCTCCGTCCCGCCGTCTGCCAAGAACGTCTGGCGCGTCCTTGGCTGGAGCGCCGTATCCGGTCTCGGTGCCGCGTCGATTGCGACGCTGGCGTGGTCCCGCGGCGAGCCGGTCAACGCGCTGTGGATGGTCGTCGCGGCGCTCTGCGTGTTCGCGATCGGCTACCGGTTCCATTCCGCGTGGCTGATGGCGGAGGTGCTCACGCTCGACGAACTGCGGGCGACGCCGGCCGCGGTGCACGAGGATGGGCGCGATTTCGTGAAGACGAACAAGTGGGTCGTCTTCGGCCACCATTTCGCGGCGATTGCCGGGCCGGGGCCGCTGGTCGGGCCGGTGCTCGCGGCGCAGTTCGGGTTTCTGCCGGGCATGCTGTGGATCCTCATCGGCGCGACGCTCGGCGGCGCGGTGCATGACAGCGTGATCCTGTTTTGCTCGGTGCGCCGGCGCGGCAAGTCGCTTGGCCAGATGGTGCGCGAGGAGGTCGGGCCGTTCGCGGGCGGGGTGGCGCTCGTGAGCATCATTGCGATCATGATCATCCTGCTCGCGGTGCTGGCGCTCGTGGTGGTCAAGGCGCTCGCGGAAAGTCCGTGGGGCTTGTTCACCATCGCGGCCACGATGCCGATCGCCGTGGCGATGGGGCTGGGCATGAAATCCATCGGGCACACCGGCCGCGGCCTGGCCCTCGTGACCACGCTGGGCGTGATCGCGCTGCTGGCGTCGGTCTGGGGCGGGCAGTTTCTCCACGGCAGTTCGCTCGAGGGCCTGTTGACCCTGAAGAGCACTTCGCTCGCGTGGTGGATCATGGGCTACGGGCTGCTGGCCTCGATCCTGCCGGTGTGGCTGCTGCTCGCGCCGCGCGACTACCTGAGCACGTTCATGAAGATCGGGACGGTGGCCGCGCTGGGCGTGGCGGTGATCGTGCTGGCGCCGGTGCTGAAGATGCCGGCGCTCACCAAGTTCATCGACGGCAGCGGGCCGGTGTTCGCGGGACCGGTGTTCCCGTTCTGTTTCATCACGATCGCGTGCGCGGCGGTCTCGGGGTTTCATTCGCTGGTCTCGTCGGGCACGACGCCGAAGCTGCTGGCGAGCGAGGGCCACATCCGGGTGGTCGGCTACGGCGCGATGATCACGGAGATGTGCGTCGGCATCATGGCCCTGATCGCGGCGTGCGCGATGGAGCCGGGCCAGTATTTCGCGATCAATATGGCCGGGACGGCCGAGACAGTGACCGCCAACGTGACCGCACTCGGCTATCCGGTGACACCGGCGCAGATGGCGGAGCTCGCGGCCAGCGTCGGCGAGAAGACGATGATCGGCCGCACGGGCGGCGCGCCGACGTTTGCGGTCGGCATGGCGCACATGTTCGCGGGCGTCGTCGGCAGCAAGGCGGCCCTCGCGCTCTGGTATCATTTCGCGATCATGTTCGAGGCGCTGTTCATCCTGACGACGATCGACGCCGGCACGCGCGTGGGGCGGTTCCTCGTGCAGGATCTCCTCGGTGCGGCGTGGAAGCCGCTGGGCGACACGCGCTCGATCGGCGCCGGGACGCTGGCGACGGTGCTGTTCGTGGCGGCATGGGGCTGGTTTCTTTACCAGGGCGTGGTCGATCCGCTCGGCGGCATCAATTCGCTCTGGCCGATCTTCGGCATCGCGAACCAACTGCTGGCCGTGCTCGCCCTCGCGCTCGGCACGACCGTGCTCATCAAGATGGGCCGGACGCGCCACACGTGGGTGACGCTCGTGCCGCTCGCCTGGCTGCTGGCGGTGACGATGACGGCGGGGTGGATGAAGATCTTCAGCCCCGACCCGCGGCTCGGTTTCCTGAGCGGCGCCTCGTCGCTGATGACGCGGTTGTCGGCGTCGCGGAACCTGGCGGAGATCGCATCGCTGCGCCGGCAGATTTTCAACGCCCACGTGAACGCCGCCGTCACCGGCGCATTTCTGGTGCTGGTCGCGATCGTGGTGATCGGCAACGCGCGCGTGTGGTGGCAATTGCTCGCGGGCCGGCAGACCGCCGAGCTCCACGAGGAGCCGTATGTCGCGGTCGAGGCGACGGCGAAGGCGTGAGCGACAAACCGGGCTTTCGCTTCGGCGAAAAATGACGGCGCGCGCGGTGCGCGTGCCTACCAGTTCACGGTAGCGTCGATGCCCCAGGTCCGCGGGGCGCCGGGAGTGCCATGGCCGGTGCCGGGAGTGATCGCACTGTAATAGCGCCGGTCGCCGAGATTTTCGCCGTAGAGCGTCAAGCGGTAACGGCCGTTGCCGTAGCCGAGGTGGGCGCCGAGGAGCGCGTAGGGTTTCTGGCCGAAAGTGGGATTCTCCGCCTCGGTGTAGTAGGTCGTGCCGTTGGTGGTGAGTCCGGCCCCGGCGAACCAGCCGGTGGCGGGCGCGTAGTCGATGTGGAGGCTCGCGTCGTAGGCGGGGACGTAGGGCGCGCGGTTGCCATGGTAGCTCGTGCCCGTGTAAGGGTCGCGGAATTCGCGCAGCGTCACGTCGGTCGTGCCGAGGTCGGCGGCGAGGGTCAGCCCCGCGGCGGGTTTCCACTCGAGCTCGAGCTCGCCGCCGAAGGAGCGGGCGCGCGGGGCGTTGACGACGAGATAGTCGTCGCCCGTGGCGGCGCCGGTCGCGAAGGAGCGTTCGATCTGATAGCCGGTGACGGCATACCAGAAGGCGCGCACCGTGGCCGAGACGTGCGGGTTGGGGGAGGCGCGGGTCGCGCCGACCTCGAGGGTCTTGGTGCGCTCGGGGCCGAACGCCGCCAGCGCGCGGTTGCCGGTGAAGGCGGAGAAGCCGCCCGGCTTGTAGCCGGCGCCGAGACTGGCGAACAGGCTGGTGGAGCGGTCGATGGTGTAACCGGCCGCGAGCTTCGGCAGGAGGGCGGTCGACTCGCGATGCAGGTTGAAGACCTGCGGCGTCGGGACCGACTCGACGCGATGCATCGTCCGGCGCGAATCCTCGGCGCGCACGCCGGCGGTGAGGCGGAGATTTTCCGCGGCCTGGAACGTCGCCTCGCCGAACGCGGCGACGGCGCGCGAATCGATCCGGAAGGTCGACTGCTCGTAGGTGAACGGCCCGAAATCGCGGGTGAACGCGCCGTCGGTGGAACCGTCGGAATAGAACGCGCCCGCCTGCCAGCGGAGCGCGGCCTGGGAATCGGAGACGAGCTTCAGCTCCTCGTTCCAGTCGCGCTGGTGTTGCGAGACGAGGTTGTTCAACTCCGCCGGACCGAACGCGAGGACGCTGTTGTAGGGGCCGAGATCCCAGTCGGTGAGGCTGGTCGTCGCGGTGAACCGGCCGGCGGGGGTGGCGAAGGCGGCGGTCAGGCCGGCGTTGAAGGCGTCGAGGTCGGTGACGCCCTCCGCCGTGCGCGTCACGGTGAAGAACGGCCCGCCGAGCGGCACGAGGGGCTGCACGCCGTCGCGGGCGCGGAGCGCGGTGACCAGAAGCGTGAGCTCGGCGGTTGGGGCGGGGCGGACGCGCACGCGCGCGAGCGCCGAGGTGGAATTCTTGTAGTCGATATCGCGGTGGAGCGTCGTGTTGGTGACATAGCCGTCGCGTGTCCCATGGGCGGCGCTGACGTAGGCGTCCCCGGTGCCGCCGGCCGGACTGCGGACGCTGGCGGACACGTTGACGGCGTTAAAATTTCCGAAACTCGCGGCGATGTCGCCGGCGGCGGACGAGGCGGGCGCGGGCGTGTGCAACGTGACCACGCCGGCCGATCCGGCGCGACCGAAGACGGTGTTCTGGCTCGGCCCGCGGTGCAGCTCGGCGCGGGCGAAGCCGGCGAGGGAGGTGGGGAACGTGAAGCTGCTGCCGAGCGGAATGTCGTCGAGGTAGAAACTGATGGCGGGACCGCCGAAGATCGGGGTGTTGGTGAGGCCGCGCAGCGAGTAGGTGTCGTTGAAGGAGTGCGCGTCGTTGGTCGACTCGAAGAAATTGGCGGCGCGGGCGGCGAGCTGCGGCGTCGTGCGCGTGGCCGCCGGGACGCCGGTGAGTTCCAGGTGCGTGACCGTGGCGGGCGAGCCGGTGAGCAGCGACTCCGTGACGACGAACGGCGCGGCTTGCGTGACCGGCCCGGGTTGGGCCCGGGCGAGCGCGACCATCGCGAGGATACCTGGCAGCCAGCGGGGGACGGAAAAATGCATGGAAACGGCGGGAACGTGAGCGGTCCGGGCGGCCGGGGTAAACGATGTTTCGGGTATGACGGAATCGACGAATTCGCGAAGCCGCGGCGGGAGAATACGGCAACCCAGGGCGGCAGAGGCAGCCGGCCCAGCCTTGAAAATAAAAAGGCCGGTCGCGGACGACCGGCCTTGGGAAGGATGGCGAGAGGTTGAACCGGTGCCGGCTCAGACTTCGTAACCGGGGAGCGACTTGTCGACGCGGACGCGGTCGAGGCGGGCGAAGAGCGGCACACCGGTGTCGTGCGGAATCGTGACCTCGCCCTGGATCAGCGGCTGGGCATAGCGGAGGAACTGGAAGTTCATCGAGACGCCGTCCTCATTGATCCACTCGCGGGGCAGCTTCTTGATCGAGTTGGCCACGTCGCTCAGCGGCGCGAGGCCGGTCTCGGACGTGTAGTGGTCGGTGTCGCCGCGGACGAGCGTGACCATCTTGTCGGTCTCGCCATTGATCGCGGCCTTCACCGCGGCCTGGCCGGCGAGGAACGCCTCGTCGGCGTCGGTCTTCGAGGCCGCGTGGGCGGCGCAGCGCTGCATGAGGCCGGGCTTGGCGACGCGGACCTTCACGCCGGGAATGTTGGCGCCGATGATTTCGGCGAGCGCGTCGCCGGCGCCGCCGAGCTGGGCGTGGCCGAACGAATCGGTGGCGGCTTCGGCGGCGACGTAGTTGCCGTCGGAGTCCACGAGGCCCTCGGCGACGACGATCTGGCAGAATTTCTCGCGCTTGAGGATGCGCTTCACGTCCTCGAGGCACTTGGGCTGGTCGAACGGAATCTCGGGCAGGTAGATCAAGTGCGGCGGATCGTGCGGGTGGTCGCGGCGCTTGGCGAGCGAGGCGCCGGCGGCGATCCAGCCGGCGCTGCGGCCCATGACCTCGATGATGGAGACGAGATCGCCCTGGCCCATCGCCTCGTTGTCGCAGGCGACTTCGCGCACGGTGGTGGCGATGTATTTGATGGCGCTGGCGTAGCCGGGGCAGTGGTCGGTCGAGGGGAGATCGTTGTCGATCGTCTTCGGCACGCCGATGACCCGGAGCTCGTAGCCCTGCTGCTGGGCGAGCTTGGAAATCTTGTCCGCGGTGTCCTGCGAGTCGTTGCCGCCGATGTAGAAAAAGTAGCGGATGTTGTGGGCCTTGAAGACCTCGATCACGCGCTCGAAATCCTGCTGTTTCTTGAGCTTGTAACGGCAGGTGCCGAGGGCGGCGCCGGGCGTGTGCCGGAGGGCGCGGATCTGCTGCTGCGACTCGGAGGCGAGATCGATGAGATCCTCCTGCAGGAGGCCCAAGACCCCGTTGAGCGCTCCGTAAATCTCCTCAATGCACTCATGGTTCAGCGCCTCAGCGACGATTCCCGCGACGCTGGCGTTGATGACGGCAGTGGGGCCGCCGGACTGGCCCACCAAGACATTTCCTACGAGTTCAGCCATGACAGTGTTAGATAAAGGATTGAAGAGAACGTGAAGGGCCAAGAAAGCGGACCGCGCCGGGCGCTGGCAAACTCAAATTTCCTCGCTGGGGTGTTTCCCGGGGAAAATCGCGGCGGACAGAGCGTGCGCGATCGCTTTGGTGCCCCGTCAATCTGCGTCTTATGGCAAAGGCGGAAGGCCGGATCCGCAGCGGCCCGGCCGCTTCCCGCGCCGTTTACAGCAATCGCGCCGGCCGGTAATCCTCGGCGCCCTTGTGCTTGCGCGCGAGCGGCTTCACCTCGGCGAGAAACGCGTCGACTTGGTGTGGCGCCGCACCGACGAAACGGGCGTTCTCGGCGAGGATCGCCTGCAGGGCTTTTTTCCCGAGACCGACCCGGCGGTCGCCGGCGAGACGCGAGAGGAGATCGGCGTCGCCGCCGCCGGAGCGGAGCGCCTTCGCCGCGGCGAGCGCGTGCTCCTTGATGGCTTCGTGCGCGGTTTCGCGACCGGCGCCGTGCTTCACCGCTTCCATGAGGATCGTTGTCGTGGCGAGGAACGGGAGGTTGCGCTCGTTCTCGGCGGCGATGGCGGCGGGGAAGACTTCCATCTGGCCGAGCACCGTCAGGTAGGTCTCGAGCAGGCCGTCGATCGCGAAGAACGCATCCGGCAGCGCGACACGCCGCACCACCGAGCACGAGACGTCGCCTTCGTTCCATTGGTGGCCGGCGAGCGCGCCGGTCATCGTGACGTAGCCGGAGAGGATCGTCGAGAATCCGCAGATGCGCTCGCAATTCCGCGCATTGACCTTGTGGGGCATCGCCGACGAGCCGACCTGGCCGTCCTGAAAACCCTCCGTGAGCAGGCCCGCGCCCGCCATGAGCCGGAGGGTGATGGCGCAGCTCGCGGCGGCAGCGCCGACCTGGTGCAGTGCGCTGATGACCTCGAAATCGAGACTGCGGGGGTAAACCTGCCCGACCGCGTCGAGCGAGGCATGAATCCCGAGGTGGCGGAGCACGCGCGACTCGAGCTCGTCGACCTTGTCGGTGCGGCCGCCAAGCAGCGTAAGCTGGTCAAGCTGGGTGCCGACCGCGCCCTTGAGCCCGCGCACGGGATAGCGCGCGAGCAGCTCCTCGAGCCGCGTGAAGGCCACGAGCAATTCCTGCCCGAACATCGCGAGCCGTTTGCCGAAGGTGGTGGGCTGCGCCGGCACGTTGTGCGTGCGGCCGGTGATCATCAGGTCGCGGTGCTGGCCGGCCTGCGCGGCGACCGCAAGGAGCGCGGCGGCGGATTTGAAGAGGATAGTCTGCAGCGCGCGGAAAATCTGGAGCTGCTCGACGTTTTCCGTGAGGTCGCGGCTGGTGAGCCCGAGGTGGATGAACTGGCGCTTCGCGAGGTCGGAGAACTCCTCGATGCGCGCCTTGACGTCGTGGAGCGTGACGCGCTCGCGTTTCGCGATGGACGCGAGGTCGATCTGGTCCTTCACCTTCTCGTAATCCTTGATCGCGTCGGCGGGGATGGGGACGCCGAGGTCGCGCTGCGCCTTCATGACGGCGATCCAGAAATCGCGCTCGAGTGCCACGCGGCCCTGCTGCGACCAGATGTCCTTCATCGCGACCGAGGCGTAGCGCTCGGCGAGGACGTTGGGGATGAGGGCGGACGGTTGGTTCACGGACAAGCCGCGTGAGTTAGCGGGCGGCTCCGCGGATGGCGAACGGAAAATCGGTGGGACCGGCGGTCAGGCGGCGCCGAGGCAGCGGACGGCGAACTCGCGGAGGACTTCCTCCTGCTCGTGCGGGCGGCGGATGATTTCCTCGAAGGCGACGATCAATTCCTGCTGGTTGTCGATCAGCCGGCGCAGGGTGGGGAGCTTCGCGTTGCCGGCGAGTTTGCCGAGATACCACGGGTTCTGGGAGAAGAGGTTGAACGAGCTCTTCTCGGTCGCGCCCGTGAATTTCGCCGCGTGTTCGGCCGCGGCCCGCGGGATGCCATCGAGGCCGCGCGGGCCGAGCCGCGCCTCGCCGCTGTCGAGGAGCGCGCGCACCTGCAGGAGGATGCGGTTGCGATTTTGCAGCGCGCTGATGACCGGGCGCGCGTCGCCGCCGCCGAAGAAATGCCGGTGGAGCGCGCCGAGCGTCCATTTCAAGTCACCGCTGAAGAACGCCTCCGCCGCCTCGAAGAAATCGCCCTCGGCGACGTTGGGCGTGAGTTCGGCGACGTCCGCCTCCGCGATGGCGGCACCGTCGCCGGCATAGGCGGCCAGCTTGTGGGTTTCCTCGACGAGCAGCCGGGTGTTGGCGCCGACCTTGGCAAGGAGCAGTTCGACGGCGCCAGGCGCGAACGTCGCGCCGATGGCCTTCGCCTCGGCGAGCACGACGCCGGCGAGCGCCTCGCTGGCGTTGTCGCCGTCGCCGCCCGCGAGGGCGAAGTCGGCGTTCTTCTCGCACCACCTCGGAAACGAGCGGCGGCGGTCCACCGGCGCGGCGGTGACGAGCACGGCGGTGTCGTCGGGATTCACGCTCTCGAGGATCTGCTGCAGGTCCTCGACCAGCTTCAGCGTGCTCTCGGCGCGGCCGGTCACCGTGTCGGCGAGGAAGTTGACGTCCTTGAGCCAGACGACGCGGCCGAACATCGACATCGTCTGCACCGCCTCGCGAAAGCTGTTCACGGCGGTTTCGACCTCGCCGACGTTGGCCGCGAAGCCGTTGATGACCTCGCGGGCAAACTCGTCGGCCCCGGCCTCCTCGGCCATCTTCGCGAAACGGTCCTTGCCCAGACGCCCGACGAGGAAGTCGTCCGGGCCGCAGATGAAGGTGAAGTTTTTCGCGGGCGCCATGCCCGGGCATCACGCCGCAATCCCGCCGCGGGCGCACGAAAAAAATCGCCTCGCCGTCGGCCGGACGCGAATGTGCCGGTCGATTCCGCGATGTCCGACCCCGATTTTTCCGCTCCAGCCGCGCCGGCGACTCCATCCTGGCAGCGGGATTGGCTGCTGCTCGCGCTGGCGTTCGGCGCGCTGTATTTCTTCCGCCTCGGCAGCTATCCGCTCAGCGATCCGGACGAGGGGCGCAACGCCGAGATCGCGCGCGAAATGCTGGTGAGCGGCGACTGGGTCACCCCGCGGCTGGACGGCGTGAACTATTTCGAGAAGCCGCCGCTCGTCTACTGGCTGACCGCGGTCTCGGAGAAGCTCTTCGGGCTCAACGAATGGGCGGTGCGGGCGGTGCCGGCGCTGCTCGCGATCGGCGGCGTGCTGCTGACTTACGCGGCGGCGCGGCGGCTCCACGGGCGCGACGCCGGGCTCATGTCGGCCATCGTGCTCGGCACGTCGCTGCTGTGGTTCGCGATCGGGCATATTCCGCTGCTGGACATGGCGGTGTCGGTGTTCATGGCAGGGGCGCTATTCGCGTTCATCATCGGGGTGGGCGAGCCGCCGGGCGCGAGGCGGCGGCGTTTATTTCTGTTGCTTTACGCGAGCATGGCCCTGGCGACGCTGGCGAAGGGGCTCATCGGATTCCTCGTCACCGGCGCGGTGATGTTCCTGTGGTTGCTGGTCTTCAACCAATGGAAACGCCTGCGTCCGCTGCACCTGCTGCCGGGCGTGCTGCTTTTTCTCGTGATCGCGGCATCCTGGCACGTGCTCGCCGCGCTACGCAATCCGACGTGGGTCCACCGCTATTTCGTCTACGAGCACTTCGAGCGCTTCCTCACGCCGGCGGCCTCGCGCCCCGGTCCGGTGCACTACTTTGTCTGGATCCTGATCGCGGGCCTGATCCCGTGGACGGGGTTTCTCTGGCCGGCCGTGCGCACGGCGGTGCGGGGAGGCTGGGCGAAGCGGGATGACAACTGTGTCGCGTGGTATCTGGTCACATGGGCGGCATTCATCTTTTTCTTTTTCTCGATTTCGAAATCGAAGCTCCCGCCCTATATCCTTCCGATCTTTCCCGCGCTGGCGGTGTTGATTGGGGCGTGGCTGGCGCGAGTCGCCGGCGAAACGGGGGGCGCCGCGCGGATGCGCGGAGGATTGCGGGTGTTCACCTTCATCAACGGGCTGCTCGCCGTCGCCTTGCTCGCGGCCGTGCTGAAGCCGGGACTCATCATCCACGATCCGGCGCAGGCGCTCGCGCTGCAGGCGCCGGCGTTCGCCATGGCCGCGACGCTGCTGCTCGGCGGTATTTTCGTGCCGTGGCTGGCGAAGATCCGCGGCGCGCGCCAGGCGATCGCTGGAGTCACGGTCACCGCGGTATTTTTCCTGGCCGGATTGGAGTTCGCCGCGCCCAACATCATCAAGCCCGGCACCAAACCGCTCGCGCTGCTCGTCAAGTCGCTGGCGAAACCGGGCGACCGGGTGATGCACTACTTCGATATTTTCCAGGGTTTCTGTTTCTATGCGGAACGCACGGTCGAGTGTGTCGCCGGCGAGGCGAGTGTGCAGAAACTCGCGTTCAGCGAAATCGAGTTCAAGGAGGACGCCGCGGCCGTCGCCCGGGGGCAGCTCATGACCGAGGCGAAATTCCGGGAGGCGTGGACGCACTCCACGCGGGTGTTCATGGTCGCCAAGAAAGGCGACGTCACCGGGCCGCGGGCCGACGGCCAGCCGGCGCTCTTCGCCGATCCGACGTTTCATTATCATTTGCTCGCCGAGAACCGGGACTACTATCTCTTCAGCAATCAACCCTGACATGCCTGCGCCCGCTCCCGTCGCTCCCGTGAAACCCGCCGTGCCATATCTGCCGTTCACCCGGCCGACGATCGACGACGCGACCGTCGCCGGCGTCGCGGACGTGCTCCGCTCGGGCTGGATCACCTCGGGGCCGAACGTGAAGGAACTCGAGGCAAAGCTCTCCGTGTATTGCGGCGGCCGGCCGGTGCGGGTGTTCAACTCCGGCACGTGCACGATGGAGATCGCGTTGCGCATCGCGGGCGTCGGGCCCGGGCACGAGGTCATCACGACGCCGCTCTCGTGGGTGGCCACGAGCAACGTGGTGCTGGAAGTCGGCGCCCGGCCGGTGTTCGTCGACATCGACCCGGTCACACGGAACATCGATCTCGACCGCGTGGAGGCGGCGATCGGGCCGGCGACGCGGGCCATCATTCCCGTCGACCTCGCGGGGTTGCCGGTCGACCGCGACCGGCTCCACGCGATCGCAAAAAAACACAATCTCCGTGTGGTCGAGGACGCCGCCCAGTCGTTCGGCAGCACCTGGAACGGCAAAAAGATCGGGGCGTGCGGCGACTTCGTGTCGTTCAGTTTTCATCCGAACAAAAACATCACGACCATCGAGGGCGGTGCGCTCGTGGTGAACGACGAACGCGAGGCGAAGCTCGCCGAGCAATACCGGTTGCAGGGCGTGGTGCGCTCGGGCTTCGACGGGATGGAGGTCGAACTCGTCGGCGGAAAGTTCAACCTGACCGATGTCGCCGCGCGCGTCGGGCTCGGGCAGCTCCCGCGCATCGGCGAATTCAACGAGCAGCGCCGTGAACTGGCGCGCGCTTACTTCGAGCTGCTCGACGCCCCGACGGCGAAGGCGCTCGGGCTGGGGTTGCCGCCGCGCGATTTCACGTCGACCAACTGGCACATGTTCCAGGTCGTGCTGCCGGAGGAACGGCTCGCACTGAAGCGCGCCGAGGTGATGGCGCAGCTCCACGCCGCGGGCATCGGCACCGGCGTCCACTATCCGGCGATCCATCTCTTCGCGCTCTACCGGCGGTTGGGCTGGAAGGACGGCGATTTTCCGCAGGCCGAGAAGGTCTGTCGCAATATTCTCACGCTGCCGCTTTTCCCGGCCATGACGCGGGCCGACGTGGTGCGTGTGGTGGACGAGTTGACCGCCGTGCTGTCGGCCGCGCTTAAAGCGTGATGCGGCCGGCGGGGGAGATTTCGTAGCCGGTCCGTAAAATTACCCGATTTCCGGAGTTCCACATCCACCGAAGTTCGTATTTGAATCATCCCGGTTCCGCCCGCGCCGTTCCCATGGCTTCTCCTCCCCAGCTTTCGATTGTCATTCCCGTTTACAACGAGGAGCTCAACCTGCCGACGCTCTTCGCGCGCCTCTACCCGGTGCTCGATGGCTTGGGTCGCGGCTACGAGGTGATTTTCACCAACGATGGCAGCGCCGATCGGTCGATGGAGCTGTTGCGGGCGCAGCACGGGAGCCGCCCCGACGTCACCCGCGTGATCGATTTCAACGCGAATTACACGCAGCACATGGCAATCATGGCGGCGTTCGAGCGCGTGCGGGGCCAGATCATCGTCACGCTCGATGCCGACCTGCAGAATCCGCCGGAGGAAATCCCGAAGCTGCTCGCGAAGATCGACGGCGGCTTCGACTACGTGGGCGGTTTCCGACTGAACCGGCAGGATTCGTTTTTCCGCACCTACGCCTCCCGGCTCATCAACTACGTGCGCGAGCACACGACGAGCATCGAGATGACCGACCAGGGATGCATGCTGCGCGCCTATCGGCGGCCGATCATCGACGCGATCGTGCGCAGCGGGGCGATCAACACCTTCATTCCCGCGCTCGCCTACAGTTTTTCCGGCAACCCGACCGAGGTCGGCGTGAAGCACGAGGAGCGGCATGCCGGCGTCTCGAACTACTCGTTCTACAAGCTCGTCCGGCTGAACTTCGACCTCATCACGGGCTTCTCGATCGCGCCGCTGCAATATTTCACGATGTTCGCGATGGCGTCTGCCGCGTGCAGCTTCGTGCTGGTGCTGGTCCTCGCCTACATGCGGATTTTTCTGAACGACAACACGAATGGCGTGTTCACGCTGTTTGGCATCATGTTTTTCCTGCTGAGCGTGGCGATGATCGGCATCGGCCTGATCGGCGAATACGTCGGCCGGAGCTACCAGGTCGTCCGGGCGCGGCAGCAATACTTCGTCCGGGAAGTTCTCGAAACCAGCGACACGGCCCGCACCGCCGCGAACTCCAACCCCAAGCCGAACTGAATCATGCTTGAGCCGCGTCCCGCGACCTCGAACGCCAGCCAGCGACGCCAGCCGCCGTCGGGGCCGCCGGGCCGCCGGAGCCCGCGATTCCGTTTCGCCGCGCGCGCGGGGTTTTCGCTCGTCGAGGTCATGGTGGTGGTCCTGGTCATCAGCATGCTGGCGATGATCGCCGTGCCGACGTTTGCGAAGATCAAGCGGAAGGCGAAGACGGCGGCGCTCCTGAACGATTTCCGGGTGTTTGCCGCGGCGTTTGAATCCTACGCCCAGGAGACGGGGGACTTCCCGGCCGAAAGCGCCGCCGGGGTCTTTCCGGCCGGCATGGACAAACGGATCAACAAGACGCAGTGGCTGCGCACCACGCCGATGGGCGGGCAATACGACTGGGAGAGCAACCAGACGCACTTTGGGGTGAAGTATCGCGCGGCGATCGCCATCAAGGGCACCGCGACCGCGCCGCTGACGCTCGACATCAATCAGCTTACGGACCTTGAGGAGGCGCTCGACGGCTCGAACATCAACTGGCTCGGTGGCACGTTCCATATCGGGACCGGTCTCGTGCCGCTTTACGTGATCCAGCAATGAACCCCGGGCCCACGTTTTCCGTCACGCTCCATCATCTTTCGCCCGACGCGAAGACGGCCGATGCCGGCTATCCCGATGCCGAGCAGGCCAATGTCCCGGCCGAAAAACTGCACGCGCTGATCGGCGCGATGGCCGCGCTCGCCGGCCGCGCCAACGGCGGCGCGACGCCGGAGTTGCGGATCACGGCGCCGCACGGCCGCTTCACGGTGCAGGTCGCCGAGGGCCAGTTGCGGTTCAATAGCTGGACGACGCGCGTCGGCGGCTTCGACCTGACGGCGGAACAAATCTTCGCGATCATCGCGGGCATCGAGGACGGAGACCCGGGCGCGGCGGTCGCGCTCGAGGGCAAAGCGCGCTGGTTGAAACTGGGACTGCTGACGATCCTGATCGTTGGCAGCAACGTGGTCACGGCGTGGATGCTCACGCGCCCGCCGCCGAATCCGTTTTTGCCCGCCTTCAAGCCGCTGGAGGCGGCGCCGGCGGGCCGGTTGCTCGCGAGCGTGGCCGGCAACTATCAAACGGGCGCGGGCGAAGGCGACCGCGGGCTGAATATCCTGCCTGACGGACGGATGCACTGGGTGAAATTTGGGCCCAAGGCCGCCGTCGTCGAGGAGTCCGACCTCACCGGGCAGGCGGTGGAGTCGGGCGGGCGCTCCGCGCTGTTTGCGAACGGCAATGCGCTGGTCGAGGTCGTGGACGGCAGCACGCTGAAGTTCTACGGCGACACCTATCGCCGCAAAGTTCCGTGACGACCGGGCGGTTTCGTGCGTGATTGGTCCGCATGCGGACGAGACCCCGGATTTTGTTTTTTGGTTACAGCGAGGTCGGCTACGAGTGCCTCTCGCTGTTGCTCGGGCGCGGCGACAACGTCGTGGCGCTGGTCACGCACGAGGACAATCCGCACGAGAAGATCTGGTTCCAGACGCCGGCGGTCGCGGCGCGCGGGAAAGGCGTGCCGGTGTTCACGCCGGAATCGGTGAACAACCCCGAGTGGCGCGAAAGGATCGCGGCGCTCGCACCCGACCTCATTCTGTCGGTCTACTACCGGCACATGATCGGCACGAAGATCCTCGCGTTGCCGCGGCTCGGCGCGTGGAACATGCACGGTTCGCTGCTCCCGAAATACCGCGGCCGCGCGCCGATCAATTGGGCCGTGCTGCACGGCGAACCGCGGATCGGAATGACGCTGCACCGGATGGTAAAAAGCGCCGATGCCGGCGCGATGGTCGATCAGGAGGGTGTGGACATCGGGCCGCGCGACACCGCGGAGCAGGCTTTCCGCAAGGTCCTCCCGTGTGCCCGCCGCGTCCTCGAGCGGCAGATCGACGCGCTCCTCGCCGGCACGGCAAAAGAGACCCCGCAGGACGAAGCGCAGGCGACGTATTTCGGCGGACGCAAGCCGGAGGACGGCCGGATCGACTGGGCGAAGTCGGCGCGCGAGATTTTCAATCTCATCCGGGCGGTAACCGATCCGTATCCGGGCGCGTTTACCGATGTCGGGGGAGCCCGGCTGATGGTATGGTGGGCCGAGGCGGATTCGCCGGCGGCACACGGCCGGCGCGGCGCGCCGGGCGAAATTCTTTCGGTCGCCCCGTTGGTCGTCGCCAGCGGCGACGGCGCACTCGAGCTTACGAAAATCGAGTGGCGGGGCGCGCCGGCGGCACAGTGGCGCGTTGGACAGTTGCTGTAGACGCTTGGTCGGCATCTTCTGTCGTGTCATTTCGCGTTTTTCGTGGTTAACCCCTGTTCGTCATGCCTCTTAAAGTCCTCATCCTCGGCGCCAACGGCTTCATCGGCAGCTCGCTCACGCGGGCGATTCTCAAGCAGAAAGATTGGGAGGTTTACGGCCTGGACATCGGATCGCACAAGCTGGAGGACAGCCTCGGCCATCCGCGCTTCAAGTTCGTCGAGGGCGACATCACGATCAATCGCGAGTATATCGAATACCACGTGAAGAAGTGCGACGCGGTCATCCCGCTCGTCGCGATCGCGAACCCGATCCAATACGTCAAGGA
>CALFNN010000091.1 GCA_937902925.1 uncultured Opitutaceae bacterium
TCCTGTCGCCCCGACCATCAACGAGTGCGGGTCCGAGACCTGCGGTGTTTTGGATTACAAACAAGAAGGGCTCGGAAACGATTCGCCGCTTGCTGATGTCGTGGTCCCGGTCCATCCCAGCACCGCACCAAGGAACGTCCGGACCACGACGCCATGACTACTGACTCTGAGGCAAGCGGGTTGAGCGCTTCCGTTCGCGTCGTCGTATTGGGTGCCGTCGTCGTCAGTCTGATGATCGGATCAAAACTTCGTCCCCAAACCAGCGGGGACACGTTGCAATGGAACAGCGCCGCCGGCTCCTCCTGGTCCAGCGCAACAAACGTCTGGTATGATACCAACCTATCAACCGCCGTTTCACTGAACACCGCGGCCAATCGCAACAAGAGCTACAATTTCGTTTTCTCTGGGACAGGAACCAACAGCACGACTGCCGTGACCTCCATGACCATCACGGGGGTGAACGTTTATGCAAACAGCATAACCTTTCAAAACAACTTCAACGCAACGAACACGACCAGTATTTCCGATGGCAGCAGCAGCACCAACAGCTTGCTCGTGCTGGGCGCCGGGGCGGGAAGCAGCGGTGGGACCGCCACGCCGTGGAATCTCACCGACAATGCGACATCGGGGACTGTAAGCTTTATTCCGACGACCTCGACCGGGCTGCTTTCATTTTCGCTCTATGCCAGCGGCACGATAAGCGCGGCCAGTGGCGGGGCGGTAAACGTTTCATCCATCATCAACGATTTCGATGGAACCCACACGGGAGGGATCAACAAAACGGGAGCTGGCACGCTCACGCTCTCCGGCGTCAACAGTTATACCGGAGGCACCACCGTGAGCGCCGGCACGCTCGCGCTTTCCGGCGGCAGCAACCGCCTGGGCACCTCCGGCGCGATCACCGCTGCGGGTGGCACGCTCGACCTCGGCGGCAACGGCCAGACCACCAACGCGACAGTCTCTGTCACTGGCGGCACGATCGCGAACGGCACGCTCACCCAAAATGGCGGTAGCTTCGACCTGCAGGCCGGCACCGTAAGCGCCAAGCTCTCCGGCACCGGCGCACTCAGTAAATCCACCGGCGGCACGGTCACGTTGAGCGGACCGAATGACTTTTCCGGCGGCGCGACCGTGGGTGCCGGCACTCTCACCGTCGGTCACAGCTCCGCCCTCGGCAGCGCCGCTGCTTCCGTCACCGGCGGCACGCTCGCCATCGGCAGCGGATTCAATGTCGCCAATAACATCAACGTCGGCGCCAGCGGCACGCTGAATGGCACCGGCACCGCCACGTTGACCGGCACCCTCAGCGGCAACGGCACCCTCACCGGTGCGCTCACCTTCGGCAGCGGCGGTTCCCTTTCGCCCGGCAACAGCCCGGGCATCATGCAGGTCAGCGGCTCGCTGACCTTCAACTCGGGCTCAACGTATACGTGGGAACTTGCCAGCCTCACCGACAACACCGGCGGCATCGCGGGGCTCGACTTCGACCAGATCAAACTCCTGAGCGGTGGCTCGCTTGTCGCAAGCGCCGGGGCGCTCCTGCCCACGTTCACCGGCACGGCGACTGCGCCGAGTGCCGGCACCTCGTTCTGGCAGTCCGCCCATAGTTGGACCGTCGTCGACACGAGCGGCGGCGGCACGATCACGAGCACGTTTGTCGCCACCAACAATTGGAGCGTGGGGGCGTTCAGTTTGTCGGGCGGGACATTGAACTGGTCTCCCAGCGCCATTCCCGAGCCCTCGACTTATGCGGTGCTCCTCGGCATCGCCGCACTCGCCGGCGCGGCGTGGCGGCGGCGCCCGCACCATCCCATCGCGTAGCGCGAGCGCAGTCCTTCAAAACGAAAACGCCCGCCGGAACCCGGCGGGCGTTTTCGTTGGTCCGAAGGAAAATTCCCCGGCGTGTCACTTCCCCGGCAGCTTGATCTGCATCGCCGGCGCCGCGTTGCCCGCGGGCGCGGCTGAAGCGGGAGCCGGCAGGGTCGCGCGGAGCGCGAGGCCGCGTTGCGTCCACGGGCTCGACGGGTCGATCTGCATCAGCTGGTCGGAAAACTTCTGCACGTCCGCGGCGTTGCCACTCTCGGACGCCAGGCTCGCAAGCTGGTAGGCGGCCTCGACCCGGATGCCTTTCAACTGGTTCGCGTCGTCGGCCAATTGCTTGAGGTCGCCCGCGCCGTCAGTGGCCCGGCCGGCCTGAATCTTCGCCATCGCCCCACCGAGCTTCGCGCGCGCCGCCAGCGGGCCATCCTTGATGATCGTCAGCGCCTTCTCATAGCCCGCGAGCGCCTCGGCGGCCTTGCCGGCGGCGTAAGCCTCATCGGCAATTCGAAGCTGGGCGAGACCACCGAGCGCATGCTCCGGATGCGCCGCGACAAAGGCCTTGAGCTGCTCCGGGGTCGTCGCCGCGGCGTAGGCGCTCTCGACGTCGACTTCCTTCTGGCGGGCAAGATAATCCCATCCGCCCCAGCCCAGAATGCCGAGCACCACGAGCCCACAAAGTGCGAGGGTTACGTTCCCGTATTTCTTCCACGTGAGGTGCAGCTTGTCCTCGAATGTCACGGGCGTGTAGTTGGGGTCCACGGCGACCAGATTGCGGTCGTCACCGGCGGACTGCGGAGCGGAAGGAGTGGCGGGCGTGGACATGCGGAGGGTTTTCCTTGTGTGAACCGGGGACGAGAGCAAATCGCCGCCCTGCTGTCCATGCAGGAAATCGGCTACCCGGGAAACCGTCGAACGGGAGTGAAGGTGACCGATTTCAACCGGGCTCGCGGTCCCCCGGAGAAATTCGGGTCAAATCGCGCTTCAGTCGAACACCACGGTCTTGTTTCCGTAGACCAGCACGCGTCCCTCGAGGTGCCAACGGACCGCCTGCGCGAGGACGGTTTTTTCGAGATCGCGCCCCTTGCGCACGAGGTCGTCGACCCCGTGGCGGTGCGTCACCCGCGCAACATCCTGATTGATAATCGGCCCCTCGTCGAGGTCGGCCGTCGCGTAGTGGGCCGTCGCTCCGATCAGTTTCACGCCCCGCGCATGGGCCTGATGATAGGGCTTGCCGCCGGCAAACGCCGGCAGGAACGAGTGATGGATATTGATCACCGGCCGGCCAAGGTTCGCCAGAAAATCCGCGGAGAGGACCTGCATGTAGCGGGCGAGGACCACCAAGTCGATGTCGAGCCCGCGCAGGAGCGCCACCTGTTTCGCCTCGGCGGCCGGCTTCGTGTCGGCGGTCAGGGGCATGTGGTGAAACGGCAGTCCATAGCCAAGCGCGATGCCCTTCAGTTCCGTGTGATTGCTCACGACCGCCACGAGTTCGCAGGGCAGTTCGCCTTCCTTCCAGCGCAGCACGATGTCGTGAAAACAGTGGTCCGCCTTCGAGACGAACAGCGCGACTCGCATCCGCTCCGCCGAGGACAGCACGGTCGCCTTCATGCCGAGCGATGCCGCAAACGCGTAGAACGCCGCCGTGTCCGCGCCGTGATCGCCGCCCTTCGGCTCCCACTCGATCCGCTGAAAAAATATCCCCAGCTCCATATCGCGATGCTGATCGGCGTGGAGAATATTGCCCCCGCGTTCGAAAATCCATCCGGCCACGCGCGCGACGAGGCCGGGCTGGTCGGGACCGTGCAGCAGGGCGATGAGCGTGGCGGGCGAGTCCATGTTTAATTTGCAGGGAGGAGAACCACCTTGCCGGTGGTCGCGCGCGATTCAAGCGCCCGGTGGGCCTCGGCCGCCGCCACCAGCGGAAAGCTCGCGCCCACCCGCACCGTCAACGCCCCACTCGCCATCCACGCGAAGAGGTTGCCGCTTCGTGCATCGAGCTCCGCGCGCGTCTGCGTGTAGTGCGCGAGCGTCGGCCGCGTGAGGAAGAGCGAACCTTTCTGCGAAAGGAGGAGCGGCGAAAACGGCGGCACCGCGCCGCTGGAGTTGCCATACGACACCATCATCCCGCGGGCCCGGAGGCTCGCGAGCGAGCCCTCGAAGGTTTCCTTTCCCACGCCGTCGTAAACGACATCGACTCCCCGCCCGCTCGTGAAGGCGCGGGCGGCCTCGTGGAATTTTCGCGGGTTCCCCGCATTGAGATTGAACACCTCATCCGCTCCCGCCTCGCGCGCAAACGGCATCTTCGCCTCCGACCCAACGGTCGCGAACACGCGCGCGCCGCGTTTCTTCGCGATCTGCACGAGCAGCAACCCGACCCCGCCGGCCGCCGCGTGGACGAGCGCCGTGTCGCCCGGCTTCAGGGGAAACGTGTCGCAGGCAAGGTAGTGCGCCGTCATCCCCTGCAGCATGACCGCGGCGGCGAGTCGTGCGTCGACCCCGGCCGGCACCCGAACCGTTTGCGCCGCGGGCGCGATCGCCTCGGCGGCGTAGGCCCCGTTGACGGCCGCGCTGGCCACGCGGTCGCCCACGCGAAATTCCGTCACGCCCGCGCCGACGGCCGTGACGATCCCCGCCGCTTCCTGGCCGAGGGTATGGGGCAGCTTCACGGCGTAAAGACCGCTGCGCTTGTAAGTGTCGATAAAATTGACGCCGACCGCCTCGACGCGCAGCCGCAGTTCGCCCGCCGCTGGCTCCGGCGGCGGGATGTCGTCGCAGCATATCTTTTCCGGACCGCCGGTTTCGTGAATTCGGATGGCGAGCATAGGGAAGAAGGCGCCATTTTTACCGCGCCACCCGGACCGGGTGCAACCGCCGATCGGGCGAGGGAGCTGGGCGCCGGAATCGGGATTTCCATCGGACGCGCACCGATTCGCTCGCCAAAACGTCATGCCTCGTGCGGAATTATCCCACCCCTCCCCGTCGGCTCCTCGCGCGTGCCCCACTCGCTTGCAGCCGGCAGCACCCCTCCGATCCATGCAGCCTCTTACCCGCCGCCATTTCATCAAAACGTCCGCCCTCGTCACCGCCGGTGCCGCCTTGTCCGCCCGCTCGTGGTCCCAAGTCAAGGGCGCCAACAGCGACATCCGCATCGCCATCGTCGGCCTGAACGGCCGCGGCAAGCAGATCGCCGCCGACTACCGGGCCATGCGCGGCGTGCGGGTCGTCGCCCTTTGTGACGTCGACACGGCCGTCCTCGACCGCGAGTTGGCGACCGCCGCCCGCGCGGGTGGGCCGAAACCGGACACCTACGTGGATTATCGCGAACTTCTGCCGCGCTCTGACATCGACGCCGTGGCGATCGCCTCGCCCAATCACCAGCACGCCCTCCAGAGCATCTGGGCGATGCAAGCCGGCAAGGATGTCCTTCACGAAAAGCCGGTCTCGCACAATCTCTGGGAGGGTCCGCAGATTCTCGCCGCGGCGAAGAAATACGGCCGCATCGTCCAGGTTAACCTGCAAAACCGTTCGAGCGCCGCGATCGCCGAGGCCATCGTCTGGCTGCGCGCCGGCAACCTGGGGAAGCTCACCACCGTCCGCGGCATCGTCTACAAGCGGCGCCTGAGCATCGGCAAAGTCGCGGGCCCCGTGCCGCCGCCGCCCACCGTGAACTACGATCTCTTCCAGGGGCCGGCGCCGATGGTCCCGCTGCATCGCGTGAATTTTCACTACGACTGGCACTGGCAATGGGCGACCGGCAACGGCGACATGGTCGCCCAGGGCAACCATCAACTCGATGTCGGTCGCCGCCTCCTGGGCGACCCGGGGCATCCCGCGGGCGTCTTCACGGTCGGCGGCCGCTTTGGCTACGAGGACGACGGCGAAACGCCGAACACGTTCATCGTGCACTACGATTATCCGGTCCCGTTTATCTTCGAGGTCCGCGGGCTCCCGGCGAAGACGGACGAGATGAGCGGCAACGCGGTCGTCGCCGGCGGCCTCGGCACCGCCGAAAAACTCTCCGCGAGCATGGACAAATATCTCGGCCTGAACGTCGGCAACGTCGCCCACTGCGAGGGCGGTTATCTCACGATTCCCTCGCGCGACTACTCGCTCGCGCAGGCCTTCGACCGCGACGGCCAGCTCGTCAAGGAGTTCAAGGGCGGCGGCGACCACCACGCGAACTTCATCGAGGCCGTCCGCAGCCGGAAGGAATCGGACCTGCACTGTCCGCTGCGGCAGGGCCACCTCTCCACGTCGCTCGTTCACCTCGCGAACATTTCCCATTTGACGGGACGCCGGCTGAAACCGGGCGACATTCGCGACCAGATCAAGGGCCGCAGCCAGCTCTCCGAACCCTTCGAGCGTTTCACGGCGCACCTGGCGGCGAACGACGTCGATCTCACGAAAACGCCCGCCTGTCTCGGGGCTCCGCTGCGCTTCGACGCCGCGAGCGAGAAGTTCACGGGCGACAATGCCGCCGCGGCGAACCAGCACCTGAGCCGGGAATACCGGGCGCCGTTCGTGGTGCCGCAACTGGCGTGAGCCTCACCCGGCCCGCCGCGGCGGGCGTTCAGACCACGTTCACATTGCCGCGGTATTGCTGAATCGGGCGGACCCCGACATGCTTGTTGCGTAACGCCACGATGCCCTGCACGGCGGCCGCGGCCCCCGTGACCGTGGTCATGAGGCAGACATTGTGGGCGTAGGCGGCGGAGCGGATCGCATTCTCGTCGCGCCGCGGGATCATGCCGCCAGGCGTATTGATCACCATCTGGATCTGGCCGTTCTTGATCAGGTCGACCGCGTTGGGCCGGCCCTCGGCAATCTTGGCGAGCCGCCGCACCTCGAGACCGGCTTCGGTCAGGGTTTTCGCCGTGCCACTGGTCGAGCAAAGCGTGAAGCCGAGGGCGGCGAGCGCCCGGCCGACTTCGACCGCCCGCGGCTTGTCGGCATCCTTGACGGACAGAAACACATTGCCCTTCACCGGGAGTCCCGGCTTGGCCGCCGCCTGCGCCTTCGCGAAGGCGACCCCGAGATCGTCGTCGAGCCCCATCACTTCGCCGGTCGAGCGCATCTCGGGCCCGAGCGTGATCATCGCGCCGGGGAACCGCACGAAGGGGAACACCGCCTCCTTCACGCACCAGTGTTTCGGCGTCTGTTCGCGCGTAAAACCGAGGTCCTTGAGCTTCCGCCCGGTCATCACTTTCGCCGCGAGCTTGGCCAGCGGGACCCCGATCGCCTTCGCGACAAACGGCACCGTCCGCGAGGCGCGCGGGTTCACCTCGAGGACGTAGAGTTCGTGGTCCTTGATCGCGAACTGGACGTTCATGAGGCCGACGACGTTCAGTTCGCGGGAAAGTTCGTGCGTCGCCTTCCGCACGGTCGCGAGCATCTCGGCGCTCAGCGTGTGGGGCGGCATCACCATCGCGGCATCGCCCGAGTGCACCCCCGCATACTCGATGTGCTCCAGCATGCCGCCGACGACCGACGTCTCGCCGTCCGCGATGCAGTCGACGTCGAGTTCGATCGCGTCCTCGAGGAACTTGTCGATCAAAACTGGTTTTCCCGGCATCACTTCGAAGGCCTGCCGGATGACTGCTTTGAAGTCCTCCTCGGTGTAAACGATGAACATGCCGCGGCCGCCAAGGACAAACGACGGCCGCAGAAGCACGGGAAACCCGACCTCGTGCGCAAACGTCAGCGCTTCGGTCTCGTTCAGCGCCGTCCGGTTCGCCGGCTGCCGCAGGCCGATCTTCCGGAGAATGTTCGCAAAGAGTTTCCGGTCCTCGGCGAGTTCGATGCTCTCCGGCGACGTGCCGATGATGTTCACCCCATTCGCCTTCAGCGCCGTCGCCAGATTCAGCGGCGTCTGGCCGCCGAACTGCACGATGGCACCGTCGCATTTCTCCTGCTGGTAGACTTCGAGGACGTCCTCGAGCGTCAACGGCTCGAAATAGAGCCGGTCGCTCGTGTCGTAGTCGGTCGAGACGGTCTCGGGATTCGAATTCACCATCACGGTCTCGAACCCGATCTCGCGGAGCGCAAAACTCGCGTGCACGCAGCAGTAGTCGAACTCGATGCCCTGCCCGATCCGGTTCGGGCCGCCGCCGAG
>CALFNN010000092.1 GCA_937902925.1 uncultured Opitutaceae bacterium
CGCCGGCCGGGTTGCGGTTCAACATGAGTTCCTCGTGGTTCAGATGCATCATGTAATCCATGCCATGCGCCCGGCACCAATCCTCCATGGGCTTGTAAAAATTGTCGCGGAACATTCCGCTCCAGACGTCGAAATAATCGGCTCTGGCCCGCGTCGCTTCCGTTGAGAGCGGGGAACCGAAGAACTGGGCAAGGTAAGGCTGCAGATCGTAGCCTTTTTGTTGTTTAAACGTCGCGAGCAGTTTGGGCGTCCAGGGAATGAAGCCGGTGAAGTCGGTTTCGTCGCCGCGAAAGCCGAGAATGGTTTTGCCGAAGTCTCCGCCGACATATTTCCCGTAAGCTTCCATCACGAGCTGGAGGTAGAGCGCTGTGGCCTCGGGATCCAAATAGTCGATGAGCGAATAAAAACTGTCCTTGTCCCGCGTGCCGTCCTCGCGTTGACCGAAGCGGGTGGGCGAGCTGCGATATATGTGGCGGACGAACGAAACTTCCCACGGACCATTGCCCGCGGGCGCGGTCCACGTGAGTTTTCCGTCGGGCGGCATCGGCACGACGGTGGTGGTCGGTGTGGGAGCGGGTGCGCCACCGCCTCGGCGTCCGCCACCGGCTTGAACGTGAAGCCGGGCTTGGATGCGTTTGGTCCCCTCGGGCAGAGGTATTTTCAGGGTTTGGCCGGAGGTCACATTGTAACGCGCTTCGCCGACACTGCCTTCGAAGATTGCGTCCCAGCTTCCGCCCGGAGAACCGACCCATTTGAATTGCCCGTCGGTCGGGAGCGGCACCTCGTGGTCCTCCGGGATCATCGCGAACATCGGCTGTCCCGGCCGCCGCTGGCCGTTTTCGGCGAGACCGGGGCCTGGCGCCGGGGCCGCCGCCCGAGGCACGGGTGCGACTTGCGGTGGCTGGAGATTGGCCACGATGCCCAGCGTGTCAGGCGGCACCGCAATGGTCAGAGTCTGGCCCGCTTCGAAGGTGTAATGGGCATCGGCCACGATCGCTTGCATGCCCAGCTCCGGATGGCGTTTGCTGACCATGCCGCCAGCGAAACCGTCCGGATATCCGTCGTCGCCGTCGATCCACATTTTCATGCCGCGCTTTTTCAGCTCGTCCACCGCGACCTTCATCAGGTCAAAATATTCCGGCGAAAGAAATTTCACCGTGCGGCCGCCGGCGTTGATCATGTAAACGCTGCCACCGTTGGCGGCGGTGTTTTCGATGTCGGCCACGATGCGCTCCCTGGCCTGCGGAAATCCGGTGGCCCAGTGAATCGCGCCATACTCCTTGGGTGGAGAGGGGAACGCGGCGGCGGCTTCGGCCACGGTCGGCATGGCGATCTCCTGCCAGGGTTGGGCCGCATACATTCCGAAAGGCAACGCAACCAGCAACACGGGGCGGAACAATGTTTTCATAGGGAAAGCGACGGGACGCAAAATCGGCGGACCTGCACTGGACGGGGCGA
Organism: uncultured Opitutaceae bacterium; assembly: GCA_937902925.1. Lineage (GTDB taxonomy): Bacteria > Verrucomicrobiota > Verrucomicrobiia > Opitutales > Opitutaceae > CALFNN01. The sequence continues at coordinate 1,459 of CALFNN010000092.1, forward strand.
CGGTTGTTTTGACGAAAGCGAATGAAGTTGGCAATCCCTCTCCGACACGGGCACGCAAACCGCACGGGACTATTCCGTCTCCACCGCTTTTTTCACCGCGTCACGACGGCGGAAATAATAAATCGCCATCCCGACCTGATAGATGATCGAGACGAGCGCGAGTGCGCCGTTAGCCAAAGGTGAAAAAGGACCGGGCATCGTGGAAGCGCGATCGCTTTTAGCCCGTCTCGCTGGAGAGCCCGCTGGACCGCATCTTAATCCGCGATGGCGGCCGGATCGTTCCGCTTGCCACCCGCGAGATCGAGCGGATCGAGGCCGACGGCGATTATGCGGCGATTCGTGCCCACGGGAAAACCTTTCTCGTCAGCCTGCCACTCTCCGAACTCGAAACCAAACTCGACATTCGCACCTTTTCCCGCGTGCACCGCTCGCACCTGGTCAATCCCCGCTTATAATTATCGTGAGGCGACGCGCGATGGGAGGCGCTGCTCAATGACCCGAAGAACAACGCGCCACTGTTTTGAGCTACGGCGTTTCCATGACTTTGATTTCTGGGACACCTCATTTTCGTGCCAGAGATCGCATGAGGACGTTGCCCGAGCTTGGCGCGCGAGGGTTGGGACTGAGGCGCGTGGCAACTCAACAGAACTTCCTCCACGGCTTCTTTTCTGTCGGCTGTAATGACGCTCCACGATTCTCAGTTAGCCTCGCGCGGCGTCTTACGGCCTCCGGGGAGAATGACTTCCAGGCGCTAATATCCGTCGCGACGAATTGCCCCGCACTGGGAAGAAACACCGAGACCGCTGTGCCCTTGCCTGCTTCTGTGCAGAGGCCAACCTGGCCGCCGTGCGCGCGGACGACTGAGCGCACGATGTCGAGGCCGAGGCCGGTGGCGCGTTTTTTAGTGGTGAAATACGGGTCGAAGACCTTGGCGACGTGCTCGGGCTTGATCCCGCTACCGTTGTCGCGCACCTCGAACTCGACGTAGTCGCCGGCGGGCAGCGGCGGCACCTGCTCGGCGGGCAGCGTGACGTTGGTGGCGCGGATTTGCACACGCGCTACGTGCGGCGGCGGCGGCATCGCTTGGAGGGCGTTGATGACGAGATTCGCGAATACCCGCAGAATCTGCACGCGATCCACCATCACGGGCGCGATGTCGTCGCTCACCTCGAGCGTGATGGTGGCAAGGCCGGTACAACCCGTGATTCGGATCGAGTCCTCGAGAATCGCTTTCGGCTTGCAGACGATGGGAGCGATACAGAATGGGTTTTGCTGCATATTTGCTGTTGGGCGAGGTCGCTACCATACGCACGTAGTCCGTCCTGCCGACTATTTTTCACCCGAAATGCGCCGCGTTGATTGCCCCACGCGCGAGGGTCAGAAGGTAACGGCGGCGCTGCTCAATTTTATCGAGATGTTGCGATGACGTTCCCATTTGAAACGCGAATTTTCTGGCCGTGCGAGCGTCTGGGGTTCGGCTTTGTGCTCGTCAGCACGACGGCGCCCCGACAAGAATCTCGCACCTCAATACCCCATGACCGCCGAAACCGAACGCACGAAAGACTGACAGGAAACTGGATTTTCAGGGAGGAGGGGTTTTCAGTTTGCTTCAATGCGCACTCGGTCCAATGCATCGTCTCGCAATCCGCCACAACCAACGAGTGAGGGAAGGGAACCTACGATGGTCAACAGAATGTCTCGCCGGCAATTCCTTGGCACCGCCGCCATGGCGGGCGCCGCGCTTACAGGCATCGGTAACGCACTCGCAGCCGCGCCGGCCCCCAAGGGCGCTGAGGATTGGGATGAAAAAAACGGCCCAGCTCCTGCCGCGCCGGATGCCCCGCAGGCCCTGCCGCTACGTCCGGGCGCCATCCCCATCATCGACAGCCATATTCACCTCTTCGACCAAACCCGTCCCGTCTTCAGCGGCTACACGGGTGGGCTGTTCTACCGGCAGGTGAACAAGCCGTCGACGCCCGCGATGTATGCTGCGCTGGCGCGGCCCGCCGGAATCGTCGGCGCCATTGTGGTGGAATCTGCCGCCCAATTCATCGACGACAACCTCTGGTATCTGGAGGTCTCCCGCGACAATCCCATCATGGTCGGAGTCTCGGGGAACCTCGATCCAGGCTCGAACGATTTCACCAAATATCTGAACCACTTTCATCGCGACCCTCTCTTTCGCGCCATCCGCTCCAGCCGCTTCTACACCAGGGACGCCAGTGGCAAGGTTGCGCTCAATCCGACCCAGGTCGCCAATCTGAAGCTGCTGGCGCAGGCCGACCTGGCGCTGGACACCGCCAACCCAAGCATGGACCTGATGAACGCCAACGTGATGCTGGCCGACGCCGTTCCAGACCTGCGCATCATCATGGACCACCTGCCAAGCTTCGATCCCACGCCCGACAACCAGGCGGCTTACGAGGCGGTGATCAAAGAGATGGCGGCGTGCCCCAACATCTTCGTCAAGCTCACCGAGGTCTACCATCCCACGCCCGGCGACAACGGCATCATCGTGAAGAACTATGAGTTCCTGCGCGCGCGGCTGGAGCACCTGTTCCAGGCCTTCGGCGAGGACCGCGTCATGTTCGGCACGGATTATCCCAACAGCTACGGCGTGGCCACCATCTCCGAGGCGGTCGGCCTGATGCAGCAGTTCTTCTCCACCAAGACGCGCGCGCAGCAGGAGAAATACTTCTGGCAGAACTCCTCGAAGATCTACAAGTGGGTCCAGCGCTCCGACGACCAGCCCACGCCGCTCGCCCAAGGAAAACCCGCTCCGCCTGCGCCAGCCCGTGGCGGCAGAGGAGGACGGGGAGGTCCTGGTGGTCCGGGAGCGCCGGGAGGCGGTCGGGCCGTTACTGGTTAGCAGTGGCGCGCGGCCAAAGAAGTGATCGCGTGAGCTGCATTCGCGCGTTCAATGGACCGTATTTGGGACGACCAAATCGCTGAGCCTTGGCCGAGCTAGGGGATTCCTCCCAGTATGTTGCGACGGAGTTATGTTGAGAGGTGAGCGGCAGGCCCTCTGAAATGTGAGCCGCCGTCTCAACATATTTTCGTTCGGCCAGCGGTCGCACTGCCCCGTGCTGGAAAGCGTGATTCGATTCCCCCAAGACGTGCGTCGGCCGGACCACACCGACGAAAAACAGGTCCGTGGGCTCCATGATGGGCACTCTGACGTCCGACCGAATTGCTCCTGCCGTCGCTCGCTTCGCACTAATAATTATGTTGCGACTCTTTATCTCTCTACCGAGCAGAATGTGACTCCTACTCTCGCATATTTTTGTCTCAACATACCGGGATATATGGCCTTCAGGCCATATATCCCAAACTGGCCCCCCATTTTGAAACACCCAAATTAATACGCTCCGGCGCGCGCGGCGGGCCCCGGTGTGACGTTTTCCTGGTTCGTTCGCACTGGCCTGCCCGGGCTGCGATCGAGACCGGCGGCCCTTCAGGGTAGGAGCCGCAGGGGCAAACACCGCAGGCAAACCGTTTAGCCAACAGTTAGGGTCATTGGGGGCAAATCTAGGGGTAATTTGTGTCCTGGTTTTTGCCGATAGTAACGTGTGCTCGCCAACGTTTCGTATTCGGGCTCCAACCGCGATTATTCAGTGAATCGTCGCCTAGAACCGGGCTTGAGCTCCGTCTCAGGCCACCGCAACGGCGGCCACGCTCAACGTTGATCTAGTGCCGTTGCCACTGCATTCCCAATTGAAGAAGCTGCATCATCGGTTGCATCAAGATAACCTTGGGCGACGCGTGAATCTTTATGTCGGGTAAATTTCATCAAGGTCTCAACTCCGTGCCCGGATCGATTCACCGCTCGGCCCGCCTCAGTGAACACCGTATGCCGCAACGCGTGGGGGTGAACTTTGTTCTTCCCGCGCACCTTCCTTATTCCGGCTTTCTTTCCGAGCGCGACAACGAGATCGTACACCGCCGTCGGGGAAATCCTCCCAAATCTCCCCGGAATCAAATTCGTGAACAGCGCCTTCGACGCGCACTTCGGCCGGACCCTGATCCATTCCTCAATCGCCACCGCGCACTTCCTGGAAATTCCAACCCGTTCCTTCTGCCGCCGTCCTTTTGCCAGAATCCAGAGGGCAGGGGAGTCCCCATTTTCGAAATCGTCCAGGTCCAGCCCAACCAGTTCACGACGGCGTGAACCCGTTTCCGAAAAAACGCGAACGATCGCATAGTTTCTCTTTTCGGCGGATCCGGTGCCATCCTTTGCCACGTCGAGGATTTTTTTGAGCGCATCCATGCCGGGCCCGCGCACATCGTGGACTCGTTCCGATGGCAGTCCGGCCACGTCCAGTTCCCAGTTTATCATTCCGGCTCGACGTGCCTTTCGGACCAACCCACGGAGCACCGTGAGTCTCAGGTTAGCGGTGGCGGATCCGAGGCCGCGGCCGCCGACCAATTTGCCTGATTTATCGCGGGTGCCAGTCATCGAGCGTTTCCAGCGCGCCGCGCAATCATTGGCAGCATCGGCCGTCCGGGAGAGCAGGCGGTCGACGGCCGTCTGAATGTTTTTCCCGCATCGTGTGAACTCGGCAAAATCCAGCAGGCTGTGGCGGTAGTTGAGCGCGGTCATCGCATTTTCGCGATCGAGGTAGGCCGCCAGGAGTTTCTCCGACCGGGTCATGGCTAGAGGGAAAAGCGAGGACCGTTTAAAATGTCAATTATAGACGGTCCTCAGGCGCCCGGGCACCGGGCGTGGGTGTCGATGTCGACATACACGTAAATCGTGGACTACGGGGCGTACCGACCGTTTCGGGCATTTAAATCGTGGACTTTCTACACTTAAATCGTGGACTTTTCGGGCCAGCGTTGACCGGAAGCAGCGTGTTATGAGCGTCACTGGCAGCGTCGCTCACCGGTCCGACTAAGGATGGGAAACGTGTCGCTGAAACGAGGGCGGCCACTTTCGGATCCGCGACGTCAATGCGCGACGGTGCTGGGTCGCAAACTCCAGAATCTTCCATTTGGGTGAACCATTCGATGGGTCGGGGCCGAGCAAACAATTATACGGCCGGGTCCGCATGGAGAGCGGAAGAAGAAATTCCGAAAGAGCCAGCAATACGACCTCGCGCGCAAGCACACCGCAGCGATTGAATGCTCGAGACGGGTCGAATAACGGTTTCTCGAGCGCATCCGACTTCCCAGTCCTCATCGGCATTTTCGTCAGGCCCCTTTTCATGCGATGAATCTCGTGGAAAAAATCCGCGATTTACGGGCTAAAGTCCACGATTTACCTGTCGATTCTGCAAGTCGACACCCGCGCAAATCATTGGTGCCGAATAAACGATGGTCCACGAATTAAATGCCAAGCGACATTGGCAAATCGGTCCAGCATTTGCGGATCGAGTGTCCCGGCTTCGACCCGGCGAGAAATCTTGGCCAGGGGCGCGACAATTTCGGGGCGCATGGACAAGCAACCCAGCAACTCCTCGATCTTTTCCCGTGGGTCGTACTGGAGGAGATCGGTGACAGGCCGACCAATCGCCTCCGCCAGTTTCTGCATATGCAGCCGCGAGGGCATTCGCCGGTTGTGCTCGACGTCAGTCAGAAACGACGGCGAGAGGCCCGCCAACTTGGCAGCGCGGCGCAGGGACAGTGCCGCCGCGACGCGCGTGGCGCGAAACTGAGCGCCAAACGACTGCCGCGGGATGCGCGGCCAAGGCGAGATCACGGACGCCTCCGTTCGATCCTACCTAGTTCACGTGCCACGGATAGCGCGCCGCGCAGGACCGCCTTCTGTTCCTGGTGGTTCAACGTGCGCAGCTCCTTTAGCAGCCGGTCCACGGCTGAACTGCGCTGCGACTTAAATGCCGCGGGTGCATCGACCAGTTCATCGAGCGACAGGTCCAGCGCCGCACAACAGCGAATCAGGAAGTTCAGTTTCGGATCGGCGACCTTGCGTTCGTTGTGGCGCACCAACGTGCGATCGATCCCGAGTTTTTTCGCCAATGCCACCTGGCTGAATCCTGCCGCCTGGCGGGCGGCGGCAAGACGTTCGCCGAAGGGCGTGCGTGGGTTTGGGGTCGTTCTGCCTCTCATTGGACTGAAATATAGCATAGCCGATTCCCGTCGATGTGGGCCTGCGATTGCCGGGGTGGTCAGGATGTTCCCATTAGGCCTCGCGAGACTGGACTACGGCACTGGTTAGGATATTCCCATTATGCCGCCCCGGATTCGCCATCCGAATAAACGACTTGACAGGTTTTCCCCTCTGAAAAGCCAGCCCTTTGCCGCCGCGAAAATCCCGACGGATGATGTGCCAGTAACTCCGCGCGCCGATGTCTCGTCCCTTCCCACCGCATTTTCTCGGTTGGTTCGGTGTCACCTGTCCGATCGTGATCGCTGTGCTGGAGGCGATGAAGCGACCCAAGGCGATCCGGCGAATGCCGCCACAATATCAAGATGGGCTACAGGCCAGCTTGGCTTGCGATTTGGCCGAGCGCCTCAAGTTCGGAGTAGCGCTTGGGTTAGTTTTAGATCCGACGTTCGAGTCGCCTCTCTTTGACGAAATATGGGGGACGGGAAGTTTCAGGGTTTGGGTAGCGGAGACGGAATATTTAGAGCGAGAGGGCTGTTCCGTGAACGAGCCCACTCAGCCGATCGTGAGTCATCTTTGCCCAGCCAACGCTCATCCGGCTCCGCGATGGCAGCCGGGCGAGGCTTGGATGGAAAAATACGCCGAGGGGCTGCCCGCAAATTTTCTGGAGTTGGTCACACCAGAAACGCTCGAAAAGACTTTCTTTTGGAAACGAGGCGGGGCCTCCCAGCCAGCGGGAAGAATAGACCCCCAAAGCGTCGTCAGCGGCAGGAATTTCCTGCTGGACCAAGGGCCGCCCTATTACCTCCGAAACACCGATCCCGTCTGGTGGGCGGACTTCACGGGCAGGGTGATGAATCGCCTGGCAAATGAAGCGATCGCGCGCTGGTGCAGTGTCAGAGATCGAGCCAACAATCTGTTGCTCTCTGACCGAACGGGCGACTTGCGAAAGTGGGACTACCACGCGGCGTCGCTATTCCTGGAATGCATCGCAGGAAGCAACCGCACGGCGGAAGTCTACGGCCTCCAGACGGAAGACGCCGAACCGCGGAAAATCAATGGTGCTCGTGAAACCTGCCGGCATCAGGACGACCACGTCTTGTGCTGGTTTGAGAAGATGGGGCTCCGCGTGAATCCTTACGCGCGATGGCTGCATCGACTGGTGGAGGTAAGGAGCCAGTCAACGGCATTCGTGGACTGGGAGGGGGTGAAAGCAAAAGCGGACCGCTTTGTCCCCGACAACGTGCTTGAAAGTGACGATCTGCGGCAGGCTCAACTCTGTTGGTGCCTCTCACGCCTGAATCCCGATCAATACCCGTATCGTCCTCGTTTCAGTTCCGCGATTGATCAAGAAAAAGGCGAGCAGTTGCTCCGCAGTTGGTGGGACCAAGTCAGAGCGGACCAATTCCGCCAATACCGGTAAAAAAAGTTCAAATCCGTTTTTGATAAACTTGCGTTGATCTGGGCCCTCAACCTAGAGCCTAGACATGCGAGTTTTTCATGAATTCTGCGTCCGTTCGCGTCGAGCGCGCACATCGTGAGACCCAACCCATTTTCGTGGATTCACGATGGTCCGGGAGCTTTCAAACAAACACTTGCCGGCTGAAGCGGCCTACACCTATCGGTGGGACTTCTATTCAGCCCGCTTGAAGCGACTCGTTTCAGGAGCGGGAACACTAAAGTTGGATTATTTTATCCTACTGGAGTGCAGCCCCGAACTGGAGCATTATGAACCGTTCCCGAGTTGCGAAATGAAGACGGGTGCCGAAGCGGGCACCATCCGAGCCGACGCCATTTTAACCAACCGCGACGGTGCGAAGTCACTCGCAATCGTCAGGGCCAGGCAAAGCCAGGTAGAGGCCGTCGGCGGAGAGGACGGCCTCCGCAAACAATGGGCCGCGACAAAAAAGCTGCGGTATGTCGAAGTCAGCCCGGAGGAAATCCGAGCGCCCAACTGCTACCTCTCTAACTGCTACACGATGTTTCCCTGGCTGGCGGAATTGCACGAACCGTCGGCCGCGGACAGTCGTGTCGTGCTCGGCGCAATCGCGCAACTGTCGAAACCAGTGGGCCTGGAGAAGATCGCGCAGCTTACCGGTCTCCATTGCGAAGTGGTGATGGCGGTGGCGTGCCGCGCGCAGGCACGCGGCATCATCCAAATTGAGGAAATTCGCACGCGGAAACTGGACTATGATTCGCGAGTGTCCAGCCGCTCAGTCTAACATGCGCAACATCTTGCAGGGAGTCGACATCCGCCGGTTGGAGATGGATACGTGGCCAACCGTCGATGAAACGCTGCTCGATGCAGAGGAAAGAGAGCCATTCCGCCGTCGCAAATGCGCGGTCATCGCTGTCATCCGGAGCAATAGCGTTAATCTCGGCGCGGAAGAGAGTGGCCTCACGCCGAAGGAGGTACGGCGCGTCTTCAAACGCTGCCTCAAAATCCACCGCGACGGTCGGGTCACCGGCTTTCGGGCCTGCGTCCGCTATCACCGGATCAAGAATTACGAACTGAGCGATGAGACCACCACCGGTTACGCCGGGCTGCTAGGCCGGCTGTTTCGGAATTATCCCTCTATTGAAAAGGCCCTGATCAGGTTTGCTACCTCCCGAAAAAACAGTGAGATGACGTTGCCCGTTCGAGTCTCAGACCTTTCCTTCAAACTTCTTGAGCTTTGTCGCGAGGTGGGGCTGGCAGCGAACGAGTATCCGCTTGCGGCGGTCGAGAGCGCGAGGAAGGCGCTCGAGGGTTGGTATGCGCGGTTGGCCGATTCCATGGGGCGGGGTTTTATCCGCGCTGAATTCGGCGAAGATGCCGCCAGGCAGTACGACGATGGGCTGGAGGCTTATGTCAGCTCGGTCGATCCGCACCGGATCATGGTTTTCGACGAATGGACGGCGCACGCATTTACCGCCGTGGAGATTCCGCAGCCCGGTGGCGGAACGATGTGGGTGCCCATAAGCCGCTACAAGTTCATCAATGGTGTCCGACGCGGTGATCACGTCGTTTGCGCCAGCCGACCGGTGTTGAGAAAAGAGCCCGATGTCGCGGAGTTTCTCGCCACCATTGAGGGCGCCATCCGCCCTCATCGGCGACGGGAATTCACGGTTCCGGGTTATGCCTATCCGGCCACTCCGTGTTTCACGTCGGACACCCCGGGAGGTGAATGGCTGCTCCCAGATCTCTTGTATCTGGACCGGTCCCTTGTTCACCTTGCCGCAGAGAACCGAATCGCCATCACCAGAGGGCTAGGCTCAATCATATTGTATGGTCCGCCGCGCCGCCCCAGGGGGCGCGGCGACGTCGAAGCGCTGAATTCGTTCTTCGCGACCAAGGTCAGGAAGTTTCCTACGACAACCGGATCAGGCCCCAAGGATCCAGTTCGACACGAGCCAGAAAAGGAAGCTGTCCGACTCCACTTTCATCACGACCTCCTGGCGCAGTTTCTGGAAATGCTACGCGTAGACTACTCTACGTGCGGGAAAAAGTCGCTAAAAGGGCATACGCCGATGGAGGTGTTCCAGCGGTGGGCGGGCAATTCGTGCACTATCCTCAGGCATTTGCCGCCGAGCCACCGCGACCAGTTCGCCCTCGCGGAATTGTGCGTACCCGTAACCATCTCCTGCGACCAAAAGAGCGGGAGGCAGCCGGTCGTTCGTTACAAATATGGCGAGTATGTCGGTCCGCACTTGGCCAATATGCGCAGTCGCAACAAAGAGAAGTGCCTGTTGGTCCTCAACCGGCAAGCGGCTCACCTTGGGCGACTGTATTCGCTTCGGGAGCACGAGAAACACGAGATTGACGTGCTTCACACCCGCGGCGAATGGAAGGAACCCCACACGCTCCGCGAGCGTGAATTGTACTACGATTTCAAGGTGTCCCGGCAGCAGAAGCCGCGCGATCGAACAAAGTCGCGGACTCAGCAACTGCGCGAGTTCTGCGAGCGCCAAGCGGCTGCCGACAAGGACATGGCGCTGGTTTACGCCGACCTTAGCAAGCCGGCAGCCGAAGGCACCGCTGATCCGCTCGTCGAACCGCACGCCACGCAAGCGAAAGAGGTGCCTGAATCGTCCGAGGAAACTTGGCGAAAATTGAATTGTTTGTCGGAAAAAATCACGTGGTAGGATTTTATGAGTACCCAAGCAAATCGAGTCGAAGAAAAAGTCTGGGATACTCCATTTCCAACTCCGATGGCGCAGGATGTTTTCGCGTTCATGGGCCGTGTGATCGCGTTGGGCCATCCGGGAGGAGTGATCTACGCCCCAACCCGCACCGGAAAGACCCGGCTGCTCATGATGAGTGTCGAACGAGCCCAGTCCGTCAAAGGTCTGCGCAATAATTCCTTCGAGTCAAAAACGCTAGCGATTGATGCCACCGATCGCCTGGTTCTTTCCGAGGGCGGTTTTTGGACGTGGTTGCTCGGCCAGGTGGGGCACCGCGAAGCACTAAGCCGATGCGGCCCGGCCAACAAGAGGCATCTTGCAGTGGAATATTTCAAGGGACTAGCCAACACGATTCCCTCGGGGCGGGTTGTCCTGTTCGTCGACGAAGCTCAGCATCTCACGCTAGTGGAGCTCGGTTGGTTTGCCGACCTTTTTAACGCACTCGACAAGGCTGGCTTCAAACTCGTGCTTTTTCTCGTTGGCTCCTATCACCTTCAAAAATGGAACATCGAACTCCAGGGCAAAGCGCACGCCCACATTCGTTCGCGTTTCTTTTCCCAAGAACACCCCCTGCGAGGCCTCGCAAATCTGGACGATTTCCGGCGCTGCCTCCATCGGTACGACGCCGACACTGAACCGTTCGGCGGCCCGGAGACCTTCACGTCGCATTTTCAATCCGCGTGGCATGCCCAAGGCGGTCGGCTCGCCGACCACGCCGGAGTCCTGAGACAGGCCTTCGGAGAGGCATGCGAGAGACTCAGGGGGTTTGAGGTGCCGATGGCGTACTTTGCGCTCGCAGTGCGCACTCTGCTCGATCAGCCGCCCCTCAAGGAAGTGACCCTCGAACTGATGCGCACGATCGTCACCGGCACTCCCTTCGCCAAGAATTATGATCCGGGGCAAATCACGGAATAATGCGGGACCGGCTCCGCTTTCAGGCGCCGGTCCGTGCCTATGCGGTTTCGGCGCCTCATATCGCGCGACGGAATCGTTTTGGTGTATCGGCTCCAAGCTTTGTTGGGCGAACGGTCTCTCGGCTGCGAGGCTCAATGCCATTGTGTTTCCCCACCATCGACGTAGCCGATTTCACCCGCTGCTTTGCGCCGAAATGGCGGATTTCGCTGAACTCTCTACCTTGACCGGCATTCCTGCAGAAACTTTCCCTAAGGGCACTGGCCGTTGCCTTACTAAGAACCTAAAATTGTTGGACACTATAGCGTACACCGACCTGCGGTTCTGCCCGCGGTGTCTCGCGAGCGGCTTTCATTCGGTGCTAATGCAATTTCCTCTGTTTGCACGCTGTCCGATCCACAGGCTTACGCTTGTCGATCATTGTAATACATGCGGCTGTGCGATTGAATATGCTTGGCCCGACAGCGCCTTAAAGGCGTTTCATTGCGCCTGCGGCGCAACGCTTTGGCAGCCGCGGCAATTTAGTCAGACCGCCGAAGTCGCGCACGAAAATCAGATGAAGGCTCTGTGCGACGATTCGGCCCGATGGATCGCGCGTACATTGCGGATAGCGACCAACGGCGCCGCGCTTCACCGGAATGATATGCGCTAAGTCTGAGGTTGGCGCGTTTGAGCAGCTTCTTGCTTCAGCTGAAGGGGCGGAGGTCTTACTGACACGAATCAGCGAAGGCCGTTTTTGGGAATCATGCAGGGGGTACACCGCCCCGAGGTCGATCAATCGCTTGCTGACAACGCTGAGTTTGCTGGTTCACGCGGCTCACTTGCGGGGGATTTTACCAAGGCGTATGCAACCCATACCTCGGCTCAGAGTAGGCGATGGCGATCAGGGTTCCGCGTTCGGCCTCAGTGACATCGTTCGAGTCGTCGATTACGCCAAATTGGACGACTCCAAAATCGGACGGCGGGTGTACGCGATCCTGTGGCTTAGCCTGGACTTGTATCTCACGCTCGAGGCACTTAGAGAACTAAGCATTCAAGACCTAGATTTGCCGAACGCGCGCATACGGATTCTAATCGGACGCGAACGCGCATTTGTCTGGCGTGAGATGGCTACTGCTACAGTCTCAGCGCTCTTGCGTTGGCTTGAGGTACGAAAAGCATGGGGCGACGAATGCCAGTCACCAGTCTTTACCAACGTCATAGAGCCGCATACAGCGAATCGACTCAGCACATTGCAGATTGGCCTGGATATCGTTCGGGCGTTCTCGCGAGTGAGGTTGAAGGGAGGGCATCGAACGCTAGTCAGTGTTTCGCGCAGAGAATCGGTTTTGAATGAGTTTGCCGTTAGCTTGTTGGCGAAGAGTGGTGTGGGGCGCACACCCAAAAATGCGCAGACAACCTCGGAACTTGTTGCGTTGGAGCGACGTTTCGCGCGGTTGGTTGTCGAGGACCGTGCGCGCATGTTTTTAGGCAACGTCGATGGGAACGGCAGTTCAACGTGCGCTGGACCGATCAGCTTACCGTAGTCTGTTGACGGCGTCGGCCTGGTCGACTGCGTATTCGCGCCGCCTCAACGGAGGCTGAGGTACTTCGGCTCCACGTCTGAGGTCGGGCGGTCTGATGCAGCACTTTTGGTTCCGAAATGAGGGGAGGCTAAAGAGCCTTTTTGTCGGAACGACCACTTTTACTTCCAGATGCGACTACTTTTAGTTCCGGATAACATCGGCCCGGCTCGATAATAGGAGTGAATTCGTCGTGACGGTTCCATCGCCCGTCGAAGACCGCAGCGCACTCACGTCGCATCGTCTTCTTTCCTTGCTTCGACGAGCGCCAAAATCGCAGCGCGAATCGACGGGGAAAGACTTGCCCACGCGAGGACGACCTTGGCCACATCTTCTCTTGCTGGGACGGCGGGAAGTGGAGAACTGCGTGGAACGCTCCTATTAGGTTCTCTCGCAAGTGCGTTGTCGTCCATTTCGTTATGGTTTCTGTTCGGAGGGTTCGACCCCCACCCCGGGCACCAGCGCGAAACGGAGGGACTCAGGCGCTCGTCGTCAGGCTGCGGCCGTGGATCGCGAAACCGTAGGCGTAGTCGCCGATTTTTTTCTCCGGCAGCGAAACGGTGAGACCCGCGGCGTCGCGGGTGAATTTCAGCGGTGCATCGAGGCCGAGCAGTTCGATCCGCTCGACGGCACCGGGCGCGTGAGGCGAACCCTCGGCCAGCGCCGTGAGGGTGAGTTTGCCGTCGTCCGGCCAGCCCATCGCAAAGGCATAGAGCGTCTCGCCCTTTTGCACGTAGCGGAAATCCTGCGGCGTATAGGGACGCACGTCGCGCGCGCCACCGAACTGGCCACGGGGCTGGGCGACCGTGGACGGTCCCTCGCCATAGGTTTTCCAGGGTCGCGTGCCGAAGATGCCCTCGCCATTGCGGTCCATCCACACCGTGAGGTTGGCGAGGAACTTGAGTTCGTCCGAGTCGGGCATGCCGTGGCCGGGCAGCGGAACGCTCAGTTGGAGATTGCCGTTCTTGCTGACGATATCGACGAGCATCTGGGCCACCTGCGACGCCGTCTTGTATTTGTGCTGCTCGAAAATGCTCTTCTGGTAGTGCCACGAGCCGATGCAGGTGTCCGTCTGCCACGGCCGGGATTCGCCGCCATTTGTGACCCCGCGCTCGACGTCGAGGAGCAAGGCGCCGCGCTGTTCGGCGTTGAGCCCCTTGGTCGCAAGCACGACGTCGAGTTTGCCGTTCCGCGCGACGCTGGTGTTGTAAAGATAGGCCGCGATGCGAAGGCCGATGTCGGTGGAGGGATAAATGGGCAGGACGGTGTCATCGAAATAAAGCAGGTCGGGGTGATGCTGGTCGATGAGGTCGATGACGCGGTTGAAAAACTTTTCCGTGAAGGCCCTGGCCAGCGGCGGGCTGCCGGTTTGCGCCCACGGGTAATGGCCCAGCGGGTGGTATTGCGCGTAAAGGTCCTGCGGATCGAGGCCCTCCCACCAGCGGCCTTTGCCATCGGACTTGGCGAGGAGTCCGTCGTAGTGCACTCCGGCCAGCGGCCCAGTGATGTCTGCTTTCTGGGCGTCCTGATACCAGCTCCACGCACGGTCGCCATGGCAGGTCAGCGACAGGCGCAGGCCGGCGGCGCGGGTGGCTTTCGCCCAGCCGCCGATGATGTCCTTCCGCGGGCCGATGGCGACGGCGTTCCACGGCTGATACTTCGAGTCCCACATGTCGAAGTTGTCGTGGTGGTTCGCCATGGCCGCGAAATACTTCGCGCCCGCGCGCTTGTAGAGTCCGACGAGATGCTCGGGGTCCCACTGCTCGGCCTTCCATTCGTGGATCACTTCCTTGAAGCCGAACTTCGACGGGTGGCCGTAGTGTTCGACGTGGAATTTGTAGATCGCGTTGGCAGGTTGATACATTTTCTGCGCATACCAGTCGCCCATCTCGGGCTGGCATTGCGGTCCCCAATGCGCCCAGATGCCAAATTTTGCATCGCGGAACCAGTCGGGCACCTGAAAGCCAGCGGAGAGCGACTCCCACGTTGGTTGAAACGGGCCCGCTGCGACGCCGAACCCCGGCGGAGCCTCGATCGGCGTCGGTGCGGGCGGGTAGGTGATCTCAGCCGTTGCAGACGCGGCCGTCGTGGTCGGCGTGGCTCCGGCGGCAGCAGCGTTGGGATCGTCCGCGGCGCGAAGTCCGGCGGGCAGCAAGCGGGCGGCGGAGGCCGCGCCCGCGGCCAGCGCAGAGGCTCTGATAAAATCACGACGGGTTAACGGAGATGACTTCATGGGGTAAGGGTGCGGCGAGAGTTACGCTGCCGGGAGGATCCGCACAAGCCGGACTCTCGGGCGGAGTCACGTTGGCCTCGAATTTTTCGTCGAACAGTCCGGCTGGGGAAGGCGCGCGCTGATGTTGCGAGTCGAATCACGGCGCCGTGTCTGGTCCGGGCGCGTCGGTGATCTTTGGGTCGCTGACGTCGATGAATCCCACGGCCGGCCGCGCGTCCGGCGCCTTCGTGGTGATCGAGACGCTGCGCAGAGTCAGTCCCTTGACGTGCCGCGCATACAGGCCG
This sequence comes from uncultured Opitutaceae bacterium, assembly GCA_937902925.1. Classification (GTDB taxonomy): domain Bacteria; phylum Verrucomicrobiota; class Verrucomicrobiia; order Opitutales; family Opitutaceae; genus CALFNN01. The sequence goes on from CALFNN010000092.1 coordinate 16,678, forward strand.
AACGACGGCACCGTCCCGCCAAAACGGCTGTATTCCGGCCAGCCGGCCCGCAGGACTTCCGGCGTGAATTCGGCCAGCACGTTTCCGGCATCCTGCTTCGTGCCGCCACCGGGAAAGATCGCGCGGATGTCGCTGAAGGCGATGTCTTCGACCGGATGACCCGGCATGCCCGTGATCTGGAACCCACATGTGACCGCGGCGGGACCGGTGATGTCGGCGTCGTCGACGACGATGTTGCTAAACTGCAGGCCGCTGACGCGCTTCATCGGCGGCAATTCGCGCGGAGCGTCGACCCACGCGTTCTTCTGGCAGAACGTGAGGAAGACGGGGCGCGGGACGTTTTTCATGACGAGATTGCTGAAAACCATGTTCTTCATCTCGGCGCCCTCGTTCATCTGGATCTTGAGGCCGGAGTCGTTGTGGTCGCGGAACGAGCAGTTGCTCACGGCAACGTTCTCGAAATCGCCGCGCGAGAGCAGGCCGATGCGAACGCCGGCCCAACGGCTGGAAAAGGAACAGTTGGTGATGAGGACGTCGCGACAGGGTTTTTCGGGCAGGGACGTTTGGAGGCAGATCGAGTCGTCGCTCGTGTCGAAGGTGGAGTTGCTCACGCGCACTTTGGTGCAGCCGTCGAAGTCGAGGCCGTCGCCGTTGATGTTGGCGCGGCTGAAGATCGTGATGCCGTCGATGGCGATGTCGGAGCAGTAGCGCCATTCCGTCGTCCATGAAGCCGGGGCCTGCAGCGTGATGTCGCGCACGCGAACACCCGAACAGCCGATGAACCGGATCAGCTTCGGGCGGTTTTTCTGCGGGTCTCCCTTCTCGGGAAATGCCTTGCCCTGTCCGTCGATCGTGCCGTGACCCTCGATGGCGATGTTTTCGGCGTCCCGGGCGAAGATCAGGCAGCGATCCATATGCGGCTCGCCGCGATACATGGTGCGATCGGTGTCGGTCGCGTAGTCGGCGATCCGCGGGCTGCCAAGAAGGGCCGCGCCGGCATCGATGTTGAGGCGGACATTGCTCCGGAGGTAAATCGTGCCCGTGACGTAGCGGCCGCCGGCGACCAGCACGGTCCCGCCGCCGGCCGCGCTGCACTGATCGATCGCAGCCTGCAGCGGCCGGGTTTCAACCGTCTGGCCGTCGCCGCCCGCGCCGAAGGAGCGGATATCGTAAACCGCGGGGACGGCGGGTGCGACGGGCGCGCCGAGTCCTGCCGAGACGGCGGCGATGAGCGGCATGGCAAATCCGAGGAGGCGCAATTTCATGGTGACGATTTTGAAGAGGACTCACCGACCAACGGGCCTGCCGCGGTGGCTGCGTGCCGCCAGTGGGTCGGGACGCCATCGCGCAACGCGAAGGCGGGTTGCTCGTCGGCGACGACGATCGTGTCATCCGCGGCGAAATCGATCCGCACAAGCGCGGGCTTCTCGCGAAAGGGCGACGCCTCGTCGTTGCCGAAATACGTGCAATACCAGTGGCCGGAGCCGTCCTGAAAATAGTTCCCGCCGCCGCCGCACGGCACGGCCTCGTGCCACTGGCGATAGGGGCCGTAGATGTTGTCGGCGATCATGACCGCACTGCTGTAGCGACCGTTCCGCCCCGTCGCGCGGTCGATGCCACCGATGAAGATCGCGCCGCCGAGATAATATTTGCCGTGGCGCTTGAAGAGCGACGCGCCCTCGAGTGCCGCGCTCTGGCCCTTGCCCAGCGCCTTCGCCTTGGCGAGGCTCGCGGGATCGATGGTCACCTCGTGCCCGGCATCGGCGAAGCCGCTCATGTCGTCCTTCATGCGATAAATCGTCGTGCCGCGGCCCCAGGTGAAATACACCGCGCCGTCGTCGTCCTCGAACAGCGTGGCATCGATGCCGCCGGTCAGCCACGCGTCGGTCGTCGTCGGATTGGCGTAAGGACCTTCCGCCTTGCCGCTCGTGCTCCGCAAGATGCCGGTGCCGCCGTTCGGCCCGCCGCTCATGCAATAGGTCAGGTAGTAGTTGCCTTTGATGTAATGGATTTCGGGTGCCCAGACGTAGCGGCATTGTTTCTGCCACGTGCCGTCGCGGTCGATGTTCCAGATGACGCCGCGGTATTCCCAGCCGTGGAGATTCTGCGAGCGCCAGAGTTCGACGCCGTCGTTTCGATCCCAGATGTTGTCGCCGGTCGAGCCAGTCAGGTAGAACCAGCCGTCGCCGCCCCGACGGATGATGGTGTCGCGAAGATGCAGCTCGAGCAGCGGCTTGATCGGCGGAAGCAGGCCGAGATCGATCACCGTATCGCTCGACGTTTCCTTCGCGTCCCAATCGAGCTGCCAGCCCGGTTTCGGATGCGGGCCCTTGTAACGCACGCCCTCGCGTCCGCTGCGCCAGCCACCCAGCCCTGGGCCGTGCACCGGTTCGCCCGGACCGCTGAAGCCGGAGTAAACGGCCGCCGGCGAGGTGAACGGCGGGGCGTCGCGGCCCGCCGGCGCGGGACTGGAGGCGGCATGGACTTCCGTCGACAAGGTGAGAGCGAACAGGACGAGAGTGACGATGTTCGATCCGAAGCGAGCCGACGACGACATGCGCGATGATTTCCCCATGAGGCGCGGGCGCGCAAGACATCTGCCACGGCCGGGCCGAACGACGTTGCGCTGTGGCGCGGTTTCCACTCCGGTGCGGTGGTCGTTTTGCCATGCGCGCCTTCGTCCCGATCGCTTGTCTCGGTTTCGCCTTGGGTGGCTGCGCCCGGGTTGACCCCGCCCACACGCCGATCGCGGCCGGCGACGAGGTGACACTGGCGGAATGGCAGCGGACGGTCGCGAGCCAGTTACCGGCGGCCCAGCAGCAGGAATTCGCGGACGCGTTGCAGGAAATCCGGTTTCGCATCTCGGCGCGGCAGGAAGCGACCGGTCACGACGCGATCCAGGCCGCGTTGTGCAAGCACGTCGACGGGCGCACGGTGAACGAAGTGGTGTTGCTCGCCGCCGACTTGAAGTTGCAGCGACTCGAGTCCGAGCAGAGCGAATTGCAGCAGGCGGTGAACACCAACGCCCATCTCCTCACGCGACCGGGCGATCAGGCCGGCGCGGACTACCTCGAGCGAATTCGCGCCCGGCAGCAGCAACGCCTGGACGGGATTGCGGCCGAGATCGAGCGGGCGAAGGCCAGCATCGCGGCGCACGGCGGAACGGAGCGGCCGCATCCGGAGACCGCGACCGCCGCCGCGCCGTTGGAAAAAATTTCTCGGGAGGACGCGCTGAAGCAAATGGCCGTCATGCTGCAGGAGCGCCGCGATGGCGGCACGCTCAAGTATGGCGCGTGGCCGGTGAGGTTCGACCGGGATGGTTCGCAACTGGACGGGGCCGAACGCCGGAGTTTCCTTGCCCGGAAGGCGGCGCTGGAGCCGGCGGGGAAGATCGCCATCGCCGTCCGGATCAAGGGTCATTGGCTGACATTCGAGGGACTCAACCAGGCGCCGGAGTTGCCGAAGTTCGCGCTGGCGAGCTTGACGGCGGAAGATCGGAAAAAATTCGAGGTGGACTGGGTCAACGTCGAGGCGGAGTTATGGGCGCGAAAGGCGGCCGTGGATCTCGAAGGTGTAAACCCGGGCGGGCCGGTCCTGCCGGCGGGAGGCGGAGTGCTTCCGAGCGCTCCGGCGCTCGATATCGGGCGAGGGCCACCGGTGCCTCCAACCTCGCGGTGAACTCCGAGTGACCTACGGTGCAGCCCGGCCGCGCTTGCGCGATCTGCCTCAAATGACGGTGCCGGCCGGCCTACTACGTCCAAACCTTCCACCGACATGAAAGGCTTCATCTCGCTGAGATTTATTCCGCTGGTTGTGCTTTGCACCGCGACCGCCTGGTGCGCGCCGACCGCGATCTACCAGCCGAATTATCGGCCGCTATCGAGCGGCTCCTGGGTCCAGGACAAGAATTTCTATGTTCTCACCCTGCTGGAGCAGATCCCGGCGTGCCGCTCCGCGCTGGTTGGCAATCCCGCATTGGAGGCAATCCGTCAGGCGAAAACCAGGGATGAAACGACGATCGATTTCGCGGCGATCGTTGCAGGCATCGGGTTCACCGACCAGGAAATCGAATTCGCCCGCTCGGCCCTGATCCAACGATTCCCGCGGAGCCCGGCACTGCAGGCCTTGGTCGAAGACCACCTGCGCCCGAGCGGCCGCTACAGCCAATCGGCGAACAAGACCGACGCCGAATTGCTCGGCGAGGCCTGGGTGGAGTCCGCCCGAGGCATCAACCGGGTGATCCGCCAGTTCGTCCTGGGGAAATCCGACAACAAGATCGACTCGTCGAGCTATGATCCGAGCACGCCGGGTTACCAGAAGATGATCCTCGCCGCGATTGGCGCCTCAACCAAGGCGGCAAGGACCACGAAGGATGCGTTGTTCTTTGAACCTTCGCTGGATTTCGCTCTCCGCGTGCTGGCGATCAACCGTCGCGACGAACCAGCCCGCCATGAGCCGCTCGCGGAGGGCGAAAATCGCGCGGCCATGGAGGCGGCCCGACACATCGATTGGACCGGGTTCAAATACGCCTCGCTCCTCGTCCACGGTATCGGGCCCGACGAACCCGGCATCGCGATTTCCAACGGCAGCCACGAAAACTGTGCGACGGCGGCCGGGTTCTACCACGCGGGGCTGGCGCCGGTGATCATCGTCTCGGGCGGCTATGTTCATCCCAAGCAAACGATCTTCTGCGAGGCGATTGAAATGAAGAAGGAACTGGTGCTGGTCTACGGCATCCCGGAATCCGCGATCCTGATCGAGCCGCAGGCGCGGCATACCACAACCAACATTCGCAACGGCGTTCGTCTGCTGCTTGCGGCCGGCGCTCCGCTGGCCAAGCCCAGCCTTTCCGTCGCGCAGAAACAACACATGGATCATATCGTCGCCGCCGAATTCCAGAAATACTGCCGCGAACATTTCGGGGTTCGATTCGGCCCGAGAACGAGTGACCATACCATCGAGTTCCTCCCCGCGACCGAGTGCATGCAAACCGGGGAAGATCCGCTCGATCCGTGAGCCGACGGGAACCGGATCGGAGAGCCTTCACGTCGCCCAAAAAGAAAACTTCCCGTGCAATTCTTTGCCTGGGAAGTCATTGAAAGTGGTGGCAAGACCCGGAATCGAACCGGGGACACAAGGATTTTCAGTCCTCTGCTCTACCAACTGAGCTATCTTGCCGTCAACGGAACGGCGAACAAAGGGTGGGGCGACGAGCGCGTCAACGGGAAATTCCGTCCGTCGCGAGGAGCGATTTCAGATCGGCCAGCGAGAGTTTGGCGGCGGTGGCGTCGCTAGCTTCGAACACGCCGGCCAGCAGCGCGCGTTTTTCGGCCTGGAGGGCGAGCACCTTCTCCTCGACTGTGCCGGCGGCGATGAGCTTGTAGCTCGTGACGGCACGGGTCTGGCCGATGCGGTGCGTGCGGTCCGTGGCCTGCGCCTCCGCGGCAGGGTTCCACCACGGATCGTAGTGGATGACCGTGTCGGCGCCGGTGAGGTTGAGCCCGGTGCCGCCGGCCTTGAGCGACAGGAGAAAGAGCGGGATTTCGGACGAGGCCTGAAAGCGATCGACCTCGGCCTGCCGGGCGCGCGCCGGCATCGAGCCGTCGAGGTAGCAGTGGGCGATTCGCTGCGCAGCGAGTTCGGCGCGGAGGAGGGCGAGGAGGGAGGTGAACTGGGAGAAGACGAGCACGCGATGACCGTCGTCGATCGCCTCGGCAAGGAGTTCGCTGAAGCTGTCGAGTTTGCCCGAGAGTTCGGCCGGCGAGCCGGGCGCGACGAGCCGCGGGTCGCAGCAAATCTGGCGGAGCCGGAGCAGTTGGGTGAGCGCGGCGAACTTCAGGTTCGCCTCGCTGGCGCCGCCGGCGGCGAGATCGAGGAGTTCGCGTTCGGAACGCTGCTGGGTCTCGCGGTAGAGCGAGGCTTGGGCCGGCGTGAGTTCGCACCAGACGGTCTGCTCGATTTTTTCCGGGAGCTCGGGCGCGACCGCCTGCTTGGTGCGACGGAGGATGTAGGGTGCGGTTTGCGCGCGCAGGCGGTCGTCGAACCACGCGCGCTCGTCGCCGCGCGCTCCCGCGGACTGCCGGGTGAGATAGCCGGGCAGGATCACGTCGAAGAGCGACCGCAGGTCTTCGAGGGAGTTTTCGAGCGGCGTGCCGGTGAGCAGGAAACGGCTGGGCGCGTGCAGGGCGCGGAGCGTCGCGGCGTTTTGCGAACGACGGTTCTTCAGGTGCTGGGCCTCGTCGGCGATGATGCAGGCAAACTCGATGCCGACGAAGAGCGCCTGGTCGCGGGTGAGCGTGCCGTAGCTCGTGATGACGAGGTCGTGAGCCGCGAAGTCCGCGGCGCGGGCAAGGCGATTCTCGGCGTGGTGGACAAATACGCGAAGCTCCGGCGCAAACCGGGCGGCCTCGCGGCGCCAGTTTTCCAAAAGCGATGCCGGACAAACGACGAGCGAGGCGGTCCGCAGATTGATCGTTGAGCGCTGGGAGTGGAGAGCCGAGAGCAGCGCCAGCGCCTGAAGGGTTTTGCCGAGGCCCATCTCGTCGGCGAGGACGCCGCCGAGCTGGTGCCGGTGCAGGTGCCAGAGCCACGCGGCGCCGAGCCGCTGATAGGGACGGAGCGTCGCCTCGAGCGCGGCGGAGACCGGCGCCGGAACCAGCGCCGAGAGGTCGCGGAGGGCCGCGCTGCGTCGGCGCCAAGATTCGGGCGGCTGAAACGCGGGCGAGAGCTCCTCGATAATTTCCTGCGCTTCGGCGAGCCGGACCGGGCTGACGCGCTGGGTGCGGCGCGGGGCGAATGCCACGGCGGGATCGCCGGCGAGGGCGCGCTGGGCGGCGGCGACTTGGCGGAGCTTGGCGGCGTCGAGCAGGAAGATTTGGCCGTCGGCCTCGAGGTAGCCGCGATTGGCGGCGACGGCGGAGCGCAGGCTGGACTCGTCGGCGGAGCCGGCGCGGAGGCCGAGGGTCACGGCGAACTCGCCGCCCGATTCGGCGACCTCGGCGGCGACCGTGGCATGGCGGAGGTGCGCGGTGTTTTTTTCGAAGTTGGGCGTGAACTCGGCGCCGAGATTTTCCCGGAGGCGGGCGCCGTGGCTGGCGAGGAAATTGAGGGTCTTATGGCGGTCGCGCAGCCACCACTTGCGGTTCGAGGGCTCGAGCGCGAAGCCGCTCGCTTTCAGGAGCTCGACGAGCGACGCATAGGAAGGCGACTCGCGCGAAGGCGGCGTGATCGCGAGGAAATGCTCGGAGCCATCGACGACGACGGGCGCAGTGCGGTCCGAGGGGCGGCCGGATGATTTGGCGGGCAGGACGGGCACGGCCGGTGGCGCGGCGACCGGTTTTGGCTCGGCGACGAGCGTGTCGTGGTGCCACGCAGCAGCTCGGCCATTCTCGACGAAGATGGGCTGGTCGCCAGCGGCGGTGGCGAGTTCGCGGAGCTGGGCGCGGGTCAACTGGAGGAACGGCGGCGGCCGGGGGGTGCCGCACCAGCGTTGGAGGAGTGCGAGGGCGGGGAGGAACTCGGCGGGCGGAGCAGCGTTGGCGTCGAACTCGACGCGCACGGCGACGGCATTCCGCGCGGCGGCGGCGGCGAGGTTGGGCGGGAGCAGGAAGCGGAGCACGGTTGCAGAAAGCGTTTTTTCCCGGAATAAACCAGCTCCGAAACAACTCTGATTTTCGCATGAGCAACGAGGTTTTCACGCAGCTGGTCGACGCGCACTATGCGCCGCTCTACCGCTTTGCGCTCAGCCTGGCCCGCAACTCGTCGGACGCGGGCGACCTCGTGCAGCAGACTTTCTTCATCTGGGCGACCAAGGGCCAGAGCCTGCGGGAGGCGGCGAAGGCGAAATCGTGGCTGTTCACGACGCTCTACCGGGAATTTTTGCGCGGCCGCCGGCGCGATGCGCGGGCGACCTCGATCGAGGACCTGCCGCCGGGCGAACAGGATATCGCGGCGGAGGACGTGGACCGCGTCGCCCGCCTCGATGCCGCGACGGTGATGACGGCGCTGCAATCGGTGGACGAGGTGTTCAGGGCGCCGCTGACGCTGTTTTATCTCGAGGATCTTTCTTATCAGGAAATCGCCGAGGCGCTCGACGTGCCGATCGGAACCATCATGTCGCGGTTGTCGCGCGGCAAGGCGCAGTTGCGGGCGGTGCTCGCGCGGGAGGAGAGCTCGGCGCGGACCAAGGTGGTGTCGTTTCCCATTGCCAAGGGAGGGAGCCAATCATGACCAACCAGGAGGCGAAATTCATCCTCGGTGTCTACCGGCCGAGCGGCGCGGATGCCGGCAACGCGACGTTTGGCGTCGCGCTGGAGCACGCGAAGACCGATCCGGCCCTCGGGGCATGGTTCGCCCGGGATCAGGCGCATGCGGCGGCGATCACGGCAAAGCTGCGCGAGATTGCGCCGCCGGCGGGGTTGCGCGAGGCGATCCTTGCGGGCGGTCGGCTGAGCGCGGTGCCGGAGCAGAATCGCCGGTCGCGCCTGCCGGCGTGGCTCGCGCTGGCCGCGAGCGTGGCGGTGCTGGCGACGATCGGAATCAAGCTCTGGCCGAACCGGGCCGCGGCGGAGGAGCAGCGGCTGGCGTTGTTCGCGATCGACGACGCGGCGCACGGGCGGCATGGCGGGCACGGGACCGCGGCGGGCGCGCTGCAATCGATGCTCAGCCTGGCGTCGACGCGGCTCGGCGGCGACCTGCCGGTGGATTTTGCCGCGTTGCAATCGACCGGCTGCCGCACGCTGCGGGTCGAGGGCCACGACATGATCGAGGTCTGCTTCGTCCGGGACGGCTCGGAGTATCATCTCTACGTGGTGCAGCGTTCCGATTTTCCCGAACTGCCGGCCAAGGACGGGCCCATCTTCACCGACCGGGAGGGGATGACCGTCGCCTCGTGGTCCGACAACCAGCGGCATTACATTGTCGCGAGCGGCAAGGGCCGCTCCGCGCTCGAGCACCTTTTGTGAGCAATGACTCGCGCCGGGGAGCCAGGTGCGCAACGTTACGGTCCGCCGCGCACGATGGGTTCACCTGCCAAAGACATTCCTGGAGCCGAACAGCGACGGCTGGCCGAAGACGCCCGGCGCGAGAAAAACTGGAAACGCTGGGGTCCGTATCTGGCCGAGCGCCAGTGGGGCACGGTGCGCGAGGATTATTCGGCCGACTGCGAACCATGGAACTACTTCACGCATGAGCATGCGCGCGGCCGCGCCTACCGGTGGGGCGAGGACGGACTGCTCGGGGTGACCGACCGCGAGTGCCGGCTCTGCTTCGCGCTCGCACTGTGGAACGGGAAGGATCCGATCCTGAAGGAACGGCTGTTCGGGTTGACCGGGCCGGAGGGAAATCACGGCGAGGATGTGAAGGAGTGTTACTTTTACCTCGATGCGACGCCGACGCATTCGTGGATGCGGGCGCTCTACAAATATCCGCAGGCCGAATTTCCCTACGAGCGACTGCGCGCGGAGAACCGCCGGCGGGGCCGGATCGAGCCGGAGTTCGAGTTGCTCGACACCGGCGTGTTCGACGGCAATCGATATTTCGATGTCTTCGCCGAGTATGCCAAGGCGGGACCGGACGACCTCCTGATCCAGATCACGGTCGCGAACCGCGGGCCGGAGGCAGCGACGTTGCACGTCCTGCCGACGCTGTGGTTCCGGAACTGCTGGTCGTGGGGCTGCCGGCACGAAGGGTGCGAGGTGAAACCGAAGCTGCGGGCCGTCGACGACCGGCGCGTGCAATGCGATCACGCGACGCTCGGACGGTATTTTCTCGAGCTCGAACCGGGCGCGGATGCCGCGGCGCCGCTGCTCTTCACCGAAAACGAGACGAACGTGGCGCGGCTGTTCGGCAGCCCGAACGACACGCCGTTCAAGAAAGATGCCCTCCACGACGCCATCGTGGGGGGCGACGCCGCGGCGGTGAATCCCGCGCGGACCGGGACCAAGTGCGCCGCGCACCACCGGCTGGAGTTGGCGCCGGGCGAGGAGCGCGTGCTACGCCTGCGGCTCTATGCCGCGAGCGAGCGGCCGGCCGAGGCGTTCGGCCGGAATTTCGAGGAAACGTGGACGGCGCGGCGCGCGGAGGCGGACGAGTTTTTCGGCGCGTTACTCGGCGGCGCGAACTGGCACGAGACGCGCGCGCCATTCGTGCGGCCGACGAAGGCGCCGGCCGGCAGCGGAATCGACGGCGATGAGGCGCGGCGCGTCGCGCGGCAGGCCTACGCCGGGCTGTTGTGGTCGAAACAGTTTTATCATCTCGTCGTGAAGGACTGGCTCTCGGGCGATCCGGAGCCGCCGCCGCCGCCGGCGACCCGGCTGGCCGGACGCAACAGCGACTGGCCGCATCTCTACGCCCGCGACGTGCTGTCGATGCCGGACAAGTGGGAGTATCCCTGGTTCGCCGCGTGGGACCTCGCGTTTCACATGCTGCCGATGGCACGGCTGGACCCCGAGTTTGCGAAAGGGCAACTGAACCTGCTCCTGCGCGAGTGGTATATGCACCCGAACGGCCAGATGCCGGCCTACGAGTGGAATTTCTCCGACGTGAATCCGCCGGTCCACGCGTGGGCCTGCTGGCGCGTCTACAAGATGACCGCGCCGCGCGGCGGCCGCGACCGCACGTGGCTGGCGCGGGTGTTCCAGAAGCTGCTGGTGAATTTCACGTGGTGGGTGAATCGGAAGGACGTCGAGGGCCGGCACCTGTTCAGCGGCGGATTCCTCGGGCTCGACAACATTGGCGTGTTCGACCGCTCGAAGCCGCTGCCGACGGGCGGCCGGCTGGAGCAGGCCGACGGGACCGCGTGGATGGCGTTTTACTGCGGCACGATGCTCTCGATGGCGCTCGAGCTGGCCGAGGGCGACGCGGCCTACGAGGACATCGCGTCGAAGTTCTTCGAGCATTTCGTGGCGATCGCGGATGCGATGAATCACGTCGGCGGCACCGGCCTGTGGCACGAGGAGGATGGGTTTTACTACGACCAGCTGCTGGTCGACGGCCGCGCGACGCCGCTGCGCCTGCGCTCGATGGTGGGCATCATTCCGCTTTTCACGGTCGAACTCATCGACGAGGCGCGGATGGCGAGACTGCCCGGATTTGCGAAGCGCACGCGGTGGTTCCTGAAAAACCGCCCGGATCTCGCCGGACAGATCTCGCATCTCGAGCAACGGGGCGGCCACGGGCAGTATCTGCTCGCGATTCCATCGCGGGCGCGCCTCGAGCGGGTGCTGCGCTTCGTGCTCGACGAGGCGGAATTTTTGTCGGCGCACGGCGTGCGGTCGCTGTCGCGCGCCTATCGCGAGCAGCCGTTTGTCCTGCGCTCGAACGGCGACGAATGGCGGGTGGGCTACGTGCCGGGCGACTCGGACAGCGGGTTGTTCGGCGGCAATTCCAACTGGCGCGGACCGGTGTGGTTTCCGGCGAACTACCTGCTGATCGAGGCCTTGGAGCGCTACCACCATTTCTATGGCGAGAGTTTCACGATGGAGTTTCCCACCGGGAGCGGACGGCGGCTGACGCTGGCCCAGATTGCGAAGGACCTTTCGCGGCGGCTCGTGACATTGTTTTTGCCTGGTGCCGATGGTGGCCGGCCGGCCTTGGGCGGCGAGCGGCGCTTTGCCGAGGATCCGCACTGGCGCGACTGGGTGTGGTTCCACGAGTATTTTCATGGCGACACGGGGCAGGGCTTGGGTGCGAATCACCAGACCGGCTGGACGGCACTCGTCGCGAGGTTGATCGAGGGCGCTGGCTGACAGCGAACCCGGGATGAATTTGGCAGGCGTGCGTTTTGCAGGCATTTTTAGGTTCCGCCGAAAATGTCGGAAAATCTCCGCGACCGCGCGCACCGGGCGGGGGCCGGAGGGTCAAGCGGGTCGTGCACTCCAGTGCTTCCAACGGTCTGCTTCGCACGATGCGCCTCCTGGGCGCGACCGGGGCCTTGGCGCTCTCGGTGGCGGTGGCCTCGGGGTCCGAACGCTGGGAGACGCTCGAGGCGATCCATTGCGTGGAGAATCCGCACAATGTCACGCGCCCGGGTCTGTTTGGCGAACTGGGCGCCTACCAGTTTCGCGAGTCGACCTGGCGGCAGCACACCACGGTGCCATTCGCCCGGGCGCTCGATCGCGACGTCTCGGACATGGTGGCCGTCAGGCACTACGACTACCTGAAGCGCGGGCTGGAACGCGCGGGTCTGCCGGTCACGCCCTACAATATCGCGCTGGCGTGGAACGGCGGCCTGGATGCGGCGGTGCGCGGTTGCGCGCCGGCGGCGGCGCGGGATTACGCGGAGCGAGTGGCGAACATCGCCGCCACGCTGCACCGGCCGGAACTCGTCGCGAGCGTCCGCTAGCGCGGGGCGGGTGGCGGCGCGCAGATTCGCCTTGGTTGCATCCGTGGATGCGCCAAGCTCGCGGTCGCGCATGAAGTCCAGCCTGGCGTTTTTCAAACAGCATGTCCTGCCGGCGCTCGTCTGCTTCGCGCTCGCATATGCCGTCGGCCAGACCGAATGGGTGCAACGGGTGGCGAATCTCACGCTGGATTCGCGCACGAAGTTTCGCGCTCATTTCTTTCCGACCAAGCCGCGCGACGACGTCGCGGTCGTCGGCATCGACCAGGAGAGCCTGAACCAACTGGGCCGGTGGCCCTGGGACCGCAATGTCCACGGGGATTTCCTGCAATTGGTCGGCCGGATGAAACCCAGCGTCGTGGCGTGGGATATTCTCTTCGATGATCCGAGCGAGCACGACGCGCATTTCGCGGACGGCATCCGCAAGGGCGGGGCGGACGTGGTGCTGGGCGGGCAGGGCGTCGAGGCGGACCTCGGGATTCCGCCGGACGACGCGTCGGTGAAGAATTTCAAGCTCGCCCCGCTGACCCGGATCGAAGGCGACGCGACGAAGATCGTGACTTACCCGGCGATGTCGGTGCCGCATTCACCGCTCGGCGAGGTGGCCGACATCGGGTTTGTCGACACCCCGCCCGGTCCCGACGGATTTCGACGCGACGCCCCGCTGGTGGTGCGGATCGGGTCGCGGGTTTATCCGACGCTCGCTTTGCGCAGCCTCATGCATCACTGGCACCTCACGCCCGACCAGGTGACGGTGCGGCTCGGCGACGCGGTCGTGCTCGAGAGCGAGTTCATCAAGCGGCGGATCCCGATCGACGCGACCGGCGCGTTTTTCATCAACTACCGGCACGCGCTCGACGGGTTTTTGAACTTCGGCTACGGCGAGACTTTCGCGGCGCTCTACCAACGCATCGTGCAGAAGAAAACCGTCGACGTGCCGGAATTCACGGGACGCATCCTGCTCGTCGGGCAGACCGCCGACGGGCTCTCGGATTTCGGGCCCACGCCGTTTTCTGCGCTGACCCCGCTGGTGCTGGTCCACGCCAACGTCCTCGAGAACGTGCTGAACGAGGACTACGCCACGCGGGCGCCGCCGGTGCCGATCTGGCTCGGCGGCTGCGCGATCACGGTCGCGAGCCTGGCGTTTTTTTCGAAGCGGAAGTTCAGCGGCCAGGTGCTGTTTTCGCTCGGGCTGCCGCTGGTTTACGGCATGATCTCGGCGCTCTTTTGGGCGAAGTTCAGCATCCGGGTGCCGATCGTGTGGCCGGTGCTGGGCTTCGTGGCGGCGCAGATTTATTCCGGCGGACGGCGGGTGCTGTCGGAGCAGCGCGCGAAGGAACAGATCAAGGGGATGTTCGGCACCTACATCTCGCCGGAACTCGTCGACCGGATGGTGGCGTCGGGCGTGTCGCCGCAGCTCGGTGGCCACGAGGAGGAAATCACGGCGTATTTCAGCGACATCCAGGGCTACTCGACCTTTTCGGAAAAACTTCCGCCCGCCCAACTGGTCGAACTGCTCAACGATTACCTGACCGCGTGCACCGACATCGTGCAGGAGGAGGGCGGCACGCTCGACAAATACATCGGCGACGCCGTGGTCGCGATGTTCGGGGCACCGATCGCGCTGCCCGACCACGCCTACCGCGCGTGCGTGACGGCGCTGCGGGTGCAGCAGAAGCTCGACGAACTCCGGGCCAAGTGGGAACGCGAGGGTGAGCGCTGGCCCGAGGGCGTGCGGCGGATGCGGTCGCGCATCGGGCTCAACACCGGCGCGGCCGTCATCGGCAACATGGGCAGCCGCACGCGCTTCAACTACACGATGACCGGCGACAACGTGAACCTCGCTGCGCGGATGGAGAGCGGAGCGAAGCAGTGGGGCGTCTACACGATGATCACCGAGGCGACGAAGCTCGCGTGCGAACGGCACGGCGGGGACCGCATCGTGTTCCGCTCCCTCGGCCGCATGGTCGTCAAGGGCCGGACGCAACCGTTGCCACTGTTCGAGCCGGTCGGCTTCAAGGAAATCATCGCGCCGCAGACGCGGCAGTGCATCGAGTTTTTCGAGCAAGGTCTCGCCAGCTACTACGCGCGCGACTGGGATGCGGCGCTTGCGTGGTTCGGGAAAAGCCACGTCTTCGAGCCCAACGCGCCGGGCCGCATTCCCGGTGTCGTCAGCAATCCGTCGAAAATCTACCTCGGGATCGTGGCCGGGTTGAAGCAGTCGCCGCCGGCGGCGGAGTGGGATGGCGTTTTTGTGATGTCGGAGAAATGAATCCGCGGGCCGGGTGGCGTCCCCATCGACGGGCAATTTTTTGCGGAAATGGCGGCTGGGTCAGCGAGGTGGGAGCCTTGCCTCGAATCGTTTTTCGAGATTGCAATCACCTTGCCCGTCATGAGTATCCCGCTCGCGACTAACTCGTCCGTTCGACTTTTAATTCGCATAGCTCAAGCCGTTGCACCCATGACACACCTAACTAGGAAGCTTCTCTCCACGATAGCCTTGGGCCTGATGTCCCTCGTGCTTTCCGCCGCCGTGGCGCAGGCGCAAGACTCAAAAATCGTCAAGATCATCGGCAATGCCCAAGGGGCCACGATTACACGCAACGGGGCGACCATTCAGCTGACTGAAGGCATGCCCATCCAGGTCAAAGACATCATTAACACCGGTGCCGGAGTCGATGTCTACGTCCAGCCCTACGCGGGTGTCGTTGCCACGGTGAAGCAGAATTCTCACGTCGGGGTGTCGATGCTGGCAGCTGATGATGCCGAACTCGACCTGACTGTCGCTGGTGGTGGCGGTAGCGTCGTGGCACAAATTGAGCCCAATAAAGGGCATAAATTTGGTGTGCGAACCCCGAAGGGCGTTGCGGCAGCCAAAGGCACGGTCTACACGGTTGTGTCGGACGGTGTTACCTACCACGTGGAAACCTTTGCGGGTTCGGTTACCATCACCCCGATACCGGATCCTGCCAATCCCAACGCGCCGCTGCCCCCGGCGATTACACTGGGCGCCGGGACTTCGACTGGCGGGACCTCCGAACAAAATGCCGTCGCTGCATCCATCGCTCTCGCTGCGGTGGCTGTCGTGGCGCAGGACACGAATTTAGGCAGCGCCAGCACCACTGCCGGCACGGAATTGTCGGTTGTAATGAATTCCATCATCAAGAGTTCACCCGAAGCGGTTGGCACCGCGGTCGCGTCCGCGGCTTCGGCGGCACCGGGGCAGGCAACAAATCTCGTCCAGACTGCTGTTACCCAAGCCGCTAACTTGGCACAGTCCGGCTCGACGGTGTCCGTGGCTAACATCGCCCAGCAAGCGACCCAAGGTGCCACGACTGGATTGAAGAGCCCTGCCTCTGGCACGGAATCTCAAACATCGGGTTCAACGACCACAGCCACCACACTCGCGACCGCGGCTGTGAACGCGGCCAAGAGCGCGGGCGTCACCGACACAACCCAATTAAACAATATCGCGACGGGGGCCGTGACGGGGGCGGCCTCGGGATCGGGTCAGAATGCAACTGACATCGGAACCACGGTTCAAACGAATACCGCGACCTCTGTCAGCGCGAACCCAACGAACACGAACGCGAACGCGACCCCGATCACGACGATCGACCCGGGGATCAAGGTCAGCCCATCAGGGGGTTGAGGAATTATCCGGTATCAATCGCGCGCGCCGGCCCTCGGGCCGGCGTTTTTATTTCGGTCGCCGTAGAGCGTCTGTCTTGCGGACGCCGGATTCGGATGGCCCAAGGTATCACCGCGTCTGCAAGACAGACGCCCTACCATTTACGGTTCCGCTCAGAGAAACGACGCCTGCTTCGGGGCCTTCGCCGCGCGCCTTCTTCTTCGGCCGAGGCGTTGAGATGCCGCGGCGGTTTGGCAGCCTTGAGTGCCACCGCACTTTCGCGGTCGGTGACGATGCAGTCGCAGATCTGGTGACGCGCATCCGGAGCCAGTTCGCCGTGCTGCTCGTTTCGGCATAATCCGCGGGCCCGTAGCCGTGAATCCGGCCGGATTGGAGCGGTCTGGTCGTTCTGCGCGAACTCCTCGGGCTTGGCGGGATTGTAAACGGCACGAGCCCGGCCGCCGCCGCTTTTCACGACAGAAAAACCGGGACATCGCTTGGGCCGTCGGCGATGGAGGTCTTGTTGGGCCGCGGAATCCGCGGTCCTCGTCGGCCATCTCGAGTTCGCGTCGATCGCGGGATTCTTGTTCGAGTCCTTGTTGATTTCGAAGATGACGCGGGCCTTGGCGGTGTCGACGCAGATTCCGTGCGTGGACACTCGAAACCCAACGCAAAAATTATGCGTTGACCGCCGCTTGGGATGATACTTATTCCCTCTCTTGTCTCTTCCTTCATCCTCGTGGCATCGGTTCAAACTGCGAATTATCTCATTCATGAAAAACGCCATATTCTGCAATAAGCCCGTAGCGGATTCCATCCCTCGGATGCTGGGGTTCTCTGTCGGTCGCTCTGCCGTCGTGGGCCTGATCGCTTCAATTTGCCTCCTGCTCTCTCCAACAAGCGCGCGAGCGCAGCTCGATGCCAGCAATTTCCCGGCTGGCGCTGCAGGGGCATCGACGATCCGCGATCTCGCGCTGACCAACGACGCCGCAACCCTCGCTTCGATCATCAACTTGGAGCAGAGCTTGAAAGACCAGCTGGCGGGTGCAACCGATGCGCAGAAAGACACAATCAATGGCCAACTGACTGCGATCGGAGCGGGAATCGCCCAAGCGATCGCTGCCAATCCGTCGACGCTTGCTACGTTTGTCTCTTTGTCTCAGAACTTAAACGGTCAACTGGCGGGCGCGACGAATTCCGAAGGTAGCATCCTCCGGAGCCAACTGGCCGCTATCGGATCGATGCTTGGTAGTGCGGTCCAATCCAATCCGGATTTGGCGGATCAAGTTCAAACGGGCCTCGTAGCTGCGGGGGTGCCGGGCGTCAATACGGCGTATGCCGCTACCACGGGTAACACCGTGACAGCCGCCACAGGCCCTGGCGGCGGTGGCGGCGGTGGCGGCGGGGTTGGTGGGCCGACGGGCGAGGCCACGCCCAGCGGCGGCACTGGCGGAGGCGGGAGTGGCGGCGGCAGCACTGGCACTGGCAACAGTGGCGGCGGTTTGACCGGTGGCGGTGGATCCGGCGGCGGTTCGGTTGACCCGGGTCTGACGGCGGGCTCTGTTAGCCCTCACTAGCCCTCCAGTTCAGTTTCTCTAGAAACGCCGGGGTATAACTCCGGCGTTTTTTGTGCGCGAAGCAAGCCCATGATCTGTCAGGCCAGTTTTCCACATGGAGCGAAATCAGTCGGCCCTTTACCATTCGCATCCGGCTGATCGTTGTTGAAGCGGCGCCAACTGGGGTGCTGGCGGGAGCCTCGGGGAAAAAATTCTGTCGCTCAACGATTGGGGGAGTGTTTGTTGTTTCTGAACTATCTGCATCCTCGATGCGAAATATCGATCATGGACTGGTTCGGATGAAGAACGCCGGCGTTATCCGGAGACTCGCTCTCGTGGCGACGCTCTTCGGCTCCACGGTTTGGGCGGCCGGCATCGTGCCGAAGGGAAAAACGATCCGGCTCCGAACGAATACTTGCGTCTTCTTCGATTTGCAGGAGACCGTCGGTCGCGACGGGGCACCTTCCATGTGGACGGTGGAAACCGTCGGAGTGGTGCCGACGCCCAAAAGCGCCCTGGGGGTAATTGTGGATTCCTGGCTCGTTGGTGGCACCGTGACAGGCGTGACGGTCACTGAAAGAGGTTGGAACCTCGACGTCGAAGTTGCCGATCTGGCGGTCAAGCCGAAAGACTCGCTGGCTCCATTGACGCTGCCTGCGCTGACCAACCTCCTCCAAGCCCAAGTGAGCCGGGCCATCGCGCAAGCCATTGCAAAAGGAGTGCTGCCGGCAGGCAGCACCGTTCCCGTGGTTTCGGCGGATGGTCTCACGTCGGGCGAGGCCTGGGTAACCTACGCCGGAAGCGGTGCCACGCCCGTCACGCCCGACACGGCGGAACAACGGGCGCGCGCGGACGCCCGAGCTGCCGCCGAAAAACCCGAAGCGACCGGGAAACCTTGAGACTTACGCTCGAGAGATCGCCGCCGCGGTGGTGACTTTTTCCCGAATAGTGAAACCTCTGGCTGCGGTTCGATTTTCCACTCGCTCGAAATCGAGCAGGGCATCTAGTCCAGAAACGACTCCTGCTTCGGCGCCTTCGCCGCGCGCTTGGCGGCTTCCTCCTCCGGCGAGGCGTTGAGATGCCGGGGCGGTTTTGCAGCCTTGAGCGCCACCGCGCTTTCGCGGTCGGCGACGATGCGGTCGCAGATCTGGTGGACGTGCATCCGCAGCCAGTTCGCCGTGCTGCTCGTCCCGGTGTAATCGGCGGGCCCATAACCGTGAATCCGGCCGGATTGCAGCAACCGGTCGTTCTGGGCGAACTCCTCCGGCTTGGCGGGATTGTAGACCGCGTAGGCGCGGCCGCCGCCGCTCTTCACGACGGAAAAACTCGGGACGTCGCTCGGGCCGTCGGCGATATAGATCATGTTTTGCAGCGGCACGCGCCGGTCCTCGGCGGCCATCTTGGCGTTGACGTCGATCGCGGGATTCTTGTTCGAGCCCTTGTTGATTTCGAAAATCGCGCGGGTCTTGCCCGTATTGTCGATCACCATGCTGATCTGCGCGATCTCGGCGGCCGCCTCGAAGGGCATTTCGTTTTGCTTCAGGAAGCCCGGTTGCAGCGGGTTCTCGATGAACTCGCAGGCCCAGATGCCGTCGACGTATTTCGCGATCGCGCTGCCGCGCACCATCGGCGTGATGCCGGTGCTGACCACGTAGTGCTCGAGGGAAATATCGTGCTCCACGTATTTGGCTTTTTCCTGCACGAAGCCCTTCGCGCGATCGAAAAACTCCGGCAGGCCGGGGTAGAATTTGATGTCGGCGCCGCACTCGAACAGGATCTGGTTGTTCAACCCGGCGAGCTGGCCGGCCCGCACATAGGTGAGCAGATGGTTGAGGTAGCCGAGTTCGCCGACGAGCTTGTAGCCGCGCTTGCGGTATTGCTCCATCAGGGCGTTGGTCTCCGCCCAGAAATTTGCCTCGTCGATCCCATAGCGCCGGAAAAGCGGCGACTGCATGTAGTCCGGGATTAAGGTCTTGTCGAAATCCCAGATGAGGGCGATGGTGTTTTGCGTGAAAAGGGTCGTGGCCATTCTTGATCAGCACCGCTAGGCGGATTCGCCTCGCGAAACGATTGCCGGCAGCCAAGCCGCAACCCGCGGCCCGCGCAATTCGCAAATCGCCGCCCGCGCCCTCCCGCTTTCCATGGACGAACTTCCCGCTCTTGCTCCTTTCCAGCGCCGCCTCGACGAACTCGGGGCGCAGATGGCGGAGCCGTCGTTCTACGCGAATCCCCGCCGCGCCGCCGACGTGACCCGCGAGCACCAGAAACTCACGCAACTTGTCGCCGACCACCAGGCCCACGATCGCCTCGAACGCGAGCTGGCGGAGACTGGCGCGCTCGCGAAGGACCCGGCGGCCGACACCGCGATGCGGGAGCTCGCGGCCGCGGAGATGCCCGAACTTCAGCGCCGGCAGGCGGCACTGCGCGAGGCGATCCTGCTGGCCATGATCCCGCCGGACCCGACCGATTCGCGCAACACGGTGATGGAAATCCGCGCCGGCACGGGCGGCGACGAGGCGAGCCTCTTCGCGGCGGAGCTGTTCCGGCTTTACTCGAAATATGGTGACGCGCGCGGCTGGAAAATCCAGCCGATGAGCAGCAGCACGAGCGAGCGCGGCGGATTCAAGGAGGTGATTTTTCTCGTCACCGGCAGCGACGTTTACCGGCAGCTCAAGTTCGAGAGCGGGGTGCACCGCGTGCAACGCGTGCCGGTCACCGAGGCGAACGGCCGCATCCACACCTCGACGGTGACGGTGGCGGTGCTGCCGGAGGCGGAGGAGGTCGACGTGCAGATCGACCCGCAGGATTTGGAGATCACGGTCACGCGGGCGAGCGGTCCGGGCGGGCAGGGGGTGAACACGACCGACTCCGCCGTGCAGATCAGCCACAAGCCGACCGGCCTGATCGTGACCTGCGCCGATGAGCGCTCCCAGCTCAAGAACAAGGCGAAGGCGATGACCGTGCTGCGTTCGCGGTTGCTCCAGCGCCGCCAGGACGAGGAGCGGGCAAAATACGCGGCGACGCGTCGCTCCCAGATCGGCTCGGGCGACCGCAGCGAGCGGATCCGCACCTACAATTTTCCCCAGAACCGGCTGACCGATCATCGCATCGGCCTGACGCTTTACAACCTGCCGCAAGTGATGGAAGGCAACATCGACGCGATCATCGCCGCGCTGCAAAAGGCGGACTACGAGGAGAAACTGGCCGCGCTGACCGGGCATACGTTTGCGCCGGCGGGCCGGGCGGTGACGGACGACGATTGAAATGCTCACCGTCCTGGAGATTCTCAAGCGGACGACGGATTTCTTTGCGGCGAAGGGGATCGAGTCGCCCCGGTTGAACGCCGAACTGCTGGTCGGCCACGCGCTGGATTTGAAGCGCATGCAGCTCTACCTGCAGTTCGAGCGGCCGCTCACCGAGGTGGAGCTGGAGCGGATCCGGCCGCTGGTTCGACGCCGCGGGCAGCACGAGCCGCTGCAATATGTCGTCGGCGAGACGGAGTTTCACGGGCTGAAGATCAAGGTCGATCGCCGCGCGCTCATTCCCCGTCCGGAGACAGAGCTGCTCGTCGAACTAGCGGTTGCCGCATGCCCGTCGCCACCGGCACGCGCACTGGACCTGGGCACGGGCACGGGCGCGATCGCGCTGGCGCTGGCGAAACTGTCGCCGGCGGCAAGCGTGACGGCGGTCGACGTTAGCGAGGATGCGCTGACCCTCGCGCGCGAGAACGCGACGCTGACGGGGCTGGCCGACCGGGTCGCGTTCCTTCGCTCCAACTGGTTTGAGCAGGTGCCAGTTGGGGAGAGATTCGAATTGATTGTCGCCAATCCTCCCTACCTGACCGCCGGAGAAGTCGCGCAAGCCGCGCCCGAGGTCCGCGCTCATGAGCCCGCGATGGCGTTGGTCGCAGGTGACGACGGTTTGGCCGACTTGCGGACGATCATTGCGACCGCGCCGCGGTTTCTGGCGGCAGGCGGGGTGCTGGCGGTGGAGACGGGGATCGCGCAGCACGCCCTGCTGTTACCGCTGGCTCGCGATGCCGGTTTCCCGCACATCGAGTCGCGACCCGATTTGACGGGGCGCGACCGCTTTGTCCTGGCCCGCCTCTAGGCAACGTTCAGCCGCCGGCGGCGGAGGTGAGTGGCGGGCGATTGGCCGCCCACAATTCCTTGTTCCGGCCGAGTGCGATTGCGTCGCTGACGACCCGCAGCGATTCGCGCAGATGAACGTCGGCCTTGGCGTAGGTGTCGCTGTCGTCGTCATCCAAGCCAGAATCGTCGTCCTCGTCCGTGCTGTCGTCCTTCTTGGGCGCCTTGATCTTCGGCGGGCGCGGCGGACCGAGGCGGAATTCCTTCACCGGATAATCGCCTTTCGCGAGAACATCCTTCTCCGCTTTCATCTTCTTGCGGAAGGCGTCGTCCTCGTCCTTCTGCTTCTTGCGTTCGTCCAAGTTGACCGAAATGAGCTTCTGTTCCTGGTGAATTTTGAACCAGTCGATGTTCTGCCGGAGGTAGGAAAACTCCTCGAGTTTGTTCTGGCGCTCGAGGCTGGCCTGCCGGAGGGGCGTGAGGATCTTCGCGTTGAGTGGGGCGCCGTCGAAGAAGCTGGTGGGAATCTGGTCCCAGACGAGCGCGTGGGGCAGGGCCGCCTCGCCGATGCCGCTGATATAGTCGTCGACCGAGGGCAGGACGATGTCCGGCACCACGCCGCGGTTCTGGGTCGAGGCGCCGCTCGGCAGGTAATATTTTTGGATCGTGATCTTGGCGGCGCCGGTCTTCACCGCCTGGCCGGTCTTGGGATCGACGGAGCTGGCGAGATCGCGCGAGAGGAGCGACTTCATCTCCACCACGGTTTGCACCGAGCCCTTGCCATGCGTGGAACTGTCGCCGATGACGACGGCGCGTCCGTAGTTCTGAAGGGCGCCGGTGACGATTTCCGAGGCGGAGGCGCTGAAGCGGTCCACGAGCACCGCCAGCGGACCGGAATAGGTGACTTGCGAGTTCTCGTCATTGTCGACGTGGGTTTCCCCGGTGGAATCCTTGACCTGCACGATCGGGCCCTGAGGAATGAACAGCCCGGCGAGGTCGATGGCCTCGGTCAGGTAACCGCCGCCATTGTGCCGGAGATCGAGGACGAGGCCCTGGATGTTCTCGTGTTTGAGTTGCCCGATCAGCATCGCGACGTCCTTGGAGGCGCTGCTCTTGTCGGAATCGGTGTCGCCCTCGTCGGTGTCGCTGTAGAAGGCCGGCAACGTGATGACGCCGATCGGCTGCTGGACGCCCTCGGGGCCGGGCACTTGGAAGACCCCGGCGTGGGCGCGGGCGGAATTGAGCTTCACGGTATCGCGGGTGATCACGATCTCCTTGCGGGTCGAAGGATCGGTCGCGTCGGCGGGCTGGACGATCAGGTGGACGTGGGTGCCCTTGTCGCCGCGGATCATGTCGACGATCTTGCGCAGCTTCATGCCGAGGATTTCCACGGGCTCGGCGCCGTCCTGTCCGACGGCGATGATCTTGTCGGCCGGCTTGAGCTGCCGGCCCAAATCGGCCGGGCCGCCCGGCACGATCTCCTTCACGCTGCAAACGTCGTCGTCGACGCCGAGGAGCGCGCCGATCCCGACGAGCTTGAGCTTCATCTGGATCGCAAAGTCCTCGAAGGTGTCGGCGGAGAAATACGTGGTGTGCGGATCGTAGAGATGGGCGATCGTGCTGAGGTAGGCCTCGGCGAGATTGCCGCCGTCGGTCTCGGCGTTCGACTTCAGCCACCGTTCATAGCGCTTGCGGATGATCGTCTTCGCCTCCTCGAGCGTTTTCTTGTTCAGCATCTCGCCGACCAGGTCGAATTTCAGCCGCTTGCGCCAGAGATCGTCGGCGGCGGCCTCCGAGGACGGCCATTCGGACTTGGTGCGGTCGATGCGATACGATTCCTCGGCCGAAAAATTGAGATCCTTGTCCAGCTCGGCGAACACCCAGTTGATCCGATTTTTCACGCGGGTGTCGTAGACGTAATAAATCTCGTAGGCGGGATCGATGTTCCCGAGCAAGGAGGCGTTGTAGTAAATGTTCTTCGCGTATTTCTCGGAGAACGCGGCCTTGTCGCTGTTGAGGAAAAACAGGTGCTGGGGATCGAGCTCGGCCATGTAGTCGGGCACGACCTCGGCGTAGTCCTCCGGACGCACGGCGTCGCGGTTGTAATGATAGCGCTCGAGCAGCTGGACGAACATGCGCGCCTCGGTCGCGAGCGTCTTGTCCGTGGTGAACTTGCGGTCGCCTTGGGCGAACGCCACCGCCAAGGTTGCCAGGCCGAACAGGACAACCGCCAGACGGCGGCGAAGGGTGGGGACGCAGGTCATGGGTAGGATTAGAGTGGGATCGAGCGGCAATGTTTCACGCATTTGTGCCGGATTCAAGGCGTGAGCGGAGATCGCTTCGCATCCGGGCCAAAAAACCCTTTAAGGTCGGGTCGCGGCGGTCGACAACCGGCGGACCGGTTCACCGGCGGCTGAGCAAATCCTTGGCCTCGTCCAGGACCCGTTTTTCCTCCGCCGTGAGGGCGCCGAACCCATGGCTGTTGATCTTGTCGAGAATGCGATCCACCTCGGCGCGCAGGTCGTCGCGACGTCCGGCGCCGGCCGGGAGGCTGGGCGCCGCCGCCGCGGCCTTGCGGCGGCGTTTCATCCAGCGGGGAAGCTCGATGTCGACGCCGCGCTGCAGGGACGTCCAGTCCGCGTCGTGAACATACCGGAAATACAGCCAGCCCACGAGCATGCCGCCCAGGTGAGCGGAATAAGGGGCGGAAGCCACGAAATCCCGGCCGGGAATCTCGCTGAAGAGAAATCCGCACAGATCGACGCCGAGGACAACCCATGCGATGTATTTCGGGCGAGTCGTGACCGGGAGGATGAAAAAAACGAGGAACGAGATTTCGCGATTGGGAAACAGGCACGCGAAGACGATCAGGTAGCACACGAGGATCGGCGTGCCGCCGATGACCTCGCCGCCGCGGTTGAAGTTCAGGGCGAACCAGGCCAGTCCGCCTCCGGCGATCGCCGCGAACGTCAGCCGTGCAAGCCGGCGCTCGCCCAACTGGGGCAGAAGTTCGCGACCCAGAAAGAACACGCCGAGCATCACGCAAAGGAGGTGGAGAACGCCGGCGTGAAGGAGCGGGTAAGTGACGAGCGTCCAGACAAAGCCGCTCTTGAGCGCGGGTGCGGAGAGCGCGGCAAAGTAGGCGAAGCTCCCCGAGTGAAACCAGATCGCGACGACATTCTGGACGATGAACCCGGCGATCGTCGCCGACAACAACCAGACGAGGAACGAGGTCCTTTCCCGCTGGTAGTCATCCCGCATGTAGGGCCGGTCGTAAAGCATTGCCGGCACGTTAGCGGACCGGATTGCAAACACAAGCCAGCTCCCAAAATCCGTGCGGATTGACCGTCGATTCACCTCGGGCGGCGGCCGGGCGTCATCGGTTGCAGCCCGCTTGACAGGCCTGGGGAATCTTCCCTTTGTTCGGGCACCGTATGGCCAACAAAGCAGACAAGTGGGCCCCGAATGCAGCGGGCAAATTTTACGTGGATCAGCAGTGCATCGACTGCGACCTGTGCCGCGAGACCGCCCCGGCCTTTTTCACGCGCCACGACGAGGGCGGCTACTCCTTCGTGCACAAGCAGCCGACCACGGAGGAAGAGATTGCACTGTGCATGGAGGCGCTCGAAGGGTGCCCGGTCGAGGCCATCGGCAACGACGGCGACGAATAGGATCCGGCCCCGCAAATCCGCGCCCCGGGTCCCCGATCCGGGGCTGTTTTTTGGCCGGAAATCCTTGTTAAGTAGTATTTGAAAATAAAAAACAGCAGGCTTGTTTTCGCGGAATCGCCTGCTAGCGGTTCACGGCGATGAAAACCCTTCTTGTCTTTTCGTTGGTGGGCGCCGCGCCGCTGGCCGGGTTCGCCCAGAGCGCGATCGTGAGCCTGCCGGAGGTGACGGTGTATTCGCCGCGGGTGGCGAACCAGTCCCCGGTGGGCACGTTTGCCATGCCGGTGTCGGCGCTGCGCTACGAGCCGCGCGTCGACCTTCAGGCCCGCAATCTGGCCGAGGCGCAGGCGGATGTGACGATTCGCGGCGGGATTTTTGAAAACACCGGCTTCCGGCTGGGCGCCGTGTCGCTGCTCGACCCGCAGACGGGACACTACCTCGCGGAGATGCCGGTGGCGCCCGCGATGCTTGGCGCTCCCGAAATCCTGACCGGCGCGGACCAGGCGACCGGGACGATCAATTCGACCGTCGGGGCCGTGGACTACGGCTGGCGCCCCGTGCGGACGGCGGGTGCGGCATCCATCGGCGCCGGCCAGTATGGGCTGCAGCGCGAGGAGTTCTATCAGGGTTACGCCAGCGACCAGCAACTCGGCGGGCAGCGCGTGGCGGCGGACGTGGCGTGGGCCCATTCGCAGTCCGACGGCTCGGTGCCGTTTGGCGACAGCAACTTCGATCGCGTCAACGGCCGGGTTCAGTTCGCCGGCAAGTCGTCGCAGACCGACCTGTTCGCCGGCTATCAGGCGAAGTTCTTCGGCTGGCCGAACCTCTACACGCCGTTCAACTTCGACGAAACGGAGAATCTCGAAACGCTGCTGCTGGCGCTCAACCATCGCACGGATCTCGGCGGTGGTGATTTCTTCGAAGGCGGCCTCTACAACCGGCGCAACAAGGACGACTATGCGTTCAACCGTTTTGCGCCCGTCGGGGCGGTGCATCCGTTCCAGCACACGACGTGGGAGACGGGCGGGGCGATCGGTGGACGCGCGACGGTCGGGGAGTTCGCGCTCAATTACCACGGCGAGGTCATGACGGACGACCTGCACTCGACCTCGCTCACCTTCGGCACGTTTCACCAGCGCACAATCTCGAAGCTCGCCCTCATTCCGGAGAAGGCCTGGAGCCTCGCGGCGGGCGATCGCGTGCGGGTGAAGGCCGGCCTGACCTACGACGATTCGAATCACGGCGGATCGGCCGTCTCCCCGGTGGTCGAGCTCGCCCGCGAGCAGGACTCTGCTCCCGTGCGGCGCATCTACGTGAGCTACGCCGAGAGCAGCCAGTTGCCGAGCTACACCGCGTTGAACTCGAGCCCCACGTCGGGCCTGTTTCGCGGCAACCCGAACCTCGGGCGCGAGACGAGCCGCAACCTCGAGGCCGGTGCCAGCGGCCTGCTCGCGGGATGGACGGGACAGGCGGCGCTGTTCTACCGCCGCGACGACGCGCTCGTCGACTGGACGTTCCAGCGCGGCGTGACGGCGCGCACGGCCAACGCGGTCGACGTCGATACCACCGGCTTCGAGGCCTTCGCGCGCCGGTCGTGGACCGCGATCGACCTGGTGCTCGGCTACACCGCGCTGACCAAGGACGCCGATTATCGCGGCGCCGCCGTGGACGCGAGTTTCTACGCCCTGAACTACGCGCGCCAGCGTTTCACGGCGGCGATCACCGCGCGCCTCGGCCATGGTTTTGAACTGCGGATGGACAACGTCGCCCGCCTTCAGGCCGACAATCTCCTGCGCATAGTCGGGGGCAATCAGGCGGTCACGAGCTCGCTCGGACTGGCCTTCCGCCCGGCGGAGTGGCGGGGCTTCGAGCTCACGGCGCAGGCCGACAACCTGTGGAACTCGAGCTTCCAGGAAGTGCCGTCGGTGCCGGCGGCCCGGCGGCAGCTTTCGTTTGGCGCGAGTTACGTCTGGTGAGCTTTGCGGTTTGACAACCGCGCCGGCTCGCTGGTCTTTCGCCGCATGCCGGACAATCCGTTTCTCGATCCCGCTTTTCACATCCGCTGGTCGGCGCTCACGCCCGACCTGATCGACCCGGCGATCGAGTCGGCGCTGACGCGCGCCCAGGCGGCCATCGACGAGATCGCGGCCTGCGGTCTTGGTGCGCTGACCTACGAGAGCACCTTTCTCGCGCTGGAGCATGCCACGGAGGAGCTCACCCAAGCGTGGGGCAAGGTCAGCCACCTGCAGTCGGTCGCCGACTCGCCGGCGTTGCGCGAGGCACACAACGCCATGCTGCCGAAAGTCTCGGCGTTCTTCGCCGGCATTCCGCTCAACGCCACGCTCTGGCGGCGCCTGAAAACGTTCGCCGACTCGCCGGCGGCGCGCGGGTTGACGGGTATCCACCGCCGCTTCCTCGACGAGACCGTGGCGGATTTCCGGCAGGCGGGCGCCGACCTCCCGCCGGAAAAGCGCGCGCGACTGGAAGCCCTGCAGACCGAACTCGCGCAGCTCACGCAGAAGTATTCCGAGAACGTGCTCGACGCGACCAACGCCTGGCAGCTCATCGTCACCGACGAGGCGCGGCTCGCCGGCCTGCCCGCCCATGCGAAGGCGGCGGCGCGCCGCAGCGCGGAAGCGAAGGGCGTGGTCGGCTGGCGGTTTACCCTGCACCAGCCGTCGCTCGAACCATTCCTGACCTACCTCGCGGAAGATGCGCTGCGGCGCGAAATGTGGACGGCGTCGGCCGCCGTCGGCGCCCGGGCGCCGCACGACAACGCCGGGCTTGTCGGGCGGGTGCTCACGTTGCGGGCGGAAAAGGCGGCGCTGCTCGGCAAGGAGCATTTCGCCGATCTCGTGCTGGAACGCCGGATGGCGAAGTCCGGGGCGCGGGCGCTGGCGTTCATCGACGACATGCACGACCGGGCGCGCGAGCCGTTTGCCCGCGAGTGCCGCGAGCTGGAGGAATTCAAGGCGCGGCTGGGCGGCGGTTCGCCGACACGACTCGCGCCGTGGGAGATCGGCTTTTGGGCGGAAAAGCTGCGGAAGGAGCGATACGATTTCGACGAGGAGATCCTGCGGCCGTATTTCCCGATGGATCGCGTGATCGCCGGCCTCTTTGAGCTGGTGGGCCGCGTCTTCGGCTTGCGCGTCGAGGAAAGGCGCGACCCGGCGGTCGAGACGTGGCACCCCGAGGTGAAATTTTACGACGTGCACGATGCGCGGGGCCGGCACGTCGGATCGTTTTACGCCGACTGGCACCCGCGCGAGTCGAAGCGCGGCGGGGCCTGGATGAATTATCTCCTGACGGGCGGACCGCGGCCCGACGGCACGCGCGCGCCGCACCTCGGGCTGATGTGCGGCAACCTGACGCCGCCGGCCGAAGGCAAGCCCGCGTTGCTCACGCACCGCGAGGTCGAGACGGTTTTCCACGAGTTCGGGCATTTGCTGCACCACTTGCTCGGCGAGGTGGAGATCAAGTCGCTCAACGGCGTCAACGTCGCGTGGGACTTTGTCGAGCTGCCGTCGCAGATCATGGAGAACTGGACGTGGGAGCGCGAGAGCCTCGATCTCTTCGCGCGGCATTTCGAGACCGGGGCGGCGATCCCCGCGGAAATTTTCGCGAAGATGACGGCGGCGCGGAATTTTCGCGCGGCGTGCGCGACGATGCGCCAGGTGGCATTCGCGAAGATGGACCTGCTGCTGCACACGCGGACCGGCGAGTTTGCGGGCGAGGCGGACGTCGAGGCGAAGGCGCGGATGGCGATCGCCGACTGCCTGATTCCGACCGAGCCGCCGGCGCCAACGCCGGTCAAGCGGTTCACGCACGTGTTCGCCGACCCGGTCGGCTACGCGGCGGGTTACTATTCCTACAAGTGGGCGGAGGTGCTCGACGCGGACGCGTTCACGCGGTTCAAGCGGGAGGGGATTTTCAACGCGCGGATCGGAGCGGCGTTCGTCGAGCACATTCTCAGCCGGGGAAATTCGGCCGATCCCGCGGAACTGTATCGGGCATTCATGGGTCGAGAGCCTGACCTCAACGCCCTGCTGGTGCGCAGCGGTCTGGCGCCGGCTGCGTAATTCGAGGTCGCGTGGGGCCCGAAGTCTCCCATGCGCCGCCGTCTCCGAATCATTCTCACCGCCGTCGCCGCGGGCGCGGTGGCGCTCGTGCTGACGGTGCCATGGTGGCTGGGTGTCGCGGTGAAGACGGCGGGACCGCGGTGGGGTTTGACGGTGGGGAATTACCAGCGGGCCGGCTATGCGCGTTTCGTCGCGACGGACGTAGTCTACCAGCGGAAAAACGTGCGTGTAACGGTCGCGCTCGTGGAGGCCGACACGCCGATGCTATGGCTGTGGCGGCGCGGGATCGGCAAGGTCGGGAGCGTCACCGTCGGCCGCTGGAAGGTGGACGTGACGGCGCCACCGGTGCCGGCGCCGCCGGCCGCCGCGTTGGCTCGCGGGTGGATGCCGCTCCGAACGACGTTGCAGCGCGTGGCGGCTGGGCTCGACCGCTGGCTGCCGCGCGCGAAGCTCGGCGAGGGGACGGTGAACTGGCCCCGGGGTGGACTTTCGCTGGCGGGCGCGACGTGGGACAAGCGGACGCTCGCGGTGCGCGCGTTGAAACTCGGATCGCTGGCGATGGACGGCTCGGTGGCGGTGCCGGCGGAAGGGGATGAGTTTCGACTCGCGGCAAAAATCCCGGAGCAAGGTGGCGGTGCGGCACTCGTCGACCACGCCGGAAATATCTCGGGCGACGTGAGCTGGTGGGAACAGCGAGCGACGGTGACGGCCCGGTTTGGCGAGGCGGGTTGGCTGCCGGCAGAGGCGTCGTTCCGTGCGGACAACTGGTCGGTGCCGGCCAGCCGATTGAAGCTCGGGGAACTTTACGCGGCGGTGCGCGGCAACGCGCAAATCGACTGGAGTGCGAAGGCGTTCCACGCGGACGTGGCCGTGACGGGCGAGCCGCTGGCCGACAAGAAGGCCCCGCCGTTGCAGGCGACCCTGCGGGGGCGGGGCGACCTGCAGGCGTTCACCGTGGAGACGTTGCACGCGACGCTGCCGGGGATGGTCGCGGACTTGAGCGCGCCGGTGACAATCGAGCGGGCGGGAAAATTCCGCGAGGGCGCGGCGCACTTCACGGCGCAGGTGGATTTGGCCAGGCAGCCGTGGTTCGCGGCACGCGGCGCGGTTTCGGTGGAGGCACGGTTAAACTCGGGGGCGGGCGCAGCACCGGCCATGGAGTTCAGGGCGACCGCGCACGACGTAGTGGCGGAGGAAGTGGCGATCTCGGACGCGGACGTGGCGGGACGGCTCACGTGGCCCCGGATCCAAGTGACGACGGCGATGCTCGTCGGGGCGGAAGGAGAACACCTGCGCGGGAGCGGTGGCTGGGATTTTCGAACGAAAGAGATGCTCGATGCCGCGATCGAGGGCGAGGTGCGGCGGGCGACGGTCGAGCGCTGGTTGCCGGCGCAGCCGCGGTTCGACACCGTCGCAGTGAGCGCGCGCGCGAACGGACCGCTGGCGAGCGTGAAGCACGAAGGCGAGGCGAAGGCGGAGGGCGTGACGTTTCCCTCGATGAAGCCGCTGACGTTCACCCTGGCGTGGAACGGAACGGGGTCGGCGATCGAGAAATTTTCCGCCACCGTCGCGGCGGCGGCAACAAAGCTGACGGCGGCGGGGGCGGTGGACCACGACGCGCTGCGGCTGACCGCGTGCGAGCTGACCCAGGGCGGGGCGAAGCGGTTGCGGCTCGCGCAGCCGGCGACCGTGGTCTGGCGGCCGGCGTGGAGAATCAAAGGGGTGAAACTCACCGGGCCGACGAGCGGGCTCGACGTGGAGATGACGTGGGGCGCGGCGGGGCGAGTGGCGGTGGAGTTGCGCGGGTTTTCGTCGGCGTGGCTGGGCGACCTGATCGATCTGCCGGGGCCGCCATGGGAATTAAACGCAATGAAACTCACCGGTGACTGGGATCGCGGGCCGATGACGTTCACGGCGTCGGCCGGTGCGACCATTGCCCTCGGCGACGAGCGGAAAGCGGTCGTCGACCTGTCGGCGCGCGGCGGCAAGGACGGATTGCAGCTCGAGGCGTTGCGCGTGGCGGAAGGGGCGGCGGCGATCGTGACCGCTGCCGGACGCGCGCCGGTAACGCTGAGTCCGGGTTCGATGCCACTGGTTCGAATCGACCCGGGTGGGGCGCTCGCTCTCGATGCGGCGACCGAATCGAACGCGACGTTCTGGCAGAAGCTCGCGGCATTGACCGGGTGCGAACTCGTCGATCCGGTCGCGACCGCACACGTCGCAGGCACGTGGGCGCAGCCGTTGGGCGACGTGCGGTTGCAGGCGACGCGCGTGGCGGTGGACGCGACGCGCATCAAGCGGCCGGTGCCGACGGTCGAGGGACTGGACGTCGCCGTGACGGGCGATCGCGACGGCGTGCGGCTCGATCGATTTGCCGTGAAGGTGGAAGGTCAGCAGGTGAGTGCGCACGGCCGGCTGCCGATGGGCCGGGGAGACTGGAGCGAAGTGGCGAAGCAGCCGGTGGCGTTCCTGCAGCGCGCCGCCGAGGTTCATCTCGAAGTGCCGGAGGCCGAGGTTGCGGTGTTCGCGCGGTTCCTGCCGGCATTTCTCGCGCCGCAAGGCCGCGTGGAGTTGAACGTCGATTATCAACGCGGCGCGATGGACGGGATCCTCCGGTTGCGAGATGCGGCGTCGCGTCCGCTCGGGCCGCTCGGCGTGTTGCAGGAAATCAGTGCGGAGGTGCGGCTGGCCGGGCGCAAACTTGAGCTGACCAAGGTGACCGCGATGTCGGGGGGGCAACCGGTGACGCTGACCGGGTCGGTGGAACTGCCCCCGGTGAACGCGACTGGCGCCGGAGCGACGGCGGCGGCGCGCTACGACCTCGCGCTGCACGGCGAAAACCTGCCCTTCGTGCGGCAAACGGGCCTCCTCGTGCGCGGCGACCTCGATCTGAAGTTGCAGACGCCGGCGGGCGCGACGCCGCAGATCGGCGGAACGGTGCGACTGCGCGACAGCCTCTTCCTCGCGGACGTGCGGTCGTTCCTCGATCGCAGCGGCGGCGCCAACCCGGCGCGCCGGCCGCCGTATTTTTCGGTGGGAACGCAGCCGCTCGACGAGTGGAGGCTGGCGATCGACGTGAGTGGCGCGCGGTTCCTGCGGCTGCGGACGCCGGTGTTCAGCGGCGTGGTCTCGGCGCGCTTCCGGCTGGGTGGCACGCTGGGCGAACCGCGGGCGACGGGCGAGGCGACGATCGACGAGGGGCAGGTGTTGATGCCGTTCGCGAGTTTCGACGTGAAGGAAGGCGCCGTGCGGCTGACGCAGGAGAATCCCTATGAGCCGAGCGTGTTTGTGCGCGGGACGGGCCGGCGCTTCGGCTACGACCTCAGCCTCGAGGTCAGCGGCGCGGCGACGAAGCCGACGGTGACATTGTCGTCGAGCCCGGCGCTCGACTCGGAGCAGGTGCTGCTGATGGTGATGACCGGCGCCGCGCCGTCCAACGAGATCAGCTACTCGGGCACGCAGCGGGCCACGCGCATCGGCGCCTTTCTCGGGCAGAGCCTGCTGAACACGTTTGGCGGCGATCCCGCCAAGGCGGACCGACTCACGATCACGTCGGGCGAGCAAGTTTCGCAGCAGGGCAAGGAAACCTACGGCATCGAATACAAGCTCGCCGACCGCTGGACGCTCGTGGGCGAATACGACGAGTTCGACGACTACAACGCCGGGATCAAGTGGCGGGCGTTTCCCGCCAAGCGCGACAAGGAGGCGCCGGCTGGCGGTCATGCGGAAAAATAGACGCATCGCTCTTGTGCTCGGATGGCTGGCGATCGCGAGCGGCGTTCCCCGGGTCGCGGCCTGGCCGTGGTCAAAGCCGTCGATCGTGAGTGTGTCGGGCACGGGGGTTCTTCAGGACCACGAACTCGGGCTCTCGCTCGCGCGGCTGCTCGGGGCCGATCACCTGGCGACGCTCGACGCGAACGCGGTCGAAGACGCGGCGGTCATCCTCGCGTCGACCCTCGGCGAGCAAGGCTTCCAGAAACCACAGATCGACGTCGAGGCGACGCTTGGCGATGGGACCGTCAGAACGTTTCCGTTCGACGTGACCATGCAAAAGCCGGTGCCGCGCCCGCTGGCGGCGCGCGAGGTGAAGTTTCGCGTCAAGCCGGGCGTGCGGTGGCATGTCGACGCGGTGGCGATCGCGGGCCTGACGGTCTTCCCGCTGAAGGAAGCGCGGGCATTTTTTCACACCGAGGCGCTGTTGATCGGGCGGGCGAAGGCCAACGCCTACTCGCCGTCGCGGCTCAGCCGGGCGGCGGACGCGCTGCTCGGCGAACTCCGGCAGCGTGGCTACGCGGAATCGTCGGTCCGGGCGGAGCCCGCCCGCGTCGACGAACGGACCGGCGCGGTGGCCGTGCATGTGACGGTGAGCGAGGGTGCACGCTGGGAACTGACGACCGTGAACTATGCGGGCGGGGAAGGGGCCGGGGTGACGCGGCCGGCGGCGAAGGACTGGACGGGTGGCCCCTGGTCACCGACGGTGCAGCAGAACCTGACCGAGGCGATCCGGCGGGCGTTTTTCGAAAAAGGTTATCCCGACGTCGCGATCCGGCTGACCGCCCAGGCCGGCCCGCCGCACGATGGAAAAAAAGACGTGACGGCGCTCGCGACCATCGAGCCGGGACCGGAAGTGAAGGTCGGCGTGGTGCGATTCGAGGGCAAGACCGCGACGCACGAGTCGGTGTTGCGCCGCCGCGTGGAGGTCGCGCCGGGGGAGCCGTTGAACCCGCTCGCGATCGAGCACGCTCGCTACCGGATTTCGCGGCTGGGTGTGTTCGAGACCGTCGATGTGCATTACGATCCGCCGGATGGTCCGACGCGGTCGCCGGTGTTTGCGCTGCAGGAGGGACCGCGTTACGAGACCAACCTGCTGCTCGGCTACGGAAGCTACGAGCAAGTGCGCGGCGGGGTGGAGCTGCGGCAAATGAATGTGTTCGGACTCGCGCACCAGAGCCGGCTCGAGGTCATCCAGTCGATGAAGAGCACGCAGGGCGACTACACCTACACGGTGCCGGAGCTGTTTGGCGAATCGCTCGACGGCTCGGCGAAATTGTTCGGGCTGCAGCGGCAGGAGGTCGCGTTCCAGCGCCAGGAATACGGCGCGACCGTGAGCCTGAAGCGGGCCCTCGCGGGCATCGGCGGCGATGCGACGGTGGGTTACACCTTTCAAGCGCTGCGCAACCGGAAGAACGGGCTGTCGACCGACACGACCGACGAGAAGCAGGTGAACGCGGCGAGCATCGATTTCGGGCTGGCGGGCGACCGGCGCGACAACCCGCTGCGGCCGAGGCGCGGCTACCACTGGTCGGCACAGCTCGAGCTGGCGCATCCCAATCTCGGCGGCGCGGCGGAGTATCAGCGCGTCGAACTGGCGGGGGCTTATCACACGCCGTGGGGCAGCGGACGCTGGCTGCACGTGGGGCTTGCGCACGGGGTGATCACGACGTTCGGCGCGTTGAACGACGCGGACCTGCCGGTCAACAAGCGGTTTTATCCGGGCGGCGACAACAGCATCCGCGGTTACCAGCAGGGCGAGGCCGCGCCGCGCGGCGCGGACGGACGATTCCTCGGCGCGAAAAGCTACGTGCTGTTCAACCTCGAGCTCGAGCAGGCGGTGACGCCGAACTGGTCGGTCGTGGCGTTTGGCGACGCGCTGGGCGAAGCGGCGCAGTTGCGGAATTATCCGTTCGACGAGCGGCTGTATTCGGCCGGGCTGGGCGTGCGCTACCAGACGCTGATCGGGCCGGTGCGCGTCGAGTATGGCCGGAACCTCAGCCCCCGCGCCGGCGATCCGCCGGGCACGTGGCAGGTGTCGATCGGCTATCCGTTCTGAGCGCGAAGGGAGTGGCGGGGCGCCGAAAAATCTTGTCGCCGCGGGTGGCGAACACGGCGTAGTGGAGCGGATCATGATCATCGCCGATCTCGCAAAAATTCCCGGCGGCACGTTTCCCGCGCGACGCTGGGGCCGCGGACTCGTGGGCCAACTCGGGCAGCCGATCCCCGCGAAGGGTTTTTCCATGGGTTACTCCATTCTCGAGCCGCGCGGCGGCCAGGTGCCGTGGCACAACCAGGAGCAGGAGGAGGTTTACTTCATCGTGCAGGGCGAGGGCGAAATCTGCGTCGGCACCGAGCGCAGCCCGATCAAGGCGGGGCAGGCGGTGTTCATGCCGCCGACGCTTTTTCACCAGCTCACCAACACCGGCGACGAGCCGATGCACATGATTTATGTCTACTGTCCGGGTGGCGACGTGGCGCACTGGCGGCAGGAGTTGAACGGCACGCTGCCCAAGGCAGGCGAGGGCGGCATCCCGCCGCTGCCCGCCGGCGCGCAGCCACAGTGCACGAAGCGGCCGGAGTAAAGCAGGGAGCCGGAGGCTAAGAAGCCGGAAACGGGTTCCGGCCTGCCGCCGGTCAGGGGAGTTGGACGGTTGCCGCCATCTGGTTCAGCTGCGGCATGATCGCCTTCACGTCCGCCAGCGGGCCGCGCGTAAAAAACATCGCGTAGCCCTTCTCGCCGAGGATCCGGATAAAGTGCTCCGTCATCACCTGGTTTCCCTGCGTGAAGACCGCGAAATAAGTCAGGGCCGGGTGACCGTTGATCTGCGTGAACTCGAAGCTCTCCGGCACATTTCTGTAGTCGGTCAACCCGTTGCCGGTTCGCAATTTTTCCTTCGTCAGGGCGGTCGCGCGAAAGAAAGCCTCGGTGGCGTCCGGTGCGGGCGGGCCATCCGGTGGTGGCGCGCCCACGGTATACAGCTTGTAATACATGCTGGGAATGGCGCGCGACGTCCGCGGCGGACTAAAGAACACCGTGTTCTCATGGTTGTTATCGCCCCAACGCTGCGCGTTCCGCACCGACCAGCCTGCGGGATACGTGACGGACACGCCGAACACCACATCGTGGAAAAGATTGTTGGGCTGAAGCACCTCGCCCAGGGACATTTGCGGGTAGGTGGCGGAGGCGAGGTTGGTTTCGAGAGACGAGCCGGGTTCGGCGGACACGAGCGGCGTCGTGAAAGCGGTCGATCCGAGGCAGCACAAGGCGAGCGCGCGGACGATGACGAGGTAGGATTTCATTTTTGGGGTGGGGTTGGGGCGCCGGCGTTGAAAGCGTGGTGGATCGGATGGCCGGTGTCGAGGACCCCGCGGAGGGCAAATGGACGGCTTACCGGCGGCACGAGGCCTGGAGGCGGAAGGCTGCCTGCGCCTACGACCAGATGACCTTGCCGTCGGGTTCGATGGCGAACGCGTGTTCGTCGAGCAATCTGCCAAGGACTTCCTCCACTTTTGCCGGCGACGACTCCTTGCCGAGCGCGGTCTTGATGTGGGCGCGCAGCGCCTTTTCCGTCGAGGGGCGATTACCGTTGATGGGATTCTTCAGGCGGGCGATCACGGTGGGGCGCTTGTCCTCGGTCGGCTTCCTCGTGGAAACGGGCGTCTTGGTTGTTGCCGCGATTTTCGTCGTAACGACCGGTCGGGAGCGCGGCAGGAAGGAAAGAAGATGAAAGGCTTCAGAACGGAACACCTTGACGCCCTGCGCCATCACGTGGCCGATCATCGGGTCGAAATCGTGATCCTTCGAAACGATGTGAAATTGCGCCGCGGGCCACTGCTGAACCGTCCGCCCGAGATGGAAGACGAGGGTGAGATCGAGCGCGTTGTGTCCGGTCGCTCCGACCTCGACCAATTCGACCTGCGCGGCCAGCCGGTGAATTTGCTGCACGAGAGGCAGGTCGAGTTTCTTTTGGTTCTTCCCGATGAGCAAGGTGACGTGAACGGGCCTGCCCTCCACCAACCCGAGATCGATGTCGGGGACATTTTCGAAGTCCACGAAGACGAAGTGGGCAAAGGCATCGAGGGGCATGGGAGGGATGGCCGCGGGCACTGTGCCCGCGAATCCAGCGAATGTCGCGGAGAAACTCAGACGTGCCGGCGCGCAGTTTTATCCCCTGTCCTCCGCGAGCGGCCCGAGATGATGCGGACAAATAAACGCGAAACCGCGGAGGGGAAAGCGCGGTCGGTGGGGCGCCGCTCTCGATCTTCGGGGTTCAGTTTTTAACGGCGGCAATCAGCGCCCGGATCATTCGCCAGCCGAGGAGGTAGTCGACCGCGACGAACTGGTGCACGGCCACGATGAACCAGAAAACAAATTGATAACCGAGCTTGGAGCATTTGTGGCGGAGCCGCTGCTGAGCGAGAAACGCTCCCGGCCAGCCACCGGCGAGTTCGCAGAGATGCAACATCGCTTCCGGCTCCCGCCAGCCGCCCGCCCGGGCGCGTCGCTTGTCGATGCCGTAAAACAAATAGGTGAGACCCGAGGCCAGCGCGGTCCACCCGACGAGCAGCCAGATTCCGCTTTTTCCCGTGAACCGGACGCCGGCGATCCCCGGCGCAACCAGCAACGCCACAAGCACCGCGAGGTGCACCGATCCAATGCGGCCGGCGCCGGTGGTTGACTTGTCCATCAAGAAAGAAACGTTCCCGGAAAATCGTCCGGTCACAAGCCCGCGCAG
The DNA here is from genome assembly GCA_937902925.1 of uncultured Opitutaceae bacterium. Taxonomy (GTDB): domain Bacteria; phylum Verrucomicrobiota; class Verrucomicrobiia; order Opitutales; family Opitutaceae; genus CALFNN01. The sequence continues at coordinate 54,550 of CALFNN010000092.1, forward strand.
ACGGGGCACCGATGGCGGCGTCCGCGGGAGAAACCGCCGGCGGGCTTTTTCGCCCGCTTGATTTTCCCGTCCAAACCCGGGGCGTCCCCGGTCGAAAATTAGCGTGGATTAGCGCGGCAAACCCGCTTTCGCTTCCGGCTCTTTCCTCGACATGACCACGCATAAAATCGGCATCATCATGAACGGCGTCACCGGACGCATGGGCACGAACCAGCATTTGCTGCGTTCGATCAAGGCCATCGTCGACCAGGGCGGCGTCAGGCTCGGTGACGCCGAGACGATCCTGCCGGACCCGATTCTCGTGGGGCGGAGCGAGTCGAAGCTGGCGGCGCTCGCCGCCCGCGCGGGCGTGAAGCGTTTCACGACGAACCTCGACACGGCGCTCGCCGATCCCGCCAACCAGATCTACTTCGATGCGACGCTCACCGGGCAGCGGCCCATTGGCGTGCGCAAGGCGATCGCGGCGAGGAAACACATCTACTGCGAGAAGCCGACCGCGACGACGTCGTCCGAAGCGCTCGCGCTCGCGAAGGAGGTGACGGCGGCAGGACTCAAGAACGGGGTCGTCCAGGACAAGCTCTGGCTGCCGGGGTTGTTGAAGTTGAAGTATCTGATCGACACCGGGGTTTTCGGGAAAATTTTGTCGGTGCGCGGTGAATTCGGCTACTGGGTGTTCACGGGCGAGCACGAGAAGTTGCAGCGGCCGTCGTGGAACTACCGCAAGGAGGACGACGGCGGCATCATCGTGGACATGCTCTGTCACTGGCAGTATGTCGTCCAGAACCTGTTCGGCGACATCAAGTCGGTCTCGTGCCTCGGTGCGACGCATGTGCCGCAGCGGTGGGACGAGAGTGGCAAGCCCTACAAGTGCACGGCCGACGACTCGGCCTATGCGACCTTCGAATTGGCGAATGGCACGATCTGTCATTTCAACTCGTCATGGTGCGTGCGGGTGCGGCGGGACGACCTGCTCACGCTCCAGGTGGACGGGACGCACGGGACGGCAGTCGCGGGGCTGCGCAATTGCACGGCGCAGCATCTGGCCGCGACGCCGCGCTGCGTCTGGAATCCGGATGTCGACAGCCCGATCAAATATGCGGATGGGTGGACGACCGTGCCGAACCAGGGCGACTACGACAACGCGTTCAAGGTGCAGTGGGAGCTGTTCCTGCGGCATGTGGTGAAGGGCGATCCCTTTCCTTGGTCGCTCCTCGAGGGGGCAAAGGGCGTGCAACTGGCGGAACTCGGGCTCAAGTCGTGGGCGGAGCGCCGCTGGGTGGATGTGCCGAAGCTGGGGTAGGGCGGAGGTGCGAAAGGGACGCCCAGGAGAGCCGGGCAGGGCGACCGTCTGGCAGACGCCGCGATGCGAAACCGTGTTCGACGGCGGCGTCAGCCGGCCGATGCCGGCGGAAAACGGAGCCAGGTAGAAAATAATTATCTCGTTTCCAAACGCCCGATTTACGCTGGCAAACGGTGCGTTTTGGCTAAGGTGTGGGGCGCGTCCTCCGTCCGGCGGGCGTGATCGGCGAAACAATCCAGTTTATCTTCAGTCTACTTTTTCAAATGAGCACCTCCATCTTCATGGCCGCGATTCACCTGGGCGGGGGATTCCTTTCTCCCGGCGTCCTGTTCCTCCTGGTCATCTTCATGATTCCCGTGTCGCTCTACGCGCAGTTCCGCGTGTCGAGCGCTTACAACAAGAACGCCCAGATCCGTTCGCGGGGCGGCATCACCGGCCGCGAGGCGGCCGAGGCGGTGATGAATCGCGCCGGGATCACCGACGTGACCATCGAGATGACCGGCGGTCATCTCACCGACCATTACGACCCGATCAACAAGCGACTGGTGCTCTCGGAGGAAAACTACCGGGGCACGAGCCTTGCCGCGCTCGGCGTCGCGTCGCACGAGGCGGGCCACGCCATCCAGCACAAGGTCGGTTACTCGATGTTGCATTTCCGCATGGCGCTGGTGCCGGCGACCAATTTCGTCTCCCGGGTCGTGCCGATGGTTTTACTCGTGGGCTTTTTCTTCGCGCGCGGTTTAAGCGGACCGCTGCTCGACGTCGCGATCATGTGCTACGCGGTGATCACGCTGTTCCAACTCGTGACCCTGCCGGTGGAGTTCGATGCGAGCCGGCGCGCGAAAGTGCAACTCGTCGAGCTGGGCATCCTCGATCGCGACGAGATGCCCGGCGTCAACGAGACGCTCGACGCCGCGGCGCTGACCTACGTGGCGGCGTTCGTGAGTTCGCTGCTCTACCTGCTCTACCTGCTGTCAGCGCGCCGCAACTGAGCGCGATGCGATCCGGGCGGCGCGGCCGCCGGCCGGGGTGAAGCGGAACCGCGAGAAACACCGGCGCTACTTCACGAGAACCGGGACCGGCTTGATCTTGGCGTCTTCCTGCGCCCGCAACGCCTCGGGCATTTCCGCCTCGAGCGCGGCGATGCGCTCGGGGTTCGAGGGGTGCGTCGAACCGAACGCGGACTCCGGTTGTCCGTTGCCTTCCTCCTCCTCGAGTTTTTCGAGGACCTTGATCGCCTCGTGTGGATCGTAGCCGGCGCGCGCCATATAGATGAGGCCGATGTGGTCGGCCTCCTTTTCCTTTTTGCGGTCGAAGGCGAAGCCGCTCGCCTCCGAGCCGATCCCATAGGCTTCCATGACGGCGGTGGAGGTAAGCAACCCGGCGCCGGAGCCCATCAACGCGACGCCGCCGATCAAGCCGCCGGTGTTGAGCGCCATCTCCTGCGAGAGTTGCTCGTGAATGTGTTTCGCGGTCACGTGGCCGATCTCGTGGGCCATGACGGAGGCGAGCTGGTCGTCGTTCTGGACGATTTTGAACAGGCCGGTAAAAACGCCGACCTTGCCGCCCGCCATGGCGAAGGCGTTGATCTGGGGATTGTCGAAGAGGACGAATTCCCAGTCGGCGTCGGGCATGTCCCAGATTGGGACCGCCCGCTGGAGGCGCTCGCCGACCCGCTGGAGCTCGGCGTTGAGATCCTTGTCGTTCGAGATGCGGTTGTGCGCCTTCATCTCGTCGAAGGCTGCGATGCTCATCTTCGTCACTTCCTTGTCGTCCACGAGGCTGAGAGAATGGCGCCCGGTGACCGGAACCTGATAGCAACCGTGAAGGAGCAGGGCGGCGGGGACGACCGCCAGAACGGAGAGAAGCTTCGTGTTCATGGAGTGGGAGGGGCGACGGCGCCGGGGAGACTGATAAGCGGACGGGCGGGCATGGCAAGCGCGCGAGAACCCCGGGTGCGACTGTTACCGCGGACGAAGGTTTCACGTCTTGCGGCGAGGTATTTATGACCTTTGCAATTTGGCACGAACTTAGCATGGTAACGCCGCTGTTACCGTTCTCTGCTGGCTAACTGAACGAGTTGGCTCGAAGTTCGTCTAACGCCGCCAATATTTCCCTCCTGAAATTGCCTTCGACGGCCCCATATCCCCATGGCTGAACAAATCGACCCTGCTCCCCCCAAACGGCGTCGCGTCATTCACTGGAACCCCGAGGCTGGTCGCGAGACCGTGCAGCGCCGATGGTCGTGGAAGCGGATCGTGGGTTGGACGGTCGGCGGTTTCTTCGGTTTGTTGTTCGCCGCCGGCATCGTCATCCGCGTGACGAAGGCGATCATGGGCCCGGACGTGTTCGCGTCGCAGGCGGAAATCGCCGCCGCCCAGGGCGCGGAGGATTCGACCTCGGGCTATATCAGCGAGACCAAGGCGGCTTATGCGCACGAGAACGCGGCCAAGGCGCTCGCGGACCTGCGCCGGCTGCCGACCAATCATCCGGTGCAGGTGGAGCGCCTGGTGCTGATCGAGAAATCGTTCCAGGACGGCGAAGCGCTCCTGGCCTCGCACGAATTCTCGAAGGCGTTCGCCGCCTTCCAGGCGCTCAACAGCGAGATGGCGGCGTTCAGCAAGAACGTCCAGCTCAAGCAGGAGGCGCAGCTCGAGGAAGGAAAGATCCAGGTCCGGATGAAGGACCTCGAGATCGCGCGCAGCCTCGCCCCCGGCACGCTCGAGGCGGCGATGGACGACGCCGCCGAGGGCCGGCGGCTGATGAATGACGGCAATTTCACGAGCGCGAAGGATGTCTTCGACCGCGGGTTCGCCGAGCTGAGCAAGGCGGAGCAGGCGCTGGCCACGTATGTGCGCGACAACCTGCTCCTCGGCCAGGAGGCGCTCGCGAAGGGTCAGCGCGACGCCGCCAAGCAAGCCTTCAACGCCGCGCTCGAAAAGGCGCCGGGCAACGACGATGCGCTCCGCGGCTTGAAACGGGCCGAGACGATCGATCGCGTCTACGCCCTGCTCCTGCAGGGCGAGTCGCTGGAAAAGCAGGGGCAATACGCGCTGGCGGCGGAATCCTACGGGAAGGCATTTTCGCTCGATGGCTTTTCCGCGGTGGCGCAGGCGGGCCAGTCCCGGGCCGCGCGACTCGAGAAGGAGACGAAATTCGGCAACGCGTATTCGGCGGCGCAGGCGGCGTTCAAGCGGCGCGATTGGGACAAGGCCATCGCCGAGGCGGAGAACGCGTTGAAGGTCTACCCGCAGAAGACGGATGTGCAGGCGATGCTCAAGTCGGCGAAGGAAAACGCCCACACCGATGCCGTGAAGAAGGCGCTGTCGAAAGGCTACGCCTACGAAAACGACCATCAGTGGAAAGAGGCGCTGGACGCCTATCGCGAAACGCTCCAGCTCGAACCGGAGATGCGCGATGCGGTCGAGGGTTACATCCGGTGCAGCACGATGATCCGCACCCTGATCCAGTTCAACACCCTCATCGAGAACGCGCAGCAGCTGGCGAGCAAAGCCGAATTCCAGGCGGCCATCCGCGCTTTCAGCCAAGCCGGTGACATCAAGCCCAACTACCGGTTGCCCAACGAGGATCAGGTGCAGCAACTGGGGGCGTTGCTGAAGTCGCAGAGCCAGCCGATCGAGGTCATGTTCAAGTCCGACGGCAAGACGTGGTTCTCGATCACCAATTACCGGATGCCGACCCAGATGGAATCGGCCACGGTGAAGATGTATCCGGGCGACTACGAAATTCGCGGGACGCGCAAGGGTTTCCGCGATGTCCTGATGTTGCTCCAGGTGAGGAACGGAACGCCCCCGCCCACGGTCACCGTCGTGTGCAACTACTCCTCCGAACGAAGCTGACGGCTTCAAAATCTTCCATGCACCTTCAGCCCTACTGCAGTCTGGCGGGTGCCGTGCTGCTGCTTGCAGCCACCCCGGTTCCCGCCCAGACGAGTTCCACGCGGACAACTCCGTTGCCGGCCTCGCAGAAGACCGATCCCACCCGCCGCACCTCGACCGCCCGCGGACCGTTGCCGGATCCGGCGTTGCTCGACGGATCCGCCCAGCCGCCCGAAAAGAAGCCCGACTACGGCATGCTCGGCGAGTTCGAGCTGCCGGGCGACGAGAATTCGAAAAGCGACAAGGTCGGAGGGCAGAGCCAGCCGCAGGGTTCGCCGTCCGGTGGCGGGCAGCAATCCTCCGCCCAAGGTGGCGGCGGCGCCTCCAATGGGGCGCAGCAGGCGGGAGCCCAAGGCGGGGGCGGACCGACCGGTGGTCCCCAGCAGGCCTCGGCCCAGGGTGGCGGGGCGGCTGGTGGCGCGCCGCCGCCCAATGGCCAGCAAGCGGCGCAGGGAGGGGCGGCCGGCGGGGATTCGCCGGTGCAGAACGATCCCAACGCAAAAGCCGACGGCGCCCAAGTCGCGGGACTTTCGGGTGACGGCGATACCAGCGGGCAGAGCGGGGCGGGAGGGGCCGATGTGCCGAAACCCCAACAAGTGGCGCTTGGCGATCCGACGATGCGAATCAAACCCGCGGCGAATGCGCCCGGTGTCGTCGGGGGCGTCACGGCGGGCAACACCCAGCAGATGGAAAGCAGGGTCGGCGGCGGCATGGGTTCCGGCGGTTCCCGGGACGGCAAGAACAGTTCCGAAAAAGGCCGCGTCATGCCCGCCGGACTGTGAGCGATTTTCACCCATCCGGCTTACCCCTTTCACAGTGAAGAAACCCCTCTCGATTTTGTTGTGCCTCGGCCTGCTGGCCGCGGCCGGCGTGGTGCGAGCCACGACGGTCATTTATCCGGTCGAAGCGATCGACGACCTCTGGAATCTCAACGCCGACGACTTCAAGCAGAAATACAGCGGCATCAACATCACGGGCCTGGGTCCGAGCGACGAAGGCTGGTATGTCCGCTATCGCCACGAGAATCTCACCTACATGTTCGGCCCGCTGCCGGACAGCGAGGCGGCGCGGAAGAAAAAATGGGACCTCGAGACCGTGCGCGACGCGGCGATCCGGAACCGGCCTTCGCTCGCGAGCAGCAAGGTCGATTACGTCAAGTTTACTTATTCCGGCGTCTACGGGAAGGGAGGCGGCGATACGCCTTATGTCGGCGGGCGCTCGAAGGACGGCAAGAACGGGCCCGACGGCGATCTCGATGGCGATGGCATCCCGAACGCCAAGGACGATGACATGGACGGCGATGGCATTCCCAATTCGCAGGATCCCGACATCGATGGCGACGGTATCCCCAATGGGAAGGACGACTATCCGTATGGCGACAAGGCGGGAGTCGAAGGTGCGGATGGCAACGGCACTGGCAATGGGAAGGACGGACTTGCCGGCGACGGATCGGGCAAGGACGGTTCCGGCAAAGACGGCAGCGGGAACGGCAAGGGCGACAAAGCCGGTGGACAGGGCGACCAGTTGGCCGGCACCGACGGAAACGGTGACGGGACGCAAGGCGGCCAGGGTAGCAAGAGCGGCAGCAAGAATGGCTCCGGCACTGGTGGCGACGGATCGGACAGCTCGAGCGGCCAGCAAGGGGGTCAGCAGGGCGGGACCCAGCGCGTGGCGTCAAACCAGCGTGGCGGTTCCAGCGGCTCGCAGGGCGGACAGCAAGGCGGCCAACAAGGTGGCCAAAGCGGGCAGTCGGGTCAGCAGGGCGGAAGCCAGGGCGGTGGCGGCCAGCAAGGAGGTCAGCAAGGGCAGGCCGGCCAGAGTGGCGGCCAGGCCGGACCAAGTGGCGGCGGGCAGGGAGGCGGGGGCAATCCGCTCCAGCTCATTGGCGCGCTACTGAAGATGATTCTTGGGCTTTAATCTCGGCCGCAGGCAGGCCTCGTGTCGGGTTGAGTCCGGCCGGCCGGCCGGCAAAACCGTTGCTTCCTGTGCTGACGCGCAGGGCGATCGCATTTCGTAGTCCGCCGTGTGAGCGCCGGGAGGCGGAGTTCTACAAGTCCTGCAGCGCAATAAATGCGCCGCCGTGACGGTAACAAACTTCGCGCATCAGGTTCGCGAACCTGAGCCCCGTGTTGAACATCGAGAACGTATAGCGGATCGTCGTCGGGAAACCGACTGCGTTGATGACGATCTTGCGGTGCCCCTCGGCATCGGCGGGATTCAACTGGTCGAGGGTCTTGATGACGGCGTCGGCCGAATCGCTCGTGTTGAACTCGTCACCGAAAACATAGATGCCCATTTTCATCTCCGGGTTGCCCGGATCGTAGAGCGAACGGATGGCGCGATAGATGCCGGGCACGGGGTTGCTGACGGTGTCCTGATTGTAGCGGCGCAGCGTGCGGCGGATTGCGTCGCGGGTGTCGCGCGAGTCGGGCATCCAGCCCATCGCGCCGTTGCGTCCGCTATTCAGGATGAAGCGGCCGTCCGCATCGATCACCTGCACACCGTCGACCGTGGGATAAACATCGAGCACCTCCTCGATCTTCCGGATGGCGATCGGCCAAAGGCCATCGGTGTTCGGATCGCGCATCGAACCGGATGTATCGATGACGAAGGCGATGTAGTTACTGCCCACGGGCAGTCCGACCGGGAGCGGCTTCACATCAGGCAGGACCATGTCCGGCTTCTTTTGGCGCGCGGCGATTTCCTTTTTCAGGTCGTCGATGTCGACCAGCATCGCCTCCTGGCCCTTCTTCTCCAGTTGGAGCTGCCGGTCGAGGTCGTCGAGCATCGCATGGATCGAATCGTTCTTGATCCGGGCATCAGTCACGAGAGTGGCGACGCGGGCGTTGCTCCGCTCCAGGTCCTCCTTGCTGGAGCTCAGCTTGGCGATCTGGAGAAGCTGCGCGGCCATGATGTTCCGCAGGTCGGCGAGCGCCTTGAGTTTTTCCTGTTCGCGCGAGTCGACGCTCAGCACGAAAATCAGGATGATCGCCCCGAAGCCGCAGCAAATGCAGTCGAGGAAGGCGAGGCTGAAGACGTTGGTCTGGCGGCGGCGGATCATAGGTCGGGCCAGGATTTCGAGGGGCTGACCATCGCGCCCCGGGTGGCGTTGGCGAGTTCCCAGTAGAGGGCGGGAGCGGCCGGGTCGCCGCCGAGGAGCGGGAAAAGGATCGTGCTGACCGGGACGCGCGGCGGGAGCTGCTTCACAGCGATCTCGAAGAACCGGATGCGCTGCTCCTCGCCGACGTCGCCGTCGTAAGGCAGCGACTCGCTCTTGGTCGGCAGCCCGTCCGTGAAGAGCACGATGCTGTCGGGCAGGCGCGGCAGGTAGCGCACCGCGGTGAAGGCCTTCTCCATGTTGGCGCCGCCCTGCGGGACGACCTCGTCGAGTTGCTTGACGATCGCATTGACGGTCGCCTTGTCCGTGGTGCTGAACCACTCGTCGCCGCGATCGGGCAGGACGGGCACGGTATCCTCGCCGAAGAACAGGATCTGGAAATGGGTGTTGGGGTCGAGCGAGGCGATCATCCACTTGAGTGCCTGGATGGTCCGCTGCCATTTCGGAGCCGCGCGCTTTTGCGCGTCGGAATCCGACAGGCGGGCGGCCGCCGCATCGATGGTCTCGTCGAGCATGGAACCAGAGGTGCGCACGAGGAAGACGATGAACTCGCCCTGCAGGCGGACGCCGGTGAGATACTGGCGGCGGTCGATGTTGGGGATCGGGACGGGGGCGTGATCCTCGGTGGGCAGGTTCTTCTTTTCGCCCAGCAGGGTGTTGAGCGCGTCCTTCATCGCGCCCGTCTGCTGCAGCATCAGCAGCAGTTCGCGGCGGCGGTCGGTGAGTTTCAACTCGTCCTGGTTGTTCTTCGCGTTCACGTCCTGCAACTCGAGCTGGGCGGCGGCGAGGACCTTCGAGAGACGGTCGAGGTCGACCTGGCTGACGTTGATCTGACTGGAGAGCTGCTTCACGCGGTCCTGCAGCTCGTCGATGCTGGCCTTGTCGACGTTCTGCTTTTGCGAGACCGTCAGGATGAACACCAGGATCATCGCGCCGAAGCCGCAACAAATGCAGTCGAGGAAGGCGAGGCTGAACACCTCGGTCTCGCGACGCTTGCCGGCGATCGACATGGGAGAAGGACGACGGGGTTTACCGGTGGGCGCCGTTGGCCCCCGGGCAGTGCGCGAACAAGACCTCGACCGCGGCCGGACCGCAGCGGATGGTCAGCCGGTCGCCGGCCTCGACGGCGACGCGGGGCGCCGCGGCCGCGGCCTCGGTCGGGGCGGCGTCGACGAACCAGAGCCGGCCGCCCTCGCGAAGGAGGGGCACGGCGCAATCTCCCGCCGTGCTGAACGCATCGGGCAAGAGCAGGTCCGCCCGGGCGCTCGCCGCGCCGATGACGAACTGGCCCGTGCCCGCGATCGGGTGGCCCAGCCCCTCGACGATCGCGTGAGTGGGCGCGGGGCGGACATCGGAATGCGGGGACTTGTGCAGCCGCGTTTCCCACGCGGACGCAGCGGTGCGGCGGGTTTCGCTGAGCGGAGCCGACGTCTCGAGGGGAACGTCGGTGACTTCGCCGGGGACGTGCAGCCGGCTCGCCCCGATCCGGGCGGCACCGGCAGCCGCGGCACCATGGGGCAGCTGGAGCAAGCGCATGAAACCGGCGCCGCGCAGCCGCGGGGCGAGCCCCGGCAGCCGCCCCGCGCGCGACGTCAGCGCCACCGTGCAGAGCGCGGGAGCGTGGGCCGTGTGCTCCACGAAAGACTGGAGGCCCTGCACGAGATTGGTGGCGAAGGTCTGCGTGTCCGCCGCGAGTTGTTCCCGCTTGGCCAGCATCTCGTAGTTGCGCGTGGCCGTGTTGATCTGGAAACGGTGCTCGGCGGCGTCGCTTTGCAGGAAATCGCGCGTCTGGCCGAAAAACGTCTGCTCGACGCGGCCGTCCTCCAGGATGTCAAAGGCCGTGTGCCGCAGGAAGCGGTTGCCCATCGTGGCCGTGAGATGCTTGAGGAGCTGGGCGTAACCCGAGTTGGGCAGGTGCAGGAAATGCGTGCGCGTCAGGCGTTCCTCGGGAATGAGCAAGGTGAGATCGGTGCCCTCGAGCTGGACGTCGACCACGATGATGGGCAGCGCGGGGTTGAAACCCGGGGCGCGCGGATCGCAGAGCGCGGCGACCGCCATGTCGACCATCCCCGCGAGGGGCAGCTTCAGCTCGGCGGCCATCCCGAGGATCAGGCCGATTTTTTCCTCCTCGGTGGCGGCGTCGCGCAGGTAGGCGTCGGGCACCGCGAGCACGAGCTTTTCAAGCGGGCCGACGGTGGCGGCCAGCCGGTTGGCGTATTCGCGGAGGAAAAAAAACGCCAGTTCGGAGAACGACGGCGGCCGGCCCGTCACGCTCAGCGACGAGGACGAATCGTGGGCGAGCTTGGCCCAGAACGTGTGCTCGACGCGGCGGGGATGGACGAACCACATGTCCTCCGCCGCGCGGCCGAAGGCGAAGTTCGCGCCCTCGGAGTAGGCGAAGCCCGGCCAGTCGGTGGCGCCGTTGCGATCGGCGACGTCGATCAGCTGGGGATCGTTGTTTTCACAGGTGGCCGCGACGAACCCCGTGTCGCGCAGTTCGAGTCCGATGTTAGCCATGAAAGGGAGGCGGCCGGTTACGCAAACACGCCGCTGGTCTCGTCCTTCGTGGGCACCTTCATCACGTCGATGAGCCGGTCGCGGCAGCAGATCTGCGTCTCGATGATGAACGCCTCCTGCCGGGATTGCACGATCTGCAGGCAATACATCAGCACGATGCAGAGCGCGAGGCCGACGAAGGTGGAGTTGAAGGCGAGACCCAGGTTCTGCGTGACCGGCGAGATGTCGCCATGGATGGCGACCTCGGCGAACGACAGCGCGCCGCCGATGCCGCGCACCGTGCCGATGAATCCGATGGCAGGGATCGCCCACGCGATGTAACGGACGAGCGAGAGGGTGGAGTCGAGGCGGTCGGCGGCGAGTTCGGCGCGTTCGCGCACGGCGTCGGCGGCGTCGCGCACCGAGCTGGTGGCGTGGAACCGGTGCAGCGCCGCCAGCAAACACTCGGGCAGGAGGCGCTCGCGCCAGCGGGGTTCGCGCTCGATGACGGCCTTGAGTTCCTTGTAGCGATCGAGCGCGTCCTCGGGAATGATGCGCTCGCCCGGTTGCACGCGCACGAAGTCGTGCTTGAACAGCGCCCGCTCCCGGGCGACCTGGATGAACTTGTAGGTGAGGACGAACATGCCCCACAGGCAGAAGATGATTTCGCACTCCGGCTCGCGATCCTTGATGATCAGCGGCAGCGGGCGCGCCTGCAGTTCCTGCGTGCTGGCATTGCCCTGGGCCGCCAGCACGTGGCGCCGGATCATGAGCTCGTCGGCACGCGGGGTAATGACCAGGGTGTAGAGGGTGACCACCGAGGTGATCGCGAACAAGAGCCCGACAATGGGGGCGAGGAATTCGAACGACAAAATCCCTTTGTTTCTTGAAATCATGGGTCTAAAATCTAGGCAGTGCGGTGACAGTTGTTGCCTTGAGGCTCCCCCGGTCCCAATCTCGCAAAAATAAAACCAAGGTCACGTGCTCGCCCGGCGGGGTTGCGATCGGAATCACGTCCTGCATTTGATAAAAAAACGAACATGCCCATTGTAGTGCGAGTCTAATTCGACGCAACGGCGCTTTTACTTTTCTCCGGCACCTTACCACCATGGAGTCTACCTTGCCCCCGTTTAGTTCCCGCCAGCTGAGCAGGAAAATCGTCGGCCTCGGCACTGCCGTGGCCGTTTTGGGATGGAGCGGATGCTCCTCCGTTGCGCCATCGGCCACGGCCAAGTCCGCGGCGATCGGGACCGCCGCCGGCGCCGGCGCCGGCGCGATCATCGGCAACAACAGCAGCATCGGCTCGGGCGCGGGTATCGCCGGCGGCGCGGTGCTGGGCGCGATCACCGGCGGCATCATCGGCATGGTGCAGGAGGCCAAGGACCGCAAGGAGCAGGACCGGCTTTCGCAGGAACGCGCCTATCAGCAGGAGCGCGCTAAGAAATTGAGCGAGGAAGCCAAGGCGAAGGCGGCCCAGGACGAGGAACTGGCGATCGCCGAGGGCTTTCGCATCTCCGACATGGAGCTGAACGAGGCCCAGAAAAAAACCGACGAAACGGCCGCCCGCCTGAAAAAGCTCGAGGAGGAACGGGCCAACGCCCTCGCCCGCAAGAAGACGCTCGACGAGTTGCACGAAAAGCAGCTGTCGAACGAGGCGAAGGCGGCGGCGCTCGAGGAGGAATTGGCGCGGCTCAAGGGCGAGGATCCCACCGGCAAGGGTGGATCGTCCGACGCGAAGAACGCGTCGGCGGCGACGCCCGGGACGGCCGCCGCGCCGCCCACGCCGGCGGCGAAGCCCGGCATGTGATTTGCTACGCCGGAGCGGCCTGAGGGCCGCAACTTTGCTTTTCCAGCAACCCCAAATTCAACCCGCCGCAGCGTTATGATGCCCCCATACCTCCGCCGGACCGCCCAGCTCGTTGCCGCTGGAGCCTGCGCCCTTTACTGGGCCGGATGTTCAACCTCGACCTACGTGGTCAAGGTGGACGCCATCAGCAAGCCGTCGACGGCCGAAAGCACGCCGTCTGGCGAACTCCAGTCCTACAAGCTCAAGAGCAAGAATCCCGCACTCGGCGAGGAGAACCTTCGCTACAAGGAGGCTGCGGATTACGTCAGGACGGCACTCTCCGGCAAGGGCCTCTACGAGGCCTCGTCGGAAGACAAGGCGGACATGATTGTCGAGCTCGAGTATGGCATGGATTCCCCGCGCTCGAAGATCGAGTCGGTGAGCGTGCCGGTCTACGCCCAGACCGGCGGCGGCGTCCGCTACGAGCAGGTCCCCACGACCGATGCGAAAGGAAACCAGAGCGTGCGCACGGTCGCGGTTTACGATCCGCCGCGCACCGAGTTGGTTGGCTATGACGACGTGCCCCGGCAGGTGACGATTTACGAAAAATACCTGCGCATCACGGCACGGGAAAACAAGCCGGGCGGTGAGGGGCGTCCTCCGGCCGAGGTCTGGAGCGTGAGCGCCACCGCGGAGGACGAGAGCAAGGACCTGAGAAAATATCTCCCGATCATGGCCTCGGCCACGGTGGATTACATTGGCAAGGACTCCACCAACCAGAAGTCGGTCAAGATCAAGGATCCCTCGCAGCTCACGGAATTCATCAAGAAGGGCATGCCCCCCGACACGACTGTCTCGGTCCAGGCCAAGGCACCCGGCCAGAAAATCTGAGCATCGCGGTGTGGCGGTGCCTATCGGACAAAGTTCGAACATTCTTCGACGAAAATCCAGCCGTTTAGGGTATCCCCACACCCCTCCCCACAGTGGGGATAGGCTCTGTCTCTGTTTGAGCCTTTGGCGACAAGGACTTGTCACATGTTTCGGGGTGCATCGCCATCCCCGACTTCGGTCGGTTTTCGGTCGCTCGTCGTGAGACTCCTCGCTCCCTCAAACCTCCCTCATTCCGTCGCTCACGCGACGGCTACGGGTTCACACACGGACGGGTTGGAACGGGTAAAGGACAGCACCATGTCCTTTACTTTAACACGGACGAGTTGAACCCGCCGAGCCGGGTTCGACGCTCACAGACAGTCGGGCTTTTTGACTCCGCTCCACTCCGTTCCTCGGGCTTGTCGCGCGACCACAAGACCGCGCTCCCACGCCTTCGTCTCTTTGCTCCGCTGCGTCAAAAAGCCCGTCCGACTGTTCGCTGTTCTTCTTTGGAAAAGAAGCAAAC
>CALFNN010000093.1 GCA_937902925.1 uncultured Opitutaceae bacterium
TTAGGCTGCGGCTGGCGGGCTTAGGCAACTATTTATGGAAGGCCGCAGCATCATGGCGGCCACATCGAGGTGGCGGAAACGCCCCGGGACGATGCCGCCCGAAAATCGGTGTCTCGTTGACCAAGCCTCCCGGCACGCGGCGTATTGCGAAAACTTCGATCAACCGTTTACGCGATCCACGAGATCGCGCAAAGCGCTGAAGATCGATTCAGGTCGAAACCCGTCCTCAGGGATACGTCTCAGGTCGCTTTCATCTGCTGCTCGTGCCGGGAGCAGGGAAGTTCCTCGCGGCGTCATCTAGCACCAGGACCCAATCGTTCCCACGTCCACTGGATGGCGGCGTGAACTCCCGCGACTCGGTCTTTGGAAACTCTCCGATGTAGGCCGAGGTTCCAAGCCGGGGATCATACCAATAGGCCTTGATCACATTTCCCGATAATTTCTCGTAGATGCGGTCCACCATCCTTATTCCCAGTTTCGCGCCGGTGGCGGTGTAGATAAACGCATAGCTCCCATCCGACGCCCGGCAGGCCTGAATCCGGTCCGATGTGCCCATGGGGTCGTTGATGAGCAGCCATTGGTCAGGAATCCGCAGGAGCATGGGCCTCGATTCGATCAAAGCTCGCAAGTGTTGCATCTGCGCACCGGCGGGCAGTTGCAGTGCTTCCTTCCACGGCATGCTCGGCGCCCGGCTCGGCACTTCTCCATCCTGCACCCCAGCCGCGCTTCCGGTCGTCACACCTCTGCCAGTCGCCTTGTTCCTCGGGGCTCTGCCTGAACTGCGGCTGGTCGCGCCGAACACCGCGTTAGCTCCGTAGGTATATCCGGCGGCCCCAGCGAAAACGCCACAGTATGCGATCCGGCGCACGAGGTAGGCTTCGATATTGTTATAGCCCTCGTATCCTCCCTCACCGTCAACCACCGGCTTCGCGGGAATCCGGTCGTAGTCCGCCGCGACCAAGTCGTAGTTCCGGTTCAGACTCGAGTGCCCGGTTTGCAGCATGTTAAAGTCCAACCAGGCGTCATCGTGGAACCACTGGGATGAACTGCGGGGCGATTTTGGGTGGTAGGTTTTCAGTTGGGTTCCACCGCCGCCCGATGCGATGCCAGCGGCCATGGCCCGCCAGATGTCCTCGATACCGGAGGCAAACCAGTCGCCGCCGAGAATCCAGATGATGGGTTTGTCGCGGTATCGATCGCCGAGGAATCTGCCGTAGGTGTAGGCGCTCGACTTGTCCACCACCGAGGGTCCTTGGGCGCGGATGGCTGATCGGATGCTTGGTCCATAACTCGGCTTGTCCAGTAGCGAACGATCCTGCTGGACATACTCTTTGGACCAGATCGGCACCATACCGATGTAGAGTCCGAGCGCTTCGGCTTTGTCCACGACCCAGTCCACGTGCTTAAAGTAAGCCTCGTTGGGCCGGGTGGGATCGCCGTTCACGAAGACCGTCTCGCCGTAGGCATTCGGTCTGTCCAGGCCGCCCCAGAACGTGGCCACGGCTTGGATGACGGTGAACTTCTTGGCCGCGCGGTCTTTCAAATAGAGTTCAGCATCCTCACGGCTGAGGTGGAACAGTGCCCATTCTGTGTCGCCCATATAGAAGAACGGCGAGCCATCCGCTTTGACGAAAACCGCTTATTATCCGAGATGCGCAGTCGCGGCAGCGAACCTGTCTGGGCCGACACGGCATTCAACGCCAGAACGGCGAAGATCGATAAGAGCATGGCACACTTGCACGAGGTATTGCTGAAGGGAAACTGGATTTTCATGGGATTATGCCGGGGAGGCGGTTCAACGGGAGGGGGACGAATACACCCAAGGCAACTCGGAAATACTTGGTCACGGATTGCTGTTGGTCCCTTATGGTCGGAACCGCGCAAGGAACGTCCGGATTTTTAGTATCTCTGCGATTATCGCCAAAGGATTGGACTACATGGAGGAGTTTGGAGTTGGTGGTTTGCTGTCGGTGATTTCAAAAAGGCTCCCAATTGCAGAGAAGCGACGGTCGACCAAGGCCACGCGCCAGCAGCCGTGCGGGGAACGGATTCCTAGTTCACGCTGCGACCTCCGAAAGTCGTAAGCCGGACGGCCGGGAGGAGACCCGATACGACCGGACCCGGAATATACCGCCGCTCCCGGAGACCCGCGGTGCCCACACCGGTGGACGGTGAGGGGGCGCCGCCGCCGCGCGCGCCGCGTCCGCCGCTGCCGGA
The DNA here is from genome assembly GCA_937902925.1 of uncultured Opitutaceae bacterium. GTDB lineage: Bacteria > Verrucomicrobiota > Verrucomicrobiia > Opitutales > Opitutaceae > CALFNN01. The sequence goes on from CALFNN010000093.1 coordinate 2,218, forward strand.
GCCCTGAACCTCGATTTCCAGCACATTCGTCCCGGGCTTTAGCGCCTTGGTAATCTCCCAACGATAGGGGCGCCAGCTATGGCCCTCCAGTTCCACGCCGTTCAGCCGCACCTTGGCGTAATCGCGAACATTATCGCACTCCAGAAACACCGGACCGGTTGAGGGCGGAGCCGTGAACTCCTTCCGGTAAAGTGCCATGCCTCCGAAGGCAGGAACGCCGAGGTCCTCCCAGGATTTCAGCGGCGTGGTCAGGCGTTTGTCGCCCAGGGTGAGTGACCAATCGCCCGACAATTCCAACAGGGTTTGGTCAGCGGCCAAGGCCGGTTTGGATTCAGCTGCGCCAGCAGGCAGGGGACCGAGAACAATGAGTTTCGCCTCGTAAGGCTCCAAGGAGAGAGGAACGGTCACGGTTCCGTTCCCGACGGTGGCGCCGGTCAGCGGGTGAATTGTTCCCGTGCCCGCGTCCCACACCTGCGGATCGCCGCCGCCGGCGAGAGTCGCCGTCCGCGACTGCCGTTGATTGCTCTCGTTGAAAAGAAAATACAACTCGGCGTCGGACAGGCTCCGGTGGTTGCAGGAAATCGGAGGGCAGGGACGGTCGAGCGCCACGTCCGGCTTGGGCAGAGCCTGCACGACCCGCTCCGTGATCTCCGCCGCGGGCTCCAGCACGGCAAAGCTGAGATCCGGCGCCCCGTCGGCCGGTTTCAGGAAGGTTCGTTCCACCACCATGGTGGGAGTGCGGCCGACGAAAATCACCTTGCCGCCCTGGGCGGCAAACGCCCGCAATCGGTGCAGCGCCGCCCGCGTGATCACCGTCGAGGAGGGGATGACGATTCCGCGGTAAACCTGACCGCTGAGATTTTTCAAGCCGCCGTCGGCCAACGTTCCCACCGTGGTCAGAGCCTGCTCGTCGAGGTAGTCGAAGTCGACTTGGTGCTCGAGCAGTTGCTGGCTGAGGCGCTCGGTGACTTCGATCGTGTCCTCGTCTCCCATCCAAATGCTGTTGGTGGTTCTATACATCGCCACCTGCGCCTTCGGCCGGCCAACGGAGAGCAGGTAGCCGAGGCGGTTCACATACCAGGCGATCGCCGAACCCTGCGGATTCACCAGCGGGAGCGTGCCACCGCGGCTGCCGCCACTGCCAGCACCGATGCCGGCAAGCCGGATCTGTAGGGCCGTGACGCCGCGGGCGAAGTGGTAGTCCGCGGTGAATTTGCCCACCTCTCCGGTGCCTCCGCCCTCCTCTTCCCACGCCTTCGGTCTACCGAACAGGTGCGCCGCCGAGGAGGCTAGCTTGGGAAAGTTGGCCTGAATGCCCGGGCCGATCCTATTAATATTGTCGATCCCGGGCACTTGCACATGCCGCATGTCCCGGAAAAAATCGCCCTCGTTGTGAACCAGATACAACGGCACGCTGGAGGCACCCACATGCCGGAGGTCTTCCAGGTTGTTTTTGGCGGCCCACTCCGCCTCCACATCGAAAAAGTTTTCCGCGAACATGCCGCTCCACACGTCGTAGTAATCCGCGTAGACGCGCTGGGCTTCTCCGGTCAGCTTGCCCATGAAGAAGAAGGGCAAATACGGTTTCAGGTCGTAGCCCTTCTGTTTCTTAAATTCTTCAAGCAGCGTGGGAGTCCAGGGAATAACGCCGTTGTAGTCCGTTTCGTCCCCGAAAAAGCCGAGCACGGTCTCACCAAACTCGGCCCCGATCGCCCGTTGGTAGGTTTCGTGCGTGAGCTTCATGAACGCGCGGGTCGCCGCCGGATCCAGAAAGTCGATGAGCGAGTAACGGGCGTCCTTGGGTTTGACGCCGTCGGGGCGATTGTTGGCCCGCGTGGGCGAACTGCGGTAGATGTGCCGCACAAAGACGACGGTCCACGTCCAGTTGGGCAGGTTCGGATCGGAACCTTCGCTCGGTGCGATCCACTCGAGCGGGCCGCTGGCGGGAAGTGGAATCACCCCCGTGCTCTGGTCGGAGCCCTTCACCCAGAACGCGCCCAGCGTGCCTGGAGGCAGCGGCAGGGTAAACGGCTGCCCGGCGACGACAGTGGCGCGGATATCGGCGACGATCGCCTGCATGCGGAGTTGCGGGTATTCAGTATTGATCAAGCCGCCCGCCATGCCGCTGGGGTAGTCGCTTTCGTCTTGGATCCAGAGCTTCATCCCGCGCTTGGCCGCTTCCTGGACCACGAACTTCACTTGGTCCATGTGCTCCGGCGAAAGGTATTTCGGCGGACCGTTTCCCGGCGACAGGTTGAACACGAACACCCCATTGGCCGCCAGCTGGTCCAAATCCCGGACGATCCTTGCCTTCCTTTCATTCGCGTCCGGACCGTTCCAACTTAGAAACGGCTGGATGGCGCCGTATTCGTGCGGCGGCGCTTTGAAGTTCGCAGCCGCTGCGCTCAAGGACGGCACCGTGATCTCCTGCCACGGTCTTTGCGCCGCCAGCAGGAGCGGGAAGCAAAACAGCGCAGCAATCGTTGATATGCTCTTCATGGGCGGGTCTCCTTGCGAAGCGTTTGAGTCTGGGCCGCGTTAGGTGCCGCAGACTCCTCGGTTGGTTTCTGCGCGCTATCCAGCACATTGTTTTGCAGCACGATGTCCTTCAATTCACCCGGCGGAGTCGACAGAAACGTGCCCGTGCCGGCAAACGCCCTGCTGGCTCGCACGATGGCACCCGGGCAGCGATCAAGCCGCAACACGGGGACGCCCACCAAGGGCTGGCGCGTGGACACGCCGTCCAGTTCGAGATCTCTTGAATCCTTAATCAGGAAGGTCGGCCCGCCGTCGGCGTTCACCTCCACGTCGCGTAATTGCAGAGCCACGGTATCGTGCACCTTCAATCCGCTCTTGCCCGAGGCGATCACATTGCTAATCCGCAGTCCCGAAATCGGCATCTCCGGCAGCCCTTCGATGTTGATCATCACGGGTGGCGCCGGCTCGTAGCCCACGGCCGCCCGACACCGGATGATGTTAATGTTGCTGATGGAGATGTTGCGTAACACCGGTGTGCGTTCCGAAGCGCGTGGTGGCGTGGCCGTCACGTTGCCTTCATGAACATAATATTGTGAGACATTGATCGCCCTGCCGACGTCATCCATCGTCCAGTTGTCCAGCCTGATGTTTTCGACTACCCCGCCACGTCCGCGGTCACTCTTGATATTGATCCCCATCTGCGTGCCCTGGCAGACGATGTTGCTCGCCACGACATTGCGGATTCCTCCCGACATCTCGCTGCCCAGCACAACTCCGCCCGACCCGTGGTGCACGACGCAGTTGGTGATGACCACGTTCTCGGTCGGCCGGTTGACCCGCAGTCCGTCAGCATCCTTCCCCGACTTGAGAACGATGGCGTCGTCCCCAGTATCGACGTAGCAGTTGGCGATCCTGACATCACGGCTGGAATCGATATAGATGCCGCCGGTAAACGCTCCCGGATATGTCTCAAGAGTAACGTCACGAATGACCACATTCGCCGAGTAGAGCATGTGGATGGTCCAGAAGGATGAGCCCACCACGTGAATACCTTCGACGAGAACATTTTTGCTTTCCATGAATCGGATGAACGCGGGACGAAGGTAGGGAGCAGCTTTTACGTAATCCTCTTCCGGCGCGGGCGTCTTCAGTTCCAGTTTGGTGCGAAGAGTCTCCCAAACCGGCCCAAAAGCCCCGCCTGCCACGCCCTGCGGCCTGCCCATGAGTTTGGTCCACTCGGCATTGTTTGTCGTCACCACACCCCGCCCGGTGATGGTAACGTTCTCGACGTTCATGCCGCCCAGCAGAGGCATGGGTTGGAGGCATTCGATGCCTTGCACCCTCCCCTTCGCGAGCGGAAGCCTGGTGGCCGGAAACTGCAGCGTTGCGCCCGCATCGATATCGAGCACCAGGTTGCTCACCAGTTCGATCGGCCCAGTGACGTATTTGCCGGGCGGGACGAAGACGGTCCCGCCACCGGCAAGCTTCGCCGCCTGGATGGCCGCGCGAAACGCTTCCGTCGCGCTGGCCGAACCATCGTTCTTTGCGCCAAAGTCCAGTATATTGAAAACCGGCGTGCTGCCGGCCGCCTGCGCATCGGTGCCGGCGAGAAGAACGATCATTGCCAAAAACCGAGTCCGCAGAGCCCGAGATGCCGGTCTTTTCATGCGGATGATACTGGCAATGTGAACCGGTCGCGTCGACGGTGAAACCGAGCCAAGCCGATCCCGAAACGCATGAAAACGCTCACGCTGCAGTGAACTTCCACTCGACGGAATCGGTGGCCCTTTTCATTTTGTCTTTGAGTGGGTCTTCGGCATTGCGAGGGCAACAAGCGTCACGAAAGGGCCAATTCTGGCCACGCACTCGTGATACGCTCGTTCGCCAACACCTGGACCCCATCTGCGCAGGGTTTCACGACGTCGATGCCATCCTGAAGAAGGCAAAAGGGTATGCCGTGAAATGATGGAGCGAACACAGGGTGCTGGTCGCGTGGTTGATGTTCCGGCATATTCCGCAGGCGCAGGAAGCAGTCCGCCATCTCCCGTCGGTAAGCCACGAGGTCGTAATCAAAATCAAGGAGTGGTGGAGGCGGAAGTGATGCAGGTCCGGGAGAGTTGACGTCGGACTGGACTCGAGAGCGCGGTGCAAAAATCAGCGCGAGGGCTGCGCGTCATTTGAACGCCACTCCCAACCGCAATCGCCAAAGATCCAACTCGGCGCACCGTGAAAATGACGTGTTCCAATGGAAGCCCATCGAACCAGCGCCGCTTGGCCCGGCATCCTTTGCGCCAAGACCTACGTCATGCTACGGACAACTGAATCCGATCCTCGCAAACTTACCCCCCGCATGAACTCTGCTCGTCTCCTGTCTCTTGCGTTGTCTGTGGTGTTTGGCGCCGCCGCGCTTTCAGCGGCAGATGTGCTCGACACCTTCAAGCCCGGCGCACTCTGGCCCGACGACCAGGGCGTGCACATCAACGCTCACGGTGGCGGCATCTTGCTGCATGAGGGCGTCTACTACTGGTATGGCGAACACAAGATCGGCGGTGAAATCGGCAACACGGCCCAGGTGGGCGTCCATGTCTATTCGTCCACCGACTTGTATAACTGGAAGGATCGGGGCATCGCGTTCCGCGTCTCCGACGATCCGAACAGCGAATACACGAAAGGCTGCGGCCTCGAGCGACCCAAGGTCATCTACAACGAAAAAACCCGGAAATTCGTCATGTGGTTTCATCTCGAATTCAAGGGTCGGGGCTTCACGGCCGCCCACACAGCGCTCGCCGTCAGCGACCGGCCCGAGGGTCCTTTCGCCTATATGGCCTCCTTCCGACCCAACAAGGGAATCTGGCCGGTCAACGTCACGGAGGCGGACAAAAATCCGCAACTCCCCGAACCGCACGCCGGCCGGCTGGCCAACGCCGTCCTCGGCCAATACCTGCGGCGGGATTACGAGGTCGGGCAGATGTCGCGCGACATGACGCTGTTCGTCGACGACGACGGGACCGGCTACCTCATCACCTCCGCCGAGGAGAACGCGACCATCCACATTCACCAGTTGACCGACGACTACCTCGGCTTCTCAGGCAAGTGGGCGCGGGCGCTGGTCGGCGATTCCAACGAGGCTCCCGCGGTTTTCAAGCGCGGCGGCAAATATTACATGCTTTCGTCCGGCACGACCGGGTGGCGTCCCAATCCCGGGCGGAGTGCGGTCGCCGACTCGATGCTGGGCACGTGGACCCGGCTCGGCAATCCGTGCCGCGGCACGCCGGAGCAGATCGCCACAACCTTCGAATCGCAAAGCACCCACGTGCTGCCGGCTCCCGGAAAGCCCGGCGCGTTCATCTACATGGGCGACCGCTGGCGTCCGAGCGACGCCATCGACGGCCGCTACATCTGGCTGCCGATCGAATGGGATAACGGAAAGCCGATCCTCCGCTGGCGCGACAGTTGGAAACTGAGCGACCTCAAAACCGCACCGTGAAAAACTTTCCGTTTCCCCTGCTGAGGTCGCGGCGCATGGCGTTGGCGATCGCGACTCTGGCGGCGTGGCTGCCGCTGGCGTCGGCGCAGTCGTTCACCGAAACGGCCGAGCAACATCAGGCGCGTCTGGCCGCTTGGCGCGAGGCGCGCTTCGGCCTGTTCATCCACTGGGGCATCTACGCCATCCCCGGTCGCGGCGAATGGGTGCAGTGGAACGAGCAGATTCCCGTGGAGGAATACGCCAAGCTGGCCGACCAGTTCAAACCGGCGAACTTCGATGCGAACGCCTGGGTGGCCGCGGCGAAGGCGGCGGGAATGAAATACATGGTGCTCACCACGCGCCACCACGACGGCTTCGCCCTCTTCGACGATCCGGGCAGCGACTTCACGAGCGTCAAGACAGCGGCGCACCGGGATTTTGTGGCCGACTACGTCAAGGCCGCCCGCGCCGGCGGCATGCTGGTGGGGCTCTATTATTCGCCGTTGGATTGGCGGTTTCCGGGCTTCTTCTTTCCCGATCTCTATCTGAAGAACGCCGAGGCGATGCGCGACCAATACCACCGGCAGATGCGCGAGCTTCTGACCAACTATGGGAAGGTCGACATCCTGTTTTTCGATGGCGGCGAGAACAACTGGCTGCAGTTTGGTGGACGCTGGGTCAGTGGCGCGCGGTGGGAGAAGCGGCCCGCGGGACAATCGTATCAAGGGCACTTCAGTTGGCAGACCGACAAGGTCTACGCCATGTTGCGCGAGTTCCAGCCCGGCGTCGTCATCAACGGGCGGGCCGACATGCCCGAGGATTTTCACTCGCGCGAAGGCGACCGGGCCCTGGGCGATTTCGACGCGGAGCATCCGTGGGAATTGTGCACGACACTGGCGGCGGGCGCCTGGGGCTGGAAAGAAGGCGCGGCGATCAAGACGCTGCGCGACAGCGTGCAGCTCCTCGTGAAAACGGTGGGCCGAGACGGCAATTTTATCCTCAATGTCGGGCCGCGGCCCGACGGCCAGATCGATCCGCCGCAAGTCCAGCGGTTGAAGGAAATCGGCGACTGGCTCGCGAAAAACGGCGCGAGCGTTTATGGCACGCGCGGCGGCCCGTTCCTGCCGGGCGTCTACGGCGTTTCGACCTACCGGGGGCAAAAAATCTTCGTTCACGTCCTCGACTGGAAAAGCGCCAGCAAGCTGCTGTTGCCGACGATCCCGGCGAAGGTCGTCCGCGCTTCGTTGCTGGCTGGCGGCGAGGCGATGGTTTCGCAGACCGAAAGGGGCATCGAGATTGCGGTGCCGGCCTCCAACCAGAACGACACCGACACCATCGTCGTGCTGGAGCTCGACCAACCGGCGAGCCGCATCAAACCCGTGGCTCCGGTCGCCAACTGACGCCTCGGAAGTCTCGCTTATGAAATCGACCCTCCTTGTCTCTTGTCTGGCCCTGACGGTCACTCGCAGCTTGCTCGCGGCCGACGGAACGGCGACGCAGGCTCTCGCGATTCAGATGGCGCCCCCGGCGGCGGGATTGCCGGCCTATCCCGCCATCGTGAAAAAGGAGACCCCGGAGGAACACGCCGCCCGCCTGAAGTGGTTTCGCGAGGCGCGATTCGGGATGTTCATTCACTGGGGTGTTTACGCCGTGCCCGCCGGCGTGTGGCAGGGCAAGCCCGCCGGCGCCGAGTGGATCATGAACCGCGCCAAGATCACGGTCGCGGAATACCGGCCGCTGGCGAGCGACTTCCCGGCGACGCGATACGATCCGGAGGCCTGGGCGCAACTCGCCGCGGACGCCGGCATGAAATACGTCGTCATCACCGCCAAGCACCACGACGGCTTCGCGCTCTTCGATTCCGCCTATTCCGACTGGAACGCGGCGAAGACCGGCGCGGCGCGGCGCGATTTGATCGCCCCGCTCGTCAAGGCCGTGCGCGCCCGCGGACTCCGCTTCGGTGCCTACTATTCGCAGTCGCAGGACTGGGTGAATCTCGGCGGCGGCAAGGGCAACACGCCGCCGTGGGACGAAGTGCAGAAGCGCGGATCGTTCGACGACTACCTCGCGAAAATCGCGCTGCCGCAGGTTCGCGAAATCATGGAGAAATTTCATCCCGACATTCTCTGGTGGGACACCGAATATTCGATGACGCCGGAGCGCGCCAAACCGTTCTTCGATCTCGCCTCTTCCGATCCGCATCTGCTCATCAACAGCCGGCTCGGCGGCGGCGTGCTGGGCGATTTCCGCACGTCGGAGCAGCGCATCCCGTCGAGCGCGATGCTGGGGCGGGCGCTCGAGGTCAACATGACCATCAACGATTCCTGGGGCTACAACCTGACGGACCTGCACTGGAAGTCCGCCCAGCAGCTCATCCGCAATCTCTCGGACATCGCGAGCAAAGACGGCAATTATCTGCTGAACGTCGGCCCGACCGCCGAAGGCGAAATTCCCCAGCCGGAAGTGGACCGCCTGCTCGCGATCGGCCGCTGGCTGAAGACCAATGGCGAGGCGATCTATGCCACCGAAGGCGGTCCGTTTAACGCGCCGCTTCCGTGGGGCCGCACGACGCAGAAGAAGCGGCCGGGCGGCGGATCAACGCTCTACATTCACGTCTGGGAATGGCCCGCCGACGGAAAAATCCTTTTGCCCGGGGTCAGACAGCTCGCTCTGTCGGGCCGCTTGCTCGCGCGCAGCGGCGTCGTGACCTCGACGCTCGCTCCCGAGGGTTTGGTCGTCACGCTGCCTGGCGCCGCGCCCGATCCCGACGTTTCGGTCGCCGCGCTCGAATTTGCCGGACCGGTGGAAATCTGGAACACGCGGCCATTGCCGAAAGACACCGGTGCCTCAGGCACGCTCGCCGATCCGAGCAAATCGCCGCCGGCTCTGTAACGCCCCGAGCACAGCCAACCGCAACCGAGCGAAGAAGAATCTCATCACCATGCAATCCTCCCAACGTTTCATTCTTGCCGCCGCCAGCCTCTGGCTCCTGAGCACCGCTGTTTCTCCAGCTCAGTCCTCACTACCGCCGGTTGCTCAGTCTGCCGCTCCCGGTCCAGTCGAAGAACCCGGCGTCGCCGGTCCTGCCACCGCGCCCGGCGCCAACGCCCGGCCTCCCCGCGACACGCCCGAGATGATCGCGGCCGCCCTCAAGGATATTCCCGCTCCTCCCCCCGGCCCGTTTGACGAGAGTTGGGAGTCGATCGAGAAGAACTACAAGGATCCCGAGTGGTTCCGGGACGCCAAGTTCGGCATCATGATGCACTGGGGCATCTACTCCGTCCCGGCTCACGGCAGCGAGTGGTATGTCCGCTACATGTATGGCGGCAACGCCGACATCATGAGGTGGCACACCGAGCACTTCGGACCGCCGACCAGGTTCGGCTATAAGGATTTCCTCCCCATGTTCACCGCGGCCAAGTGGGACCCCGATGCCTGGGCCGCGCTCTTCAAAAAGGCGGGCGCCAAATACGTCCTCGCCCCCGGCGAGCATCACGACGGTTTTTCCAACTGGGACAGCGCGATCAATCCCTACAACGCCAAAAACTACGGGCCGCATCGCGACCTCGACGGCGATCTCATCAAGGCGTTGCAGAAAGTCGGCCTGAAGACCGGCATCTCCGATCATTCCTTCTTCCATTTCGTCTTCATTCCCGCTCTGCCCGGCAGCGATGAATACGACCCGAAGTGGGCCGCCTTCTACAGCGTCGCGGACCGCAGCGAGACGGCCCGGATCAAGTTCATGCACGACTGGGTCGCAAAGCGGATCGAAACCATCGAGAAATATCATCCCGACATGCTCTGGTTCGACATGAACACCGATCACGCCATAGATCCGCTCAAGATCCGGGTGGCCGCCTACTACTTCAACTGGGCGAGGCAACAGCACAAGGAAGTCGGCATCAGCGCCAAGCAGGCTGCGTGGGTCTCCGGTCAGATCATGGACTACGAACGCGAGGGGCGGGCGCCGATGGAGCTGACCGACTGGATCTGGCAGCCCGACGATCCCATCACCAACAAGTTCGGCTACGTGGAAGAACAGAAGCCTTATCCGACCGACCAGTTTGTCTGGAAGATCGTCGAGAACGTGAGCAAGAACGGCAATCTCCTGCTGAACATCTCGCCGCGCGCCGACGGCACCATCCCGCAGGAGCAACAGGACGTGCTCCTGGCGATCGGCAAATGGCTCGAGGTGAACGGTGAGGCGATCTACGGCACGCGCCCGTGGATCAAATATGGCGAGGGCCCCGCCACGGTCGGCGCAGCGGAAGCGATGGTCGCGGCCCGCGCAAAAGGTTTCGCCGGCCGGCTCAACGGACAGAACCAAGGCAACCAGATGGTCGGCGGCGGCGGGCTGCCGCGCAAGGGCTACACACCGCAAGATATCCGCTTCACCACGCACGGCGACACGCTCTACGCGACAGTGATGAGCTGGCCGGATGCAGAAGCGGTGATTACATCACTCGCCAGCGGGAAAGCGCCGCGCGGAAAGATCGAAAAAGTCGAGTTGCTCGGCCACGTCGGTGCGCTTGCGTTCACGCAGGACGCGATTGGCCTGCACGTGAAATTTCCCGCCGAAAAACCATGCGACTTCGCCTACGCCCTCAAAATTACCGGCCTGAAGCTGAAATGACCAGGCCATTGGGTCCCACCCTATGAAAACCCCCTGCACCCGCCGCTCGTTCCTCAAAGCTTCCGCCCTCGCCGCCGGCGCCGGCCTCACCGCGCCGCTCTGGCAGTCGCGGCTGTTCGCGGCTGACGCCGCCGCGCCCGGGCGGAAGATCGCGCCCGGTCCATTCCAGCCGACGTGGGAATCGCTGAAGCAAAACTACCAATACCCGGAATGGTTTCGCGACGCGAAGTTCGGCATCTGGGCGCACTGGACGGCGCAGTGCGTGCCCGAGCAGGGCGACTGGTATGCGCGCAGGATGTATCTTCAGGGCGAGCGTGCCTACGACTACCACGTCAAAACCTACGGGCATCCCTCCAGATTCGGGTTCATGGAAATCGACAATCTGTGGAAGGCCGAGAAATGGGAACCTGCCCGGCTCATGGCGCTCTACAAGCGGGCCGGCGCGAAATATTTCTTCGGCCTCGCAAATCACCACGACAACATGGACATGTTCGACTCCGCGCATCAGGCGTGGAACTCCGTGCGCGTTGGCCCGAAGAAAGACATCATCGGCACGTGGGCGACGCTCGCGCGCGAAAGCGGCCTGCGGTTCGGCGTGTCAAACCACGCCTCGTGGGCCGCCCGCTGGCTGCAACCCGCCTACGGTTATGACGGCGAAGGTCCGCTCGCGGGCGTGCGCTACGATGCTTACCGCCTCACGAAGGAGGACGGAAAGGGCAAGTGGTGGGAGGGGCTCGATCCGCAGGCGCTCTACACCGGTCCTTCCGTGGTGATGCCGGACGGCCTGACCAGTGCGCAGGCGGTGCGGGACTGGCAGGTCAAGAATACCAGCCTCGCCAAGAGCAACCCGATGCCGACCGACGCGTTTTGCGAAAACTGGTATCTGCGTTGCAAGGATCTGGTGGATAAATATCAGCCGGACGTGCTCTACTTCGATACCAACGAACTGCCGCTCGGCCAGGCCGGGCTAGATGTCGTGGCGCATTACTACAATCTCAGCGCCGCCCGCAACGGGGGCAAGGCGGACGTCGTCGTCAATGGCAAGCACATCGAGCGAGACCACATCGGCGCGTTCGTCGAGGACATCGAACGCAGCACCGCCAACGCCATCCGCCCCGACCCGTGGCAGACCGACACGTGCATCGGCGACTGGCACTACAGCCGGGCGGTTGCGGAGGAAAATCGTTATGCGACGGTCGCCACCATCGTCGCCATGCTCACCGACATCGTGAGCAAGAACGGCAACCTGATGCTGAACATCCCGCTGCGCGGCGACGGTTCGATCGATGAACATGAGGAGGCGTTTCTCGCCGGCCTGACCGCGTGGATGGACGTGAACTCCGAGGGCATCTACGCCACGCGTCCGTGGAAGATTTATGGCGAGGGCCCGTCCACGATCGCCCGCCCTGCCGCACGAGGCGCCGGGCGGGGAGCGGCTCCCCCCTATACCGCGCAGGACATTCGCTTCACCACCAAGCGCGACACGCTTTACGCGTTTGTCGGCGCTTGGCCCAAATCGCGCGTCGCGCGGATTAATAGCCTTGGCACCGCGTCGCCGCACGTCGCCGGCGCTAAAGTCACTGGCGTGTCGCTTCTCGGTTACAGTGGCAGGGTGGCTTGGACGCAAGATGAGCAAGGTTTATCCGTGACCTTACCGGATCGGGCGCCAAGCCAATACGCCGTGACGCTGAAAATCCAGGGTGTGCCGACGAAGTGATCGGCGAACCGTAACCGATTCTTCAATCATCTTTTGAGGAGATTCGAGGGAATCGATTACGGGACGCAACGTCGCTGTAAGATGCAATGCGACGCCGTCACAAACGATGCCCGTCGTTGCGACTGACGCCGGGGGCAAGCCCGAGGCAGCATTGCTAATTAGCCGACGCGACCGGTTTGCCCGCGAATTTTTGATTCTCGTCGAGTTCGAGGCGCAGGTAATCGTAGACGACGCCGGAGGTGAGCTCGCCGGCCGGGACGGTGAGCGTCATTTCGTTTTCGCCGGACTTCAGCAACGCGGCGTCGAACGGCTGGACGTATTCCCGCCACATTCCTTTGTTGGTGTTGTAGCGGAGGGCGTTGGTCGCGACGGTGCGAATGGTGCCGACGCTCGTGCCGTTGACGGCCACCGCGAGTCCGCCGCCGCCGTCCGCGCCGGCGAGCGCCACGCGCAGGGTCGCGAGACCCTTGTCGGCCTGGTCGCGGTTGAACTTGATCGTCCATGTCGTCGCGCGGCCGCGGCCGTAGACGCGCCATGGGCCAGCCTGGTCGGTTTGCGGATATTTTTCCTGCGACTCCGCCTTCACCCAGCCGAAGCGCTGGTTGGCGGGATCCTTCGCCTCGGGGTTGAGCCACGCGGTGGATTCGCCGTGCGGCACTTGCTGGAAGAACCAGTCCTTGTGATAATCGCTCTTGCCGATCGTGTAGGTGATGTCGTTCGGGAAGAGCAGCGGGTAGCGCAGGCCCCAGCCCCAGAGCCAGTAGTTCGCGCGGTCGCCCTTGAAAAACTTACCGGCGGTGCGGTCCGGATACCCGATCTCCCAAATCTGTTTGCCGTAGCGCACGGGCTTCCACTCGAGCTTGCCGAGGTCGATCGCCTTGCCGGCCTCGACGGTGATGTCGGTCTTGGCGAATTCACCGAGCACGCCTTCGGCAAACGCGTGCAGCGTGTAAGTGCCGGGGCGCACGTTCGCGATGGAGAACTGGCCGTTGTCGCTGCCCTCGGACCAGAACTGGTAGTAGTTCGCGTCGTGGTCCCAGGTGACGAGTTTGCCGTTGCCCGAGCGCAGCGCGAATGCTCCGCCGGCACCGTTGAAATCCGGATGCGTCAGGCCGACCCACAGGTGCGGTAGTTTCGTCGAGGCGGCCTGCGGGTCGTTGAGCGTGAGCCGACCGGCGACGGTGGCGCGGCCGGATTGCTGCGGGTAGTCCACGCCCTGCACCCACGCGTAGGGCCACTGGGTCTTGACGGTCTTGGCCTTTTCGAGCGCGTCGTTGAACAGGGCGTTCGCGCTGGCGGTCCAGGAGGCCGGAATCGTCGGGTTGCCCGCGGTGGCGGCGAGGGTGTCGAGTTCGGCCGGGGTCGGCGTCTGGGCGTTTTGCAGCGAGTTATAATAAACGAAGATCGGACCGACGACCTTGTTCCAGACTTCTCCCGCGAGCACGTTGCAGGCGGCGCCACCGGCGTAGTGGCCGGAGGTCCAGTAATCGAGCATCGTCGCGCCCATGTGGCAGACGAGGTCGATGCGCGTGGGGCCGCCGCCGAGATATTCGTTCGAGGGATTGATGAACCAGACGCCGACGTGGTCCTTGATGCTGGACCAGCCATACGCGGGGAGCTTATACATTTCCGCGCAGTAGCTGTATTTGTGCTCCACCGAATTCTTGTAGATGCCGGTGCTGAGGATGCGCTGCTCCTTCGCGTGAATGACGACGCCAGAGCGCGTGTCCGCATTGCTGCACATGGGCATGTTGCGGTCGGCGTCGACGGAGAGCCAGTCGAAGTTCGACGACAGCTGGTTGATGAAACGACTTTCGCCCTCGCCCGCAGCGGGATAATTCGCGCCGTGCGAGTAGATGCCGTAGGTGTAGAAACCGCTCACACCGCGCTCGAGCGTGTAGCGCAGCTCGATGTCCATGCGGCCGGTCACGCCCTTCACGGCGACCTCGGCCCGCGCGCCGCCATTCGTCGCCGGATCGATCGTGACCGCTTGCGTGACGGTGCCGGTGGCAAGTTGCTCCCAGCTCTCGGAATTGCGTGTAAGCGTTTCCTGGCCCTGATAGACGAGCGAGGTCATCTTGCCGTTTTTCTTCTGGACGGTCGCCTTGACGATGCCGTTGTCGATGACCCACGCGTCGGCGCCGTCGGCGATAGTGACGGGCGCGTTGATGGCGGGCTTGGCGACGGTCGGGGCGGCGTCGGCCGCGTGCATCGCGGGCAGGTCGAAGCCGGTGGAAACGAAAGCAGCCAGCACGAGGCTGCGCAGGGGGAGTGACTTTGGGGACGTTTTCATAAACGAGGGTAAAATAGTTTAAGGGACTTGAGGTCGAAAATGGCGGTGCCGCCAACGTGTCAGTTGCTCATCGTGACCAGCGCGGAGGCGGGCTTCGCATTTTCGTCGAGTTCGAGGCGCAGATAATCGTAGACGACGCCGCTGGTGAGCTCACCCGCGGGGACGGTGAGCGTGAGTTCGTTTTCGCCGGCCTTCAGCAGCGCAGCGTCGAAGCTCACCGTGTATTCGCGCCAGACGCCCTTGTTGGTGTTGTAGCGCAACGCGTTGGTCGAAATGAAACGAATCGAGCCGACGCTCTGGCGATTCACACTCACACTGAGTCCGCCGGGCGCGCCGGGATTCGCGAGTCCGGCGGTGCCGTCGGAACCGGCCAGCGCAACGCGCAAAGCCGCTTGGCCGTGCGCGGCCTGGGGCAGGTTGAACTTGATCGTCCAAGTGGTCGCCCGGCCGTGGCCGATCGCACGCCAGATATCCTCTTTTCCGCTGGGAAATTTCATCCAACCAAAACGCTGGTTGGCGGGATCTTTGGCGTCGGGATTCAGCCACGCGGTCGTCTCGCTGTGCGGCGTCTGCTGGAAGAACCAGTCCTTGTGATAATCGCTCTTGCCGATCGTGTAGGTGATGTCGTTCGGAAAGAGGAGCGGGTAACGCAGGCCCCAGCCCCAGAGCCAGTAGTTCGCGCCATCGCCCTTGAAAAACTTGTCTCCGGTGCGAGTCGGATAACCGATTTCCCAGAGTTGTTTGCCGTAGCGCACGGGTTTCCACGCGAGCTGGCCCAGATCGATCGACTTGCCGGCCGCGACAGTGATGTTGGTTTGCGCGAATTCGCCGAGCACGCCGTCCGCAAACGCGTGCAGCGTATAGGTGCCGGGGCGCACATTCGCGATCGTGAACTTTCCATCGTCGGTGCCGTCGGTCCAGAACTGGTAATAGTTTCCGTCGTGCGGCCAGGTGACGATGCCGTTGTTCCCGGCGCGCGGGCTGCCGCCGGGGTAATCCGGGTGCGCGAGGCCGACCGTGAGACGCGGCAGCTTCTTCGACGCGGCCTGCGGATCGTTGAGCACGAGCTGGCCGACCACGTTGCCGCGCTCCCTCTTGTGCGGGTAATCCACGCCGTTGACCCAGTCGTAGGGCCACTGCGCTTTTTCAACCTTCGCCTGGACGAGTGCGTCCTGGAAGAGCGTGGTGGCGTTGTCGCGCCAGGCGGGCGGCACGGTGGGATTACCGGCGGTGGCCTCCAACGTGACGAGGTCGGCTGGCGACGGAGCTTTCGGGTCGGCGAGCGCGTTGCAATAAACGAAGATCGGGCCGATGACCTTGTTCCACTCTTCACCCGCGGGAATGTGGCAGCTCGCACCGCCAGCGTAGTGTCCGCCGCACCAATAGTCGAGGATGATGGGGTCGGGACTCTCGCGATCGTCGTAGTGGGCGACCAGTTCCAACTTCTCGGCGCCGCCGCAGAGATACTCCGTCGTGGGATTGATGAACCATACGCCGATGTGGTCCTTGGTGCTGGACCAGCCGTAAGCGGGAATCCGGTATTGGATGGCGTTGTAGCTGTATTTGTGTTCGACGGAATTCTTGTAGTAACCGGTGCCGAGGATGCGCTGCTCCTTGGCGTGAACGACGACACCCGCACCCCAATCCTCCGGGGCGCATTCGAGCATGTTGCGGTCGGCGTCGACGGAGATCCAGTTGAAGGTGTGGCTGAGCTTGGTGATATAGCGGTTTTCGCCGTAACCCGCTGCGGGATTGGCCGCCGGATGGGTGTAAATCCCGTAGGCGTAAATGCCGCTGACGCCGCGGGCCAGCGCGTAGCGCAGCTCGATGTCGATGCCCCGGCCGCTGGGCGTCCCCTTGATGGAAACCTCGGCGCGTTCGCCGCCGCTCTTCGCCGGGTCGATTGTGACGGCGGATTTCGGCGCCTGCGGGGCCGATTCCCAATAGCCGCCGCCGGCCATGGTCTCGACACCATGGAAAAGGAGCGATGTCAGGTTGCCGTTGCGCTTGCTGACGCGCGCGGTGACGACGCCGTTGGCAAGCGTGAAGGAGTTGGCATCTTCGGTGACCGTGACCGGCACGGTGACCGCCGGCCGGGCGATGGCCGGGGCGGCGCCGGTCTCACGGAGCGTCAGCTCAATCGAGGCCGACGAAATCAGGGCAAATGCAAACAGACCGCGCCAAGCGGCAAACCGAGGAGATGGCATGGCAGTAGGGTTTCGCATCACAGTGTGATTGTTTTGAACCGGCGAAGCAGACGGGGAGATGGACGGCGCAACGGCGATTTTGGACTGCGAATTTCGACGAATTTTTCCGCCGGCGCGAGGTTCGTTTCATCCCTTGGTGTCTCAAGACTCGACCGCAGCCTTTAAGCCGCGTCGCGTCGGTTAAGCGTGGCCGCCTGTCATTGCGCTGACGCTTCAGGATCTCGTTTTCCGTCTGCAAGTGATCGATGACCGCTTGCTGCTCCCGATTCAACCAGCCAGCAAGGATTCCGAGCAACTGGTGCAGGGGCATGCGAACGCTTATCCGCCCTACCCTCTCACCGGTCCCGCGCCCGGCAAGAATTCCAGACCGATCTCACCCGATTGAGTTTTGAGACACCCCGGGCAAGGCAGCCTAAATCCTGCGTAATGTTGACCTCGAATGGGGAGAGTTCGAAGACTTCCGCGCTGGCAGCCGTGCCAGTGGCCACGAGCATTTGCGCAGTGCGATGGCGAGTGATCTTCTTCATGAAATCATATGGGAGTTGCTGTTTATGATCATCTTTCATACGCCAACGACGCCCGCGATTTTCAGCGCGATCGCGTGCCCGCTCGGCAATTGTTCCGGCAGCTTCACGGCCAGCCCTTGCTCGGTCTGCGCCCACGCGAGCTTGCCTCCCTGGCCAAGCAGCGTCACGTCGGCTACCTTGCGCCCGCCGAGCTGAGGTGAGCGCGTGGAAAGGCTCGCCAGAACCGCGCTCGAATCATCCGGCCGTCCGAGCAGGAAGGCGTAGAGGAATCCATTCCTGGTGGTGAACCGGACGTCCCGCGCCGTCAGCGGCGCGCGATTGTCGCGCGCCCCGGCGGATCGAGTGGCACCCGGCGAGGTGTCGGGGATGGGCGGCAGCAGTTTGAACACGCTGGTGTCCCGCACGGTGCCCGCAACGCTGGGTCCTTCGCCGCAAATTTTCCAAGGGCGGGTGCCGTGGATCCCTTCGCTATTGGCAGCCATCCATGTTGTGATCTCGGAGACGATTCCCATTTCCGTGACATCGAGCGTTCCGTCTGATTTCAGCGGAAAGTTCAGCAGCAGGGTGCCATTCCGGCTGACCACGTCGACCAGCAAGTCGATGCACTGTTTTGGCGTTCGATACCGCGCCTCCCGATCGTAGTGCCAGCCAGCAACGCAGGTGTCGGTTTGGAACGGATTGGGCCAGATTCCCTCCGCGATACCTCGCTCAAAGTCCAGCACGGCCGTCCCGTCCTGGCAGTCCTCCAGGCCTTTGCTGGTGTAAACCGCCTCCACCCGGTCCTCGTGCCACTGCGCGCTCCGATTATATAGGTGCGCCACTAATTTCAGTCCGTAGCGCTCGAACCGAATGACCCCATCGTGATACATCAGGTCCGGCTGGAGTTGGTCGATGAGATCCTGAAGCCGCAGGAGATACTGCTGCTTCCAAGACTCTGGCACATTGCCAACGTCTCCCGGCTGCGGCGCCGGTTGGTGTTTGGGGTGATAAAGATCGGCGTATTGAGGATCGGTCCCGTCATAGGGCACGCCGGCGAGCGGACCCGTCTTGTCGCTGCCAAAGCAGGTCGACATCCACTCGTAGCTTGCGTGCAGGTGCTGGCTCACCCCGAAACGCAGCCCTTGCTTCATCGCCGCGTCCTTGAACATTTGCGCGATGTTTTTCCTCGGTCCGACTGCAACTGAATTCCACCGCGGTTGGAATCGCGAATTCCACAGGTCAAAGTTGTCGTGATGCACTCCCATACTGACGAAAAACTTCGCCCCGGCCTTCCGGTAAAGCCCCAGCAGATAATCCGGGTCGAAGTTTTCGGCCTTCCAGGTCGGAATCACGTCTTTGTAGCCGGACTTCGACGGGTGGCCGTAAGTCTTGAGGTGATGGTTGTATTGTCGGTGACCCTGCAGATACATGTTGCGCGCATACCAATCACCCATCTCGGGAGCGGATTGCGGGCCCCAGTGCGCCCAGATGCCGAACTTCGCATCGCGAAACCACTCCGGACACCGGTATTGCCGGAGCGATTCACGGGTCGGTTGAAACGGCCCGGGCGCGATCGGGTAGTCGGATACGGGGGGCGTCGGACTGGCGGCCGCAGCGCACGCCCGCGATTGCCAGAAGGGAGCTGTTAAGCCCGCGCCGGTTACGAACGCGGAGGTCTTGAGGAAATCGCGCCGGGAGAAGGGCATCTTCATTTGCAGCTGGGAGGATTGGGGTTGGGCCAGAGCCACGCTCTGACAAATCGGGGACCTTATTCGACGTCCTATGGCGCGGCAGTCAAGTGCGCGTCCCCAACCACTGAGGCGAATTCTAGGCCAACGCGGTCGTCCGGTAATGACGCTTTATGCGCTTTGCGCACGGTCGGGCCTTCGACCCAGCGTGCGGGAACGATCGTCGTCATCGCCTGCTCAGGCACTCCGCATTCGTTGCGGTGCAGTTGCGCGATGAGCAACTCGACGGCGCGCGCGCTGAGTTTACGCGGATGCAAGTCGAGGCCGGCGCATGGTCGGGTTTTATAGAGCAAGTTGAGGCTGGCGAACCCGTGCGTTTGCGGCAGTCGCGCACCGCAGTATTCCATCCACTCGATGACGTCCGTAAAATGGCTGAGCACGACGTCGGGATTGTAGCGGCGGAACCATGCGACGAAATCGTCCCTGCGATGCCCCTGCACGAAAAGCGGTGGCACGCGCTCGACATCGGACTGGGTTTCTTGAAACGTCCGAAACGCCGCGCTAAATTCATGTTGGGTTCGTTCGTCACGCCTTGGCTCAAGGTAAAGGCCAGGCCGCTGATAGCCACGTTCGGCGAGTTGGACGAGCATTGCAAACATCGAACGGTAGTAGCTGCAGCAGACGCAATGCAGCGCCGGGCGCTCGATGAAATAGTCGGTGTAGACGCCAGCGTAGTGCGACCAATCCAGTTCCGACCAGTTGGGCGCGTTCCACGACGGCAGCACGAGCACGCCGTGGACGCCGCGTGATTGCAGGATCGAGTCCAGTCGCGCCATCGTGATCTTGGCGTGGTCCACGACAAGCGACTCGAGTTTACACCCAAGTTCGGTCGCGCGCGCCTTTCCTCCGGCCATGAGCTCGGTGTGAAAAATCCTCTGCGAGTCGGGCCGTTCCGGCTCGACGATGTCGACCGCAGCGAGCACGCCGCGAAATGTTGCGCGTCGCCGAAGTTCCGACATCATCGCCGACGCGAGCGGGTTGCTTCGGTAGCCAGCCTCACCGGCGGCATTGCGCACCCGCTGCGCCGTCGCGGCATCGACGCGACCCCGGCCGCGCAACGCATCCGAAACGGTGGTGTGCGAGAGGCCCAGCTTGCGGGCCAGCGAACGGACAGTTGGAGCGGAACTCATGTGACTCACGGTCATGCACGCGGACGCGATTCGAGCGGTTTGAGACGGCTGAGAATCCGCGCCTGTTGGTCCGTGCCGCCCTGGGAAACATACCGGACGCCAGCGAGACATCGGCAATCTTCCACGCAGGCATTGATCTGGGCTTCGTCCCCCTCGACGCTCATCCAGACGCGCACTTCACGGGGTTCGCCGAGCGCTGTCCACACCAGCGAATCGAGCGTGAGGCGCTGCTGGGTGAGAACGTGCGCGACGCTGCCGAGCAGCGACTCACCATCGCAATCAAGCGGAGCGCCGTCGACGTCGATGGTCTGCTTCATGGGCGCGGCTCCAACGCGCAAGGCGTGCGCTCCGTCTCACGGTCGAACTGGCGCACGTTCCTGTCGCGGGACGGCGGTGGAACGAAGTTCGGATCGATCGGCACGCGACGGGCCTTGATCGGGCGGATTTCAATGGTGGCGTTGTTTTCCCCGACGAGCGCGAGCGTCGAGCGATCCTGCGTAACTTCATCGGGTTTAAGCCACGCGTGCGCCGTAACCCGCAGCGTGTCGCCGGGCTGGGAGTGCTGCGGGCTGGTGGTCCAAATTTCACTCCGTCCTTCGCTCCCGAACATGACGTGCTGAAAAACCGTTTCGCCGCGAACGAGGTTACGCACCTCGATCCGCGCGAATTCCGCAAAACCCGCGGCCCAGCACGCGCAGGGACCGAGCACGATTGCGCCGTCGAAACCGAGATCGAAGCGGGTTTCGAACGCGGCAACTTTTAGCCCGTGCAACTGCGCGCGAATGAAGGGGATGAGCATTTGCGTGGCGCGCTTCATAGCGGAGGGCCTGGGGGTTTCTCGCGCGGCCTTTCCCCACAAGCCGGAACGCGCAGTCGACCGGTTTGGTATCTTCATTTTTGGCCCACGGTGACGCGGAAATGGAACGCGATCGCTTGATTCAGGGCAGGGCATTTTCTGCGAACTCCGGCGGCATAGCGTCGGCCGGTGCGATTTTCACGTCGCGGAAATAAACTTCCGCGCCTTCGGTCTGCAGGCTAATCTGCCCCGCGGCTAACGGCGCCGACGACGGTCCGTCGATGCGCTGAGCATGGTGGAGACGCATGACAACCACGCCGTTGACGATATGAATGCTTTCGTCGCCCACACAGATTAGGTCGAGGGTGTTCCACTCACCGTTCGGTTTTTCCGGGTCGCCCCGCTTGACACAGCGATTGCCGACCGGCGGTTTCTGCACAAAGAGCGTTGGCTGACCTTTCGGGTCATACAACCATAGCTTCTCTTTGCGCGAGGCATTGACGGTGATTTGCGTGCCGAGCGCGTAGAGATCTCCCATGTCGTGTTCCTGAATTTGAAATTCAATGGAGCGCGGCCAAGTCGCATGGTCGAACCCCGGCTCACCGTGGACGAAATACAGTAAACCGCTGTCGCGTGGCGCCTGCAGCTTGATGCTCCACTTTCTCTCGCCCCACTTCACTTGTAGTCGCAAATGAAAATTTGAAAACGACTCTTTCGTCGTGATTACCCCGAAACCCTGCCCGGTGATGTGGATGGCCGGCTGGCCGTCGACCGTTTCGATGTTGAACACCTTGAGCGGGTCGCGGTTTTTTCCAATCGGCTCAAGGTAGCGGCCGTTGGCGTCGCGCTTGAGACCTGGGACGTTCCAAGCGGCATCGGGATTCGTCATGAACATCTCCCAGCCGTCGAGACTGCGACCATTGAAAAGCGGCCGCCATTTTTCTTCGGCACGAAGGACGTTTGGAGCGGCCGCGAACCAACCGGCGGCGACGAAAACTGCGGCGCGAACATACGATGGGCGGATTTTCATGAAGATCGATAGTGCGAACGCGGCAATGGTGGCGTGGTTCATTTGTCCGGCCAGACGAGTTCGCGAACCCAGATATTGCGAAAGGCGACAGGATGCCGATGGTCCTGGAGCACCAGCGGCAATTTCGCGGGATGCGGCTGGTAAGGCGGCAGCGTGGCACGGTGATACGTCGGACCATTCGGTGTTGGCCCGGTAAGCACGACGTCGTGCTGCACCAGCACGCCGTTGTGAAACGCCGTCATCCGCGCCGGCTTCAGCAGCGAACCATCCGCGCCAAAGCGCGGCGCGATGAACACCACGTCGTAGGTCTGCCACTCACCGGGGCGACGCGAGGTGTTAACGAGCGGCGCGTGCTCTTTATAAACTGCGGCGGCCTGGCCGTTGACGTAGGTTGGGTTGTTGAACGAGTCCAGCACCTGCAATTCGTAGAGCCCCATGAAAAACACCCCGCTGTTACCGCGGTCCTGACCGTTGCCTCTTACGTCGGCCGGCGCACGCCATTCAAGGTGAAGCTGCACATCGCCGAAACTCCGCAACGTCTGCTGGTCACAAGGCTGCGGACTCGGCACGACCACCATCGCGCCGTCCTCAATTTTCCAGCGCTGCCCGCCCTCGCGCACCGGTTGCCAGCCGTCAAGGTTCGTGCCATCGAAGAGCACGATCGCGTCCTGTGGCGGCCGGCCCGGCGGTGCATCGACAACTGGTGGGATGGGCGACCACACTTCGGTGGCTGCCTCGGGCGGAGGCGCTGCCAATCCGCGTAACGACGTCAGTGGGCTGTGCGACGAGCACGGCGTCGCTCGTCATTGCGAACCAGAAGAGCGCTAGCCAGGACGGTGTGCGGTCGGGTTCCCCTAGATTCATAATGGGGATTTGGTTTGTGGTGGGGGAAAAGCGTGGGAAGGCCCATCCTGGCGCGGCTGCCGCTGCGCCTTCGGAGCAGGGACTCCAGCTGAATCCTCAAAACAGCCGAAGGTTGGCAGGGGGTTATGCGCGTAGGACTAGAAACTATACGTAACCGAGCCTTTGATGTTGCGCGGGTCGCCGACGACGATCGACGTGCGGCTGCCGCCGGCGTAGATGTAGTTCTTGTCGAGCGCATTGTTGAGCTGGATGCGGGCGGTCCAGTCCTTCGCGCGATAGGTGAAGCCCAGGTTCACCAGGGTGCGGCCCTGGATTTTGTAGCTCGCCTGCTGCGGCACGAAGCCGGCGGCCACGCCGGGATAGGTCGTCGTGACGCCGGCCAGCGGCTTGGTGGTCGTGAGCCCGGTCACGCTCTCGCCCACAGAGTCACTGTGATAATCGGTGCCGGCGTTCACGCCGAAGCCCCGCAGCGCGCCCTCGGTGAAGCGATAGTCCACGTAGAGCGCGGCAATGCGGTCCGGCACCGCGCGAATGCGGACACCGGTCGGCTGGCGATATTTGTAGTCGGACCAATTGCCGATGATCGTCAGGTTTCGGCTGAGCGCATAGCTGCCCTCGGCCTCCCAGCCCTTCGACTTCACGTCGAGGTAGGTGCTGTTCGGCAGCAGATTCGCCGCCGCCTGGTTGCCCTGCGCCACAAGCGTGTAGTATTCGCTGTTCGGCACGGCGTAGTTCGTCTGCGAGATGTCGAAGTGCGCGACCGACAGCGTGAGCGTGTCGCGGAGCAGCGAGGTCTTGACGCCATACTCGTTCTGCGTGCCGTTGGTCGGCTTGAACGGCGGCAGCAGGCCCGGATTGCCGGCCTGCAACGAGCCGGGCATCGATTCACCCGACGTGTTGCGGCTGAAATACACCGAGACCGGCTTGATCGGTTTCACGGTGATGCCGTAGCTCGTCGCGTTGGTCGTGATGCTCAGCGTCCGATCGCCGATCGCACTGACACCGGTGTTGTCCGTGCGGGTCAGCGAACCATAATACTTCGAGGCGCCGCCGGAGAGCAGCAGGTGATCCTGCAGGAAACTCGCCGTCTCATAGACGTAGAGCTGCGCTTCCTCGAGCTTCGCGGTCTTGTTCTGCACGCCAATCGTCGGATTCGGCTCCGGATAGACCAGCGGGATGTAGCTGATCGACGAGAGGTTGTTGTTTGGCACGTCCGGTCCCTGCGACACGCCGACGAAGCTCTTCCACTTGGTCTTGGAAAAATTCGCCGCCAGGCCGGTGATCGTGGTGGACTTCACGAAATCGCTGTCGAACTTGCCCGCGTAGTCGTTGCGGAGGTGCGCCTCGTTGTAGTAAAGGTGATCGCTGTTGTTGTTGCGGTGGTAAACGTAGGTGCTCGGGTCGGGCAGCGGCACGTTCTTCGAGGTCGCGATGGCAAACGGCCCCGAGTTGTCCACAGTCCAGACGACGCCCGGCTCGTATTTGCCCGTGTAAGGATCGCGGGTGGGATTGAACGCCACCAGCGCGCCCGTGGTCGGATCCGGCGCGAAAATCGCGGCGCTGGTGCCGCCCTGGTCTTCGCGCAGGATGTGATCGGCCGAGACCGACAGCCGAGAGGTGATGTGGTCGCTGAGCGTCGAGAGCAGCTCGATGGTCACTCGGTCCGTCCGGCGATGGCGGTGGTCGTAGGCTTCGCCGCCCGAGAACGACCAATCCTTCGGCAGGCCCTTGGCAATGATCGCGTAGCCGTCGCTGCCGACGCTCGGATCGAGCGGCGCGCCAAAGCCGGGGATCTCGCGGTTCTGCACGAACTCGCCCTTCACGACGAGCTTGGTCGTGGGCGAGAGCTGCCAGCTGATCGAGGGCGCGAACTCGTAACCCTTGCGAAAGCTGTTTTTCTGATAGCCCTTGCTGTCCCATACCGCCGCCACGAAACGGACCGCGATGCCCTTTTGCGACGAGATCACGCGGTTGATGTCGGTGCTGAGCGCGGTGCCGAAGTATTGGGCGAGTTCCAGCGTCGCGGTCTGCTGGTCCTTCATGATCGGCGACTTGGTGATCGGGTTGAACTGGCCGCCGGGCGCGCCACCGGGGACGAGGATCGCGTTCGGACCCTTGATGATCTCGATGCGATCGATGTTATACGGCGCCTCCGCCATGCTGTAGCCGTCCTCACCGGAGATCACCATGCCGTCGATGAACTCGTGCGAGACCTGGAAGCCGCGGATGGTGTAACGGTCGCCGCCGATCGGCAGTGTGGATTCCACGACTGGCGTGACGTATTTGGCCGCGTCCAGCATGCGCTGACTCATCGAGTCCTGGATGAATTCACTCGTGACGATCGACACCGTCTGCGGGATGTCCTGGATGGCCATCGCCACGCGGGTGCCGGAGAGTGCCTGCTTCGAAAGATAGGGATTGTCGAGAGTCTCGTTGATGGTGAATTCGGCCAGCTTGATCGGTTCCTCCTTGGCCGCGGCCGGACTCTGGGCTGGCGCCATTTGAGCGAAAGCGGGACGGACGGTGGTTAACGCGAAGGCGGCGAGCATCGCGCAAACGGCGATGCGACTACGGTTCGTGGTCGTGTTCATGGGTGGTGGGATTGGCTGTCGCTCGCTCGATGCCCAACAAAGCCCGCAAAAACGCCGGCTTCAGGGTTCTTCGCGCTGGGATCGAACTAAGCGGAGCCAGTCGTAGAGTCCGCCGACCGCGATTCAACGCTGCTCGATATGGACAGTCTAAATCCGTTGGGCCATCGTTGCCCCATCCACCCAGCGCGCCGGAATCAAGGTGTTCGAAGGCAGTGCCGGCACACCCCGGTCATGATGCATCAGTTGGGAAACTACCAGTTCCACCGCCCGCATACCGAGCAACCTGGGTTGCAGGTCAAAGCCGCTGAAGCCCGGCGGAGCGGGAAGAACGTTCAGACAGATATAGCCATGCGTGCGGGGAATTGCTGCGCCCTCCGAGATCATCTGGCTGGGCGCATCAAGCCAATGGGTGATGACGACGTCAGGATTGTATTCGCGAAACCACGGCAAAAAGGAGGCCTGATTGATTTCATCGACGAGCAAGGGCGGCACCAGCTTCATTTCGGGGAAATAATGCAAGTAGCTTAGATAAGCTCCGGTCCAGCGACCGTGGAGGCGCGCATCGGCGCGCAGCACCACTGCAAACCCCGGTTTGCGGTATCCGAGTGTGCGGGCCTTTTCCAGGGCGACGAACATCGTTCGAAAGTGATCCGTCGAGACCGTATGCAAGGCGGGATGCCGGACCAGGTAGTCGATGTAAATCGCCGTGAACCGGGTCCAGTCCAGATCGCGAAAGTCCGGTTCACTCCAGATTGGCAAAAACAGGAGTCCCTCAATTCCGCGCCAATGCAAAATCTGGCTAAGCCGCTTCAGGGCCAGCGACTCCGTCCCGCCATAAATCCAGCGGGCGGCGGTGAAGCCCATGTCCGCGGCGCGCTTTTCGATTCCTTCCACCAGCCGCTTGTGGAAAATTGCCGCCGCCGGTGGGCGATTCGGTTCGTCCATTTCCAGCACGGCCAGGGTTCCGAGCGCCTTCGCTTGCCCGCCGCGGCGCAGTTGCGACATCACCGCGCTCGCAAACGGCTGGACCGCATATCCCATCGCCTTCGCGGCTCGCTGAACCCGCCGTCGGGTCGCGACTTTAACGCATGGCATTCCGCGCAGAGCATTGGACACGGTGGAACGGGATAACTTGAGCGCCCTCGCAATCGAACGGACGGTGGGTTTGGCGGCGGCCATGGGGAAGAAGCTAACACTCAAATTTCAAGGCGCGTCGAGTTTAGTCAGTCAAAACCTGCGAGTTTCGCGCTGCTTATTCTGGAAATCGTGCGTGTCTTTACCGCCCGTCGATTGTTTCGTTGCCGGAGTCCGGCTAAACGACCTCGTTGGTTCCAAATCTGGACCGACGTCTCCCAGCATCGCCGGCACTGCCGGCATCTGAATGTCCAAGGGCTTTTGCTCCATCCGACCGTCCATCGTAAATTCGCCGCCGACTATGCAATCGACGGCAATCGTATTCGCGCGGCGACTGTGAATCTCAAGTCGGACTGCACGGATATGCGGATGCAGTCGAGGTCGCTGTAGTCCGAGCGCCGGACGGGATTCCGGGAGGTG
This sequence comes from uncultured Opitutaceae bacterium, assembly GCA_937902925.1. GTDB lineage: Bacteria > Verrucomicrobiota > Verrucomicrobiia > Opitutales > Opitutaceae > CALFNN01. Next base: position 29,231 of record CALFNN010000093.1, read on the forward strand.
CCATCGCCCTGCCACCCCACTTTGGCCAGTCGCCCCAGGTTGCCGGAGCGTCGCTCGCGGCCGACCGGGTCGCGACGCCTGCCAGAAGGAGACAAGTCAGCGCGCGAAACAGAAGGTTCGGCGCGCGAACGGGAGCGGTTTCAACACGCCGCGCCAGAAAGGCGCCGACTGCGCGGCGGACCTGATTCAGTTTGGAAGTGCGCGTGACCATCGGCCAAACCGATTGTAGAGAGACGACCGACGGCGCTGACAAACCAGCGGTTTACCACTAAACCGACCTCCGTTGCGGGTGGGGCACGCCTTGCGATTGTCGCCGAGTTCGCGCGCCTTGAGCAGCATACCGGTGGGAATATCACAGCGTCTTCGGCGCCGCCTCCGCCGCAGCGGGAGCAGGCGATGGCGCCGGGGCCGTCGTTCCGCGGGCGCCGCCACGGCCACCGCGACCACCCCGCCCGGAATTCGGGTCCGGCGGAAGATCGAACTGCGCCGGGGTGGGCTCGGGATGCTGCGGATCGAAGGTCCCGCAATCATCGACGATGAATTTCGCCAGCGGCAGGTTCGCCTGCTTGATGCCGAGCACGATGCATTTCGACTGGAGGTAGCTACCATACTCGACGTGGTGGGTCTGATCGCCGAACTGTTTGGCGGCGTCCGCGCCGAGCGCCACATTGAGTTCCACGCCCATGGAATTCAGATCGATCCCTGTCACGCCGATTTCCCGGGCGACCTCCATCGCGGCGACCGCATAGGCGCCGAGCGAGGTTGGCTTTTTCACATCCTGTCGGCGGGCCGAGGGCGAAACGATGATCGGAAATGCTCCTCGCTTTTGCGCATCTGCCGCGAACCGCTTGAGCAGATCCTTGTAGGTCGTTCCGGCCTCGGCGTAGGTTTCGGAAAAATCCTGGCCGGGATAAATGTTCTGCGGCCCGCGGTTTTTCGAATCGTTCGTGCCGAACTCGATCAAGACGTAGTCGCCGGGCCGGATCGAATCCAGCACCTTGTCCCACCGGCGCTCTTTCAAAAAGCCCCGGAGGGTTTCGCCAGACTCGGCGTGGTTCGCGACGGCGACCTCCGGTTTGAACCAGCGCGGCGCCATCTGCCCCCAACTGCTGCCGGGCCACCCGCCTTGATCGGTGACCGTGGAATCGCCGAGGATAAACAGCGTGATGGCGTCGTCCACCTTGCGGATTTCGAGCGCCGCGACCGCCGGATGGGAATCGCTGAACGCAAGCGTGAGCTTGTCGTCCCAATGGCGTGCGATCGGCTCGTGCGTCTCGAGATTCATTTCGCGGCTGTCGAGGTTGACCTCGCCGCCGGTGGAAATCTTCGGGCCGCGAACATTGACGGTGAACGTGCGCGATACGAATTTACCCGCCGCGGTGCGAATGCGCTCGAGCATGAGCCGGCGCGTCTCCGCTTTGACTGTGGTCATTGCCTCCTCCGTCGGGTCGCCGAGCGTGACGGTCACGCGATAGTTGCCCTCTGGCACTGCCACTGAAAACAGAAAAGGCTGGGCGTCGGTGACTGCGCCGCGATGCAGCGCGTCGCCTGTGTCCGACCTGACGGTCGTCGGAGTGGTCCCGGACTCGAATCCATAGCCGGTTTCCTTGGAATATTTGAGTGCTGGCGAAACTAACGTGTAGCCCGCAGCGGCCTTTTCGGCGCCGAATTGAAACTTGAACGCCGTGACGGGCCCGGAGGCCGGCTGGGCGGAACCGAGCGATGCAGCCGCGACAAGAGCGAACATCGCGACGAGGGGATATCGGGCCGCAAAACAAGTCATCGGGAAGAAGGGTTCAGGGGATCGCAGAACGGATCGGATGAAACGGGACGGCGAGATGGATCAATCTGCCGCTTTCGGTCGAAAAAACGCAAGAACCGCGGAGGAGGCGCCAAGACCGATCGTCATCGCCGGGAATTAACGTCATTGTGCCAGCAGCTTCACCGGGCCGAGCAACCCCGAGTCGGCGACAAGCGCCGGTCCGGACGCCGCGCCGCGGCCCGCGCCACCCGGCGGAGTGCCAGTCGGAGCGGAGCCCCGCGTTGAGGCGGCGGCCGCGCCCGGCGCCCCAGTTCCACCCTGACGACCGCCTTGGGCACCGAACCCGCCGCGCCGTTCACCGGCGGTCGCCACTCGCACCTGCACTTCGAGCGTGTTGACGCCGCTTTTGATGGTGGTGGTGACATCCCAGAGATATGGCGGCCACGAACGCACCGCGAGTTCCACGCTGTTCAGCCGGACGCGGGCGATTTCGTGGACATTGCCCAGATCGAGATAGACGCGCTGGTTCTGCGACGTCGGCGAGGCGGTGAACTCCCGCCGGTAAATTCCCGTGCCCGTGAACGACGCAACGCCCATCTCCGCCCATGATTTGAGTGACGAAGTGACCTGTTTCTCTCCGAGCGTCACCGACCAGTCGCCGGTCAGATCGGCGATGGGTTGACTGCCGGAGACGGTCGGCAGCGGGTCGCCGGCACCGGCTGGCAACGCACCGATTACGATGACGCGCGCTTCCTGCGGGGCGAGCGTCAGCGGCAAGGCCACGGTGCCTGCTGCCTTCGCGACGCCAGCGAGCGGGTGAATCGTGCCACTCGTTGCGTCCCACACCTGCACCTGACCGGTGCCGACCAGCGTCGCAGTGCGCGTCTGCGTCTGGGCGGATTCGTTGAAGAAGAAGTAAACCTCACCGTCCTTCAGCGAGCGGCGAAGGTATTTGATCGAAGGGCACGCGGCGTCGAGTTTGACGTCCGGCACCGGCAATGCGGCAACCACCTTTGAGGTGATCTCCGGCGTCGGCTCCAGTGTGGCGAAGCTCAGGTCGGGCGCGTCGGCCTCGGAGTTAAGGAATGTCCGGCCGACGATCATCGTGGGCGTGCGCCCGACGAAGATGACCTTGCCGCCGACCGTGGCGAAGGCCCGCAGCCGCGCCAGCACGCTCTGCTGGATGACGGTGGAGGTTGGGACGATCACGGCGCGATAAACTTGTCCGCTGAGGTTTTTCAGACCGCCGCTCTCAAGCGTGCAGACCGTGGTGAGCGATTCGCCGTCGATATGATCGAAGTCGATTTGATGCTCCAGCAGCTCGGTGACGAGCTTGAGGGTGGAGGTATCCGATTCCCGGTCGCCGAACCACATGCTGTCGGTCGGGTGCAGGAGTGCGACCTGCGCCGCCGGCCGGCCGACGGAGAGCAGGTATTGAGCGCGGCTGACGTAGTGGCCGATGGCCGATGCCGGATCCTGCAGGACTCCGGCGTCGGCGGGCGGCGCGGCGTTGAGGCCGCGAATATTCATGTAGTTGACGCCGCGGACGAGCTGGTAGTCGGCGACGAATTTGCCCGATTGATTCGGGCCGCCGCCCTCTTCCTCCCAGACTTGCGGGTGTCCGAACACATGGGCGGCCGAGGCGGCGAGTTTGGGAAAATCGGCGACAATGCCCGGCCCGATCTGGCTGAGGTTGTCGATGCCGGGGACGCCGACAAAACGCATGTCGCGCCAGAAGGAGCCTTCGCTGTTGACCAACGACATCATCGTTTCCTCGTGGTTGAGGTGGGTCATGTAATCCATCCCCCGCGCGTTGCACCACTCCTGCTGCGGTTTGTAGAAATTGTCGCGAAACATCGCGCTCCATACGTCCCAGTAATCCGCCTTGGCGCGTTGCGCTTCGGGCGTCAGCCGGCCGCCGAAGATGTAAGGAATGTAGGGTTTCAGGTCATAGCCCTTCACCGTCTGAAACGTTTCGAGGAGCTTGGGCGTCCACGGCGTGACGCCTGAATAGTCGGTCTCGTCGCCGCGGAACCCGAGGACCGTCTTGCCGAACTCGTCGCCGACCGCCTTCTCGTAGGTTTCGTGGATCAGCTTGATGAAGGTCTGGGTGGCTACGGGGTCGAGAAAGTCGATGAGCGTGTAGAGGGTGTCCTTGGTGGCGCCGCCGTCTTCGCCGTTGTCGTTGCGGGTGGGCGACGTGCGGTAAGCGTGCCGGATAAACGCCACATCCCATGCGCCCGTGCCGGCGGGAGCGGTCCACTTGAGTAGTCCGTCAGCTGGGATCGGCACCACCGTGCCTTCCGGCCCGCCGCCGCCGCCGCCACCGCGTCCGCCGCGTCCGCGCCCGCCGCCGCCGCCGGCCGTGGTCAGAAAGATGCCCTTCGTGCCCGCTGGCACCGGAATGCTGAACGGTTCCCCGACGGCCACGTTGTAGCGCACGTCGGCATTGGGCAGTTGAACCGTGAGTTCACCCGCTCCGCCACGTGGCGCCGTGTATTTGAAAATGCCGTCGGTTGGCAGCGGGAACGGCTTGACGGTCGGCGCCGCCGCATCCGCCGCCGGTGCCGCCGGCTCGGGGCGCGGATAGGCCAGAATACCCAGCGTATCGACGGGCAACGGAATATCGAGCGTCTGGCCGGCGGCGACGGTGCAGCGCGCGTCCGTGAGGATGCCCTGCATGCCCAACTGCGGGTAGTCCCGGCTGATCAAACCGCCGGCGAATCCGTCGGGATAACCGCAGTCGGTTTCGATCCAGACCTTCATGCCGCGTTGCTTGCATTCCTGGACGACAGTCTTCACCAAATCCATATACTCGGGCGAAAGATACTTCGGCTGCACCCGCTGCGAGTTGTTGATCATGTAAACGCCGCCGCCATTGGCGTGGATGCGTTCGATATCCGCGATGATGCGCTCCTTTGTCTGCGCGCCGCCCCAGATGGCCCAGTGGATGGCGCCGTATTCCGTGGGCGGCTGGCGAAACGCGGTGGCCGCCTCGGCGACGGTCGGCACGACGATCTCCCGCCATGGTTGGGCGGCGTGGAGCGTCAGCGTTAGGCAAACGAGAATTACAGAGTTTGAGAGCGTTTTCATCGAGGGGTAGCCAGAACAGGCCCGACTGAATGACGGTTCGACGGCGACAACGTTGTCCTTAAACGTGAAATCGCCGCTACTAGACGAGACAAGAAACTGCCTTGTTTGGTGCTGACAGAGGAGACGACTTGGACGGCCCCGTGAGCGATTCCGACAAAGCCGTCTTCCCCACCCTACGCCTCTCAGGACGCGAAGGCCGCCAAGCGCATTGCGAGGCGCTACTCAACGACCCGAAGAACAACGCGCCTTTGTTTTGAGCGGCTCCACCAGCGTGCCAATTTCATTCTGAGGCGCGACTTTCTCTCGTCGGTAGAGAGCATGGGGTTGTCGCGGCATTCTGCAAGTCACCCTGGTGTCATCACCCATTTTCGAGGGGCACTTTTTGGACTCCACCCAAGATTCTCATTCTAACCCTTCCGTCATCGCCGGACACTTCTACTTGGCTGGCGCCCCTGACTGAGAGGCGCCTTGAACCGATGCCGCCGCGTCCTTGCGCACGATTGGCTCGCCCTCCGTGACCTTGAGTTGCAAGCCGGATAGGTCTGGGTCTTCCACGTTCGAGAGGACGAGGCCGCGCTGTGCGGTCAGCTTACAGTTCTCAATCTTGAGGCCCAGAATGGGACTGCCGTTTAGGCCCTGGATGACGCCGCCTGCCTGCGCAGTTCCGGAAAAGTTGATCAGCCGGACGTTGCGAACAACCGTCAGCACCTTAGCCGGCGGGGCCAGCGGTGGCACCATTCTCCACTCCAATTCGAAACTGAACGCCCGGTTCACATCGGTAACGTGGATATCGCGATAGACGATGTCCTCGATTACACCGCCGCGGCTCGGTTGCGATTTGATCCGTGCGGCCGAGCCGGAACCGGTGAAGGTGCACCGCTCGACCAGCACGTGGCGGATCGATCCGCTGACTTCCGAGCCCATGGCCACGCCGCCGCCCGATCCGAAGGTGCAGTCGCTGATGGTGATGTTCTCCGACGGCCGGTTCACCCGCAGCCCGTCGGCGTCTTTACCGGCCTTGATCGAGATGTCGTCATCGGTACAGGCGATGTCGCAGCCGGTGATGCGCACGTCCTGGGAGGAACAAACATCGATTCCGTCGGAGCTGGGAATGTAGGCGTCAATGCGAACATTGAGGTTTTCCGCGACGACCTTGCGGCAGTAGATGAACACAAAGCCCCAGCGAGCCTGGTTCTTGAGGTGCACACCGGAGACGCGAACGTTGGTGCAATCCTGAAACACGACGGCGCGCGGCGGTGACACGCGGCCAGCGCCGCCCGGCAGGGGAATCCCGGCGGCGTTGATCGGGGGCAGGTGGGCCGGGTCCGGGGCGAAGTTGAGGGTCGCCGTGGTCGGCAACGGCATCGGATAGACGTCCGCCACTTTGGGCAGCGACGTGGGTTTAGGTGCGAGGAGAGGTGCCGGGCGGACTGCAGGCGCTCCTGCGCCGGCTCCCCCTCTGGCGACTGGGCCCCGCCGGGCACCGCCTCCCGACCAGGCGAGGCCGGATCCGTCGATGGTTCCCTCGCCGCTCACCACTACGTCCGTCATTCCGACAAAATTCAAAAAGGCTGAGGTCCAATAGCGCTCGATGCCTTCCCAACTCGTATACAGGGGCGGGAAGTCGGCCATCGTGGTGGTGCTCTTCAGCACTGCTTCCTTTTCCAGTTCGAGGTTCACGCCGGGTTTGAAATAGAGCGCGCCAGTTACGAAGGTCCCTGGGGGGACGACGATCACGCCACCGCCGGCTGCCGCGCAGGCGTCGATCGCGGCCTGGATGGCCTTGGTATTGACCGTGGCGCCGTCACCGACGGCGCCGTGTTCCGTGATCACGTATTGGGCGGCAGCGTGACTGCTCGTAACACACGAAATGGAGAAAGCCGCAATGACGAGAAGGGCGACGAGGGGCAGACGTTGAGGCAGGGTGTGCATGACGGGGATTGAGGAGCTATGAAAGACATTCTATCCGCCGAACCGGAAAGAGCAGCGGAAATGGCGCAGGGAAGGCAGGTTTAGTTGGGGAAAATCCACGCCAGTGCGGAATCTGTGCGGCACGGCGCCGTATTGGCCTGACGCGTAAGTTCGGAAAGAGTTGTCCGGAATCTCGACCTACCCAGAAGAACCAAAACTCGGTTTGCTGGAGACCTGCGGCGCACCTATCGCAGTGCAATCGGCACCAAGATCGTCCAGCGAAGCGCAATGAACCAATCAGGCGTTATTGTCGTTAACAGCGCGGAATGATCCGGGGATGATTGGATGGTGGCGTGTGAACTGCGTAGTTGTGGCGCAGCATTTTTTTTGGGGACGGGACTGGCGACGGATTTTGTCGCCGAATTGCCGCGCTTCGGCCGAAGGCTGCGACAAAAACTGGATGAGACGTGAGATGTCATCTGGCCGAGGCAAACGGCGTCCCGTTCGCCCTATGGAAACAGATGCTATCGGTTTCGAGGCAGAAGCTCTGCCGCGTCCGCTATGCATCGCAACCAAACCTCATTCTGCGATGAGGTGATCCGCCTGGATAAAGAATTCGCACGGACAGCAGAAGCCAAAGGAAACGCAATGCCGCGGAATTTTGCTTGGATGAGATACGGCCGTGCCGCATGGGTGTGCTCGAAAGTGTCCGCCGCGTCTCGATCCTGCCGAATACAAATCAGCGCGGCGTGACGCTTCGACCCCAATCCGAAAACATGCCACCGCAAGATCCCGAACAGGCCCGTTGGTTCGCGGCTGAAGTGCAACCCTGCAAGGCGATGCTGCGAGCATGGTTGCCGCGCTGGCCTTGTTCGGCCTCTCGCTGCCCTGCAAGACCGGCACCGTCTCGCTGCCCGCGGCGTTGCTGGTGGTGTTTTGGTGGAAACGCGGCCGTCTCGAATGGCGCCGCGACTTCTGACCCTTGGTTCCGTGGCTGGTCTTCGGGGCGGCCGCGGGGCTGTTCAGTGGCTGGATTGAACAGCACTACCTCGGGGCGAAGGGCCAGGATTTTGAGCTACCGTTCCTTGCCCGCCGGCTCGTCGCCGGTCGGGCCATCTGGTTCTACCTCGGAAAACTCGTCTGGCCGTTCGATCTCAACTTCATCTATCCGCGTTGGACGTCGGACGCTGCGGTCTGGTGGCAATGGCTCTTCCCCCTTGGCGTGCTCGCGCTCGTCGCGGCGCTGTGGTTCCTCCGTCAGTGGACTCGCGCCCCGCTCGCCGCGTGGCTGTTCTTCGTGGGTTCGCTGTTTCCAGTGCTCGGTTTCGTCAATCTCTATGGGGCGTTTTACAAGTTTGTCTGGGATCACTGGCAATACCTGCCCGGTCTCGGTCTGATCGCACCGGCGGCAGTTGGCCTCGTGCAGGCACGGAATTGGGCGGCGATCCGCATGCGCGGGGCCGGCCCGGCGCTGATGGCTCTGCTCGGCGGGATACTCGGTGCGCTGACGTGGAATCACTGCAGAATGTTCCGCGACGATCAAACGCTCTTTCGCGCCACCCTCGCGCGCAATCCCGGCGCCTGGATGGCGCACTTCAACTTGGGTGACATTTTGTTGAGGATTCCGCGGCGGGAGCCTGAGGCGATCGCCTAGTTTGAAGCGGCTTTGCGGATAAAGCCCGACATGGCGGACGCGCACTACAACTTGGGCACGATCCTAGCAAAGACTCCGGATCGCCTGCCGGAAGCGATCGCCCATTTCGAGGCGGCATTGCGGAGTGCCCCGGCGAATGCGGCCGTCCACTAGCAACCTGGGCAACGCCTTGGTGAACATTCCCGGCCGCATACCAGACGCCATCGACCATTATCGAGTCGCACTGCGGATCAACCCAGAGCTGGCGGAAGCGCATTACAACCTCGGGCTCGCTCTCTTAAGCGAACCAAGGCAGATACCCGAGGCGATCACTCAATTTGAAGCGGCGCTTCGAATCAGAACCGATTTTACCTTTGCGCGTGAAATTGTGGCCCGATGGCGGGCTGCTCAGCGGTAGAGGACGACAGCCCGTCGCCGAGGTTGCTGCACGGCAAACAACCTTCAACCAAGGCAGGCGGCCGAAACCTGAAGGATACTGAATCAGCCGCCGCGCAAAGTTGGCGCCGGAACTGCGTTTGACTGAGCTACGCTTCGATGATTGCTTTAAGCGCGGGCCAGCTGGCGATGCACGTGCGCGGCGACGTTATTGTCGGCGGGTCGGTCCGCTCATGAAGAAGAGGTTAACAGGGATTGTGCGGGCCCATCGGAGGGGAATGGCCCAACGATGTCGCTCGACGACGGGGCATGGCCGGCACACCGCAGACACGGAGGCGCGGTTGGACTGTCTAACAACATCGTGGTTGCACTGCGGTCCCAACTAACTATGTGTGCGCAATACCCTACCCACTAGCGGTTTTACCCCACATAGGATCAGATGGTCCATTTTAGGAGCAGCATGGTCGTATCTTAAAATTGGATACCACCCGCAGCTTTGGCGTGGTGCAACGCCCCTGAATTCTTTCTTAGCCTAGCTCCAACTCCCCCTGAACAAAACAGACACCAAGAAATAGGAGAACATAAACATATGGACTCAATCCAACGGGTACTCCGAATAGTGCAGCGGCTGGCCCTCATGCTGGCTTGGGCTGGAATCGTGACTCTGCCAGCGATGGCGCAATCGCCGGCAGCTCCGGACGCGCAGACGCTCGCGAAATACGACAAGAACAATAACGGCAAGGCACGAATTCCCAAGAGTCAAAGGGCATGGAAGGCTCGTTGATCTACAATCCGCTGCGCAATTGGAATATCAAGGTGACGGTGGGCCAGCAGATCTCGACCTACAATAAGGCCATCGGCGAGATCACCGCCTGGCTCTACGGCACCGGCACCGCGGCCAGCGGCAACGGTCGCCTGAACTTCTGGCAGAACTTGGCGGCACCCGACCTGCCGACGGTTTATACGCGCTCAAACGGCAATAAGCTCTACCTGGGTAGTTTCTGGAACAGTTATGGTTACACGGGTGACGCCAACTCCAATACCACCGGGGCCACGAGCACGCCGCAGAGCACCTACTACGGCATAGTCGACTCGCAACTGTATCAGTTGATCACGTTGCAGGGCACCAAGTCCCCGAGTGAGCGGGAATGGAGCAGCAGCCTCATTTCCAACTATTCCTTCCAAGAAGGGAAGCTGAAGGGCCTCGCGGTGGGTGGCAGTCTGCGTTGGGCGTCCAATGCCGTGGTCAGCTACTATGGCGATTTGAATCCCGCCAAGTTCACCCATCCCTCACCCACGCAGAATCTGATATCCTATCCTGACCTTACGAAGCCGATCACGGTTCCGGCCACGACCAATGTCGACCTCTGGGTATCCTATACGACCCGTGGCGATCTGTTCGGGAAAAACATCCGCGCCAAGTTCCAACTCAACGTCCGCGATGCGACGGAGAAGGGAGGCCTCCGACCGATAATCTTTAATGCCGATGGCTCGCCGGCCCAATACCGCATTGTCGATCCACGGACCTGGTTCTTCACCACCACGTTCGACCTCTGATCGCGCGTGATCGACCTGCGTCGGCTGACGTCAGCAGGTTGTGGTTTCTCTCCAAGCTCCCCCACCCACCGGTGGGGGAGCTTTTTATTCCAACGCGATTCCGCTCTTGGGCGGCAGCGTGACTGCTCGTAACACACGAAATGGAGAAAGCCGCAATGACGAGAAGGGCGACGAGGGGCAGCCGTTGAGGCAGGGTGTGCATGACGAGGATTGAGGAGCTATGAAAGGCATTCTACCCGCCGAACCGGAAAAAGCAGCGGAATGGCGCAGGGAAGGCAGGTTTAGTTGGGAAAAATCCGCGCCAGTGCGGAATCTGTGCGGCACGGCGCCGTATTGGCCTGACGCTTAAGTTCGAAAAGAGTTGTCCGGAATCTCTACCTACCTAGAAAAACCAAAACTCGGTTTGCTGGAGACCTGCGGGGCACCTGTCGCGGTAAAATCGACCATGCTGCCAAAAGGACAGCCGGCCGAGCTGCGCCATTTTTCTTCGCGACATCGGAGCATGAGCTTGCGCCGTAGCGGAAGCTCCTCCGGTGCTTTGTGGGCGATGTCCGCGCCAAGGGAGACAATCCGGTCATCGCGTCACCCGCGGCCCGCTGCGGTGAGACCGACAACCCCTGCTCCCTCGGCGAGTGGACCTCCGCCGCCTTGGCGACTGCGAAGGATATCGGGGCGCCGGGCCTCGCTCTCAATACGCTGGCCTACGGCTCAACACGGCGCGGGGGGCCGACGCAGACCGGCAATTTGCAGACCCGACGCATCGCTCCGAATACGGCACCGCTGTCCAGGCCAAATGCATCGTGTTTGGGATCAAGCAGGCGAACCTGCCGCGCGCCAAGTTTATCATCGACGACTTCGGCGGTTTTGAACCGAAGCTTCCCGAGCCTTTGCCAGCGAATTGATCTCTTCCCGCGGACGCGAGTCCCGGCGACCGCGGCGGTCGCGGCCCGCGTGGCGCTCGGGGTGCCGGGAATCCGTCCACGATATCTGCCCCGGCCGCGGTGCGGAAACTCCTTGAGCCGGCAGCCCAAAGCGATCGATGCCGACCGGGCCACGTTCTGACTGACCGACCGAGTCGGCGCTTGCGGTCGGGGGCGGCCAGCCGTTCCCTCGGCACGGCATCCATTCGATGAACTTACCCCGAATGCTGACTCTCGCAATGGTTGTTTTGATGGGCGGAGCGTCTCCGGCCCGCGCCCTCGACCGACCTGACGTGACGTTTAAGGTCTTCCAATTTCCCGCGGACAAGATTCCGCGCGTCGACGGCAACACCGACGACTGGGCCATGGTGCCCGACGACTACTCGATCCGCATGGACCAGTTCGTCGACGACGAAGGCGGCCACACCAAGCCCGATCCGACGACCCTGGACGTGAAAATCCGCGTCGGCTGGGTGAAGGGACTCAACCGGCTGTATTTCCTTTACGAGGCCTACGACGATTACTGGGACTTCGGACAGCCGGGGCTGCAGAACGACACCTTCGAGATCGCCGTCGACGGCGACGCCTCGGGCGGGCCGCTGATCGACAAGGGGCATCGCGAGATCTGGACGCCCGACGGCGTCGGCAAGTCCGCCGCGACACCCGACGACCGGATCAGCGTGACAGCGGCGCATTGGGCCGGCCACGGCGTCTCCGCGCAGAACTACCACATCTTCACCCCGGCGCAGGACAAGGATTGGTGCATGGCGTGGAGTTCGGCCACCTGGATCAAGGAACTGCCATGGGCCAACGCCGCCACCAACTATGCCTTCAAGCCGGGCGAAGCCGGCAAGCTCGTGCTCGAATTCTGGATCACCCCCTTCGACTACGCCGGTCCCGAGGGTCCGCAGCGCGCGGTCGAGTCGGTGCTGGAGGAAAACAAGATCATCGGGCTCGGCATGGCCGTGATCGACTACGACGACGCCAAGAAACGGGACCGCAGTTTCTGGAATCTCTCCCGTCACCACACGATGTATGGCCAGGCGTCGGAGCTGTGCGCGTTCAAACTCATGCCGGTCGAGCCATCGTTGCTCAAACCGATCGAGGCGCGGTGGACGTGGAAAGTCGTGGACATGGACCGCCGCCTGGTCGCCTTCAAGGACCTGTCGGTCGGCAGGATCACCGCGTGGAAATGGGATTTCGGCGACGGCGAAACGTCGACGGACCAGAACCCGGAGCACGCCTACAAGTCAGCACGCGGTAATACCGTCGTCGTGCTCGACGTCGAGGGCCCCGCCGGCAAATCGCGCCGCTCGAAAGTCTGGGACGTGCAGTTGAAGTGATGCGGCCGACCGTTGCCTGACGCGACAACGGGCCGGTGGGCAGGAAGCGCGCAAAATTCTCGAACCCCAAATTACCATGAAAACGCAGGGTTTGCATTTTGGCGTCCTCTCCGCCGCGCTCACGCTTGACGCGGCCGGCGGCGTGACCAGCGCCACATGCCGCCGCCTGCCAAAATCTTTCGCCAAAGCCGACCTTATCCCATCATGAAATCGCATCTCCTTCTTCCGCGTTGTCCCTCGGCCACTGTTCGCATCGCGACACGGATCGCCTCGCTGGCGTTGGTGGTCTTCCTCGGCGCAACGTTCGCCCGAGCGGTCGAACCAGTGAAGCTCAACTGGCTCGACGGCAAGCCGCCGGCCACGCCGCAAAGCGTGAGCTGGGGCGTGCCCTGGCCGAAGGGCCAGGTGCAAATGAGCGATGCGCTCGTGCTCACGACCGCCGATGGCAAGGCCGTCCCGGCGCAGACGTGGCCGCTGGCATATTGGCCGGACGGCTCAATCATGTGGAGCGGTCACTCCATCGCTGCCACTCCCGACATGGCCGGGCCGCTGCAACTCGCCGTCGGTGCGACACCCAATCCGGCCACAAAGATCACCTGCATGCAGGACAACCAAGTCATCACCATCGACACCGGCGCGATCCGCGTGCGGCTGCCGAAGCAGGGCGCGAATCTCGTCGAGTCGATCTCGATCGGCGACCACACGGTCGCCCAGAACGGCAAGCTCGTGTGTTTGTTGGAGGATCGCTCGGCCTACGAGACTGCGAAGACCACTCACGAGGAGGAGTTCATCAGCCGGATCAAGACCGTCACGCTTGAGCAGTCGGGCCCGGTTCGCGCCGTCGTCAAGATCGAGGGCGATCACAAATCCACGACCTCCGATCGCGCATGGCTGCCGTTCGTCGTGCGGCTCTATTTCAACGCCGGCCTCGACTCGATCCGGATCGTCCACTCGTTCGTCTTCGATAGCGACGGTCAGAAGGATTTTATCAAGGGACTGGCGATTTCGTTCGCGGTGCCGTTGCGCGAAGAAGTCATCAACCGCCACGTGCGGTTCGGTGGCGACGAGGGTATGTGGGCCGAGCCAGTCAAGCCGCTGGTCGGCCGGCGCGAGATCGGTTTTGGCGGCGAGCGCACTGTCTTCCCTGCGCAGGTCGCCGGCAAACGTGTGCCCAATGCCGACAAATACGGCACGCGCGAGCAGCAATACATCAGCGAGATTGCCGACTGGGACGACTATAAGCTCACGCAAGGCAACGCCAACGGCTTCGTCATCGAGAAGCGCACCCAGGCGAAAAGTTCCTGGCTCCACGTCACCGAGGGCAAACGTGCGCTCGGCCTCGCGTTTCTCGGCGATGTCACCGGCGGCCTCGCGGTTGACGTGAAAAAATTCTGGCAGAAAAATCCGTCGGCCCTGGAGATCCACGGCGCGACTTCCCCGCTCGGCGAGTTGCGCGTCTGGCTTTGGTCGCCGGACGTGCCAGCGATGGACATGCGCCACTACGACATCAAGGGCCACGGCCTCGACATGGCCTATGAGGACTGGAAAGAAGGCTGGGATTCGCCGATGGGTGTGGCCAACACCACTGAGCTCACCCTCTGGGCGTGTGCCAGCGTCCCCGCCAACGCCGATCTCGTCAAAATGGCCAAGGCGGGTGCCGAGCCGTCGATGCTGGTCTGCACGCCACAGTATTATCACGACCAGCGCGCCTTCGGCTTCTGGAGCCTCCCGGACCGCTCCACCGCAGTCCGCCGGACCCTTGAGGAACAGCTCGAAACCGCCATCAATTTTTACCGCGACGAGGTTGAACAGCGTTCGTGGTATGGCCTGTGGGACTATGGTGACATCGGGCGGATGTTCGATGAAGTGCGCCACGAATGGCGCTACGACATCGGCGGCCAGGCCTGGAACGAAACCGAGTTGCTGCCGGATTACTGGTATTGGTATAGTTTCCTGCGCACCGGGCGCGCGGATATTTACCGCATCGCCGAAGCCATGACGCGGAACACGAGCGAAGTCGTCGTGCATCATCTCGGCCGCTTTGCGCCGCTGGGGTCGCGCCATAACGTCAACCACTGGGGCGACGGCGCCAAGCAGCCGCGCATCAGCCAGGCGGGCCTGAAGCGGTTTTACTATTTTCTGAGCACCGACGAACGCATCGGCGATCTCATGCACGAGCAACTCCCGGCCGACGCCACCTATTCCGAGGTCAAGCGCACCGATCCGCTGCATCCCGACAACCGCGGCGATTTTTCCAGCGCCAGCTTCGGCACAGACTGGGCGGCCTATTGCATGAACTGGCTGACGGAATACGAGCGCACGCTCGATCCGCAGTGGCTGAACAAGATCAAGGCGGGCATGGACACGCAGCTCGCGCTGGCCAGCGTGCCCGGCCAGTTGCTTGGCGCCGGCCCTTACAATCCGGCAACCGGCAAGTTCACCGGCCGGCCGGAGAGATTCGCCCGCGCCGGTGGCGCACCCGCTGAAGCCGCGGTGCCGCCCGCTTCCGCCGGAAAACAAGGCGCGGCACCGGCGGCCGGTCGCGGCCGCGGCGGCGCGCGCGGCGGGGCCGACGTCGGCGGAGCCACCGGATTCGACCTGCTGTTTGGCACCATCGAGATCATGGCGGAGATGGAACCGATCGTCGACCATCCCGCATACTGGGAAGCGTGGCACTATTATGCCGCCCACACCGCCGGTAGTCCGATGGCCTATGCCGCCTACGTGACGAAGAACGCGGAACTCGGCCGGCAGGCGGCACAAACTCTGGTCGCCGCCGCCCGGCCCCGCGAGATCCCCGCGGGCGCGTTCGGCGTCCGCTTCGACTTGAAGCCGCGGCTGATTCCCGCCCCGGATGTGCCGAGCCCCGTGTGGGAATTTCCCGGCCGACCCGAAGGCGGGCCCGACGGCCGCCACTGGGGCACGCTCATTGAAACGCTGGACTGGGCGGGTGAGTATCTGCCCAAGGAGTAGGAATTGGCGTCCGCGCGGAGGCCGCGTCCTTGCGGCTGCCGAAAATTTCCATTCTCAATCGTGCTGTCTTTCTCAACTCTCAAAAACTCATGAACCGTTCTTCTCCCACTGCCCTCGTTGGCGCGGTCCTGTTGTTGCTGGGCGGTATCGTCGCGCAGGCGCAAACGCCGCCCGCCACGCCGCCCGCCGCACCGGCCGCCGCTCGCGGAACCGCCCCGGCCACACCCGATCCCATGATCATCAACATGGGGGCAGGACAGGTGAATTATCCGATGCCCTACGGTCCCGCCTCGGTGCAGGACATCAAGGCGGTGCTCGATCGCATCCGCGCCTATCTCGAGAGCGAAACGCCCGACCACTTGGTGGACCGCACGACCAATCAAGTCATCACCGATTATTCCAAGCCCAATCCCAACGCCACGATGCCGCGCAGCACGTTCCAACTCGTGAGCTACGAGTTTGGCGTGACGTATGCCGGCATGTTGCTCGCGACCGAGACCACCGGCGACAAGCGGTTCGCCGACTACACCGCCAAACGCTTCAAGCTTATCGCGGACATCATGCCAATGTTTCGCGCGCAGGCTGCCGCGACGCCACCAACGCCGCCGCCCGCGGCTTCGGGCGCAGGTGGCCCCGGAGGCCGCGGCGCCTTCGGCCGGGGCAGCCCGGTGCGTCCGCTTCTCACGCCGCGGTCGCTCGACGATTCCGGTTCGATGTGCGCCGCCATGATCAAGGCGCAGCGCGCCGGGGTGGTCGGCGCCGATCTCCGACCCCAAATCGACACCCTCATCGATTGGATCAGCAACAAACAATTCCGGCTGCCCGACGGCACGCTGGCGCGCAATCGTCCGCTGGCGAACTCGCTCTGGCTCGACGACCTCTTCATGGGCGTTCCGGCGCTCGCGCAGATGGGCAAGCTCACCGGCGAGCGCAAATACTACGACGATGCCGTCAAACAGATCCTCCAGTTTTCGGAGCGGATGTTCGTCAAGGAAAAGGGTTTGTTCATGCACGGCTGGGTGCAGGGCATGGATTACCATCCGGCTTTCCACTGGGGCCGCGCCAACGGCTGGGCGATCTTGACGATGGCCGAGGTGCTCGACGTGCTGCCCGAGGATCACCCCGGCCGCGCCAAAGTGCTGGAACTCTACCGCGCGCACGTCCGCGGTCTCGCCGCCTGCCAGAGCGCCGACGGCCTCTGGCACCAACTGCTCGATCGGCCCGACACTTATCTCGAGACGTCCGCTTCGGCGATTTTTGTCTATGCAATCGCCCATGGCATCAACAAGGGATGGATCGGCGCACTTGCGCACGGCCCAATGGTGATGCTCGGCTGGAATGCCGTCGCGAAGAAGGTCAACGACAAGGGCCAGGTCGAGGGCACCTGCGTCGGCACCGACATGGGCTTCGAGCCGACGTTCTACAGTTTTCGCCCGACGAGTCCGATGGCTGCACACGGCTACGGCCCGGTGTTGCTCGCCGGTGCCGAGATGATCGCGTTCCGCAAGGGCGAAGGCAAAGACGCCGACGTCAACCTCGGCGCTCTCCAGATGCAGCGCCCCGCCTCGTTCTTCTGATATCCTTGGGGCGCCACCACCCGCCACATTCCTCGCCCATGGAAAATCCGCGACCGCTTGACATCGCAGATCAGGCGAAGGAACAGCTTTCCGCCAGCAAAGATTGATCTTCTAAACGAATGACAGTGCAGCGACTGGGAGGAAGTATCACATGAAAAATAATACCCTCGCCGCAGTTTTCTCGGCACCACGGTTCTCGGTGCGATCACGCTGCCCAGCGCTTTGAATCGCGTGCTGGCGGCGGATGCCGGCCCCGCTGCTCCCACGACGACCGCGCCCGCCATCCCGGTCATCGACACGCACATCCACCTCTTCGATCCGTTTCGCCCCGGCGGCGTGCCTTGGCCGAGCGCGACAAACCCGGCGCACGCGGTAATGCAAAAAACCTCCTTGCCGTCGCGCTACCGCCCCATCGCCGAGCCGCTTGGCATCGTGGGCGCAATCGAGATCGAATGTAGTCCGTTGCTGGAGGACAACCGTGGGTGCTGGATGTTGCAGAAAAGGAAGACATCATGGTCGGGACCGTCGGGCGCCTCGTGCCCGGCACGCCCGAGTTCAGGCCGAACCTAAAGCGGTTCCACAAGAACCCGCTTTATCGCGGGATTCGTTACGGGTTGGGAAGGAATGGAGGCAAGGAACTCGACCGGCCGGATTTCGTTGCTGACTTGAAGACACTGGCCGACGCCGACCTGGTCCTTGATACGGCGAATCCGAGCGTGGCGCTGCTGGCCGACGTCGTGCGCGTGAGCGACCGCGTGCCCAACCTGCGCATCGTCGTCGATCACCTGCCGCAAATGGTGCCGCCCACCGATTCCGCTGCGCGGGCGTCCTACGACGCCAGTATGAAGGCCTTTCGAGACCGGCCGCAAATCTACGTGAAGGGGTCAGAAGTGCTGCGCCGGGTGGACGACAAGATTCCCACGGACCTCGAATTCGACCGCCCGCGGCTAGACGAGATTCTCGACGTCTTCGGCATCGACCGCGTGCTCTACGGGAGCGACTGGCCGAACGGCGATCAGTGGCTGCCCTTCCCCGTCGGATTTAAGATCGTCCAAGAGTATTTCACGGCCAAGGGCGACTGGCGGCCGAAAAGTATTTCTGGCGGAACTCCGTCAAGTGCTACAAGTGGGTGAAACGGACCGCCGCCCAGCAGCAACTCACCTGAGATTCCTAAACGCCGGGCGGACTGAAGGCCAACCTCACCCCGTTCCAGCGCAGCTTGCGGTTGGGACGATCCGAGTGGCGCAATGTCGGGTCGGCGGATTCGGCGGCATCCGTGAAATTGCCACCACGCAGGACGCGCAGGCCGGGAGCGCTGGCGGATTCGCGTCCGTCGGCAACATTGTAGGGATAGGGTTGGTAAAGACTCGAACACCACTCCGCGACGTTACCCTCCATGTCATAGAGCCCCCATTGAGTCGGCTTCGAGGTGCCAACCGGGTGAGGCGCGTAGTTGTTGGGCGCGGCCAGCTTTGCCGCCTCTACATCCTGCATGGCCCCGCGCGCCGCCGCGGCGGCCGGCGTAACCCCGGAACTGGCCGTGAACGCAGCGTTGGGGGAATTCTCGCGCAGCCAGGCTCCCGTTGAAGTCTTGGTGGCGTCGAACACAGCGCTCGAGCCGCCACGGGCGGCGTATTCCCACTCGGCCTCGGTCGGCAGCCGAAACAGCCCGCCGCGCACCTTCTGGTTGATCTGCGCGAGCATCGACTGGCAGTCGTCCCACGATACCTGCTCGACCGGCATCTGATCGGCCTGCGGAAATTTCTCCCCCTGATAGAGGCTCGGATTCGAGGCCACGAGCGCGCGCCATTGCGCCTGGGTCATTTCACACTTGGCCAAATAGAATGGCGCGACGGAGACGTTATGAACCGGCGTGGTGTCCAGCCGTTTATCCGAACCCAGATCAATATTGCCTCCGGGAACCAGCACCATGGCGAGGTTCAGCCCTTCCAGCACGATTTCCTTCGGCAGGCCGGACGGGGCGTCGAATTGGTTGCCGACGATTTTGAAGCCGCTGATGCCGGGATTGAGCCGCCGGGTGGCCATGAGCAGCCCGGCCTTGGCGCGGTCGCTGCCGGGGTTGTCCTTGAGCGCGGCGGCAAAGGCGTTGCGCGCGGGCTCCCATTTAGCCTGTTGCGCCAACCGCTCGCCTTCGGCCAGATGCCCCCGGGAGGACTCCATCAGCCCGGCGAGATCGCTCGCCCGTTTCGCGATGGTGCCGGCATCGAGCGTGGGATTTACCAGCGCATGAACATGATGGCAGGTTTGGCAGTTTTTCACTTCCTGCGTCTTCGGGCAGCCGCGCCGATGGCACTCGACACACAACGACGCGATCGCGTCGCCATGGACCAAGCGGTCAGGCTTGGCCGTGTTTTGCTCGTCGATCACATGATCGCGGCTTTCGCCGTGGCAGCCGACGCAGTTGGGTTGCCGCGCGTTTCGCTGCGCGAGCGTGCTGTGTTTCGAGAGGCCCCACTCGAGCGCGGAGCTGACGTGGCACCGGCCGCAGACGCCGGCGCTGACCAACTCCTGCCGCTGTCCCTGCTGGCCGAGCAACGAAACCGGAATCCAGCAGGCCAGGGCCCAGGCGAAAACCGAAGCGTTTAGACGCGCCATTGTTCCTCCAGCCATTGGTAGTTTTCAGGGAGCCAGCCCAGTCCAGCCAGCCGCGTGAGCTTCCTGGCCGAATCCAGCGCCGCGTGTTCGTCGCGGGTCATCTGGTCGTAGCGCGTGATCGCGGCGCAGTTGTCCCTGACGAACTGGTCGTTGACCATCCCGGCCATCGTGCAGCTCAGAAACGGCTTCGAGTAGACGTAGCGCATGGCGGCCTGCGGCAGGCTCTCATCCGGCAGTTGGTTCAAGCTCTTGGCCAATTCGGCAACGGCCGCGGGCAGGATCGCCCGGGAGCCCGGCGTCGAGTTGAAGAGCATGAAGCGGGAGTTCTCCGGGTTGGAGTCCGACTTCAACCGCGGGTCGAGGCCGACAATCGAACCGGCGGCGAGCGCCTTGATGCCGATCAGCCCGATGCCGCGTTCAACGGCGGCGGGGAGGAACTGGCTGTAGTCCGCCTTCGCGTGAATGAAATTATAGGGGAGCATCAGGTAGTCCAAGCCTTCGAGCTCCTTCAGCGCGGTCATCATCGGCCCTTCCAGATGGCAGGCAATACCGATGGCGCGGATCTTTCCCGCCTCCTTGGCGCGACGAAGCACGTCCCATTGCTCCAGCAGCTTGTAGTCGAACGTCACCGTCTCGCTGCGAATGCGATAGAGATCGATGTATCCGCCATAGAGCCTTGCCAGCCGGTCAATGTTCTGCCCGATGAACTCCGGGTTGTCGTAGGCGCCGGCGACGAGGACCTTGTCGCGTTTCGGTTTGATGAGCTTCGCCAGCGGCTCCCACTGGCCCTCGTGTTCGTAGACATCGAGAAGATTTACGCCGAGGTCCATCGCCAGGGAAATCTGCCGGTCGCGACGCGTCTGACCCTCGGCATTGAGGACATTTCTGATGCCGCCACGCAGTTTGTAGGCGCGATCCGTGTGCGACCCGAAGGCCAGCAGTGAGACGTTCAACCCTGTCTTCCCCAGCGGGCGATACACCATGCCGCCGCGGCGGAACTCGCCCGTCGCGACCAGGGGCGTCGCCGCGGTTGCAGTTCGCGGCAGCATCGAGGCCGCCAGTCCGACGCCAGCGCACTGCATGAATCGCCGACGAGTCATACGCGGTTTGTGGTCCATAGGTTGTTCTCCGGCTTGCGAATGGCGTCTGCGGTTTAGCGCTCGATACGCGCGGTCATCTTGTCGAGCGCATCGCGGTCGATTTCGTAGCCGAGCCCCGGTTTGGTCGGCGCCTGAACGTAGCCGTCGGCATCAATCCGGAACTTGTCCTTCATGTAGGGGCGGTCGGACGCGCCCTGCGGCACCGTCATCTCGAACCAGCGATTATTCGGCATGGCGAGCTCGAGGTGAAAATGCACCGCGTGGTCGAACCCCTCGCCCCAGTTGTGCGGCGCGCATTCCAGCTCGAAGCACTCCGCCAGGTGTCCCAACTTCAACCCGCCGGTGATGCCGCCGACGTTGTCGACGATGAACCGGACGCCATCGACGGCGCCGCGCCGGATATATTCCGGATAGTCATAGATCGAGGTCAGGAACTCGCCGATGTGAACCGGAATGTCGAGGTCGTGGCAAAGTTCCGCCAATCCTTCGATGTCCTTCGTCGGCAGCGGATCCTCGTAGAAAATGTAGCCCAGGTCCTGAATGGCCCGGCCGACCTTGATTGCCTCCTCGCGGGTGTAAACGCCGACCGGATCCATCATCAAGGTGAAGTCGTCGCCCGCGGCCTTGCGCACGGCGCGGCAAACCTCGATGTCCAGTTTGTAGTCGTGGCCGCCATTCGGCGAGGGCGGGTGGATCTTGTAGGCCTTGAACCCCTGCGTCTTGATCAGCTGCACCTCCTGCACGAACTGTTCGACGGTGGCGTGGTGCTGCGTGCTGGCATACGCCATCACCTTGGTGCGATAGGCGCCGAGGATGCGGTAGACCGGCAGGCCGACCGCCTTGCCCAGAATATCCCAGAGGCAGTTGTCGATCGCGGAGGCGTAGGAGCTTTGTCCAAGACGCCGCTTCTCCGGAGTCCATTGCGAGGTGAGCGACGGCAGATCGAGCACGCTGCGACCAACGCACGCTCCCTTCGCGAATTCCAGCCAGCCGAGGTTGCTCCAATTGGGATGCCAATACCGGTCGCCGAGCGTGTAGTTACCCTCGAGGCCGCTGTTCGTGACGATCGAGGTAATCCGCGTGAACCCGCCGTAGAGCGCCGCGGCGACCCCCTGCCCGCGCGGGCTGTTCCCATCGATCGTCGGCGGAGCGGCGGGGTTGCGCCGGCGGTCCAGCACGTAGACCTTCACCTCCTTGATCGTGAGATCGGGCAAGTCGGCTGCTTTGGCTCCGACCGCCTCAGCGGCGGCGCGTGCCGGGTTGGTCAGGACGGAAACTCCGGCGACCGCACCGAGCGCCGTCGTGCCAAGGAACTGGCGTCGCGAAAGAGTGCGTTCAAGCATGAGATTCTCTTGTTGATCGTGGACTGTCAGTGCCCTATCTACGCCCTCAAGTAGGGCTTCAGGTAGTTGTTAAGGGCGTCGCGGATTCCTTTGTCGTCAAGGCGCGGACCGCCAGGCGCAGCTCCGCCGCCACCGCCTCGCCTGCCGCGTCCACCGCCTGCCGCCGGCTCCCCGGCGACTTCGACTCCCATGGCGGGCGGGGCGTTGCGCGACGTGACCGTGGGTTTGAAGACGCCGCGGGCAATCAAAACGCTGTCGCGGCCAGTGGTGCCAAGACTATTGAAGGCGAGGATGCGGCCAAACATGTCGAAAGCCTCCTGCCGTCGGCCGGCGTGCCACAGGTCGAAGGCGGCGGCATAGACATCGGCCAGGGCAACGACCGGGCAATGGCCGGAGAATCCGAGTTCCATCTCGTTGATCATCGTCCGCACGCCTTGCCCGGAAAACACCTTCATCTCGTCGTTGGTCCGCCGGCGGATCTCGGCGATGCGCTGCAAGGGGCCGCCGCCGGCAGCCGCTTCGTCCTTCACCTGCCGCACGGTCGGGACCGTCTTGAAGATTTCGACGACCAAATCCACGCTCATATTTTCCTGCGTCTGCACGAACAGCGGAAGCGCGGTCATCTTCCCGACCTGCTGGTAATAATCCAACAGGACCTTTTCGTCGGAGACGCCCGGGGGCGGCAGGGATACGATGGCGTCGGCGCCGTTCTCGGCTGCGTGCCTGGCGTAGCGTTCGACCTCCTTCATGTCGCCGGTCTTCGACTGCACGCCGACGACGAGGGTGGTGGCGCCGCCCCGGCCAGCCGCGAGGATGGCCTCGGTGCCGGCCATGCGTTCCGCCTCGGTGAGGGTTGTCCAGCCGCTCGCAATTTGCGGCCAGACGAAACCGTGCACGCCACCCCGATTGCAGAACGACACCTGCGCCGCCAGCGACTCGACGTCGAGTTTGTCGCCTTCCATAAACGGCGTCGATCCGATGGGGAAGAGGCCGCGCAACTGTTTCCGACCGTGGCCCGGTATCGGTGCCGCTTTGGCCGGAGCGCTCGGTTCCGCGGCGCGCACGGAACCGATGCCGGTCAGCGCGAGGCCCAGGGTGCCCGCGCCCAAGTATTGTAGGAAATCCCGCCGGGGAAATGCGGTGGATCGAACGGATGGCTGTGAATTGGGGTTCATGGATTTATTTTTCTTGAGTGTTTCTCTTTGGCCGGGGGCTCAGCGGTCGATCCGGATGAGCACTTTTTCCATCGCGTCGCGGTCGAGCACGCAGCCGAGGCCGGGCGCGGTCGGGGCATGCACGTAGCCCTCCTTGTCGATGCGGAATTGATCCTTGAGATAGACGCGGTCCGTCAGCGTCTGCGGATAGGGCATCTCGAACCAGAAGCAGTTGGGCATCGCCAGCTCGATCTGGAACTGCATCGCGAGGTCGAAGCCGTTGCCCCAGTTGTGCGGCGTGCACGGCATGCCGAAGGCCTCGGCGAGCTGCGCGATTCGCATCGAGCCGCTGATGCCACCCACGTTGTCGCCGATCAACCGGACGACATCCATCGCGCCGCGGCTAATGTATTCGGCAAAAGCCTGAATCGTGTAGAGGAATTCGCCGACCTCGATCGGCACGTCCAGTTTCTGGCGCAGCTCGATGAGCCCCTCGATGTCTGTCGAGGGGATCGGATCCTCGAACGAAACGTAGCCGGTTTCCTCCAACGTGTGGCCGACCTTCAGCGCCTCGAAGACGTTGTAGCGCTGCACAGGATCGAACAGGAGCGTGAAGTCCTCGCCGACCGCCTTGCGCACCGTCTTGATCTCCTCGATGTGCCCGAGATACGCCGGAATCTCCCCGCCCGACGCATGCTGGCCGCCGCCGGGATGGATCTTGTAGCCACGGAAGCCCTCGCTTTTCGCCTTCACGGCTTCTGGTGCGAAATCCTCGACGTTGGCCAGGTGCAGCGAACTCGCGTAGGCCAACACCCGATCCTTCGTGCCGCCGAGCAGCTTGTAGATCGGCCGGTTCACCGCCTTGCCGAGGATGTCCCAGAGCGCCACCTCGATGATCGAGTTGTGAATGTCGGCATCGGATGCCTGGGTCAGAAGCCGGCCGTTGGGGTAGGCGAAGCCGCCAATGAATCCGGCTGGGCCGCGCCCACCGCGGCCGGCGCCGCCGCCTCGCGGAGCGACATTCGGACCGATGCGCGCATCGCCGCCGCCGCCACCGCGACCGCCACCGCCAAAGCCGCGCCGTGGCTGCCGCGTCGTCACCGTCGGCAACAGATCGAGCACGTTCTTGCCGAGGCACACGGCCTTGGCGTATTCCAGCCAGCCGGCGCCGCTCGAACGATTGCCGAGCGTGTAGTTTCCCTCGACGCCACTGGCCGTCACGATCGAGACGATCTCGCCGCCTTCCGAGCTGTTGATGCGGCGGATGTCACCGAGATTGGTGACATACATTTTGACCTCCTTGATCGTGAGGTCGGGCAAATCGGCGGGCTTGCCTCCGATCGCCTCGGCGGCGGCGCGGGCGGGGTTGACCAACATCGACGCTCCCGCGACTGCACCGATGGCGGAAGCGCCGAGGAATTCACGGCGGGACAAGTTGCGATTCGACATGGTAGGATCTCCTGGGGTTGTTCTGAAAGAATCTGTTCGACTGCGCTCGCACGCGGAGTCGCGCTCTAATGGGGGTGCGCAGTTTTGAGTATTTGCGACGTCTGCCTGCAAGACGGAAAAAAGAATGGGACGGTCCGATTTATTTTTCCGACCGCCCGTGGAAATTAGCTGGAGCCATTCCTCGTTGCTCTTACCCTCGCCGCTCGGCCTTGAGCTTGGCTGACTGTCGTTGTCGTTTCGGCAGCCTTTCATTCCTGAGCTGTTACCCTCTTTCTGCCCCGCCTCCCTGAGTGCGACTCCGCTTCTCCCTACCCTGCAGCCGACCGGTGCCCGGCCTTGGGTGCTCGCGTTCGCGGCCACGCTGGCCGTCATCACTTATACAGACCGCGTCTGCGTGTCGCGGACCAAGGGCTCCATTGCGGCCGACGTGGGTTTATCCAGCGTGCCGATGGGCTACGTTTTTGCCGCGTTCACCATCGCCTATGCCCTGTTCGAAATTCGGTGCGGCGGGCTCGCGAGCGAATTCGTGTTATGTCTGAATTCAACATTGCCGGGCCGGAATATTTCCCCCTCCTTGCCCGGCCTCAGCCTTACCTCAGCTCCAACCGACAAGCCGAACTGAGCCCACGATTGCCCGCCAGACGTGCGCCCGGTCGCCCCCCTATGAAATCCCACTGCCCCCGACGCTCTCCGAGAAATCTCCTCGCGACCGATTTTGTCCCGTCAACCCAGTGGTCCGCGAGCCGCCTGAAGGGCTTGGGGATCGCTTTGAGCCTAGCGGTGAACTCCGCCTGGTCGCAAGCGGCGGACCGTCCGCGGTTGGGCGCACTTGGGCCGGAGGGGATAGAGGTCCCGCGGGCGTTTGTCCAAGTCTGCTCGCTTTGTCATGGTAACGATGCACGCGGCACGGACCGCGCGGCTCCACTGGTCAACAACAGCCAGCTCCGCAATCTGTCCGAGAGCGAGATCGCCGACATCATTCTGAAGGGAAAAGGCAAGATGCCCGCGTTCCCGCTGCCTCGGGAAGATATTGAGGCCCTCGCCCATTACATCCGGCTCATTAATGCGCCGGCACCGCGGACGGCCGTTCCGGGCAGTCCGCAGACCGGCGAGCGCCTGTTCTTTGGCAGCGCGCAGTGCGCCACCTGCCACATGGCCAACGGTCTGGGCAGCTCGAACGGACCGAATCTTTCCGACGTCGGCCGAAGGTTGCGCCTCCCGGACCTGACGCAATCGCTCGTGGATCCCGGCGCCCGCATCACTACTGGATATGAAATGGTGACCGTGACTATGAATGACGGAACCACGTTGCGTGGATTCGCCCGTGCCCGCGGCAGCCACGATCTGGTCCTGCAGTCCGACGAGGGAAAACTGCACCTGCTGGCAGATACCGAATACCGCACGCTGACTTCGGACAAGAACTCCGCGATGCCTGCTTTTGCGGGAACGGACGACGAGCGGCGCGATCTCCTCGCCTTCCTGAGCCACCAAACGGGGATCGGCGTGGGGCCTCTGACCGAACCGCAGGCGCCGGTCACGCCAGCGCAGATCGACGCCATCGAGCACCCGAAGATAGGCGACTGGCCGACCTACAACGGCAGGCTGGATGGAAACCGCCACAGCGTTCTCGACCAAATCAATCTGCAGAATGTCTCGAAGATGCAACTGCAGTGGACCTACACCATTCCATTCTTCGGCCTGGAGACGACCCCGATCGTGACGAACGGCGTGATGTTCGTCACCGGCAACAATCAGGTCTATGCCCTGAGCGCACGGACCGGGCGCGAGATCTGGCGATACGAACGGCCCAAGAGTGTCGGCGCCACGATTTCGAGCGATGCTGCGATCGGCGTCAACCGCGGGGTCGCCGTCCTTGGTGATCGCGTCTTCTACCTGACCGACGATGCCCATCTGCTCGCCCTGGATCGCCTGACAGGCGCGCTGCGCTGGGACGTGTTTGCCTACACGCCCGGCGACCAAGGGCGCTACGGCGGCACGGCCGCGCCGCTCGTGGTGGGCGATCTCGTCATCACGGGGGTCAGCGGCGGCGACGACGGGATTCGCGGCTTCGTGGCCGCCTTCAAGGCCACGACGGGAGAGCTCGTGTGGAAACTGTGGACGATTCCGCAGCCGGGCGAGCCCACCGCGGAAACCTGGAAGGGCGCGGCCCTCGCGCTCGGCGGAGGCGCGACGTGGCTCAGCGGGAGCGCCGACGTGGAATCAAACACCGTCTATTGGGCCGTGGGCAATCCCCACCCGGACACGGATGGCGACGAACGGCTCGGCACCAATCTCTACACGAACAGCGATCTCGCGATCGACCTGAGGACCGGGCGGCTGCTGTGGTATTATCAGTTCACCCCGCACGATCTGCATGATTGGGATGCGAACCAGCCGATCGTCCTGATAAACGAAAAGTGGAAAGGGCAGGACCGGCAGCTCCTGCTCCACGCCAACCGCAACGGCTTCCTCTACGTGTTGGACCGAAAGGTCGGCCAGCCGCTGCTGGCCAACCGCATGGTGGACAAGCTCACGTGGGCGAGCGGAATCAACGAGGAGGATTGGACTCCCCGGCTTCTGCCCAACAACGAAACGACCGCGCAGGGAGTGAAAACTGCCCCGGCCGTGCGCGGTGCCACGAATTGGTATTCCACCGCCTACAACCCGGCGACGCGGCTTTATTATGTGATGACCGTGGAAGACTACACCATCTATCGTAAGGCGGACGAAGGCGGATTCGGCCGATATAGCAATCCCGTCGATCCGGCGCAAAAAATCCTTCGCGCTTTCGACATCGAAACGGGCAAGGCTGTCTGGCAAATCGACCTGCCCGGACCGGTGCAGGCAAACTACTCGGGCGTTCTGTCCACCGCGGGCGGCTTGCTCTTCTTCGGCGAAAGCAGCGGGGGATTCGCCGCCGTCGATGCCAGGACCGGCAAGTATCTCTGGCACTTCGAGGCGAACCGCCCGATCAAGGCCTCGCCGATGACTTACAGCGTCAATGGCAGGCAATACGTCGCGATCGCTTCCGGGGCGAACATCCTGTCCTTCGCCCTCCCCGAAAACCCGTGAGAGCAAACGCGAACTGTAGTCGCGCCGCAGTTGCGGCGAAATACTCTGGCCGCATGGCCGGTCGCAACTATTCTCGCCGCGAGTTTTTTCGCCGCGGTTGCCTGTCCGCCACAATCGCCGGCCACTGGCCACAAAACCCCCGCCACCCCATGCCCCGGTCCTCATGAACGCAACACCGACTCCCCCGCCTCCAGTCGGTGCGGCCCTGCAACCGACTCGCGCGCGCCATTGGGTGCTGGCGTTTGCCGCGACGCTGGCCGTCATCACTTACATCGACCGCGTTTGCATGTCGCAGGCCAAAGTCTCCATCG
Source organism: uncultured Opitutaceae bacterium (assembly GCA_937902925.1). Lineage (GTDB taxonomy): Bacteria > Verrucomicrobiota > Verrucomicrobiia > Opitutales > Opitutaceae > CALFNN01. The sequence goes on from CALFNN010000093.1 coordinate 57,441, forward strand.
CCGCGGACTTGAGTCTGACCAGCGTGCAGATGGGCTACGTCTTTGCGGCGTTTACCATCGCCTATGCCCTGTTCGAGATTCCGGGGGGCTGGCTTGGCGACAAGATCGGTCCGCGCAAGGTGCTCCTCCGCGTGGTGCTCCTGTGGTCGTTCTTCACCGCCGCCACCGGACGCGCTTGGAACCTGGCCTCGTTGATGGTCACGCAGTTTCTTTTCGGCGCGGGTGAAGCCGGCGCCTTTCCCAATTTAGCCAAGGCGTTCACCAACTGGTTGCCGGCGCCCGAGCGCAACCGGGCCGTCAGTGTCATGTGGCTGTGCACACGCTGGGGCGGGGCCGTCACGCCACTGCTGGTCGTGTGGGTTATCTCCCTGGTGGGATGGCGATGGGCCTTCGCGGTGTTCGCCGTCCCCGGCGTCGTGTGGGCGATTGTTTTCTACTGGTGGTTTCGCGATCACCCGCGCGACCACCCGAGCGTGAATGCGGCGGAGCTGGCATTGTTGAGCGAAGGGCGCCCGGCAGCCACCGCGCGCCCGCAAGTTCCGTGGTCAAAAATCCTGCGCTCGCGCACGGTGTGGCTGTTGTTCATGCAATATTTCTGTTTCGGCTACGGCTGGTATTTCTACATCACGTGGCTGCCGACCTACGTGAAAGAGGCGCGCGGACTCGAACTGCAAAAGGGCGCACTGCTGGCCGGCATTCCGCTTTTCTTCGGCGGGTTCGCCTGCATTTTTTCCGGCTGGTTCGCCGGCTGGCTCGTGCGGCGCGGCTTCGCGCTCGCCCGTGTCCGCCGGGGCTTGGCGTTTGTCGGTTATGGCGGAGCTGCGGCCATGCTGCTGCTCTCGCCGCGCATCGCTGACCCGGTCTGGGCGATGGTGGCGATGGGCCTCGCCAGCTTCTCACTCGATCTCACTTTGCCCGTCTGCTGGCGCACGGCCATGGACGTGGGCGGAAAATATGCCGGCACCATTTCCGGCACCATGAACATGGCCGGCCAGATCGGCGGCGCGACCGGCCCGATCGTCGTCGGCTACATCCTCCAATACATGAATCACAACTGGACGCTTACCTTTGCTATCTCGGCGGCCATCTACGTGCTCGGCGGACTGTGCTGGATGGGAATCGATCCGGTGACGCCGATCGAGCAAGCGGAGCCGGGCGCGCGCCCAAAGTAGGCCGTCGCCGAGCACTGCGTCACTTCGGCAACCGCGCGACCAGATCGCCATGTGGCCTCGCGATGACATGTGCGGTCACGAGCCTGCCAAAGTTGCCCACCGCTTGGGCGCCGGCGTCCACGGCCGCCTCCACAGCCGCGACATCGCCCTTCACGATCACCGTCGGTATTTCATCACCGCTTCGGTGCGCGAGCGCACATGTAGTTTGCGGTAGATGCTCTTGATGTGCGTGCCAACTGTGTCGATCTTGATCCCTAGGCGTTCGCCGATTTCCTTGTAAAGCAGTCCTTCGCTCAACCGTCGCAGGATTTCCTCTTCCCGTGGAGTCAACGGGTCCGCCGAATCGCTCCGCACCGGATTGCGGTGAAACGACTCAATCAGCTTCCGGGCGACTTCCCGGCTCATCGGCGCACCTTGGTTGCGCACCTCTCGAATCGACGTGAGGATCTCAGCCGATCCCGTGTCCTTTAAGAGATAACCGGAGGCTCCCGCTTCCAGCGCTTTGACGATTTGATCGGTGTCATCGTTGATGGTGAACATCAGGATTTGGGTATCAGGCAGCAGTCGTTTCAGACGCGCGGTGCAGTCGATGCCGGAACCATCGGGCAGGCGAATATCCATAATGATTACGTCCGGGCAGATCGACGGAATCCGTCGGACGGCCGACTCCGTGTTGCGACAGATGCAGACACAGGTGAGATCCTCGGCGCGCGCAATGAGGTGCTTCAGCTCTTCGCAAATGCCTTCGTCGTCCTCCACGATCGCTATCGTCGTATGCATCGAGAGTCAGGTGATTGAATCTCGTGATGGGCAGGGGAGTCGGAAGATCACCTTTGTTCCCATTCCCGGCCCGCTGGTTATTTCCAAAGTGCCACCGATTTCTGCCATTCGCGTGTGCAGGTTACGCAGGCCATTCCCTTCGGGCATCGAAGCGGCATCAGCCGTAAAGCCAGCACCATTGTCGATTATCCGCAGCTCGAACACTCCGTCGGTGTAGTGCATCTCGAGGCACGCTTCAGTGGCCCGGGCGTGCTTCAGGATGTTGTTCATCGCTTCTTTTGCCGCCGCCAGTAACTGATGCTGGGGATCGGGGGGCAGTGGGATGGCGGGAATCGCGTCGACCCCGGTCACGACACAGGAGATGCCCGTATCGCGAAATACACGTTCGGCGAAGCGCCGCAAAAACCCGGCGAGGCGATCGAGCGAGGAATTGGCGGCATTCATCGTCCAGACGATGCTGGACAACTCGGTTGCGAGCCGTCGCGTTCGCCGAGCGAGCCCGGAGAGCTGAGGAGCAATGTCACTCGGTGAGTCCGCGATGAGGCGTTCGGCAAGAAGTCCGACCTCCGTCAGACGAGCTCCAAGATCATCGTGAAGATCACGGGCGATGCGCACGCGCTCCTTCTCCAAGGCATGCTCCTGCTCGAGTCGCAGCAATCGATGGCTCAACCGGCGTTGCGCAATTGAGCGCGCGAGCAACGCCGTGACTCCTGTCAGCAATGCGACGGCGCCGAGACGAAAGCCCAGCGTTTCCCACCAAGCCGGCACCACAGTGAAGGCCAGCGTTGCTCCCTCGTCGTTCCAGCGGCCGGCGCTGTTGCGCGCAATGACCCGAAGGCGGTAAGCCTTCGGTGGCAGGTTCGTATAACTCGCCATGCGGTCACTTCCGGTATCGATCCACTGCGGATCCGCTCCTTCGAGCTGATGGCGGAGAATCACACTTTCGGGGGCGGTGTAACTCAGCGCGGCAAAGCGAAATTGAATGCGGTGTTGGCCCGAAGGAATTCGCATCGCGGCACCAAGCGGCAGCAGCCGTCCGTCAAGGTGCACTTCATCGATCAGCAGCGGTGGCGGCGGCAGGTTCCGCGGCAGGCGCGCAGGATCAACGGCGACCGCTCCTTGCGCCGTGGCAAACCAAAGCCGTCCATCGCGAGTTTTGCATGCTGCCGGTTGGTAGTTGGCGGTCGGGCTCAAGCCGACGAGACCCTCGCTGGGTCCGAGCCGGTGTGATTCGACTCGCGGATTTTCGCCCCGCGCCGTCGCGAGCAAGTCGGACGTCCTGGCGTAGAAAAGCCCGCGCCGCGCGGCAAACCAAAGGCACCCCTGGTCGTCCTCGAGAATTTGCTGGATGATGTCGTCGGCCAAGCCGTTCGCCGTCGTGAGGACGCGGAAATGATCGTTGTCCTTCAAAACGAGTCCACCCGCCGTGCCGATCCAGAGATGGTCCGAAGCATCGACCCAAATCGCGTGAATCAGTTCGGGCGGAAAACCGCGTGGGGCATCAAATCGCTCGATTCGCCGGCCATCCCAGCGCAGCAACTCGCCGCTGCGCCCGCCGAGCCAGATGTCACCCGCGCGATCCTGTGCAATGGCGCGGATCTCTTGCGGCACGAAGCCGTCCGCAGCCGTGAGCGTGTGCAAGTCGTCACCGCGATAAAAGCCGACCAGGCCGGGGTCGCCGGCAAACCACAGGTCTCCATTTTTCGCGCGGAAGAGAAGGTGCAAATTCGTTTGCGGGGCGGGCAACTGCACCAAGGCGTCCGGTTTTTCCGGATCCCAGCGCAGGAGCCCGTTGCGCCCGCCGCCGAACCAAAGGCGGTTTTTGGCATCCGCGCAGATCGCATTGGCGAAGGCTAGCGGGCCAGTCGGCCCCCGGCGCTGCGCCAGGCCATCCGGGCCAATCTCCACCAATCCACCCGAGCGGTTGGCGAGCCACACGTGCCCGTTGAGATCCTCGCAAATCGAGCTGACGACATCCTGGGCCAGGCCGTTCGCGGTGTTGAAGACACGATAGTTTTTTTCGCGGAGCTGGCCGACGCCGTTGCCGTCCGTCGCGATCCAAATATTGCCCTCGCGATCTTCCGTGACGAACAAGACGGATGAAAACGCGCCCACGCGTGTCACGTGTCCCTCCGCGTAACAAAACAAGCCTTGCCGACTCGTCGCGATCCAGATCGTCCCGGTGCTGTCCTCGAATAGGTGCCGGACGGATCCGACGCCCGCGGGCAAAGGCACGTCGAATTCGCGGACGACGCGACCACTTTCGAGTTGGAGCAGGTGCCGATCCGTCCACGCCCAAATCCGCCCGTTGCGACCGGACGCGACCAACCGCGGTTCGATCGACCCCAATTCGTGTCGCTTCAACACCCCATTCGCATCCACCGATGACAAGAAATCCGCCGCAATCCACACGCCGCCCGCGACATCGTCGGCGAGCGTGATGCTTCTCGAGCGCGATACGATACCCTCATCAGGGCCAAACATCTTGCTCTGGCCATCGGCCGACCAGCGCAGGAGCCGTCCCGCGGCAGTAGTAATCCAAACGTTACCTCTGGCATCGACGTGCACGTCGACCGGCGTCTCGTGCAGGTCGGCCAAGACCGATGTCGCGGGGTGAACGCTCCAGGTGGATCCGGTGAGGCGCAGGACCGTGCCACCGGTAGGCAGCACGAGCAACGTGCCCGGGCGTTCTTCGGCCAGCCCGTGGATATTGAGGCCGAGCGCCCGGTATTCCGCGGGTGGACGCATCTCGCGAAACTCCCGTCCGTCGAACCGGGCGAGGCCGCCCACGGTTGCCAGCCAAATAAAGCCGGCGGAATCCTGCATGACGCCACTCGCGCTATTGTGGGGCAGGCCGTCGTCGGTTGTCCACATCCGCACGTGAAAGTTTCGCTCGTCCGCCGCGCTTCCGTTCACGACCACGCTCAGGCAAAGCAGCGCCACGCGGGCGGCTCGCGCCGCCGTTCGAGGCAAGCGAACACTGATCGGAAAATCCATCAGACGGACCATATCGAGTTTTACGCAAACCCCACGCTGGGAGCGCGGGCCACTTCCGCAATCCCGTAGTCACGTCTAACCGGAACATGGGATGGCGCGTGCGTGGGCTAGCTGCAATACTGGCAGCGCATCCCACGCTTTAGCAGGTGGGCGCATCGGTCTTACACGCATCCCCGTGATGCTGTGAAAGCGATCAGGGCAGCAGCGACGCTCGCCTGCCCCTAGTGACCAGCACCCCAAGATCAAAATCGTATGAACTCCTCCGAAAATACCCTCTTCCGAATGGCGCGATGGATTCTGCTCCCGGCCTTCGCTTGTCTCGCCACATTATCCTGTCCGGCGCAAGTCGTGCCGGCGGCCGACGCCGCGGTTTTGGCCAAATATGACTTGAACAAGAACGGGAAACTCGATCCCGACGAACTCGCTGCGATGCAGGCCGACAACGCCAGGGCGGCCAACGCGCCCGTGGCGAGCGCGACCGCGAGCGACGAAACCATCACGCTTTCGCCCTTCGAAGTGAGGGAGGCGAACAACGGCTACTACGCCGCCAACACGATGTCGGGCACCCGCCTCAACGCCAAGATTGAGGATCTGGGTTCCGCAATCTCAGTCGTCACGAAGCAGCAGATGTCGGATTTCGCGATGCTCGATATCAACGACATCTTCAACTACGAGGCCAGCACCGAGGGAACGGGCAACTACACCGACTTCACGATCGACCGCAATGGCATGGTCATCGACAACATTCAAAACAACCCCCAGGGCGCGAACCGCATCCGCGGGGTCGGCGCGGCCAACATCGCACTCAACAACTTCGCCACCAGCGGTCGCGTGCCGGTCGATCCGATCTCTATCGACAGCGTCGAGATCAGTCGCGGGCCGAATTCCAACATCTTCGGCCTGGGTGGGGGTGCCGGCACCGTGAATATGATCGCCGCGAGTGCCGCGCTCAATCGCGAGACGACGACCGCGGAGGTTCGCGTGGACAGCCTGAGCGGTTACCGCACCTCGCTCGACGTCAACCGGCCGCTCATCAAAGGCAAAATCGCCCTCCGCGCCAGCATCGTCTACCAGCACGACGGGTATAACGAGAAGCCGTCGGGCGCGACCACGCGGCGCTACAGCCTCATGCTCCGGGCCCAGCCATTCAAGAACACGTCGGTGCGCGCTTCATTCCAAGCCTACGATTTTTACGGCACGCGCGCCAACACCATTACGCCGCGTGATGCGGTTTCGTATTGGAAGAGCCTCGGTAGCCCCACGTGGGATCCCATCGCCAATGCCGTCACGGTCAACGGCGTCACGACCGTTACCGGCACCGTCAATCCCACCGGCCTGAGCGGTCAGAATTTCAGCGACCCGATCCTGTTCGTGGATGGCGGCATCAAGCTCTGGGAGATCAGCCGCCTGCCGGCCGCCACCGCGACGAACGGCCCGAACAATCAGAGTGGCGTCAACCGCCTGCTGGAAACCGTCGCGCCGCCCATTCGCACCGGCCACCCGCTTTTTGCCACGGTGCCCGGCATCGCCGACAAGGCGCTCTTCGACTGGTCGTCGATCAACCTCGCCGGGATCAACTCCATCAAGGACCACAACGAGACGACGACCGTCGAGCTTGAACAGTATTTTCTGAACACCGAGCGGCAGCAGCTCGCCGTGCAGTTGGGCTGGAATCGCGAGTATGCCACGCGTTTCAACAAGAACATCGTCGGCCAGTCGTCCGCCACCGGCAACAGCAACTACCTCTATGTGGACGTGAATTCCAAACTGCTCGATGGGCGGACCAATCCCTATTTCCTCCGGCCCTATCTCGGCGCCGGCGAGCCGGTTGTCTCCAGCACTCCCTACCTCCGCGACACATTTCGCGCCCAGGCGGCCTACAAGCTCGATTTCACCACGGAGAAGAAATGGACCAGGTGGCTCGGGCGCTATTCGCTCGTGGGCTATGCGGAGGAAAAACAGGCCAAGACGTATTCCTACCGTTTCCGCGACGTAAATATTAACGACAATCCCGTCTACGCTCCCGCCGGCCAGCCGAAGGCCAATCAGGGTGTCGGCGGGGTTGCACCCGGCCCCATCTTCCCCATCGCTCCAATCTCAACGCGCGGCTACTACCACTTCTACGTCGGCGACAACAACGGCCAGAACATCGACTACTCGCCCAGCGCCTACCAGTTGGGTCCCTATACGTTCAACTGGTTCAATCCGTTGGCCAACCAGTGGGTTGCCGACCCCGCCACGCTCGGCGAGGCGGGCATCACCGAAGGCACGGCGGGCACCTTCGGTTTGGAAAATCTCCTCAAAACCCGCGGTATCGTGCTGCAAGCTGCGGTGCTCGCCGACCGCGTCGTTTTCACCGGAGGCAAACGGCATGACGAAAACTATAACAAGTATCAAAAGACCTCCGCGCTCATGCCCGACGGCTACACATTCGACTACGCGGCGATGAACGGCTTTGTCAGTCCGTGGGCCACGCGCATGGGCGACACGTCCACGAAGGGATTCGTCGTAAAACCGTTCCGCGGCTGGTCGCGCATCGATCGCGCGGCGGACAGCGGCGGCGGCGCGGGCTTTTTTGCCGGACTGCTGCGCGGGCTCGACATGCACTACAACACGTCCGACAGCTTCACGCCGGACAACCCCGGGCTCAGCGTCACGATGGAGGTGCTACCCAACCCTTCCGCCAACGGCAAGGACTACGGTTTCTCCCTCAATCTCTGGAACGACAAGCTGGTGCTCCGTGCCAATCGCTACGTGACCAACCAAATCAACACCCGCAACGGCGATTACGGCACGTTCGGCCAGCGCGTCCTGAACATGGACATCGTGAAGTCAACCGGCTCCAACGCGGTCAACCTCCAACGGCAGGCGCGCAATTGGATTACAGCCGCCAACCCGACCTTCACCGCTCAGCAGGTCGACGATGCCGCTTACAAGATCATGGGGCTCACTGCGGCTCAGGTCGCCTCGTTAAACACGACATCGATCGGCGAAACGCAGGATATCACCGCCAAGGGCGACGAACTCGAGATGAACTTCAACCCAGATCGTTTCTGGACGCTGAAGCTCAATGCTACGAAGACGCAGTCGATCGATTCCAACATGGCGCCGCACATCTACCCTTGGATTGCCCAGCGCATGCCGTTCTGGCTCGCGGCCATCGACACGCGCGTGAATGCTCCTTGGTTCACCACCGGTTACAACGGTGACACCCCGACGGTCGGCTCGGCCTCGCCCTCGTCCTATCTCAGTGGCACCGTCGAAGCTCCGCTCAACCTCGCGATAGCCACCCAGGGCAAGAGCCGGCCGCAAATTCGCGAGTGGCACTACAATGCCAGCGCCAGCGTCCGCCTCGCCAAATACACGGAACAGCGGTTCCTGAAAAATATGAATGTCGGCGGTTCGCTGCGTTGGGAAAGCAAGGGCGCCATCGGCTATTACGGCATCCCGGTGAACGGCGACATCACGCTAGCGACGACGTATGACCCGAACCGCCCGATCTACGCCAAGCCCAACACCTACGTCGACGCGTTCGTCACCTACAACACCCGACTCTTCCACGACAAGGTGCGGGCCCGATTCCAACTGAACGTCCGCAACCTCCAAGAGTGGAAGGCCCATTTGGAGGCGGTGGCCGCCTATCCCGACGGCTCGCCGAACACCTACCGCATCATCGAGCCCGCGGTGTTCATCTTCACGACCACGTTCGATCTCTGATTTCCGCCGCTAATGTCCGACTGCCTGCTGGTGTATGAGATCAAGCTCACGCCGCCACGTCGTCGGTCACCAAAATCCGAAAATCCATCCCACCCCAACGCACCGCACATGGTCCGATTCAGACGTGCGCGACGTCCGGGCGCTTTGCCCCGACCCGGCGCCGGTCACATCTTTCGTTTCCGTCCAAGCAAACCTCAATCACCAGAATGAAAACCCAAAGGCTACTCCTACCCCTGCGGTGCCTGTGCATCGCCCTCCTCAGCGCCGCGTCATTTGTTCCCACGACGCACGGACAAACCGCACCGGCCGCCAGCCCTGATGCCGCGACCCTCGCCAAGTATGACAAAAACAAGAATGGCAAACTCGACCCCGACGAACTCGCGGCACTCCAAGCTGACCAGGCGAAAGCCGACCAGGCTCCCGTCGTATCCGCCAGCGCGGAGAAGGACAATGTCGTCGTCGAGATGTCCCCCTTTGAGGTAAGCGGAGCCCAGGACCGCGGTTATCTGGCGACCAACTCGATGTCCGGCACGCGCCTGAACTCGAAGCTCGAAGATCTCGCCGCTTCCATCACCGTCGTCACCAAGCAGCAGCTAATCGATACGGCGGCAGTCGACATCAACGATGTCTTCGCCTACGAGGCAAACACCGAGGGAATGCGCCAATACACGGAGTATTCGCTGGAGGGCGGCTACAACGAGTCGACAACCCTCAATCCCCAATCGTCAAACCGCATCCGGGGCCTGGGTTCCGCCAATATGGCGGTCAGCAATTTTTCGGCCAGCAGCACGATCCCGATCGATTCCTACAATGTCGATGCCATTGAGATCAGCCGCGGTCCCAACGCCAACATCTTCGGCTTGGGCGGTGGCTCGGGCACGGTGAATCTGATCACGGCGCAAGCCAACCTGACGCGCGAGACCACGCAGCTCACGCTGCGCGGCGACAGCTACGGTGGCTGGCGCTCCAACTTCGACCTCAACCGGCCGGTCATCAAAAACAAACTGGCGGTGCGGGTCGCCGGCGTGCATGAGGAAAAAGGCTTCATGCGCAAGCCGTCGCAGGACGACACCAACCGGCTGACCGCCGCCTTCACAGCGCGGCCGTTCAAGAACACCACGATTCGCGGCACCTTCGAGTCGTATCGCGACGTCTTCAGCCGGCCCAACACGACGATGCCGCGCGACACCTTTTCCGAGTGGATGAACAATGGAAAGCCCGTGTGGAACCCGTTGTATAGCGCCACGCCGACCACCGGGTTGCCGACCGGCGGCTGGCGTTATTTGAACGGCACCACTTACACCGCGGTTTCGGCGGGCAACGAGGCCTTGGATACTGCCGCGGGCTATCCGAAAGGGCTTTTGCCGAATCTCAACACCTTCTACGCCCGCCCCACCGCCACCATCGAGAACGGCGCCATCCAGCTTTACGAAGAGAACCGCACCAGCACCACCAACGCCCCCGGGTTTAGTGGTGCCACGCGTTACGCCGAGTCCTCCGGCATCCGCTTCGGCGCGTTCGGCGTGCCGGCGGCCCCACTCTACCAACCGGTCGCGATCACCGATCGCGGGGTATATGACTACACCTCGATCAACTTCCTGTCGCCCAATTACGGCAAGGATGGATCCGACACCTACCGG